>CAJUNK010000012.1 GCA_910587815.1 Candidatus Gastranaerophilales bacterium | reverse complement strand
TTTAGCAAGCTTCACCAAGGCTGAGCTACAAGCGCAAATGATATTTAATTGTTTTGTCTTATCTCTCAGCAGGTAGAGCACTCCCCTTTTAAGGGATAGGTCGCGCGTTCGAATCGCGCCAAGCGCAATTTTTTGTGCTTTTTTATTTATTCCTTGCTTGCGATTCACCAGCAAATGCTTCTTTTAAATTTATTTTGTACCTAAATTTTAAAGTTTCCACCCCAAAGTCCTTGCCAAAACCTATAAAAAATAAATATAATATCAAAATGGAAACAATTAAAAAAGCCATAGAATACCATAAAAAAGGTGACCTTGAAAACGCAGAAAAATTCTATCTAGAATTTCTTAATAAAAATCAAAATTCAGCAAGAGGATATCATCTTTTAGGTGCCCTCTATATGGGGCAAAAGGAATACAACAAAGCTAAAAATACTTTAAATAAAGCCTTTGAACTGGAATCTATTTCTGAAATTGAAATAGACCTTGCTTTTTGCTATTTTGAACTTTGCGATTTTTCAAATGCGCTATCTCATTTTCAAAATATTATAAAAAATAATGATAATAATATTTTTTACGAAAAGATATTAACATGTACAAAAGAGCTTGATTTAGCCGAAATTTATTTAGAATATTCAATAAAAGCATTGAAATTTGACCCTGAAAATATTTATAAAATTAGAGAAATTACAAGCCTGGCGCAAGATATGGAAAAATTTGATATTGCAGAAAAATTTCTCCAAAAATTAATCGCAATTTGCCCAAATGATTATATTGCATACAATAATTTAGGCCTTGTTTATGAATTTACATCAGATTTCAAAAACGCAGAAACCTGCTATAGAAAAGCACTTGAAATAAAACCAAATCCAGAAGCTGCTTATAATTTATCTGTCATTTTAAGGCGCCAAAGAAAATATAAAGAAGCCTTGGATACTCTTGAATTAACCAAAAATTTTGATACAAATGTTATAAAATTTAATCACACTTTTGGTGTGTTGCACCTTATGCAAAAGGATTTTAAAACAGGTTATAAACCATATTTGGATTTTTTTAAGAAAAAACAATTATCCGATATTAATGATAATTTTTGGTGGGATGGAACAAAAAATAAAGATGCAATTCTTGCAATCTGCGCCACAGGAGGTTTTGGCGATGTTTTTATGTATTCAAGATATCTTGATTTTATAAACCCTGACGATTTTAAAGAAGTTATACTCATTGTGCCAGAAACCTTAAAAAGCCTGTATGGCTTTAATTTTCCACAATTTAAAATAGTGGAAATGGGCATCAATACTGCATATAACTTTGCAACAACTTTAATGGATTTGCCATATATTTTTAACTTAGATTTTGAGCATATCCCATCAGCTGAAAAATATCTTTTAGCACCGCCAGAATATACAGAAAAATGGCAAAAATATTTTAATAATAAAGCTGGTAAAAATAAAAAAGCAGGCATATTTTTTGCCGGAAATGCAAGCAATAAAAGGACTTTAAGAAATAGAAATATAAATTTAGAAATATTAAAACCAATATTTCTAAACAAAGACATAAAATTTTACTCTTTGCAGCCTGAAAATACCTATAAAAAAGCTCTTAATAAATATAATATTATAGATTTATCATCTGAAATTAAAGATTTTTCAGACACAGCAGGAATTATTGAAAACCTGGATTTTGTTATTACTATAGATTCTTCTGTTGCACACCTTTCTGGGGCTTTGGGTAAGAAAACTTTTCTGCTTTTGCCATATAGTGCCGACTGGCGGTGGTTTGAAGATGAGAAAAAAACCGCTTGGTATACTAATACACAAATTTACAGGCAAACAATCGAAGGAGATTGGATGCCTGTAGTTCAAAAACTTAAAAACACTCTAAAAACAAGTGTTTAAAACAAATTTAACCGTGATTTTGCTTTAATGTAGCACATGCAATAGCAATAGCAACTTCTGAATCATCAGATGCTTTAATTGCCTTTGGGGCAGCACTTTCAGCTACGGCCACAGGAAAAATTTTATTTAAATATGCGATAACTTTTGCCTGAATACCCATCGCAACAATTAAAATACATAAAAATACAAAAACTGATGAAAAACCTATTGATAATACGGTTAAACCCTGTTCTAATACTTCGGTCATAATAAGAAAACTCCTAAAATATTCTATCAATTAATACAATTTTATCAAAAACATAAAAAATTAAAATACGTTTTTTATTCAAGGCTTAAACCTAATTCCAGTCTGGCTTGCAGATAATCAACGTACTGTTTTGCAAGTCTGGGCGAACGAGCCCCCTTTGAAAGTGCAAAGCGCTCTGCACCTAAAAATAGCTCGCTGTCTGCTATTTCAAGATTTCTATCGTTCTTAATTTCTTTTACAATCTCTAAAAATTTATCCTTATTTGGGATAGTATATGTGACTGTAATACCGAACCTGTCTGAAAGAGAGATGGTTTCATCAATCGTATCCGCTAAATGAATTTCATCTCCTTCACGCGCCTTAAAGCTTTCTTTTACAAGGTGTCTGCGGTTTGTTGTAGCATAAATTGCCATATTATCGGGCTGTTTAGCTAATGAACCCTCTAAAACTGCCTTCAATGCTCCAAAATTATCATCATTTTCATTAAATGTTAAATCATCAATAAAAACTATAAATTTCAACGGAACATCAATAATCATGCTCATTAGAGCATCCAAATGCACTAAATTTTCCTTATATACCTGGATTACACGCAAACCATCTTTAGAATACTCATTTAAAATTGCTTTAACAGTGCTGGATTTACCCGTACCTCTATCCCCATACAATAAAACATTGTTATATGGTTTATTTTTTAAAAACCCCAAAGTATTATCAACCACAATACCTTGCTCTCGTTCATAACGTTTTAAATCTGCTAGACGAACGGCATCACAATTATAAATAGGCTCAATTTGTTGGTTAGAGTTGAATTTAAATGCTTTGAATTTCGCAAAAATACCAACACCATTGTTTTTATGGTAATTTACAATTTCATCAAAAGTCATTTTTGAAGCAAAAGTATCAAAATTCGCCAAAGAATCAATTATATCCTTATCATAAGGATATTGAAAATATAGAAAATCCTTAAATTCCTGGCAATCAAGCTCCATTAAACACAGTAAAATATTGATATCACTGATAGCAGCATCCTTTATATTCTGATTTAAAACGTCATATCTGCCTTTTGCACATTCATTTGTAAAATAATTATTATCGAAAAGAATTAAATTCTTAATGTATTGCGACCAATCACCTTGATATTCTTTGTTATACAAGGCGCCTGTCATACTAGACCATGCCTGAACAACCCCTTCAATGTCCTCTTCATTTTTAATCGAATCTAGTATACGTCTAAAATTACACAACACAAAATCGTCCAAAACACCCTTATAAATTGTCAAAGTGTCAAACAACGTCCTAAAATCTTCTATTTTTGTCATATCAGCCTCAATTTTTTTCTATATTATACCCTAAAAATAACTGGTTGACGTTTACTTATGATAGGATTAAACTAAAGGGAACAAATTGATTTTTAGAGGAGAGAATATGACAAAAATTTATTATGCCGAAGATTGTAATTTAGATTTATTAAAAGGCAAAACTGTTGCTATTATTGGATATGGCAGCCAAGGCCACGCTCATGCGCTTAATTTGCACGAAAGCGGAGTAGATGTGGTTGTAGGTCTTTATAATGGTTCAAAATCCTGGAAAAAAGCTGAAGATGCCGGCCTAAAAGTTGCAACTGTAGCCGAAGCATCAAAAATGGCAGATTTAATAATGATTTTACTTCCAGATGAAAAACAAGCAGATATTTATAAAAATGAAATTGCTCCAAACCTAACTGCTGGAAAGACTTTAGCCTTTGCTCATGGTTTCAATATTCATTTTGCACAAATTGTACCACCAGCTGATGTTGATGTTATTATGATAGCACCAAAAGGCCCTGGTCATACAGTTAGAAGTGAATATGTTGAAGGAAAAGGGGTTCCTTGTTTGGTAGCAATACATCAAAATGCTACAGGAAAAGCTTTACAAACAGGTTTAGCTTATGCGGCAGGAATTGGCGGCGCAAGAGCAGGTGTTATCGAAACAACATTTAGAGTTGAAACAGAAACTGACCTTTTTGGCGAGCAGGCAGTACTTTGCGGCGGTGTTACAGCCTTAATGCAAGCTGGTTTTGAAACTCTCGTTGAAGCTGGTTATTCTCCTGAAAACGCTTATTTTGAATGTATCCATGAAATGAAATTAATAGTAGACTTAATTTACCAAGGCGGATTTTCAAAAATGCGCTATTCAATCTCTGATACAGCAGAATTTGGTGACTATGAAACCGGAAAACGTTTGATAACAGATGAAACCAAAAAAGAAATGAAGAAAATTTTATCTGAAATTCAAGATGGCACTTTTGCAAGCAAATGGATTGCTGAAAATAAAAATGGTCGTGCCCATTTCACAGCAACAAGACGCCTAATGGCAGAACACAAGCTTGAAGAAGTAGGCAAAGAATTAAGAAAAATGTATTCTTGGAATGAAGAAAAATAAAATACAATTTTAGTTTTAAAATGGGCGCTATCATACGTTATTGCGCCCATTTAATTTGGAGAAAAAACTATGATACTTGATAATCTTGAAAACGCAGAACTTTATTATCCAATCTCAAAAAAAATTATGGAAGGTTTCCATTTTATAAAATTAACAGACTGGAAAAAACTGGAACCTGGCAAGTATGAATATAATGAAGATATTTATGCAAATTTACAAGAATATGAGACAAAAGACCCAAAAGACGCTGAATTTGAAGTGCACAGGGATTATTACGATATTCAATATGTAATTTCAGGCGAAGAAATTATGGGCATAGGCAGTCTGGATGATTTCAAAGTAACAAAAGAATATAATAAACAAAAAGATGTAGCCTTTGGAGAATGCCCCTCATCAAACGTTTTAGTGAAAGAAGGATATTTTACCTTTTTTGCACCAAAAGATGCACATAAACCGTCTTTAAACGTGGCTGGTGAAACAAAAAAAGTTAAAAAGGTAATAGTAAAAATTAAAATTTAGCTTATACCCTAAAACACATACTAAAAGACATATCAATATAAACACGTATGGCAAAAAATAAATTATGGTATAATATTTTCTACTCAAGTCGATATGGCGAAACTGGTAGACGCGCATGATTCAGGTTCATGTGAGGAAACTTGTGGGGGTTCGACTCCCCCTATCGACACCATAAAGCCACTAAGAATTCTTAATTTGTGAGCGTATTTATTTTTTTTCAAAATTTGCCCAAGATTTAATATCATATATTCTTAATCAATTGTGCAATGCAATTTATAAATGCAGGCAATTAAATTGTAATGTACTTTAAATTGATTAAGGAAAATTATGTCAAGAAATTCTAAATTCTTTTGCGGCAAAATACTTTCTGCCATTTTACTATTTGCATTTTTCATAACACAAATTCAAATAGTATGTGCTGAAACTGCATCCCCTTGTAGATATCCAGACTATTGCAAAGAATATATTGGAAAAGATAAATTTGAAAAATTTAATAGAAAAATGTTTAATTTTAATACAAAATTAAACAAATACGCGCTTCGCCCGCTGCATGTGGTTTGGGCATCCATTATGCCAAAATATGGCATGGACAGAATACAAAGCGCATATCACAATATTGAATACCCAAAAAGACTTGTCAGTTCACTTTTACAAAAAGATTTCAAAGCAGCAAAAACAGAAACATTACGCTTCCTTGCAAATACAACAATAGGGCTTGGCGGAATGTACGACCCAGCAAAAAGCTTACTTAAAATTCAGCCAAAAGAAGAAGATATCGAACAGGCATTAAGTAAATGTAAAGTAAAAAGAGGACCATATCTTGTTTTACCTATTATTTCTGGCACCACCCCAAGAGCACTTACAGGAAGAATAATTGAAACAGGATTAGACCCTACAACATATATTGCAAGCCCAATAGCAGCACTAGTAAAAATGGGGTTATTTGTAAACAGAACATCATACATGCAGCCTCTTGCAATTCTAATGGAGCGCACATTTGCAGATCCTTATGATATTACAAGAAAATTATACGGAATGGAAAATTATATCAAAAATTCAAACTTGGATAGAGAAGATGTTCTTGCAAGTGAAGCGCAATTTTTAGATAAATATACCGTAAATTCTGATGACACGCTTTTGGTATCAACAGATGGAAAAGCAGCGCTATTAGAAGTAGATACAATTTTCCCCGAAACAGAAGCCACGGATATAAAAACTGATATTGCAAACAAATCAAATGAAAATGAAGAAAATAAAAAAGAGCCAGACATATTAAATATTAATGAAGATTTAGAAGATAATAAAAATGCCTTATTAAAAGATGATAAAATAGCTACCAATGAAACACTTAGAGGTGGTGCATATACAGATAACAAACCGCTTCAGGAGGCAATACAAAATAATTCAGACATAGATGCAGATATAATCTTAGAAAATTACAATCCGCAACACCCAGTTATAGATTCAATGAGAACAGCTCTTTTCAGTTTGCCTGATATTGATAAATCTATGTGGAGCGAATTATCAATTTGGAATCGCTCATTTCAAAACAGAATAAGAACATCATCTGTAGAAATATATCCTAATAGAGAAAAGTGTAAGTTCAGATATATTATGCAAAAAGATAAATCTTCTCCTATGGCAATTCTTTATCCTTCAATTGGAGAAGGCACAATGGCGCATCATTCAGTTGTTATGGCAAAATTATTTTATGATGCAGGATATTCAGTAATTATCCAAGGCAGCCATTTTCATTGGGAATTTATGAAAAGTGCACCTAAAAACTATAGACCAGGCCTGCCACAAAACGATGCAGAGCATTTGAAAATTGCAACAGGGAAAATATTAGACAAACTAGAAAATAAATATGATACAAAATTTAGAAAAAAAGTACTTCTTGGAACCTCATTCGGCGCAATGACAGCGTTATTTATTGCAGATAAAGAATCAAGAGAAAATACACTTAATATTGACAAGTATATTTCAATAAATCCACCTGTTGAACTTATGTACTCTTTAAAAGAATTAGACAAAAATAATGATGAATGGAATTTAAATCCAAACAATATAAAACACAGAACAGCAATAACAGCAGCAAAAATATTAAGCCTAGTACAAAAGAAAGATGAACCTGATTTTAAAATTGACACATTGCCATTTAATGAATATGAAGGAAAACTAATAACAGGTTTTATTTTAAGACAAAAACTATCAGATGTGATTTTCACCTTAGAAAACAGTAAAAAAACCGACAAAGCAGCTCTTTATAACACAATCAATAATATGAGTTTTCATGATTATGCCACAAAATATCTAATAAATGATGAAAATAAAACAATAGATGATTATTCACATCAAACAAGTATACATTTAATTGCAAATTACCTAAAAAACAATAATAACTATAAAATTTACCATGCCATGGATGATTATTTAACTAATAGAAATCAATTAAAAAAGTTAAAAGAATATACAGGTAAAAATACAACCTTAATGAGTAATGGCGGGCATCTTGGCTTTTTATACAGACAAGAATTTATGGACGACCTTAAAAGAGAAATCAAACTTAATTAATATTTCTCAACAATTCGTATAGATTATAATAATTAAAATCTTCACGCATATTTCATTAAAACCAAGGATTTTGATGATTTGAGCGATTTATACGCTATAATAATGGAATGATGAAAAGAAGTGAAGAAATAAAAGAAATGTTTAATAAAATCGCCCCAAATTACGATTTTTTAAACGAAAAAATATCTTTTGGCACGCATAAATTTGTGAAAAAGCAAGCAATGAAACTATTAAACCTTGAAAGCAATGCAAATGTGCTTGATATATGTACAGGAAGCGGTGATTTAATTGATATAGTTAAATATTATTACCCCAACTGCAACATTACAGGAATTGATTTTTCAGAAAAAATGCTTGAAATTGCAAAGAAGAAATACCCTAAAATTACCTTTTCAGTTCAAAATGCTTCAGAATTAAACTTTTACGATGCCACATTTGATTGTGTTACATCAGCATTTGGCTTTAGAAACATTCAAGAAAAAACCAAAACGTTAAATGAAATATCAAGGGTGCTAAAAAATGGTGGATATTTTATGCATTTAGATTTTGGGGCAAAACATATAATTGCTAAAATATACAATTTAATAGCACTTATGCTTGCAAAAAAATGTTCAAAAGATTTTGATGCATATAAATATTTAATAAAATCAATCAATAATTTTTTACCACCAAAAGAGTTAATAAAAAATTTTGAAAAACATAATTTTAAATTAATTAAAAGAAAAGATTTCTTTTTTGGAATAATTTCATGCCAGATTATGCAAAAATGCATCGATTAGCTATGTATTGATAAAATCTATACTAGTAAAGATGATTTTTAAACAAATAAAAAACGCTAAAATAAATCTGTAAAAGTTCCTTTTTAGCGTTTCATATACTTATATTAGACTAGATAAATTAATAATTTTTAGCCTTCAACATAAAAAAGCTTTGCGGATGAGCGCAAACTGGACATAAATCAACAGCTTCAACATCAGTATAAGAATATCCACAATTGGCACATTCCCAAACCACAGGTTCAGTTTTTTTAAATACCTTCTCTTGTTTTATGTTTTCTAAAAGCGCTCTATATCTTTCTTCATGGTCTTTTTCTATTTTTGCAACATTTTCAAACAAAAAGGCGATGTCATCAAAGCCTTCTTCTCTAGCCTCTTTAGCAAATTTAGCATACATATCAACCCATTCAAAATTTTCGCCATTTGCAGCATCTTCAAGATTCTCAATCGTAGAAGGAATAGAATTGTTGTTTAACAATTTAAACCAAATTTTAGCATGTTCTTTTTCATTATTAGCAGTTTCTTCAAAAAGTTTTGAAATTTGCACATAACCATCTTTTTTGGCTTTTGCCGCATAATATGTATATTTATTCCTTGCTTGCGATTCACCAGCAAATGCTTCTTTTAAATTCTTTTCTGTTTTTGTACCCTTTAAATTCATACTAGTTTTCCCTTCCACTAAAGCGTTAAATTATACTAAAAAACCCCTTCATAGTAGAAGGGGTTTAAAATCTGGGGCGGAAGGATTCGAACCTCCGAGATGCCTGGACCAAAACCAGGTGCCTTACCACTTGGCGACGCCCCACCAGCACTTATATATTATTAAGAGCAAGGTTTATTGTCAAGTATTTTTATTAAAAACAAGCTGATTGGATGATTAAATAAGCAAAATGGTTATCTTGTCCTTAAAACCTTTACAATTGCATCAATAAACATTAATGCAATTTCTTCAATATATTGCTGAGTTGTAAGACCATTTATCACTATGTCAGCCATTTCCATGGTTGGACGAATATACCTGAATGCAGTTTGGTTTACATCATGAAACTGCATATCTGCTGCTTTGCCTATTTTGCCACGGGTTACAGCGCGTGCATACCATCTTTCTTTAATAATTTCAAAAGGCGTATAAACGTATATTTTTACATCTACGATATCGCGCATGCATTCATTTAAAACATACAAGCCTTCATTTAGTATAATTTTAGCAGGCTTTTTAATTACACTGTCTTTTTTGCTTTCACATGTTACAAAATCATAAAAAGGAGAATATATAGTCTCGCCTCTTTTTAATTTTACAAGATGCTCTTTCATTAGCTCTAAATCAATAGCATCAGGAGTATCAAAACTGAAACCAGTTTTAAATAATTCTTCATAACTGCCTGCATCTTTTAATTCTTTCGATGCATCTTTATAATAATCATCACAGCAAATAACAGTATATGCATTATCTGTATCAGTTTTAATACAAGCCTTTGCAGTATTTTTTACCAAAGTAGTCTTGCCGGATGCAGATTCACCAGCAATAGACATTAAAAATGTAGAATTCTGTTCCAAAATTGCCTTTCTTGCAATTTTGAAAATAAATGCTTCATTAATCCTTAAAATTAAAGGCTGCTTCTGTTTTTTATCGTATGCGATAACCTCTCTGATATTCTCTAAAATTTTAGCCAAAAACGGCATGTCATTTTTTATATCCTGGAGGTTCTGATTTTCAATTTTATCAATATTCATACCAAACATTCTACACTAAAAATATTTTTCAACAAAGCTATTCTTCAAAATCAATAATTTCTTCTTGATTTTTTGCAGCATTTTCAATAAGGCGATATGCCATATAAGCTCCGGTAGCAACAGCTTTAGGATCTAATTCAGTTTTATTTGCAATTTCAATTATGGCAGAATTTAATTCAGGATTTTCATCCTTAATATAATGTATCATCCCTTTTCGCCACTGGTTTAAATCGCAGAGCATCTCATCTATAATTTTATTATAATTTTCTACATCAATCTCAGGTAACATTTCTTAATTTTATACAATATTAACCCAAGTGTCAATTTTTATCATTTTATACTATAATTGCACCTATGAAAAACAATGAAATAAGCAAAGAAACCGTATTAGTAGGGATTTCAGGAGGGGTAGATTCTGCCGTTTGCGCTCTGAAATTAAAACAAGCAGGATATAATGTCATAGGTGCTATGATGAAAGTTTATGATGGCGATATAAAAACCATTGCAAACTCTTGCTATGGCACAGATAAGAAAAAAGAAATTGAAGATGCAAAGAAAATATGTGAAAAAATCGGTATAGATTTTCACCTGATAGATTGTGCTAAAGAATTTGACAAATTTGTTTTTGAAACATTTAAAAATGAATATAAAAATGGTAGAACACCAAATCCTTGTGTACTATGCAACCCATTAATAAAATTTGGCATTTTTCCAAATAAAGCACAAGAACAGGGAATAAAATTTGATAAATTTGCAACAGGACACTATGCAAGAATAGAATATAATAAAGAATTAGGCAAATATCTTTTAAAACAAGGGATTAACCAAAAAAAAGATCAGACATATTTTCTTTATAAATTAACTCAAGATAAATTGAAAAATATTCTTTTTCCACTTGGCAATATGGAAAAAGAAGACGTACGTCAATTTGCAAAAGAAAATAATCTAATTGTACACGACAAACAAGATAGTCAGGATTTTTATAAAGGAAATTACGCAGAAATAATTGATGCAAAAGAAAAAAAAGGCAATATTACACACATTAATGGAAAAATTTTAGGCACTCATAATGGTATATTTAACTACACAATAGGGCAAAGAAAAGGACTAAAAATTGCCCACCCTGAACCCTTATATGTTACTGGATTTAATTTAAATAAAAACGAAGTAATTGTGGGTAAAAAAGAACATACATATTCTAATAGCCTTATTGCAAAGGATTTAAACTGGACATATTTTGAAAATTCACCAAAGATTATACATGCAAATGCTAAAATCCGCTCTGCTGGCCAAAAATCAGAATGCACAATAAACATAGAAAATAATATTGCGCATGTAGAATTTAAAGAACCACAAAATGCTATAACCCCAGGACAAGCAGTGGTTTTCTATCAGAATGATATTGTACTTGGCGGCGGCACTATAGCGCAATAGCATATATTTCTTATAATTTTTAAACAAATAAAAACAGGGTATGTTTTAAATACCCTGTTTTATTGCATTTATGTGAATTTGTTTTATTTGCTTTCGCCTTCACCTTCTCCGCTTAGGTCGACATCGGCTTCACCTTCTCCACTTAGGTCGACAGAAACATCTTCAGGCTCAGTATATTCTGGTTCTACATATTCTGTTTCTGTATATTCAGATTCACCAAGGTTAATACTAACAGCACCGTCATCTTCACTATAGCTTATCTCAATGCCATCATTGCCTTCTTCTGCAACTTCAAAACCATCGTCGTCATTGTCAGCAGCGGCATTTGCTTCTTCAAGAACAGCTTCTGCTTCTTCAAGAACAGCTTCTGCTTCTTTAATTACAGCATCTTGTTCAACTGACTTGGTTACAACCGTCTGAGTCGCAGCAGTAGCTTTTTGTTCACCACCTTCACCAAGATTCACTTCGCTGCCTGATTCTTCAGTTTGTTTACCAGTAGAATCCTGACTCTTATCGCCTGTAGCAGCAGGAACACCATTAGATTTATCGCCTTGTTGTACACCGTTATTTACACCAGATGATGGTCCAGCGCCAGGCATAACAGCTTCTTCTTGCTGTTGTTGTTCTTGTTGCTGTTGTTGTTCTTGTTGCTCTTGCTGTTGTTTGTCAACAGCACCTTTTCCGGCTTCTACTGCTTCCTGCACAGGGTTTTGACCTTTTCCTTCACCAAGGTTTGGATCTTTAGCTTGTTCCTCAGTTTTTTGGCCAGTTTGATCATTTACATCGGCGTGAACACCCTCACCGTTAACGCCCTGATTTACCTTGCCTTCGGTTTCGTTATTCAGATTTCCGCCAGGTTTACCAGGAAGAACTGTGTCCACAGTATCAGTACTTCCAGTTCCAGTGCCTGCGCCTGTATTTTCACCAGCACCTGTGCCTCCTCCAGGACCTTCAGCATTTCCTGCACCTGTACCAGTTCCTGTATTTTCACCAGCACCAGTAGATCCTCCAGGTCCTTCGGTATTTCCAGTTCCAGTATTTTCAGTTTCATTTTTTATATTGCTAGGAGGATTGGTTGGAAGTGTGGTTTCACCACAATCAGTATTTGATGATGTCACACTTGTTTCATGTGGTGGTTCACCTGTTCCGGTTCCTGTATTTGGAAGACCTGTTCCAGTGCCTGTGCTTGTATTTGTTGGGAATTCATGAGTTGGATTACCCGTAGGATTACCAGTGCCTGTACCAGTTCCTGTACCTGTACCTGTACCTGTACCTGTGCCAGTGCCTGTTCCTGTACCTGTGCCAGTGCCTGTACCTGTGCCAGTGCCTGTACCTGTGCCAGTGCCAGTTCCTGTACCTGTACCTGTACCTGTGCCAGTGCCTGTTCCTGTACCTGTGCCTGTTCCTGTACCTGTACCAGTGCCTGTTCCAGTGCCAGTGCCTGTTCCTGTACCTGTACCTGTGCCAGTGCCTGTTCCTGTACCTGTACCAGTTTTTATAGTTGTGCCAGTACCTGTATTTGTACCAGTTGGTATACCTGTACCGGTTGAGTCTGTATCATGGGTAATTGTTTTTGCTTGAGTATTTGCATATCTAATATAAACAGCTTTAAGATTCAATGTTGCAGGTGTACCATCAGCATTTCTGAAAAGCAATTCACCTGTTTCGGGATTGTAAAATTCAATACCAAGTGCTCTATTAAAATTAAGCTGTGCAAATTTTTCAACAAAATCTTCTATTTTGCCATCAGCAAATTTATCAATAGTGGCTTGACGCACTTCGGCAATAATTTCATCCGCAGTCTTTAAATCTTCTTGCGGTTCATTTGTTAGCTTAGATACTAGCGATGGAGTATTTTCTTTTTTAGCAGTTTCAAGCGCAGATTCAATAAATTCAGCAACATCTGCATTTGTAATATCATATGCGCCAAACATTTGGAATTCACCATCGATATTTTGAGGGGCAGTATAAATACCAAGGTTATCTTTTATAAAGTTCAATTCGATAGCAGTAGCAGTATCTCTGTCGCCCTGGGTTTTAATATTATAATGTTCTGCACCATCTTCACCAACATACATCAAAGGAAGCTCTCTACCTGGTGCTGTATAATATTTCAGAGCATCAGCAAGACTTGCAATTAATTCAGGAGTTGGCTGATTTACATCAATTTTTTCAGAAAGTGTAACTTGTGCAAGATTTTCATTTAACCTTTCTCCATCTAAACGAGAACCTGGAGAAATTTGGTAAATTTTGCTATTAGATGTATTGTATTTAAGATTTTCATCATCTTCATAGCCAATTTTACCTGCAAGAATATTATCAATAAGTTTTAAATCTTTTAAATTTGTTTGAGATTGCAATTTAATAAGAAGTATTTTTCTACCATTATCATCAGTATTTTGTGCATCATCCCCTAGTAATTCAAAGTTTCTTGGATCATTTGCTAAACGTGCAACAATAGTATCTAAATCTTCTTGGAAAGTTTCAGACTTTTTATCAAGATCATATACATCAATAAGTGCATCAGTTAAAGAATTGTATTCACCTTCCTTTAAATCTTTAGCGTCCTTATCAGGATAAATTGAAACGGATGTTTTATCTGTTGCAAAATGTCTAACTTCTACTTTGTTATCAACAATTTTTGTATTTTTTGTTTCAGGAATAGCTAAACTAAAATTAGGAAGAACAACCTCAACATCCTGATAACCTTCAGCATTTGAAAGAACTGTATCTGCAATTACATCATAATAATTCTTTCCATCAGCAGATGCTTTTTGTGCAAGATCTTCAAGTGTTTCAACGCTATTTGCTTCTAAAACTAAAGCTGTAAGCTCAGGATTAGATTGCAAAAGTTCATCTATATTGTTGTGGAACGCTACATCTAATGTTGCATTATCAACATTTTTTATATCAATATCAGCTTTTTCAAGAGTAGCTTCCAAAGGATAACCTTTACTGATTAATTCTCTAATTGTGGCACCAATTTTTGGATTATTTCTATTTTCATCCATATTGGCTTCTTTTGGAGTAAAAATCCTTTGAGTTTCAACTTCAGGCTTAAATGTCACATCTTTATAGCCAGAATAAACAGTATTAACAAGTTCAAAATCTTCTATAATTTCATCAACATTACCAGTAAAAGCAGCTAAATCATCAGCAAATTCGTCGCCAAGAATATCTTCTTCTCTAACATTGTGAACAGCTTCTATACCAGTTTCAGTATTGTTCATATTATTAACAAGAGCACCGCCGCCAAGAGTAACCAAAAGAGCAGTTAAACCAGCTGCAACTCTACCCATTAAGGTTTTGGGCAATATATTTTTCTTTTCAACTTTTGCATCACTTGGTCTTGGCATATCATATCCGCTTCCTTCAGTGAACGGATTTGTTGATTTATCTCTGTTTCTTTTAGATCTAGCACTAAAACTTACCGTATCTTGCATTAAACCAAAATTTCTTGCTGCCAAATAGCTTGTTTTAGAGCTGGATTTAGCAGGATTTTTCGTCTGCAATTGATTTCCATGTGGATTAATAAAAAAATTGGTATCCATTGTTTTCCTTCCCTAGGTATAAAATAAAATATAAAACGTCATTAATGTTCGTACTCACATAAATAACGTGATGAAAAAAAGTTGTTATCAAATCCGACATGGAAAAATATTTTTTTACAAAACTTTACAAAATTTCAATAAAATTTACAAACAAAAACAAAATTTAAACACATTTGATTATACATTTAATTGTCAAATTAACACTTAATCAAACCATCTGTAAAACTAGGTTGAATCTGCTTGGCTTGATTTTATGTATTTAGCAACCCCTTCCCCCATAGAAAGACAGCTTTTTTGTATCCTAAGTGCAGCCTGTGCTTCAAATTCTGCCCCAACATTCCTTCCTGCAACAAACAAATTCTGATAATCAGCACTAATGAGAGATTCAATTGGCAGATAGTATTTTTTTACACAATGCAGTGTAGAAGAATTTTCATCATTTGAATGTATATCTATAGGATAATCAGCAGCAAGGACAGAATTATCAAAAGTTTTAGAGGATAAAATATCACTAATTTTATATATATACCTTGTTTTAGGACGCTTTGATACCCGAACCCCAGTCATATCAGCTATTTGAGATATATATGCCCTGTCACAGCCATCAAAATATTTTTGAACAAATTTAAAAAGCCTGAAAATCACTTCTCTTGCTTTAATTAAGGAATTAGAATACCCAAAAGCATTATCATTATTGTTTTGAAGCCTTGGACAGTTGAAAGCAAGACTATCAGGCATTCCTGGCATTGTAAATACTTGAAAATACGCTGTGTCAATATATTCTAAATCACCATTATCTAAAGCTTTTTTAAAAAGTGGAGCAAGACCCCAGTGTCGGTTTGTGTCAAATGTATAGGCAGTAGAAAGGTGAATTTGCCCCTCGGAAGAAAAAGAAGTTGTAACTTCCCTATCTTTATCTAATTTTAAAATTTGAGATGCAAATTTTTCCAAATTTACTCCAGAAATTATAAAACGTAACGAAGATGGCTGAAATTTTTCTTTATCATCAATAAAATTGCAATTCAAAATTTCGCAAAATTTTGAATCACCAGTTGCATCTACAAAATATTTCGAATAGAAATGTAATGATAAAGTATTAGCATTTATTTCAGCAAATTCGACATATTTTTTATTATTAGAAACCACAGTTTTCGCATCTGATATCTGTGCATTATATAAAATATCAACACCAACATCTGATAGCATTTTTTCAAAAACAATTTTTAGTATAACTGGATTAAACCAACCATCATTACCATCCATATACGTAGCCTGCGCATTGTATTTTTTAGAATATTCAACAAGTGCATTAAAAAAATCAACATTAATATTATCAGAACTACTTTTCATCATTGGCACAACAAGCGCGCCAGTTATTTGCCCACCAAGATAATTATTTTTTTCTATAAGGACAGTCTTTAATCCAAGCTTTCCTGCATTGTATGCGCAAGCAATACCAGCAGGGCCACCCCCAAAAATCGCAACATCATATTCATTTTTTTTCATAATGATTAATTTTAGCATATTTTAATATACGTGTTTAGAATATTAAATATTGTACAATTTATTTTAAACATATAAATGGCATTAGTAGGTTTTCAAAAGAAAGATTAAAACTAAGATAAAACTTTTTCAACAAAAACGAAATAATAAGCATTTTAACCTTATTATAAAACGATTAGCTATGTATCTATAATGTATATTATGTAAAAACTAAAGTAAATATAAAATATATATAAATAGTAAGGGAAATAATAATATATACTAATAATAATGATTGTGGAATGAATTTAAAACGTGTATTTTTTAAAATACCTATGTTTTAGGAGACATAACATGTATAACAGCGTTGAAAATAAACCAAATTTAAAAAATATAAATAATACAAATCAAAAAATCAGAATATTATTAGCCGATGATCATAAATTAATAAGAGTAGGCTTAAAAAGTCTATTTTCAAAGCATGAAGATATGGCAGTAATATCTGAAGCAGAAAATGGCAAAGAAGCTGTTGAAAAAATAAAAACTCAGCACCCTGATGTTGCAATACTAGATTTAGTTTTAGGGGATATAACAGGAATAGATGTTGTAAGAAAAATTTCAGATGAAAACACAGACACAAAAGTAATTATTTTAACATCACATATAAAAGATTCTGATGTAACAGAATCACTAAAAGCTGGAGCAAATGCTTATGTTTTAAAAGACATAAACAGTGAAATATTGGTCATGATTGTAAGAACAATAAGCGAAGGGGCAATTTGGATAGACCCCAAAGCAGTTAATGTTTTAAGAAACACTCCAAATCCAAGTGTTATTCCGGCGAAAAGCACATCTAGAGCTAATTTTAAAGCACAGCATTCAAATTTAACTGAAAGAGAATATGAGGTATTAAAACTTGTTGTAGATGGTAAATCAAATCTTGAAATAGCCAAAATATTAAACATAAGTGAACACACATCAAAGGCCCATGTTTGCAATATTATTCAAAAGCTTTTGGTAGATGATAGAACACAAGCAGCAGTAAAGGCTATAAAAGAAGGTTTGGTTTAATAATAATTTATACAATACTAATTAATTTTATCAATATATTTCGCTTAGTAATGTATTGATAAATAATGGTTTACAAATTTTATATTTCTTAATATTTTATCAATATATAGCGATTAGATTTATTATTTCAAAATAATTTTATCCCTCTATTTCTAATCGAAATATATTGATAAAATCGTAAAACATTCTTGGCAAAAAATAAAAAAATGATTATAATAATTTTAAAGGTTACAAAAATAATGCAGTTCAAAAAAATTTTGCATTATTTTATTTTAAGGTATTTTGCGCTTTTTAAAAGTAAAATTTATTTTTACTATATAAAATTGCAGCAAAATGCTGTTGAAATCGGTTACAAATCAGCACCCGAAAAGTTGTTCACGTAAAAATCTGATTTGCGGCATGGCAGAAACTTTATAAAAAAAGTTGTGCCGCACCGATTTTTTTTTATAAAAAATGCCTGCAAACAGGAAATTTGCAGGCAAATTCGGTTATGACTTAGATATTATAACAACTGAGCATCTTTATGCGCATTAAATATGCTTTCTGCCATAATATCTAACTTTTCTAAATCAGCAGATGAAGGTTTTCCTTTTACAAGCACGGGCTCAATCACCTGAACCTTCAGCCCAGAGAGCATTTCACCTAATTTATCAAATAAATTGCCGCCCCACCCATAAGAACCTATAAATGAAGCAAATTTAGCTTTTGGTTTTAAAAGATTTGCAATATATGCTACATTTGCAGCCGCAGGATGAGGAGAAGCTAAAACCATAGAGGCACCAAGAACAATAGTAGCAGCGTCCACTAAATTCATTGCAATATCACCAAGTCCATCCTCAACAATATCATAACAAAGAGTTTTTATACCCTTTGCTTCAAGCTTTTCTTTTAAATAAAAAGCCATTTCCTGAACGCTTTTATACATAGAAACATAAGGAATTAAAACCAAATTTTTTGGCATATCAGCTGTCCAGTCTTTATATAAATCGAGTATAAATTCAGGCTTATTGTGGATAGGCCCATGGCTTGGTAAAATCATGTTGGGATTAATATTTTCAATAACATTTAAATATTTTTTACAAAGCTGACGGAATGGCATCATAATTTCTGCATAGTATCTTTTTGCTGAATCTATTTGAGCTTCATCACATTTAGAAAACAAGTCTTCAAATGGCAAATGTGAACCAAGAAAATCACAAGTAAAAAGAAGATTATCTTCTAATAGATGCGTAAACATTGTATCAGGCCAGTGTACGCCAGGCGCTGAAATGAATTTCAAAGTTTTACCACCTAATGAAATTTCATCCCCGTCTTTTATGGTGATAAATTTATCTTCATCTACTAAAAGCATTTCCATAATATTTCCTTTGCAGACAGCATTTGTTACTATTTTTGCATTAGGAAATTTTTCAACTAAAGCAGGAATTGAACCACTATGGTCTTGCTCCCCATGGTTTGCAATTATAAAATCAATATTTTTTATGCCGTTTTCGTCAAGATTTTTTAAAAATTCTTCACAAAATGGTGGGTACATTGTATCAATTAATGCAGTTTTATCAGAACCAAATATCAAATAAGAATTGTATGTTGTACCATTTTCTAATGGTATCAATTCATCAAATATAACTCGACCCTTGTCATTTAAGCCACAGTACAAAATATTTTGTTTTATTTCTTTAAATTTCATAATAAAAAACCTTTCCAAATTAGTTCAAAACTAAGCCGATAAAGGGACTCGAACCCTTGACCTATTCATTACGAAGCAGTACATCGGCACTTTTACCTATTTTACATCTTTTACAGTTTTTACACAATACCCAAAAATTAAGGGTTTTAGGCAAACTTTTAACTTTTGTGTATTTTACGCATTTTACAATATTTATGGATTTTACACAAAATCTGAGAATTTTCTGAGAATGATTTTAAAAATTTATTCAATTTCTATATTTATAAATTCTTTTTGCAATTGTTTTAAACATTCTTTACAGATATGGTTATAATGCCCCGCATTATCAGGTGCAACTATAGCAATTTGATAATCAGCTTTATTCTGATAAAGGCAAAAAAAGCAGTTACAATTTGCATTTTTATCAAGTTTAGTTAATTTAAGCATAGTGGAATTTTAACATAAAAAATAAGGAGGAGAAATGATATTAAAAGGAATATTGATTCTTTTGTTTATTTGGCATTTAGTAAATTTGGAATTGGGAAAGGCTGTAATGGCTTACGCTTTGATAACTTTACTATGCAACACTATCTAAAAACAGATTTATTAAAATTTCAAGGCAAAAATATTAATAAGATTTAGATTTATTAACATTTTTCTAAATTTTTGTTAATAATTTCTTAACCCTTTTTTTTTGCAAAATGGTTCACAAATAAATTTGTGAACGGTAAGAGTATATATAAAACAGCGCACCGCCGAAATGACGAGTGCGCCGTTTAAAATAATATTGCTATAGTTCCCTGGAGAAAATAGCTTAGTAATTATATTATACACCATTTTGTTGACGTCAACAAAATGGTCTAAACCCTTATGTCTCAAACAAATACACCATTTTCCCGACGTCGGGAAAATGTTCAAACCCTTTCATAATACCACTTCACCTTGTCACGGATAAAATCACCTACAGCATCTGGGGTGATGTTTGGCTCGTATGGAATAAAATTAATATCAGGTTTACCTTTGCTTGCGGTTTCAGGATGTTCTTTACCAAATTCATAATGTGTAAATACCGTGGCCTTTGAAATTACAATTGCATATTTTTTACAAAGTTCTGCTACAGTTTTATACATCTTTTCAAACTGCACTTTTTGAAGTGGATATTTTCCTTGATTGGATGCGCATTTAAAGCCTGCATTGCCACATATTGCAATACCTATGCTTCCTGTGTTGCCTCCGCCTGTGTGTGCCGCATATTTACCATCATAACAGTTTAAATTATCTTCTGGTTTGCAGATGCCATCTTTAACGTAGGCTGACTTATTTGCGCTCATATATCCTATCAAATAATGATAATGTTTCAATTCTTCATTATTTGGGGTGTATGTTCCCGCCGTCCAGTGTATTATAATTCTTTTCATTTATCGCCTCTCTATGGTGTCTAGTCTGTGATGCGCTGATTTTGTACTATCTTCAACTCTGATCATGCGTTCCAAAATATTGTTATACTTACGCATGTCTTCTTTTAAATCTTCGATTTGCTTTTGCATGAAAGCGATTGTGGTTTTATAAACTCCAATAAATATACCTATTGCTATTAATTGAATAATTATTGATATTGCTAATTCCAAACTTAAATTCATTTTTTATCCCTTTTCAGAATTCCACTCTATGTCATAAATTTTGTTTAAATCGATTTTTTCTTTTCCGGTTAAAAACCAGTTGAAATTTAAAGAAACCCCGGCCCTATAAAGGCATTGAATAACCTTCGGTGCACCGGATGCCTTTAACATTCGATAAAACAAATTATTTATAAAATGCCCTGAAACGTTTATAATCTCTAAATATTTAGCAGGAATATCCTTACAATAGGCATTTTCCATCTCATACAAAGGTATTAATAAGCCCCTTTGATAAAGTTCAGTTTCAGTTAAATTAACTTTAACAATTTGATGATATTTGCAGCCTACATCATGCAGGTGGCTGCATCTGATATCCCAATCGCTTGAATTTATCCAGGTAAAATTATCGGTTTGAAAAAGGCGCCAAACAAGATATATCGTGCCGTCCTCATCCATATAAAGTTCATTTTCTGAAACTTTATACATGCCTTTTTCGTCTAATTGCCTTATTAATGCTTTTTGGGTTAAAAATCTGCCTTTTGCCATTTATTTACACCATCAATTTTTATTATTTACAACTCATTGTCTGAAATATCGTTGTTGATTGATTTTTCGATTCAGACATTTTCTGCATTATTTACCGTCTGCTTTGAAATTATTTACATCATCTTTTGCAGGCAATTCACCGGTTTCAAACAAATAATCAAGTTCATCCGTTGTATATCCAAGCTTTTCACCTATTAGATTAATTAAAGGGTTACCCCTGAAATAATCATTTGCATATTCAAATTCAATCAAAGCTTCGGCATCTTCAATCTGTGCTTTTAATTGGTCAGGCGTGATTTTTTTATCTTTATAAAGGACAAGGAAAACTTCACGTTTTGTTAAAGATAATTTATCCAATTCCTCACGCTTTTTTTGAACTTGTTCAGCTTCATAATCAGGATTTAAAACAATTTTCTTGCCATCAAAAGTATATTGTTCAATATTGTTGTAAACCGTTTGCGGTATTTCAACGGATTTCACACCATCAGTTATCTGTGGCACGCTTCCAACGCCATTTATATTTTCATCTTGTATGTATGCATAATATTTCATTAAACTATTCCCTTTCTTCTGATAGAATTTAGCCAAAAGTTTAGAATTTTTCCTGCAGCTGTGCCATTGTAATAATTAATTTGAAGCCTTCTATCAGCGCCTATAACTGCCGTACCTGATTGAATTGTACTAACTACTACATTTGCAGGGGTTGTTATTCCAACCTGTAGCTTCCCTTTGTTATAATTATTAACACCAAAGATATCTACATTGACGCCTGCAAATTGCTTTGCTGCTGTTTGTATTTCAACCGTAAACCTTATTTCATATTCATTGCCATCATTGGGCAGTACATCCGATAAATCAAAATGCAATGGGGTGGTTTCATTTAATACGGGCAATGCAATATCGCTCATGCTAAACCCGCTTGATGGACCCCAAGGGCCATCTAATTGGGTTATATTAGCTTTTATTTCCTCAATCCTTGCCACATCTATCAAATTTGCATTTTGAACAGTTTTACCCACATACCAATAAAGATAAAAATCATTGGATGCAAGGCTTGATAAATTGGTAACAAGATTAGTATAACCATCCACATCACCAATACGACCAACTATATTATTAGAACTAGGCTTCAAAGTACCAGTAGTACCAACAGTAGCGGTGGAATCATCAATAGAAGAAAAGAGGCGTGATGTATTAGATGCATACCCATTGGTAGAAAACCCATAACTATTAACACCATCAGCAAAAGGTGTAGTTTTTGTAAGGTCAGCGGGAACAACAGGTACGGATTTTGACACATCTAAATATGTTACTTTTGCTTTTGATGGTAATATGGCGCTTTCAGCTGTTTTATCCAAAACTACATCATAATCCGTTATATCACTATCTGTGGACAATTTAACCTCAGGCCATCCGCGTTTTGTGTATTGCCATCCATCAATATTAGATGTTGTGCCCACTTCAATTTCAGGATTATTTTCTATTAAAAATGCATTATACAAGGCAGGATAAGCGGCTTTTGTTATAGTGCTTCCACCTTGTTTCCAACTTAAATTATATACAGGCCCAGGGGTATATTTAAAATCCATTAAAGAATATGGACTATTTAATTCAATTTTATTTGTTATATTAACTTCTGTTTTCTGGCCTGTGGCTATTTGGATATACCATGCGCCTTTGATTTTTGTAGAGGTTATGTCAGATAAAAGAGCTTTGAGACCAGTTTTAGAAGCAAAACCAAGAGTAGTATTAACTTTTGGGTTAACGCTACCAGAGGCAATAGCAGAACCAGTAGGCACACCATAATCATTAGAGTGGGCCAATATACGATTACCATCAGAAGAATAAATTAAACCAAAATTATTAATACCATCAGTAAGACCAACAGTTAAACCATCAGGAATAACAGGAACATTACCATATATACTCTGCACAGCCCAGTCAGGCATTTTTGGCAATCTAACGGATACAATTTCATTATCCGTGCCATAATTTATTACATATTTCCCACACACACCATCTGGGCTAAGCGCAGCTTCAGCTTGCCAGTTTTGTTCGGTTGTTGCAAAATCAGGGTTTAGCGCAGCACTTTCAGCTACCCAGTTAATAAAACCTTTAGTATTGGCATTATTGGATAAAATCTGCCCGTTTGCTTTAATTTGAAGGCCTTTTGTTTCATCCACAAAACCCTGGGAAAAGAACATCGTGCCAATAGGAAGGGAAGAGCCTGAATTTTGCTTTATTATTTCTTTTCCTGCCTCAGTTATGTTTGATAAATCTGTATTGGCGTTATTTGCTCCAGGTTCACCTGCTTGAACGGATACAATTTGTCCTTTGTCATTTACTTGAAGATTAACAGGGTAAGGGTAAGAGCCGGCGCTTACCCCGCTATTTGGCAGCCTGTCAACGGGTAAGGTTCCACTTGTGATATTATCAGCATTTGCTGCATCAACAACAAACATTTTGCCGTCATTGCCTTTGTTTAGCCCATTATTTGCATCAACAGAAATTAAATCTGTTATGAAATCCGAAATTTTTTCTTTTCTTAATTGATTAGTTTCAATGTCTGTAATTATCATAATTTCATCATCATTTGATGATTGCGTGATATCAGGCAATTGTCCCACTAATTGTTTATCCATTTTTGCTCCTATGTGTAATTGGATTAAAAGGAGGGGGATAAAATCCCCCTGATGCCTTTCTTACTTGAGAACACCTCTTTTTTGAAGAGTACTGATTAATTCGTTAGTTTTAGCTATCAAATCGGATAATTGGGCCTCTTTTTTTAGCGGCTTAATTTCTTCTGCTTCCCCATCTAAACCAACTAAGTTATCAAGGTTTTCAATTTTCAGATAAATTTCTTCAATATCTTTAAAGGCTTCCGTAATCTCGTTCTTATTGTCTTCAATCCCGGTTTCCAGATTATTAAGACGTTCAGAAGTTATTTTCTCCCCTTTTTTCCAAGTATGTTTTTCGTATGCCATTATTGAACCTCACTTTCATCAGTAGTTGCTGTATTTGTAGATTGCGTGCTTGCAGGTTGAAGAACTGCAAACGGATAACGATTTGCATTATTTTCATTTCTGCGTGTTATAGGCGCTGCAATTTGAACGCCTAAGCGCATAACACAACGCAATGCCACCATATCCTGTTGTGCTAAGTTGTAAGCAATCGTGCCATCGGCATTTTGTATCACAGCCTCTGTTAATACTTTGTATGTCATATCCTGCCTAATTGCATAAACTGCGTTTGAGAAATCACCCGCAATCATTAAGGCTTGTGCTACATCAAAAATACCTTGATTATCGTAAAATATAGGGCGACCCACTAAACGGTCCGGGGTATATTCTTCAAGAGAGCGAGTATACAAAAATCTGTTTTCTTTATCCCTCAAATCTCTTAAATATGCCTCCATTGTGCCGTCTGCAAAAAAGCCATTTACCCTGTAGCCGTCATTTTCAACCTTGGCCATTAAGCCGTCTGGTCCGATAATTTCGGAAGCAAGGTCGGTGCCTGTCCCCATTTGCACGTTGTTACCTGCGGCAATAGCGGCGGGAACAATAGCAGTCGGCCATGATGCAGGTTTATTTGTACCAAATGCAATGGCTGCATCAATTGCAACACCAAAAGCTTCTTCGATTTGCGGCCTTAATTCGCCCCAAATATCGTAATCTGCATCAGCTAGCACGTTTTCTGAAATTGGGACAATTACCGCTAATTCTTCTGCAGTAAGGGGTAATTTATCCCATTTTGCGTTTGTTGTACCTTTTTGCCCTGTGTCTCCATTTACAAAGCTTGCGGACGGCAATGATGACAAAACAGGAATAGTTTTCTGTAATGCCGTCATATTTGGCAAACGTCTCATAAGAGGTAAGAGTTTTGAGCGTTGGGGTACATTTTGAATAATTTCCCTCGAAGCTTCAACAGGGATTAAAGCCTCCGCATCTTGTCTTGTAATAATATTTACTGCCATAATTAAATCCTTTCGTTTTTTGTTCTATCTGCCGAACGCACTTCTAATTGAAGCGTTTACATCGGCATTTGTTTTGTTCTGTGGGTTTTTGGGTTTAGGAACATCACCTTTTTTTGCAAGCACCTCTTTCTTGAAGGCTTCCAAGGCGGTTTTTGCACTTTGTTCGGTTTGGGCCTTTAAAAGTTTTGCAAATTTTTCTGCCTGGATTTTTGGATCCTTTTCATCTACGATTTCCATAAAATCATCCGCATTAAGGCTGTTTTCTTTAAAAGACTGTCTAAAGGCTTCTTTACGGGCATAGAGCGCAGCTTGCGCTTTGTAATGCTCAAGCTGTTCTTCCTGTGTTTTTGTGGAAAGAGATGAAATTTCCTGCTCTTTTAAAAGCTTGGCAATTTTGCTATCTTTGCCGGAACTTTCTTTTTTAAGAGCTTCAAGCTCTGTTTTAAGGCTTTCCAGTTCCTTTTTGATGTCATTTTCCCTTTTAGGTGCACCATCATTGTTTACGTCTGAACCACCTTGCGCCGTAGGTTTTACGTCATCAGGATTAGCACCGCCGTTTGGTTGTTGTGTCATAAAAATTTCTCCTTAAAAATATGTGAACTAAACCCTTAGATAGGGTTTAAAAAATTCAAAGGTGTGGTATAATGGGGTTGATAGTCTGATACGGTAAATCTCGACACCGAGCCAACTGGTCACAGAGGGATAGTTCGAGTCCTCATAATCGGACTATTGTTTTTTATATCTTTCCAAATCCGTATAGTTACTAACCCTGATTGATTGCAAATAATTTTCATCTTTGTTTTGAGTTGTTTTAATAACCATTTGGTAAAGAGTGTTATTTTGTTCAACAAATGATATAATTTGATTATTCTTTTTAAAAATGTTTTGAGATTGATTTATATAAGTATTTGCCCGTTTGTACATCTCGTATGCGATTTCAGGGTGTTTCGCCTGATTTTTGACAAAATTATCAAAAGACAATCTTAAATCTTTTGTGTTGCTACCAAGCATTTGCTGTACATTTGTGTCAAGTTTTCCAACCACCACGTAATGTTTACGCAACTCTTTGTCAAAGTTATCCCGCAAATATTCTGTGGTAATTTGGCTCTCTGGCATACTATTACGCAATGCTGTAGCTACTCCCTGTGTTTGCTCATAAAGGGTTTGAAGGTTTGGAAGTTTAGCCTTTTCTTGTTGTTTGAGCTCTTTTGCAATTGTCGGATTATCCAAAAACACTACAAATTGTGTCTCACGGTCATTTATACTCCATTGTTTAGGGGCTTCGCCAAGTTCATAAAAAATGCCATCAGGGTATCTAAAGCGACCTTTTTCATCCGAAATCTGCCTGTGCATAACGGCTGATTGCGGCCTTGTTCTGTGGTCAAGTACAGCCCAAAGCTTTAGGCGCTTGTCATCCCTTTCAACTGCGTTAAATACCTCGTGCGTGCGCAATGAAGCCATACGCATTGTTTCAGTACGTGCAATTCTATAGGTTTCATAAATATGGCCGTTTCGATGGGAAAATTTGCCTTCGATGATTAATTTTTTGGCTTTATCATTAATTTGACCATATTTATTGCGAAAGCCCATAATAACGTCAATTTTCTTTTGAACTTCTTGAATGGATGAACCTTTTTCAAAGCTTTTAGCAATGGTGCTTGTCACCTGTTGCGCCATTATTTTTGAACGTTTTAAAACCGATTTTTCAGCAAGAATTCTATTTGTAATTTCAAAAGGTTTTGTTTTGGGCAAAATTTTAACCTGAGCAGGGATATAGGCCAATTTTTCACCTAAAGTTTTAGATGCAAAACCAATCTCAATTACCCCTGCTGTGTTGTAATTATCAACAACAGAAGTTTTCAAATTTAAAAACATTTCGTTGTAATGTTCAATGATATATGATTGCAGAATTTTATACAGTTTATCGTCTTTTTTTAAATCAGCCAATTTTGAAAAAACATATTTTCTGACCTCTTGAAAATCCGTTATGCATTTGGCTTGTGCCTCTGCGATAAGCTCATTGTAGCGTTTTCTTAGGGCCTTAATTTGTTTTTGTGTCGGTTGTTTCATTCGTTTGTTAACATTTCATAATTTTCAGCTTCTGCCTCTTGTACCAATTCCTCGGCTTTTTTCTCGTCATAGCCCGCCTTAATAAAGATTTCCTTTTGCGGCAATCTGCCGCCTGCTGTGAGAATATCTTTCAGCCAAGTCATAACATCCTTTGGAATATTGCGTTTAAAATCATAATTAATATCTTCGGTTGAATAATCACTAACGCTTTGAACATCTAGGCCGTGCCAATATGATTTTAAAATTCTGTCTAAATATTCAAGGCTAATTTTCCATTCAGCTTCGGTGTCTTTGGCATCTTCTTCCATATTTCTGTACATTTGCGAAATCTGAAAAGCTGTAGCATTTGAAAGGCTTGCAAGGGCTTCCGGGTCAACAGATGATGCCACAATCCAAATACCTGACCATACTTTATTTACCACGAATTTAATATATTCTGGGTTTATATCTTTTGTAATAAAGCGAGCTTCGGCATTTTCCCCGCCAAAGAAAACACCTGTTTTTTGCATTTTTTCTTTGACAACATCATCAACGAGCCCCATATTTTTTAAAAGAAGATATGCAGCCCTAAATGTGGCACTTTCTGTAACACTATCACTAATTAAGCGGTCAAAAGCATCCAAAAGCGATACAGCCTGTTGTGCATTACCTTGACAATTATCCCCATTGCGCCATTCAATTAATGGAATACCGTCAAAGCCGTGAAGCTTTGGAGGGACCACAACTTGATAGGAATTACCGCTTTTTGAGCCAAGCCATTTGGTAACATTTTTGCTATCATATTCCCAAATATGCATACGCTCGTCTTTTTTGTAGTAAACAAAACCTTTCTCAGGTTCGCCATGCTCGTTATACTGTACCTTGCCTTCCCATGCTTGGATTTGTTTAATCCTTATGTCATCTTGTTTATCTAAATAACAAAGAGAATAAGTGTTACCCCATCCTGCACAAGAAAACATCAAACGTTTTAAAAGGCTTTTAAAATGATTAAGGTTATCAAAATGGGTAAATTTAGCCCTTACATCCTCCGGGATTTCATCCGTGTAGGTTCTTTTAATATCTCCTGCAAGATATCCCGCTTTTGTTCTTTGGATAACCTGAAAATTGTTATAAGAAACCCTAATATTAGGGTCAGAACAGGTGCTTTTTTGTCTTGCATAAATCGGCACACCATCTGCCATTAATGGGTTACACCACTCAAAAGTTGTGGCAGGTTTATTTTGCGAACGCAAATAAAGACGATATTTTAAATCGTCTAATTTCAATAATTCTTTATCTAACATTTTATTCCTTAATAATCCCTGCACGTTATTGTTGCCGTATTGTCTTCGTTGTATCTGATATCCGTTATCACGCAATCATAAATAGTATCTTGACCGATTGTGAATAAATCCCCATCATAGTGCCAAACATCTTTGATGCCTTGGATTTCGCCGGCTCCTTTTATAATTCCATCGTTTAAAACGGGTTCAATTTCAACAATATGGGTGCGGCCTGAATTTAAAACATCATAAATATTTATAACTGCAGTTTCATTGGCATAATCAAGTGACCGTATTATAATTTTGGCATCTTCAGGTATTTCTACCGCTGCGTATAGTTCAAAACCTGTAATTGTGTCGTTCTTTGACAAAACCTTTTTGATGAGCCCTGTGCTTTCATTTTGCATATTTGCGCTATTTGAAACAAAAACACGGTCCAATAGTGTCATATTTAAGGCTTCAAGATTAACACTGAATTCAAAATTATTTCTTCTTGTTTGAATGGTTTCAAGCTCGTACGTAAGCGCCTTTAAAACACTTTGGCGGTCATTTACATATTTCATCTCTTTTTTCACTAAAAGATAATCGGCCTCTGTGGTGCCTTCTTTGATGCTTTCGTGCACTGCACCGTCATACCACCAAACAGTTACTTCATCTTCTGTGTAGTTTGTGTTATCAACAAAAGATACTCTTAAAGCCTCTGTCAACCTGCCTATATTTGGCGTCCAGGAAAAGTCCCAACTATTATGCTGATTAAACATGCCCTTTGGTGTCTTTTCCCCGCCGTCTATTGTAAAAACGTGTTTGCCGTTTAAAAGCGGTATCATTCCACCTTGGCAATTTGATAAGATTTCGTTTATGACATCAAAAGTTTTTGTAGCCTCGGATACTATCCCGCCCGCTTTATAGCCTTGTTCTTCACACCAATCATATAATTTAACTAGCGAATTGTTATCAATTAAATCAGGACTTATAGGCCTTGGATTTGCAAGAGTATCGCATAAAAGATATCTTATTATTGCTGCAGGATTTTCACTGGGTGCTATTGTATCCCAGTTTTCACCATTCCAAACAGGAATGCGGGCCTCTGCGATATAGTTAAACTTTTTTAAAGTACCTGATAAACCTTTATAGGCAGTAGCCTCAAAAGCAATTTGATTTACTTTGGGTAAGATTGATGTATCTAAAATAGATCCATCCATATAAAATTGGATTTCGGCGCAATAAGGATATCCGATATCATAATTTGATTTATCTGCAAAATCGGCAGACCGTACTCTTACCGTGTATTTCCCCTTTGATGGCAAAACAAAGCCAATAGGTCTAAAGAAAAGTTGGTCAGCCACGTTCAAATTACTTGGCGTCTCCATTGTAACATTGGCACCATCTATAGTAGTTGTAGAGCTACTTAGGGGCTGTTTATTGCCTTCTAAATCTCTTATGTATAAACTTTGGGCTTCACTAACCGGCCTATATTCGCCATCCCCTTCCTTAAACATAATTTCAACTTTAACGCTTCTTTTGCCCCGCGTACCACTGTTGTTTTGGTGATAAAGGCCTTGTGGGAAGCTGATTATAACATCACATTCAAGCGCACCATCAGGGGATGTCGCAATACATTCAGAAACCGTGCCTGAATATTTATTCACTGAAAGATTTAAAACCGTGTTTAGATTAAGTGTTTCGGTTACAAGATTTTCGGAAACATATAGTACATCAAGTTCATTTGTCGTTTCAACAGAATTACCACGCGTATTACTTTCAGGGGCAAAATTTGTGTAGACAACCTCACTAAATTGGCCTTCATCAATGGTATGTGTTACTGTACCATTGTAAATATATGTGTCATTTCCCTGATTTTCAAGCTCGGCTTTGGTTATGGTTATATTTTGGGTTAAATCCTCAAAAGCGCCGTCTTTTACTACCCTTATTAAGGATATAAACGTTTTATTTGCCCAATTGTTTAAGGCCACATTTGTAAATTTTAATTGAAAATTAAGCGTAATAAAATTTGTGTTGGTTAAATCATTATAATCAAAGTGGGCATTTTGGTTTACATCTTCATCAGGATTGTATGACAATTCCTCATTAATAGTCACCGCTTTAACATTATCAAAGCCTATAAAATTAGATGAACCGCTTGCGGTGATTATATCAATGTAATCAATTGAATAATCAGTGCGCGGAGTTTCACCCAGTTTAAAATCCGAATATGTTACATTATTATAATTTGAAACAAAGTATTGCCTGTATTTATTTGTGCTTGCCCCATCTAACACAAGCCTATAAGGCAATTGGCCATAAGATGGTGTTTGCTGCGTTTTACCAAAAACAACAGGAAGACAGCCATCCGATATTTCATTATTAGCACCTTTAAGCTCAGGTTGAGTGCTTGAAGAATATTCTTTTTGGGTGGCAGATTGTGGTGTAGCCGATGTATTTTTACTTAACAGGCTACTTGCCGTAGTTCCTACAATTCCAACAACAAGGCCAACAATAGCGCCTAATCCTTCACCTAAGAATACATTGGCAGCTATTGTTAAAAGAGATGTCGCAAAGCTAACAATTTGCTTTTTAGGCTGTAATATAATTTCAATTACATCACCATTTTTCAAAATATTCCAAGGTTTTAGGGGTTTACCATTTAAATAAATATTTTTAAACTTTTTAAAATGGAAAAAAGCAAAATGCCCATCCCATTTTTCTTCTGTAAGTTTTTTAGTATTAAAATTTCTGGTTATAATTCTAATCATTTTTAAAGATTTCGTATATTTCAGCGTTTTTTGGGATTAAAGAAACTCTAACCCCTTGATTCGCTGTTTTGTGCATATATTCTTTATCGTTTAAGGCATAGCCTACGTGATTATCATGTAATGTTGCAACAAAAACAAATGAGCCGGTTTTTGCTTTTTCTAAGCGTCTTGCTTTTACATTGGCGCGTACATAACTTTCACTATCTTCGCAAATCGGCACATCGGGAAGAATTATATTATGTTCTTCTCTGTATACCTTTTGGACAAAATGCCAACAATTATTTTTATCAAAATCGTATTTATCGTTTTTAAAATATTTCAAATAATTCATATTAAAGATAAAGGTTTGGAAAAGTCTGCCTATAATAGCAAATGGTGCTTAAATTGATATCAAGATTATGTCTGATGTTTATTGTGGCTGTGATACTTTCAGGTGTGATATTTGCATCAAACACTTCAAAAAGCCCTGCAGGATATTTTTCTGCGACATCTGTTTCAATATTTACAATATATAAATCAAGATTTATATTTTCATTTGAATTTATTGTTTTTCTTATTTCATTTGCAGCCAGATTTTGAACATTTGATAAAACAATCTGTGTCCCCTGTGTTTCTGATTGCGCAGGCAAAATAATATCAAAGGGATATGGTTGATAGGTATTTCCATCAATCGTTAAGGCCTTTGTATCATTGATGAAATAAAAAGGTTCTTCAAACGCACTATGGTTCAATTCTATAAGCATTTTGACTGTACGGCCCAAATATCTTGAAAAAGAATTTTTATCAAGTTCAAATCGTGTCATAGTGACCGCCTTACCTGTGTAGCCAGATATTTGCCGTTTGCAACAAGGGGAAGTCTTACATTTGCCGCAAGTACCCTATCCAGGTAAAATATGCCACTGTCAAATATTAATTTAATATTCATATCAAAATATTTAGAATTGGAATTATATGTAGGTTTTTCTACAATTCTTGCCACACGTTCTTGTTCAATTCGGCAATCAAAGATTTTAAAAGGAATTGTACCTTGTTTGGTATCATATTTATACCAACTCATAAAATCTACATAATCAGGTTTAATTAAGGTAAAAGTTCCCTGTACAATATCTTGAATATCTGAAAACCTTTCACGACGATATGGCGGCCCCGCATCCGGGGTAACTTCAATATAACCTTCCTGATATTCGTTTTGAAAGCCTTCAAGCTTTATTTTGCCCCATTTCCATTCAAGCATCAGCTTGCCTGCACTCCTCTACTTTGATTACGCTGTAAGGCGCTTGCAAAGCCACCCTGTGTTCTTTCGCTTCTAAGCGCCTGATTAACCCGTTTTATAAATATATCGGTTTCACCGTTTGGCCTTTGGACGGTTTCAATATTTGCGCCTGATTGATTATAAACATTGATTGTTGCAGGCTGTGTCATTGCCTGTACTCCAAGTTCACCATTTGATGTCCTTTTTAAAGGCATAATGGCTTCCGGGCCTGCTTCGCCCATAAGGCCGGTTCTGTTACCTGCCATAGGAAAAGTGGAAGGGCTTGAAACTACACCGCCATTTGCAAAGGGAACAATTCTACCGTTTAAAAAAGCGTTGCCGTCTGCATTTTTAAATAAGCCGGCTATGCCGCCTGCCGCTTTTCCAATTGTACCAAAAATGCCAAGTGAATTTGACGTACCGCTTTTACCATCCTTGCCAGAGCCACTAAGAAGATTACCAATACTGTTTGATAATGCTGTTTGCGCAATTTGCTGAATAACATTAAGGGCAACATTTCCAAACCTTTCAAATGCATTTTCACCTTCTTGAAGCGGAGTTGTTAAAGCGCTTGAAAGTTGGCTCGAAATTGTGCTTGAAACACTTGACCAAGAAAGCCCTACAGCATTTTCTACATCTTTATTTGCATTTCTAACTTGCGTTTCGTACTCCCTAAGAACTTCCTTTAATTTGATAAATTCTTCCCCGGTATTGCCACTTACAGCCATATCTAAAAGAGTATTTTTTGTATCACTAATTTTCTTTTGCAAATCGGCAAAAGCACCATTATTTTGCGTAACACTATCTACGGCTTGCTTAATTTTATCTAATTGTTCCTTGTAATTATTAACTTTTAACGCCTGTTTATCCCAAGCCTCACCACTTGTGATGCCCTTTAAGGCTAAAAGTTCCTGCCCTCTGATAGCATCATTGTACGCCTTTTGCAATTGTTCCAAAGCATCAAGCTGATGCTTGCTTGCACTGCCTCCGCCACTACTAGAACCACTAAATTTAGTTGCCCCAAAACCAGTATTTGGGTTACCTGTTGTGAGGTTTAAATTGCTTGCAGTATTTTTTATGGCATTAGCTCTTTTTTCATCTAAGTATGGTTCAAATGAAAATGTCAGAGTGGGTTTTGTTTTGCGCTGCGAAGCCCAAAATTTTTCCCACTCGAATGAGAGGTTTTTAAGGGTACTGCGTTCACTTTCAATCCACTTAATAGTGTTTAAAATAGCATCCGCTATACCATTAGATGCCTCAACTGCAAGTTTAGCCGCAGGGACAAAGAAATCACCAATTTCTCTTGAAACCCTTTGCCAGGCATCTGCATTTGTTGATAACACACCATTTAAGGTATTTGATTGTGCTTCTAATAAGCCTTGATACCGTCCTCCCTCACTTGTAGCATCTATCATAGCCTGTTTAACATCATTAAAACCGATTTTACCCTGTGCCATTTCATCGCGCAGTTGACCCATAGATTTGCCGGTTCTTTTTGACATTTCTTCTAATGGCTGAAATCCGGCATTCACCATTTGCATAAGGTCTTGGCCTGCAAGTTTTCCCGCTGCTCCGACCTGTGAAAATGCAAGTGTTAAAGATTGCATCCTTTGGGCATCACCACCTGAAATATCACCTAGCATTTTTAAATTAGGTATAATATTTTCTGCGCTTTCACCAAAAGAAAGCATTGTTTGAGCGTTTTTAGCCAAAGCCTCTGTGGTTAAAGGTGTTTTAGCGGCTAAATCAACAATGGCATCGGTTAATTGCTGCCCAACCTCGGCAGAACCTGTCATCACACGAAATGAAACGCCAAGCTGTTCAAAGGCTGCTGCTGTATTCAAAGCATTCAGCGCATAATCTTTCAATTTTAAGGCCACAAAGCCTGCTGTCACAGTCGGTAAAAGCTTTGAAAGAGAGGCAAGAGAGCTGCTTAAAAGGCTATTGCCGCCCGTGGCTTTAGCAATAGCATTATTAGCATTTGCAATCTGCGCCTTATAATCCTTAACCGCAGCAGATAAATTTTTAAACCCAGCGCTGTCGGTTTGGCCTCTTAGTGCCAAATCCCTTAAACGCTGCTCGAAAACTGATACCTTTTGATTTAAATTATCAAAATTATTAACTCTGCCAACTTTTTTTGTTGTTTCAATGATTTTGTTTAAAGAATTATCGGTAATGCCAAGCTGTTCTTGCAAGAGTTTTGCTTCACTGGCTAATTTCTTAAAGCTTTCATCTCCGTTTAAGCCTACAGCTGCCATATCTTTCAGATGGGTTCTAAGGTTTTTATAAGTTTTTTCTAAACCATCAAAATTACCGCTGTTTTCAAGACTTTGGGCGGATTGTTTAAATTTATTAATTTGCGCATCAAGGTTTTGAAAATCTTTTGCTGCCTGTGCCGCATTATCCGTAATATTTATTATTACTTTGCCATCTTCGCTTGCCATGCTGTTTTATTCCTGTTTTAATGTGTATAATGGAGGGTATACAATGTTTTGTATTAATTGTGGGAAAGAGTTGCCGGAAAATGTTAAATTTTGCCCCGAATGTGGCCAACAAGTGGGAAATATTCCGTCACCGGTGCAACAATCGATTATTATGAAAAAAGAACGTGAGCCCAAATCTCAATTTGTGGCGATATTATTGTGTCTGTTTTTAGGAGCTTTAGGAATACACGATTTTTATTTGAACCGTAACACCACAGGAGTTGTTAAATTAATCATTGCCTTTTTAGGATTATTAACCAGCGGAGCAACTTTCATCATCTCTTTTGTTTGGTGTTTAATAGACTTTATTATAATTTTGTGTAAAGGGTTTGATGAGCTTTTAACCAATGAAGAAATAAAATTAAAAGAAGAAAAAGAGGAAGCTTATAAAAAGAGGAGGAAGTATATAAAAAAGAATACGAAGCAAGAAAAAAAGAATTACAAGGGCTTTAAATAAAACACATCTTGTTTTCTATAAGGTCCGTTTCGACTAAATATCTTATCCCCACCGCTTTTTCGTAAGGCAAATTAAGGATTTCAATAAGCCCTGCTCTGTGCCATCTCCAAAGGTCCAATATTTGCCAGAATTCCTCATCAAGATTGGCCCATAAATTCTTCTTTTTGCCTATTGCAACAGGGGTTTTGACATCCCCAAGGAAGGTGAGCTTTTCACCTTCCCAAGATGTCAATTTTAATTCACCCGTTTTGTATATCTCCCAAGCTATTTTTACTTTTTTTCGGTTTTTTCTGCCTTTTCTTTGGTTTTGTAAATCAAAGGTATCAGTTCGCCACAACATTGGGCATGGATTGCAGTAATTGTCTCACTAGACCCAAGCCCTATAAATTCGCTATAAGTATTATATTCAAGGGCTTTACCGTCTTTTTTCAGTACTGGTTTGTTTTCAAACCTCAAAAAACACCTTGAGGCAAGCCTTGAAGCATCATTATAGATTTGAAAATCGATAATATCTGCTGCATTTGGCGATTTAAAGATAAATTTGGGCGGTTTTTCCTCGTTTACAAATTGCTTTGGGATGATCGTTATTTCGTCAAAATTTTGTAATTCTATTTCCATAAAATTAAGCTCCTGCCACTATTTCTTTTAATAAACAAGGTTTCAAATCATCATCAGGTGTGTTTCTGAATGAACCTGTATAGGTTTGTGCATCATCCACGGCAGCGCCAAGATTATAAGAAGTAATGGCTATTGGGGCAAAATATGAAAGAATATCCCCGCCTGCGGTTTTCTTATTCAAAACAAGCCTTACAATAAGAGGCTCGCCGTTAATCTCTGATACTTCGACCGTTTCACCGGTTTGGGTTACAATGGGTAAGAATTTATTTGCAAGGTATTCTGAAACACCCAAAGTAGTAACCCCGTCAATTGAGCCTGTGGCATCTGTAAAGCCTGCTCTATAATTTCTTTCGTTATCGCAAAGCGTTGTAACATCGATTTCATCGGCTGAATATTCAATAGAAAAATTAGTTACATCACACTTTTTGGTTAAATTAAGTGGGATAACACTATCGCCTTCGGCGGGTGTAATTCCGGCATTTCCTTTGATTACATACCCGGGCTCTATACCTGCGGGCAATGTGGAACCCGTAGCGGCTACGGACTTTACAATATAATAAGTATCTGCATTTAATGAGGCCGCATCTGCACCGCCTTCAATAAGAGCCCCTTTTGCTGCGGCGTATACTTCACCGTCACGGCCTATTAAACGTTTCTTTTCTCCTGCCATTTTAAAATCCTTTCATTTATTTGTAATATTCAATGTCAAACGCCAAAGCGCTCATATAAAGCCCTAAATCAGGTTCATGCAGGCTTCGGCCAGAATTAAAAGTAATCAAACCTATTTTGTAATCCTCAAGCTGTGGCAAATTTTTAATAAAGGTAAAAAGCTTTTGATAAATATAATCTGATGCACTTTGCGCCGTTGTATAAATATTCCACTGTGCAAAGCTTTTTCCATCCGTATAATTATCAGGATTGCAAAGAACCTGTCTTGTGCCGTCCATACTTAAAGTATGTTGGATAATATAAGGTTGTTTTGTCTTTGGCGAAATTTCACCGTAACCAAAAGAAAGATTAAAATTTTCAACGGTAAAATTGTTTTTTAAGTGTTCAAATAACAATTGTTCAAACATCTTTATACTTCTTTGCTACTTTTGCCCAATTACGGAAAAACATATCATCTACTTGTTTTTGCACTGTTGCTGCCGCGTTTCGCATTATCGCAAGCGGTTTTGTGCCGGGGTGATGAACTTCTTTTGTAAAAACTTCTTTGTCTTCAATTTGAAATTTAAGAAATTTTTTGTTTTTTGGCTTGATTACGTGCGGTTTTGTGCCGTATTCTAAATCGGCAGAATATGAAGCGTTTGCAATAACCTTGTTCACATGGTCAAAAAATATGTTGTTCGCATAATAACTAGTATCGCGAGGTGCCGTCCTCTTTGCTTCGCCCTCAACACCTTCACCCGCTTCTTCAATGGTTGCTTTCCTTGCCTTCTCTAACATCAAGGCAAAAGGAGGGATGCTACACTTTACCGTTGTTTTCTTTGCCATCTGTTTTAAACTCCTTGTTATAATAATCCTGCGAAATTACAACCTGATAAGGCGTGCCTTCGCTCTCAACTTCACTATAGGTTTCAGACCTAGAGAGAACAGGTTTATTAAATAAATGCCAAAGCGTAACTTTGGTGTAGGTCACATTTTTTGTTGTGGGTTCTGCTGTCTGCATTTAAAGCCCTTCCTGTGTGTAAATAAGATTGTATTCTGCGTGTTGTCCTGCCTTTGGTTTAATCCCTGTTATGCCGTCAGGCTTAACCGGCGCACCTGCGATTTTATACCTAATCCCCTCGTATTCAATGAGGTCAGTTTCTTCAAACTTCTCTTTTATAGAACAAAACAAAAGTGCATCCACGTTTGTTGTGTCTTTGCCGTTATTGTAAGTTTTTGAACCTGTGGAAGGTTGAATAAGCCCTTTAAAATTCCTTTTGAATGAAAAGCCCCCGGGTTTATCAAAATAGGACTCTTGCCATTCTAAAACGATTAATTTTTTGTAATATCTTGAAAGCATTAAATAAAACCTACTCTTTTATACGAATAAAGCCCGGAAACAATTTCACCAGGGTAAGATAAAGCCCCTATTTCATAGTCTGCCTTTGTATAGCTATAGTTCCCAACGTGTTCGCTTTGCAATTCAGATGGAACACCCCTAAAAAAGACATCATAAGCAATCATTTTTGAAATAATTGCCGCTAAACTTGCAGGGATTGTCTCAAAATCAACCTCGATTTTATTTTCGCAAGATATGGCTTTTAACCGCAAAGCGTCTTCACAATCGCAAGAACACCTATTTAGCCCCATTAAATAATTATTAAGGTAAATGCAAACCATTTCAGTTGTTGGTAAAATGGCATTTTCAATTAAATAATCCTCTTTTATTTCAATCCGCGTTGCAACGCCATTCAAAACCTCGTAAGAATATCCTTGCGTGTAATTTTCTGATGTTTCTGTGCATAGCCAGGAACCGTCACTATTAGGCAAAGCGGCTTGAATATAATCATATTCATTATTTAATTTTACGCTTAATAAATCAATCATATTAATTAAAATGGCCTCATTCCGACTAAATTTGTGGTAGCAAAATTCATTTCATCTTCAAGTGCGTAGCGGATTGCATCAATAATGTGATTAAAAGCATCCACCGGCTCATCATTCACAAAATCGCCGTTTTTATCACGTTTATATTGATAATTTCTAAATTCAGCTGCCGCATTTCGGCAATCAGGATGAATAATAACCTCATCAAAACTTTGGATAAATTTAATGCCGCTTAAAACGCTACCCGGGCCTTTTTTGGCGCCTTTTGCATTTACGCCGAGAGTTTTAAACTCCGCAACACTTTTAGGCTCCGCACTATCGCAGGTGACGGCTGATGTACCTGCAATTTGTTTCACCATCGGTGCACTGTCTTTATTTAAAAGCTTTGTTTGACAGATTTCACGACAAATATAAAGTTTATTGTTTTGAATTGCACATTGAACAAACCCAAACGGGTCCGTTGAAAATCCCCAGTCAACACCGTAACGATATTTTGATAGGCCGTCTTTGTTGAATTCTTGAACTTTGAAATTTTCAAAAACAAGCCCTTCTGCAATCCCAAGCTCACCAAGGCCATAAACTCGCCAAAAGTTGTTATCGCCCTTTCTACTTTCAATGGCATCAATTATTGGTTGCTCAAGAAAAGGATTGTCTTTATAGGTTGATTTAATAAGACGGCATTTATCTTTTTCTTTATTTAAAAGCTTTTCGTGTGCCCAAAATTCATTTGTAGGGTTATAATCAATAAAAACAGTTTTTTTGGTACGGATTAAAAGCTGTTCAACGATATTATAATGAAGATGATTTGCTTCATTCAAATAAAGAATATCACGGCGCCCACCGTGTGCACTTCCTAATTTATCAAAGGATAAAAAATTAATTTGTCCTGCGCCTGCCTTAAAAAGCTTATCGGTGGCCTTAAAATGATTGTAAAAATCAATTCCGAATTGTTCACAAATCGGTGGCATATCGTTTAAAACGCCGCTTTTTAAATGCGGAACTGAAAGGCCCACGATATCAATTTTTAGTTTGTATTTAAGTGATAGCAACACAAGCAATTGCAAAATTGAAAAAGTTTTCGTGCTTGATGTGCCGCCCTGATTAATTACGTAACGTGTTCCATCTTTATATGCCGCCACGTTCTTTTTGAAAACGGGGGATAATTTGAGCATCTAAACACCTTCGATTAATTCCTTATCTTCATCGGTTCCAACAACAATATTTATACCCTTAGCATTAAGGTCAAGGTCCTGTTTATCCTTCCATCCAAAATTCTTTAAAGCAAAAATGGCACCTGATGGAGTTGACGTGCATAAAAGTTTCTCATATTCTCTTTCAATCCTAAGACGCGACCTTTTTATAGCGTAAGAAAACTCCTCGTTATTTTCATAATCATAAAAAGATTGACGACTTTCAAAGCCAAGGAAAAAAGCCAATCCGGTAATAGTAGGAGCAGGAACATCAAACGCACCCATTTTAGTTAGAATTGTTCTTTTATCAGGGCAATTTGCAAAATATTCATCAATCTTTTTTTGAAGACAGGTAGGCGTTTTATAAATTGGTGGCCTACCGCCTGCGTTTCCGTTTTTGGCCATTTTTTAAACCTCATTTATAACTTTGTATTTATTATCCAGTTTAAAACTTTTCATTCCGTTAAAATCCCTTACCCAAAGGTCCTTTAAGCCATCAAACCAGTAAAAGCCCATATTGCCTTTAGACCCTTGTTTTAATCTTTCAAGAAAATTAAGGCGGTTAAATTTTGCTTTTTCAAACAACTCCTCCGCCTTAATGCCTTTTTGCTGCTGTGTCTCTTTGATTGTGCCGTTTGGATAAGTAATAATTTCTTTATACACTGCATTATCACAGTGTGGACAATATGAAAATTCAATCTTTTTGGACAGATTTTCATTTGGGTAAACATGAAATTTGTAAGATGCGGTAAAATTTTTAGCACAGCAAAAGAGCATCAGAAATCCTCCATAAATTTAAGACAGCAAAATAAAACCCTGAAAAAAGGGTGCAAAAAGCTAACATCCGCCTTTGGGTTTTATCCCATCCAATTCAGCTCATCCCCCGATTATTTCACGGAATTTAAGAATGCCCTTACTATGGACAGCGGCAAGGTTGTTAGCCTACAAAAATATTCTAACAAATTGAAAATAAAAAACATGATACTTTGAGCTAATATTTAAAAAGATATTATTTGCTCAGGTTTTATTGTAAAAGTTTTAAATTCAGGAATTTTCTTTTTATTGTAAACAGTGTACCGTAAACGTCTTAGATATTTAATATCTTTTTCACCATTTTCCATAATTAAAACACAGGCCGGGGTACGTTTTGTTTTTTGGCCGTAATAAAGAGCTTGACCGATGCACTCATGCCATTTATTTGCAAAATCAAACTCTACAGCATATTTATCCGTCAAGCAATCCACACGGGTTTTATCACTTAACCGGTATTCTAATTGTCCGCCACGTGCCTTGCACCAATGTTCCTGATAAGTTTTTTCAGAATATTGATGTTGTGCACAATGGGCACAATTTATAGTTAAAAATATGAATACAATAAAAAATAATTTTCGCACATTATGATTATAAACTAAAGTCTACTGATTAAATAGCCCAAGTGGTGAATAGACAAATCATATTTTCGCTAAAATTTGTAACAAAATTATGTAAGAATATTGATAATCATTTTTATTTTATTTATTATCCTGCCAGTTTAATTTAGTAACGCTGAATTTATGGGGTAGTTTGTTTATCTGTTAAACGAAAGGTAACTTATATGTCGCCCCAAAGAAATATTAAATTTTTTATATTAAAATCACATAAAGTTTAAAGACGGCAGAATTGTCGTCTTTTTTAATGGTAAATAAAGCCCTGTCAGACTTTAAGGAAAGCGAAAGGATGAAGAACTATGACAAAACCACTTGAAATCACATTCAAAATCAAAGATGAAAACGCAAAGGAAAAGATTATTAAAATCCGGAACCACTGCGGCAATTTTACAAAATTGTTTATTAAGTGGGTAATGGATTATGAAATTCCAAAAGAAAAGGTTTTGAAGGAATAAAAAAGGGCGGCTAAATGCCGCCTTATTAGCTCAATATTTTAATTAATACAGCCTTTCATTCCTTATAGGGTCAATAATTCCCCCAATTTTGCCTTTTGCATAGGCAGTTTCAGTCACAGAACATCTGATTAAAATTCTTTGTTCCGCCGAAGCCTGCGACCACAAAGCAGGGTTTATAATAACCACATAGTATTTTTCATTTTCATCAATTCCATTTATTACGCCAGTAGCCAGATGTGTCTCAATTAAATCTTGCGGAGTGTTAGCAATTTTATGAAGGCTAGTTAAATAAGCATCACAGCCAAATTGACCTGATGGATATTTGCTATCCTCAACACAACCGCTACATATTAAAGCGCAAATGGGAATAATTAAACAAACTAAAATCTTTTTCATTTTATAACATCTTTCTTTTTTAATTTCTTAGCTTTCGCTTTCCTGCTGTGCGTCAAAGCCACCCATAAGAATTATAAAGAAATCAAGAATACACCAAGCAAAATTTATAATTAAACCGACATAGAGCCAGCCTAAAAATATTAAAATTAAAAGCTTTGTGATTGCGATACCATTTCTTTTTAAATAAAAATCATGCACACCAATCATTCCCAAAAATACGCATAATATGAGCGCGACAAATGTTGATTTTGGCTTTTCGGCTCTGACGGCTTGCATATTTTGAGTGGCACAGCCACAATGAACACATACAACCGCCTTATTATCAATCTCTTTTCCGCAATTAGAACAAAACATTATACCTCCAATCTTTACAGTTTATCAGCTTTTTCATTAAAAATTGTCACCAAATCAATCAACAATACTACGAACAAGAAAATATAACCTAAAAACATTATTTCAGGAGCAAAACCTGATGTTATACCATACCAAAACGTTGCTATAAGATTTAAAATAAGAAACATCACACCTTGTCTTATATTGCCTAGATAAAATCTATGCGCACCAAAACCACCTAAAAACAACCAAAGCAAAAACATTATCTTTAAATCTTTGGTTCCCGGCACATTTTTCAAATTTACCCCGCAAAACTGGCAAAATTGCGCATCATCACTTAATTCTTTTCCACATTTTTGGCAAAACATATTAATCCCTATCTCACTTCCCGCACAATTCCCACAATCTGCCCAATAATCCTGACTTCATTCATTTCCTCTTTTTCAATAATGATAGGTCGATACATTGGGTCAGGGTTATCAGATTTTATAATAAGCTCTTTCACATTTTTAATTAAGCGCTTAACAAAAATTTCATCGTTATAGCAAAAAACATATATTTTATTGTCTTTTATCTGTTCATCTTCAAAGTGTTCTACAATTAATTTATCCTTATCATGGATAAAAGGCAACATGCTCTCACCTATTGCATTAATCACCGAATAGTGTTTCACAGGTGAAAAACTCATAAAAGAATTTTTAGGCACGAACATTTTTTCTTTAATTTCAGAAGGTACAAAAACCCCGGCACCACAACTACCAAAAACTTCAGGGTAATAATCAATTTCTATACAATCAATATTTATCCCACCAGTTAAATCAACTGCATAAAATTCTTCTATTTTTTGTATTTCATCATCAGAGAATCCAACATTCCTTTGTGCTCTTGCATAAAGAGCTTTATTAGAAACTCCCAATATGTTTGCAATATCCGAAACCTTTGGCTTGAATTTCATTAAGTTTTGTAAAGTATTAAAAAGCGTGTCATATTTCATGTTTTACTTATTTTCTATATTTTGTAGAATATTATTCTAATTTTTATTGACATATTTTCTACATTCTGATATATTTATATCATTCTGATACAAAAAAAGGAACTAATTATGGAAAAGGAAAAATTTAATTTTTTTAAAATTATTCAAGAATCACTTGAGAAGGAAGGAAAAGTTACTGAACCTCAATTCCTTTTTGAAGCCGAATTCACAACCGAAAAAGGAATTAGAAAAACTCTTCGTTTCAAGTATCCTCAAAATTAACCTCAATCACATCCATAAGGCTTTGTTTACTTATCACTCTGACAACTCTCAATGTATTAATATTAATAATAATATCACCCATTGTTTGAGAATCGGAAGTATTAGCAAAAAGTACAATAGCATTATGTTCAGGATAAATTTGATACGCATGTTCCCAGTGAGAGATTTTGAACTCATCAAAATATACTGTTGAACCCACTTCAATTTTTTCAAGAATCTCTTTGATTAAATCAAGCAATATTACCACCTTTCATAAGGAATTATATAAATGTTACACATCAGATTACTACCAAATATAAAGAGAGCCTTTAAAACATTGGCTTCATCTGAGGGATTATCGATGACGGCGCTTGCCGCCAAGATAATTACCGACTATCTAAGCCGCCAAGAGGATAAAGAAGCCGCATAGCCTCTTTTCCTTGGTTTATCAATTTTAACTTAAACACAATCTAATTAAAATTCAACAATATACAGAGTAAAAGAACCGTTTACTACTGGTATTTGTTGTGCTTGTACATTGACAAACAAATATTTGATTTAAAAAAGAGGTTAGAGAAATCTAACCTCTCCCCAAAGTTTGTTATTTGGTCTTTTTCTTGACAGTTTCCTTGACGGTTGTCTTTGGATGCTTATCAGCGTAAGACTGTTTAACAAACTTACCAGTGACCGCGCTGCGACACCGTGTGTTTTTAGCCATAGCCTGCTTCCTTTCTAAGCGTAGTTTTCCTACAAAATGTGGCGAAGCAGCTACGCTAAAACACATGTATCATGGCATGTTTAGTATGGTCAAGTATTTGTTGTTCAACAAAAGAATGCACATTGACAATTTCATACCGTAAGACGAGCTCCCCGAGCCTGACGGGCAGGAATGAACCAACCTGTCGACAGTCCGTATCAAGGGCTTAAAAAGGGGGATATATGCCGCAGAGAGTTCAAAAAGATTTAAATGACACTTGGAAAGACAAGGAGGTGGGTAGCCGCCCTGCTTTGGCGAATCGGCACGTGTCAATGGTTCACGACACATTAATAAAATAACCTGACACCCCGGAAAGACGGGGATTAAGCCACAATAGCTCAACGGAGAGAGCATTTTAGTCCGGACACCAAACGAAGATTTTGGGATGGTGGTTCAAATCCACCTTGTGGCACAAATTTAAAATCTTTACCCAACTGTCAAATAATCCTTGACGGTTGGATTAAGGATTTTAGGAAGGAGGCTCTTAATGATTACAAAAGAAGAATTAGCAAAAAAGCTTAATGGTAGACAATATGGCAAGGAAATTACAAAAGATGAAGAAAATGAGGCAAAAGAAAGCGGCCTTGTAGTTGTATTTGGACAATCGGATGATTTAATTGAATTAAGGGGTGCAATATATGATGAATTAGATATGTATGAGGGTGGTGACATTGTTTTTGATAAAAACGGTTTATTGGTAAACGAATGTGATAATGAAGAATGCCCTTATTTTCTTGAAAAAATCACAAACGCTAAAAAAATTAGAGCACTTTGGAGTGATAAATGTTGGGATGCTGCTTGGTCATTTGAAAGTTTGGATATTAAAGATATGGCAAAATTTAATATCTATGAAGGAGACGAATTATATTGCGAGGGACTAATTTTCAGTATTGAGGAACTAAAATAATAATTTCCAAATGGGCGTAGGGGGACGTATGAGCCCTTCCCGCGTTATAGAGGGCGGTACCTGCGTAGCCGTAGTGATTTTATCACCGGCTTGCGCAACCCTCTATAACCAAAGCAAAATGTTTAAAACGTGCCTTTTGTTCTATGTTAGTAGTAGTTTTCTGGTTATTCTTTTTTATAAAAGCAAAGGGCACACTTTAAAGATTTTGACCCAAATTTCACCCTTTTTTGAGTTAGAGTAGTCCCGGTTTATAACCTTTTGCCGGGCTTTTTTTAAAGTTTCATTATTAGTTCTCAAAATACAATGCAACCGGGGGGTTATCCCCCATTTTTTAAAAATTATTTACGCATGTCATAGTACTTTTGTCTGCCGTAGTGTTTCAAAATCAAAATTCATCATTTTGATTTTTACACCGGCTTCGCATAGAAAGGATTTATATATGTTACAACAAACACAAACCATTCCATCAATGGGTGTACCGCGCAGTGTTTCGCCATTTCTTGATGTTGACACACCAAAGAAAAGAAAAACAAAAAAATGTAAAAGTGTGGAATTATTCCCCGCAGTTGATAAAAAGAGGATGCCGCTTATCTTCTATGAATTAAGGGAAATAGATAATAAACTGCGAAGATATATGAGCGGTAAGTCTGATCCATTGTATAAACATTATACCAGGGCGGTCATTGCAATCAATGAAATCGAACGTTTAGAGATGCTAAAACTTTTAAAGGAGGAAAATGCAAGCGAGATTTAAGTTTAGATATTATGATATTGATAACAGAATGCAATATTTTCCTTTGACAGATTGCTATTATACAAATCTTGATTATTCAAGATTAATACAATCTACAGGCTTAAAAGACAAAAATGGCAAGCTGATTTATGAGGGGGATATTGTTAAGGCTTTAAACTATATTAATGATGTTAGATATTTGTGTAGTTTTGTTCCCATATTTGGGGGTTTAGGCTTAATAAGTAAACGAGATTTGAAAAATTATAATTTTTGCAAGGAAAATTGGAAAGATTACTTAATAAATGGAGAAGTTAGAAGGTTGGATAATAGGTTTAAATTGGCAAATCAAGGAAATAAATTAAACTGTTTTTCTATGGGCAGTTTAATTATGAATGATTACGAAATCATTGGCAACATCCACGAAAACCCTGAATTATTGGAGAATGCCGAATGCCAATAACAGGATATAATTGGGGTTCTGTGGAATTTAACAATGCACTTGAAAGATATTATACTGAACCTCCCAAGGATACAGAGTTTTTTGACCCGGTTGCAGAAGCGGAACTTGCAGCAGAATATGCAGAAGCGCAGCTTTTAGCGATACAGGAGGGATTTTAATGCCAGAATTAAGCATTAGTGAAGCATTCAAAATTTTTAGTTGGGGAATTGATTATGGTCAACTCCTTATGGAGGAAGAACGAGACAACGAAGATTGGGCAGATGCTTTTAATTGTTGTCTAGTGGCCCGTAAAACTGCGATGCCTGCAAATCCTATTCCAAGAAGGCAACCCCACAGCGAAAAATGGCGAAATGCTAAAAAGAAAAGTTTTGAAGCTTTTCAAGATTTACTTGCAGAAATTGCAATAAAATAAACAAGTTTGACGCGCAACAGGCGGGAAGGATTTTTTGCCGTTTTGCAGCCGTAGTGCTTTGTTTGCCGTAGTGATTTTACCACCGGCTTACGCAGCACCGGCTCACGCATTCCGCCAGTAAAACAAATAACGAAAACGGCAGATTATTTTATAAGAAAGGTTAAAAAATGCAAAATCAAATAATAGAAACGGAACAATCCAAAGTCACTCATTTTCCGACATCAGTAGGACAGGAAATAGAAAAATCGCGGGCTCTGCAAGAAGTTCAAGGCGCTATTTTTATGGCAAGGCGTTTTCCGCGTGATGAAATTTCTGCCACACGCAAAATTATGGAATCTGCAAAAAGATTAAGCTTGGCAGAAAAAGCCAGTTACTCATATCCAAGAGGAGGCCAACAAGTAAAAGGGCCTTCAATTCGTACAGCTGAAACCGTTGCCAAATATTGGGGCAACATCAGTTTTGGCATCAAGGAGCTTTCTCAAAATTCCATAGAGCACTTTTCAGAAGTAATGGCATACGCTTGGGATTTAGAAAACAATGTGCGCCAAGAGCGTATATTCAAAGTTCCACATATAAGGTATTCAAAGAAAAACGGCAATGAAGTTTTAACCGAGCCAAGAGATATTTACGAGAAAGTTGCAAACGATGGAGCAAGACGTTTAAGAGCTTGTATTTTAGGAATCGTGCCTACAGATATTATAGAAGATTTCCTAAAGGAATGCGATAAAACCATTGAAGGTGATAATACAAAGCCTCTTAAAGAACGCATCATGGATATGATTAAAAAATTTCAGGATTTAGGTGTTACCCAAGATATGATTGAAAAGCGTATAGGAACTAAAACTGATAATTTTATACCAAAAAATTTAGTTGATTTGGGTGCAGTATATAATTCCATAAAAAATAATTTTGCACCCATTGAGCAGTATTTTGAAATACCCACACAGGTCGAAAAACAAATACAGGAATCAAAATTAAAGGTAAAATCTGATGGAACTGACAAATAACAACTATTATTCTCAAAACGCAAATCAAGAATATTTCAGCGTTTCACAGGTAAAAGATTTTTTAAAATGCGAAGCTTACGCTATGGCAAAGATTAACGGCGAGTGGGCAGAAGAACCATCTACCCCAATGCTTATAGGTTCATACGTAGATTCATATTTTGAAGGTACCCTTGATGATTTTAAACAAAGAACACCTGAAATATTCAAAAAAGATGGAACTCTAAAGGCGGAATACGTTTTGGCTGAAAATGTAATTAATAAAATAGAATCGGATGAGCTTTTTATGTTATGTCTGTCAGGACAAAAACAAGTAATAATGACAGGTGAATTCCTTGGAGCGCAATGGAAAATCAAAATGGATAGTTATATTGAACAAGAAGCCATTGTTGATTTAAAAATTGTAAAAAAGGTTCGTGAAATATTTTATTCTCGTGGTGGCAGGCAAAGCTTTATTGAAAATTGGGGCTATGATTTGCAGCTTGCAGTGTATCAAGAGATTGTAAAGCAAAATACAGATGCAACCTTAGATTGCATCATTGCTGCGGCAGACAAGCAAAAATATCCCGATATTGCCTGTATTCTTTTACCTAATGACCAATTAGATTTTCAACGTAGAGAATTAGCCTTTAAAATGCCACGAATTATTGCAGTTAAATCAGGCAGGGAAAACCCGCAAAGATGTGGTATTTGCGATTATTGCAGAGCCACAAAAAAATTAGATAGATTAGTAAGTTCTTATGAACTGGTAACTTAAAAGGATAGATTATGCCGCAAGGAGAAATTACAGGTTATAACGACCTTGGCAAATTTGTATTTCACGGTGAACACTGGTCAAAGGCCGGTGTTGAATGCTATTTAAGGAGCTGCAGATGCGAAGGATGTTTTTATAACCAATTTGAAAACTACCCAAAATGCCAAATGAAAGCATCTGTTTTGGAGATGGTAAAAAGACTAGGTAAGCCAAGCACAGAAAGGCTTATAGAGGCAAGCTACAGAATGAAATTAGAAAGAATTTAAGAATGGCAAGAAACAGAATGATAAAGGTCGAATTCTGGTGTGATAAAAAAACAAACAGTTCGCCTCCAATTGTGCAACTGTTATTTATTGGCACCTGGAATTTTGCCGATGATTCGGGCGTATGCCGAGCCGATATTAAATATTTGCAAAGCAATATATTCCCATATGCTTCTGTAACAAATAGTCAAATAAAAGATGCACTAAATATTTTAATAGAAAAAAAAATGGTGTTTTTTGGAATTTTTAATGATGAAGAATATATTTTAATAAAAAATTTTTTAAAACATCAAACTATTAAAAAACCATCTGCATTTAGATACATAAATGCAGACTACAGGGAGGTTTTTGGCAAAGAGTTCCCCACTAGTGGGGAACCAGTTCCCCCAAAAGAAAATGTAAATGTAAAAGGAAAAGAAAAAGAAAAGATACTCCCTACATCTTTCGCTGAAAGTGATAAATCTGGGGAGAAGGAGAATTTTTCTTTTTCTTCTTTTTCGGCATCAGAAAAAGAAGCCAGAATGCAGCAATTTAGGCAGGATTTAGAAAACGAAAGGAAACAAAAATCAAATGAAAAGGGAAAAGCTCCCCCCGCTCAAAACGCGGGATGATTTTGTTAATTGGCTTTTTGAAGAATTCAAAGTGCCAGAAAGCAAACAAATTGAGATTAAAAAGCGGTATGACACAATGCCCGAAATTTGCGATTTTAACTATCTTGCGGACTGTGTTTTGGAGAAATACGCATCAAGAGATACACTCCCCGGGCCAAAATGGCTGATGTATCAGTTTGTTGAAAGGGAAAAAGAACAAAAAAAGAAAAACCATATTCCTGCTACCTTTGGAAACACTTGCGAAGCCATAAGGGTAAAGGAAGACAGTACAGCCTTTTTTGAGGCTAATTTTGATGCGTGCCACAGTGCTATGAGGGAATGTATGGCAAAATATGAAGCAATTAGCGGGCGAAAACTGAGGAGGACAGGATAATGCTTGCAAAGCTTTTAACGGATAAAGACAGAGAAAACCTGAAAAAGATAAAACTGCAAAGGGATAGAATCCTTTATTGCCTTGAAAAATTCGGTAAAATCACAGTGAATGATTGTGTTTACGCGCTTGGAATTGCAGCAGGGCCAAGAAGAATAAAGGATTTAAGGGATAAGGAAAATATCCCAATTGAAAGCGTGCCTAAAAAAGGCAAGGACCGATGGGGTCAAAACACAAACTATATCGAATATACGCTAAACACCGATAAATACACAGATTTCAAGTTCTTTGGAGGGGAATATGCTTAATGAAAACACAGGGCGTACTGCTCCCCAAGCGGATTTGAGCCGAATATGTAAAAATTGTGCAAATTCTATTGGTACGCTTTTTCCTGAACTAATAACCTGCACAAAGGCAAAAGGTGCAGCATACAGGGATACTAACTGGGTTTGCGCGCTATTTAGAAAGAAAGAGGATTTAAAATGATTTTTATAAAAAACGTTAAATTATTTACACTGAATATTGAACATAAATGCCACTGGTCAACCCTGCCAAAGCTTGTAAAAATAATGAAGGAGCAACGCTTAAGTTTTCCGTACGGTGCTGACCTTTATGGTGCTGACCTTCGCGGTGCTGACCTTTATGGTGCTGACCTTTATGGTGCTGACCTTTATGGTGCTGACCTTCGCGGTGCTGACCTTTATGGTGCTGACCTTCTTGAAGGAAAACCAAAAAATTGCCCTAAAAAGCTTAAAATTCAAGATTGGTGCTTATTTGAAAGGTTTGGAAGTGAAAACCGCCACACTCTGTTTTTCTTAACTGAAATTGGCATTGTGGTTCAATGCGGCTGTTTTTGGGGTACAATTAAAGCCTTTAAAAAGCAAGTTAAAGAAACTCACGGCAATAACAAACATGGAAAATGCTATCAGATGATGGCAAAATTAGCAGAATTGAGGTTGGAGGAAGAAAATGACTAAAGAAAAAACATTATCACAACAGATATGTGAATTGTGCGGAATTGAAAACAATCCATCTGTGACTATGACGGCTGGGTGTGGGAGTAGTGATGAAACTAGAAGCATTTGATTTGTTTTCTGGTGGTGGTGGGTTCCGACAGGGGGCAGAAAAAGCAGGTATAAGAATAGTTGCTCATTGTGAGATTGATAAATGGGCAGAGAAATTTTATAGACAAGCATTTAATACAACAGAGGAGTTATATTTCAATGATGCAACAAAAATTAATACTGGAAAGTTACCCGACTTCAACATTTTGTTTGCAGGATTTCCTTGCCAAGCTTTCTCAATTGCAGGCAAACGGCAAGGATTTAAAGACACCAGAGGCACTTTGTTTTTTGACGTTGCAAGGATTTTATCAGACAAAAGACCCCGATATTTTATACTCGAAAACGTTAAAGGCTTACTTAATCATGAAAATGGAAAAACTTTCCAAACAATACTTAAAATTCTCTCCGACATTGGGATTTATAGTATCGAATGGGGTGTACTTAATTCTAAATACTTCTCAGTTCCACAAAACAGAGAACGTGTCTTCATTATCGGCTATCCTCGAAAATTCGGTATCGGAAAAATATTTCCTATCAGACAAACAAGCCAACTTTATAATAAAACCGGAGAGAATCAAAAAGAAGTATACAACATTACTTCAACCTTGAAAGCCAGAGATTATGCAAACTGGAGCGGTAATTTTATTAAATGTATAACAAACATCAATCCTAGCAATAGGGGGCAAAACGGTAATGTTTATAGTATCGCTGGCATTTCTCCTGCTGTTACTACAAATAAAGGCGAAGGCTTTAAAATATATCAGCTTCCAAGAGGCAACAATAAAGGCGGAATTAAAAAAGAGTGTCCTACAATAACAAAAAACCAATGGGAATATAACAACCTTTTAATTGATGTTTATAACGCGAAAATTTCAACTGAAGGATTTTGCGGTACAGTTGGTTCTATTCGCCGTTTAACCCCGCTTGAATGTTTCAGATTGCAAGGTTTTTCCGATGAGGTGGTTAAAAAAGGCAGAGAAGGAATTTCAGATGCCCAGCTTTATAAAATAGCGGGCAACTCTGTTACGGTGAATGTTGTATATGAATTGATAAGAAAAATAGTAGAGCTTGCAAAGGAGCAACAATGAACCCGATTGAAGAAATGATGGAAAAGTATGGGGTTAAGAAAAAGCTATCTTGTATTAGCCCCAAAAATTTTAGTTGTGTTTACTGTTCGTTTTACGACAGCAATAAAATGTACTGTAAGAGGGGTAAGAGATTTCCACTCTTTACCCCAAAAAAACAAACAGACTTGTTGATATACATACTTAATTTTATAGATATTGTGATTTCTGCGCCTAGAACGGAAAACGGCAATATATTTTGCAAACTTGATATAGTAAACAAACCTCATAAAAGCTTTATAGGTTTAGACTTCGGAAAAGCCCTTGCTACATTGGCGAGAAGTTGCTATACAGATTTTACCCCTGCTCAAAGACAACAGATTAAGGAGATATTGGAAGGATGATGGAAATATTTATTGTATCTTGCAAGTTGTGTTTTGCAATTATATGCGCTGCATCTATTCTATTTATAGCAGGGATTTGGATAGTTTTGCTGATTGAAGTAATACCTAATAAATGGCAAAAATACATAGAAAGTAGACAGAAAGCGAGGAAATCTAATGCCTACACAAACTGAACTTGAATTTTATAAAGCATTTGGGATTGAACCAATAGAATTAACCGATTGTAGTTTTATCAACATCAAAAAAGGTTATGAAATTGGCACAGATGTTTGTCCCGCAATGGAAAACGAAACACTTAAATGTGAAAATTGCAAGTATAGCAAGCTTGCACATAAAATATACCCCGAAATCACCGACAGGCAATTGTTGGAGTTGATAAGGTTAGGGCTTAATTACAACTTTGTCATTTTTAGTAAAACTTTAGAAGAATGCAAGGAAAAATTGCTTAAAATACTTATGTACAACGATACAGATGAAATCATATCTACAGTCCGCAAGATTATGGGGGTAGAGTGATGGCACAAATTATTACTTGTCCAAAATGTAAAGGTAAGGGTTATGTGATACGTATACATAAATTAATGGCGCTATGCTCCTTAGGTATAAGCGCTTTAATAGAAGCATCTGACCCACCTATATGCGATAGTTGTAATGGAAAGGGATATATAAAGGTAAAAACCAATGACGAATAAAGAAATAATAATTGATGGGGTTGATGTGAGCGGGTGCGAAGATTTCGGCTTACGCTTAAGCAACAAAAAGGTTTTAGAATGGTGCCACAACTACGACGACCATTGTAAGGATTATCCTAATTGCTATTACAAGCAACTCCAGCGCAAAGAACAGGAATGCGAAACCCAACAAAAAGCCTTGGAAATTCAAAAAGGCTTTCTTGATAATTCAGATTTTCAAATTAAAACCCTCAAAGCAGAGAACGAGGAGCTGAAAAAGGAAAATATAAGCTTCAAAGATTTCGTTAAACATCAGATGTGTTATGTTTATTCTAAAAACTGGTTTGAAAGTTTTGTAGATGGTTTTGAGGATTGGGAAAAAGATTTAATAAAGAAGTCAGACCGCTCCAAGCAAGCATTAAAGGATATTGAGGAAATAATTAATCATTGCGACAATCAAGATATATGTGCACTTTGCAAAAATGCTGACAAATGTAGAGACAAATACGATTATACTGCATATAACGACCATAAATTACTTTTAGCCATAATCAACGAGGTAAAAGATGAGTAAATACATCGTCAAAAACTGCCCAAGTTGCCGTGAGGTGTGGTTTAGGGGCAAAAAAGCAACTATACATTTTTGCGGCAGTTGCAATCCATACGCGTTAGAGCATTTTAAAATAGCCCCTGCCACAGCACCCGCACCAATAAAATGCAGCGAGTGGGAAGATTGCATAATAAAACAGCTATATAAAAAAGCTGTGAAGCAAAGAAATGCATCGATAATAGGCTTATTTAAGATAGAAGTAGGAGATTTAAACCGATGAATTTTGAATTAACGGAACGGGAAAAAGAAGTTTACAATATTTTTGTTTTTGAAAATGTGAGGATAAAAGATGCAGCAAAGAAAATTCATCTTTCAGAAGCTACAATCAGGCAGCATCTTGGCAATATCTATAGCAAGCTTGGGATAAATTCTATTCCTGAATTAATCCGCTTTCATTACAGGAACATAGGCAAATGTTAAACAACGGTACAAAATATGTTCACGCATCCAAAGGCCGCAATGATGAATTATACACTAAAAAAGAAGGGGTTTTACCCCTTCTTAATTTTTTAAAACCTTTTAGGGAAAAAATAATCTGGTGCCCGTTTGATACAGAATCATCAGAATTTGTAAAAGTATTCACTGAAAACGGTTTTAATGTTGTTTATTCAAGTATCGAAACCGGCCAAGATTTTTACACATATCAGCCCGAAAATTGGGATATTTTAATTTCAAACCCGCCATTTACAAATAAAAGGGGAATTGTTGAGCGCGCGTTATCATTTAATAAACCTTTTGCGCTTTTATTGCCCATAACCTGGCTTAATGATGCAGCACCTGCTCAGGTTTTTAAAAATAGAAATTTTCAGATTTTATCTTTTAATAAGCGTATGACATTTAAAAATTCCCCCAAAGACAAGCAAATAAATTTTTTGGCCGCATATTTTTGTGTGGATTTTTTGCCAAAATGCTTTATTTTTGAAGATTTAAACCCATCCGGGCAATGCAAATTGAATATATAAAACATGAAGAAATTTTACAAAACATGAAGAAACATGAAAAAGGAGAAATAAAATGCAGGGGCATGTTATAAATTTTGACAGGTCATTAAATTCTTTTCCAGATGATTTAATGACCATCAATGAACTGTGTGCCAAATATCAATTTAAATACGGATATCTATATAAATGGTCTGTAATGGCCAAAAATAGAGGGTTTAAACACATCGCCCCCTATTATTTTGGCACGCTTAAATTAAGCGAAAAAGAAGTATTAGAATTCACCAGAACAAAACCGGGGTTAAAATATGGCGGGGATTAGCAAAAAAACATATAAAACCAAAAAAGGAATTATAACAAAATATACAATCACCTATACTGATATTTTTGGCAAACAACGCACCTCCGGACTTTATGATAAAAAATCTGATGCAAGAAAAGATTTACCCAAATTTGAAAATAAAAGGTGTGATGATAAAAATATAACAATAGCCGATATTTTGAATGATTACATTGAAAATTGCGAAAATAGAAAACTGGCATCACAAACACTGAAAGGATATAAGAATTGCAAAGATAAACATTTAGCATCCTATTTAGATATAAAATTCTTAAAAATTTCATCACTGGAATGGCAAAACATTTTATATAAAATTAGGGATGATGTCAGCCCGCACATTGCCATTAAATGCTGTAGACTTTTAAGTGCAGCATTTAATTTTGCTTTAAAATACGATAAAATCACTATAAACCCTTTTTTAAAAGTAAAAAATATTGAAGAACCTGAAACAGAACATAATCATTTTGAAATCAAAGAACTTTTAAACCTGCTTGAAATATGTAAAAAATGCTTTAAAAAATATTATGTTTTATTTTTTACATTTATTGCTACAGGAATGCGCGAAGGTGAAATATTTGGCCTATTAAAAGAAAATGTGGATTTTGAAAACAATAGAATAAAGGTATGCACCCAATTTACAGGTGGCGAATACAAAGAAAAAACCAAAACCAAAAAATCAAAAAGATACGTCTATATGTTCCCCACATTTGCCTTAGCGCTTAAAAAATATATTGAAAGCGATACCTGCAATTCACAATTTGTTTTTCATAATTCTCGCGGAAATCCCTTAAACCCAAGCAATGTACGGCAAAGATTTTGGGTTAAACTTTTGAAAGCCGCGGGATATTCCGAAAAACACGCACGATTACATGATTTAAGGGGCAGCAATGCAGATGCAGCCCTTGAACTGGGGTTATCAATAACCTATGCATCCAATAATTTGGGGCATAGCGGTACTAAAACCACCCTCAAACATTATGTCAAAACAAATAAAGCAATGATAGATGATGGAATTGAAAAATTTGAAAATGCATTCAATTTTCAAAAAACTGAGAATAATCTGAGAATAAAAGAAAATTCTAAAAATTCCAAAATTATTCAATTCCCAAAATCCAGGCTACAAAGGAGTTAGCAAAAAGCCGATAAAGGGACTCGAACCCTTGACCTATTCATTACGAATGAACCGCTCTACCAACTGAGCTATATCGGCATGAAACTACAAAAAATTATATAATAAAAACCATTTTTGTAGTACAATAATTTCTGCTCACAAAAAACAGTGGCTAAAAAAATGATAGTAGACGCAATTGTAAAAATTACAAACGGCAAAAACCTAGAATTTGCTGAAGTACGAACAATAATTGAAGAAATAATAAAAGGCCAAGCTACAAATGCACAAATGGCAGCATTTTTGACTGCACTTAGAATAAAAGGCGAAACCGTAGAAGAAATAACAGCTGCGGCACAAACAATGAAAGACAATTGCATCCCTGTTGATTTTAAAACACCCGATGCAATTGATATAGTTGGCACTGGAGGAGATTGTGCAGGCACTTTTAATATATCAACCGCAGCAGCCTTTATAGCAGCAGGAGCAGGATGTAAAGTTACAAAGCACGGTAATCGTTCATCATCAAGCAAATCCGGTGCAGCTGATGTGCTTGAAGCCATGGGTGCAAATATTAATTTAAATGCAAATGAAAATATTGCCCTGCTTAAAAAAATAAATATTTGTTTTATGTATGCACCAAACTATCATCCAGGTATGAAATTTGTAGCAGATGTAAGACATGAAATAGGCATAAGAACACTATTTAACATAATTGGTCCATTAGTAAACCCTGCCCATACAAAAATGCAATTAATCGGTGTTTATGATGAAAAATTAGTAAAACCGATTGCACAGGTATTAAAAAATCTTGGCATTGTAAACGGTATGACACTACATGGCACAGATGGATTAGACGAAGCTACAATTACAGGACCTACACTGATTTCTGAAATTAAAAATTCTGAAATCATATCATACACAATAAAACCTGAAGATTTTGGATTGAAAACTGCATCACTAAAAGATATTCAGGGTGGAGATGCAAAAGAAAATACCAAAATTTTATATAATATATTTACAGGAAATGATGTTGGCCCAAAACGAGACATAGCAGTGCTCAATGCCGCCCTTCTGCTCTATATAACAAGAATATCAAAAAATATAAAAGATGGAATTGATTTAGCAAAATCAACATTAGACAAAGGTCTTGCAAAAGCTATACTGGATGATTTCATTAGGTTTTCAAATAAATAAAACCTTACTTAATTAATAATCTTCAAGAGTTGGTTTTTAAAATTTAAAATCTCTTTCACCATTATGAATTTTTGCCAAATTTTCTATCACTTTAGCATGTATAACATCATCTTTAATTTTTTCTATTTCAGCAGGCAAAAGACTTTCGCCAACAGCTCTTGTGGCATCAGAAGCATAATCTTCCAAATACTCTTTTAATGTCATAATAGCATTTGGCTGGCAAAAATTATGAATTTGCTGACTTTTACAAATCTCCATAAATCTATCACCAGTACGCCCCTGTCTATAACATGAGGTGCAAAAACTTGGCAAATACCCTAATTCCATAAGCCATCTTATAACATCATCCAGCGGGCGCCTATCTGAAACATCAAACTGAGCTGAGTTTTCGTCTTCAGGTGCTGGATTAAAATAACCGCCAACACTTGTTTTAGAACCACCGCTAATTTGCGAAACACCTAAACTCAAAAGGCGTTTTCTGCATTCAGCAGACTCTCTTGTAGAAATTATCATTCCAGTATATGGAACAGCAATTCTAATACAAGCAACAATTTTTGCAAAAACATCATCGTTAATACCATTATCAAATGCATTAGGATCAATATCGTCAGCCTTTTTAATCCTTGGAACGCTAATAGCATGCGGACCAACCCCAAATACAGCCTCTAAATGCTCTGCATGCATTAAAAGTGCAGAAAATTCATATCTGTATAATTCAAGCCCAAATAAAACACCAAGGCTTACATCATCAATCCCAGCTTCCATTGCTCTGTCCATAGCTTCGGTATGGTATTTATAATTGTGCTTAGGCCCCGTAGGATGAAGTTTTTCATACGTTTCTTTGTTGTATGTTTCTTGAAATAATATATAGGTACCTATTCCAGCCTCATGCAGCTTTTTATAGTTTTCAACTGTAGTAGCTGCAATATTAACATTTACACGGCGAATTGAACCATTTTTATGTTTCACACTATAAATTGTTTTTATAGAATCCAAAATATATTCAATAGGATTATTTACAGGGTCTTCGCCAGCTTCAATAGCAATGCGTTTATGACCCATATCCTGCAAAGCTTCTGTTTCGCGTCTGATTTGTTCTTGTGTCAGCTTTACTCTTGGAATGTTTTTATTTACATAATGATAAGGGCAATACACACACCCGTTTACGCAGTAATTTGAAAGATACAATGGTGCAAAAAGCACAATACGATTGCCGTAATAATCATTTTTAATTTCGCGTGCAAGTTCAAATATTTCATCAACTTTTTCAGGAATAGTACAATCAAGCAAAACAGCTGCTTCTCTATGACTAAGGCCTTTTTTCAATCTTGCTTTTGCAAGTATTTCATCAATAACTTTAATATTGTCTTTGTTTTCATCAGCATATTTTAAAGATGCCAAAACTTCGCTGTGGGAAATAAATTCTTCTGCATTACGGGATTTTGGATTGTACATAGGTTATTTTCACTCCTCACACCCAATAATACCCCTTTAAAATTTTTCTGCAAGGGTATACAATTACAAGCCAAAATAACATTTTTTGGTTTTTACGATGCGAGCTTATCTATAGAATTATGGTACCAAGCCATTTTGCCGGTTTTATTTTTTTCTTGATATTCTTCCAATTCTTTTTTATTCATTTTCTTTGTAGGCATTGCTGTTAACAGTCTTGATACAGAATCTGTAATAACTGTGCTAAGTGCAACTACAAGGCCTGCGCCAATTAAGCTGTCGCCGTATTGTTTTTCGAATAAACTATTTAATGTGCCTGAAATTGCCACCTGGGATGTCATTCTCGCAAATTTATTCAAACCCCTTTTCCTTGCAGCCTTTTCAGCATCTTGTTTAGAATCACCGTTTTTAATTGAGGCGTTAAATTCATCATTCATATTGAAACCAATGCCTACAAGTGTTCCTAAGGTTTGTGCCATAACGGCAATTTTAGAATTGTTTACCTTTGAAATAGTAACGTTATTTAAGGATGCAAGACGCATTTTATTTACATATTTACCAAATTCTTCATTTAATTTTTGCGGGTCACCTTTGTGTTTACTTTCGAAATCTTTGAATCTTAAATATAGATTTTTCATATTATGTACATCTTCTAAACTTCTCTTGTTCGGTTCACCATGTTTTATGAGACCAAATGCACTTGCAAACTTTTTCGCTAAAGTATAAGGGTATCCTACAATATCTTTAACCATCTTAAATGGTACAAGAGGAATGGATTTTAGATCTTTAGTTTTCACTTCAAGTTTACCAAACAATTTTGTCGTTTTATAAGTTTCACCAAGATAAACTTTATTGTTTTTATAATCAATATTACTTTCAATTCTTGCCGCATAGGCACCTTCACCATTTTGCTTTAATATTTTTGTAATTGTTTTAATATCTTTTTTAGATGCATAAAGCTTTTCAATATCCTTATCAGCAATTTTATTTGTAAAACTGGAAATTTTATTATTCAAGTATTTACCCGCTTTTGTATGATATTTTAAACCATGCAAAGTAAAGCCAGCAGCAACAATACCACCAAAGGCAAGCAAAATATTTTTCAGAGATAAAATAGGTTTAGCTGCTTCTTTATCTTTTTCGCTTTGTGTTTTATATTGTTCATTATTTTTAGCCGCCTTCATAAATTCATTCATTGAATTTTCAGGAACATTCACTCTATTTAAAGGCATGCCAGACATTTTTCTTGAAACAATCCTTGAAACAAGACTAATGCCTGTACTAATTAAAGCAGAAGTCCAAAGATTTGCATTTACAAACTTTGTAAGGCACGCTGCAACACCATATCCCAATACGCCTTCCAAGAGATTTTCTTTGATTTCTTGAGCCTGCTTTTTATTTTGAGATTTTTTGGCATCTTCATCGCTCTTGCCTTTTAACTTAGCAGAATTGTAAAAATCGTTTCCTAAAAATATAGCAGCCGTAAAACCAGAAATTATTCTTGAGAAAAATCTTTCTTTTTTAGTATCATAAGCACCCTGGCTCCATGCCATTGTTTTGTTTAATAATGCATCATATTCATCTGCAAATTTTCTACAAAAATCGCGACAATTATCGGTGCAAACTTTTTTATTTAATTTTTTATTAAAAATTTTCTTTGGACCCCTTAATCCATCAGGGTTGATTTTATCTGAATTTAAAAATTTTAATCCATCCTCATAAAGACCTTGCAATGCTTTTAGTTCATTTTCTTTAAGATTATGCACCCTATATCTTTTTAAGAATGAAGCATTATTTATTTTTGAATTTGGAAATCTTGATGCAACAGAATCTATTACATCGAAAGGCATTTCAAGAAAATCTCTCCCTGCTTCAATTACAGTTCTTGTAAATTTTTCCTGCTTTGGAATAAGAAAATCATTAATATTTTCAAGAGAATTGGGGGATTTTTTCTGCACCTTTTTGGTCAAATCATCAACAAAAGATCCAAGAGCACATCTTGTTCTTTTTGCAACAGCAGTTAAATCAGCGGCACTAGGTGCTTTACCCTTAAAATTCAAATTATTTAAGGCATTATTTTGCAGATTATTATGAGGAATATTATTAATAGAATACTGCATTGTAGATTTTTTGTATTTTTGACCTTAAAATTTCACACCTTCCTAAAAATGTAAAAACAATCAGAATACAAAAAATGCCTAAAGTATTACAAAGTGTAAATTTTCAAAAACTAATTAGCAAATTGAATTTTATTACCTATCATACATGCCGCGATCACGAAGATATTGTTCTGTAGATTCATAATCACTCATTTGAGGCTCTTTATTATTAGCAGAGCGGTCAGCATTTGAAATAATATGCAGTTCAGAATTCGAATAATAATCATGGGCTGCAAATGATCTGGCAAATTGGCCTAAATGATATAATCTGTTATAATCACCAACATTTCTAAACCAAAGATCATATTCCATCCTGTATAGTTTACGTTCACATTCAACGTCATATTCAATATTACGCTTTTCGGCATATTTTTTATTAATTTTTGCCTTTAATACTTTTTTCCCTTTTTTATTCTCTCCAGTATACAATTCTACAAGTTTTGAATTATCCAAATAAGACATTGTATACACATCAGGATCATCAATATTTTTATCGCCTGTGCCTTTTGTATAGCATATATCCTTAGCCATATCGTAGGCATTAGTATCCAAAAATCTACCAAAATTTTGTTTATTATTAATAAAGTCATTTGAAATTGAATTTATTCTCATTTGTTTGCTTTCTTTTTTAATATTTCTAAATTAAATACTAATATCAATTAATAGGTTTTTTCATAACTAGCATTATCATTGCGCACATAAGGATAAGTAGAATCATATTGTTCATAAGGACGCAATTGATATGCTAAATTTGCAATTTCCTGCCAAAAAAGATCAGTACGTTCAAAATTAACATAATCATATTCTTTAGCCTGCTCAATCATTGATTTAACACGTTTTTGAACTTTTGAATCTTTAGAATTAAAATAATCTTCATTTAATTCAGTCTTCAATACATACTCATGTTCTTCATCATCCCAGCCATGGTACACTTGGAAAAATTTTGATTCGCCAGCGTTTACAACAGCTTCTATATCACCACGAGCCACTTTTTTAAAACCTTCACAAGCTCTTTTATCAAAAAAATTACCAAAATTTATATTTTGATTTTGCTGTTTTTTCTGACAATTACTTTGATTTCTTAACTTTGAACAAGTATAATTTTGGCTATAGCCAATGGGGTTAATTCTCATATTTTCACCTAATATCAATCATATTTACAATGGGATTTTATTATAAATCCCACATTTTTTTATTACAAGAATTTGTATATACTAATTTAACATATCATTACATTAGCCAAAAGAGCTATAAAAATACTAAATATGGTATAATCCTCATAAACAAGAGGTTAAAATGCACAATTTAGTATTATTTTGTAAAAGTTACATAAAAGATTTAGACAGACTAAAAATTTTAAAAGAAAGCATTGATAAATTTAACGCAGACAACATTCCCTTTGTAATAGTTTGTCCCAAAAGAGATATTGAAATATTTAAATCTGCACTTATTACACATAATGAAAAATATGAAATTATACTTTTAACAGATGAAGAAATTATAAACAAAGAAGAACAAGAAACACCAGGCTGGATTAGTCAGCAATTTGTAAAAATAAAGTTTTATCAAAAAAATCTATGCAATTTTTATGTAATTTTAGATTCAGACCTATATTTTATCCAAAATTTTTACATAAAAGATTTTATGTACGATGAAAACACACCATATACATCAATAATAGAGGAAAAGAAAGAAGAATATTTAAGAATTCAAAACTATTTAAAAAGATATGGAAAGCCATATTCATTTGTATGCCAAGGACAAGTTTTTTCAAGAAATTTGCTTCTTGATATAGAAGAAAATCTTTTGAAAAAAAATAATTTGGAATTTAAAGATTTATTTAAAATTTCACCTTATGAAATGCAATGGTATGGCGAATATTACATGAAATCTATGCCATATAAATTATATCCTACAAGCAATCTTTTCAGACATTTTTGGTTCCAAAACCAATATAATGATGCAATAAGAAAAGGCTGCACTCAAAATAATTTTATAGAGCAAGGTTTTTTAGGAATTCATATACAAAATGGCTGGGTGAAACAAAAAACATATAAAGTTCCGCTATATTATCTGTTTATAAATACACTATTTAAACAATTGCGAAGATATTTTAAAAAATTGTATAATTTTTTAAGGAAAATTTATCAAAAAATGAGATAGGATTTATGAAAAAAATTAAAATTATATTTGTATCAATACTGTCACTTTTGATACTACTAACAGCAATTCTTTATTTTTCAGCAATATTCATTTTGCCAAAAATTTTAAATTCCAAAACAGCAATCAAAAAAATTGAAGAATATATTTATAAAAAAACACAAATTACAACTAAAATTGAAAATATTGAATTCACATCAAATTCAAAATTTTTCTTAAATACTTCAGCCGACAGAGTTTCATTTTTGCCTAAAGATGCAAATTATATAGTAGTAGCACAGGATTTAAATGCAAAGCTTACTCCAAAGGGAATAAAAAATCTTAATATCCATTATTTATATTTAAATAAAAATAATTCAAAAAAATCAGCTCTTTCATCAGTAAATAAAAAATTTAATTTTAGCAAACTGCCAAATACATACATACAAAATGGCAGAATAACAATAGATGATAATTTTAATATGGATTTTTCAAATCTTCATCTTTCAAAAGAAGGCGGCTTAGCATTTGATGGTAAAATCTTTTCAGATAACAAGCTCTCTATTTTTAAAGAATACTCAGGTGATATCAAAGCAAGTCTTTATTTAAAAGATTATGATATCTATGGCATCATTACTGCATACAATCTAAATGCCAAAATGGCACCTGCTCAATTTAACAATGCTCCTGTATTTTTTAATAAAGTCGGTTTTTATTTTGACGGACAAAATATGCGCTCAAACACTTGTGCACTTTTGGCAGAAGAAAAAGCTTGCAACATACTAAAAGTATCAAACGTATTAAATAGAAAAAGAGAAGTTTTTGGTGCAGCAAATACAATAGTTACAAAAAAATCTGCAAAATACCTTACAGATTTCAGTGTTTTAAACGATGTAAAATTAAATGTAAATTACCACATAAAAAATGGCATAAACCAAATAGATTATATTGCAGACATAAAAGAAGGTTCAGATATTTTCTATAAAAATGCATATTTAGGCCTGCACAACAATAAAAGAAGATTATCCGTCAAAACAGTAAAAGCAGGGAACAAACTAACCATAAAAGATTACACATACAGTATAAAAACAAAAGATGGTTACAAAGACATAATATCAGGCAATGCTTTTTTTGCGAAAAATATTGATAATTATCATCCAAAACATTTGGTAATTAAAACAGAAGAATTTGCGCCTGTTTCTGCAATAGGATTTTTTGACAAATTCATCAAAGGCGGTAAATTTAAAGGAAATATTGAATATGATTTTGATGAAAAAATTGCCATAGGGGATTTTATAATCAAAGATTTTAAATACAAGGATTTTGATGTTAGGGAAGCAAAAATTATTGCTGATAAAAAGTTTGTAGACATTATTGCAAACGGTAAATATAGAAATGAAGCTTTTGATTGCAAAATCCATGGTAAGAATAATTTCATAAAATCAAACTATAAAATAACAATCTATGATATGGATTTATTCCTAAATAGATATACAGTGAATAGAAAAAATTTCAAAACACATAAACATTACAATAAAAAATACAAAACTAATTTTGAAAATCACCAAGTAGCAATAGATAATTGGAATATTAAAATTGGTGAAATTAAAAAAGATAAAATAAAATTAAGAAACGTAAATATATCTGGCAGTTTAAAAAATGAAGTATTTAAATTCAAAACATCAAAGGTATATTTTGCAAAAGGCACATTGTTTGCAAATGGCAAATATGATTTTAAAAACAAAACATCTTTAGTTGATTTTACCGCAAGAAATATTAATTCTAATGCAGCCGCAGATATTATCTTTAATTTGCCAAATCAAATAGAAGGTACTGCAAATGCAAAACTTAGAATAAAAACCTTCAACAAGCTTGATGACATAAAAGCATACGCTGTTTTCAAATTAAACAAAGGCTATTTACCAAAATTAGCTGAATTTGAATTCAAAAATAAATTAACAAGAAGAAAAACAAAAATAAAAGATATTACAAATATGGATATGAGCAATCCTGAGCTTGCAAGCTCCAATATCACAGGTCATTTTTATATGGATAATCACATATTTAAAAACATAAAAGCAACATCTAAACAAAAATATTTATCCCTTTTAATTGAAGGAGAATATGACAGATATAATGATATCGCCAATTTAACTTTGTTTGGAAAATATAATGCAAAAGCGCAGAGGAGAATAAAAATTCTTTTTGTACCAATTTCATTAATCACAAAATTAATATTTAGACCAGAGCATACGTATGAAAACTATAAAGATAAATTAGATTCAATTCCTGATATAAATGCCGAAGATAAAGAAACAAATTATTTTAGAGTAAAATTTGATGGCAGTCTGATGAAAAATGATTTCACCGTTAAATTAAAAAGAATACTATAAATAAAAAACCCCTAAAATTGTACTTTAGGGGTTTTTACAAATTAATTTTCAAAATTTTACTCTACAGGCAAGCTGTAAGCATGAAATTTTTCTAAACCAAGAAGTGATTCTTGTTTTACCTGTATCACTTTTGAAGAATCATTAGGATCCATAAGACTAACAACGCCATTGCTTATACTCTTTACAGCATAAGCATGCGGTGCTATTAATTGAACATTATTACCATCGGAACCTTTGACATCAACACCTGTAACAGGAGAACCATCGGAACTTTTGCCTATAATAACATTTCCAGTACTTGTGGCAAAAAGAAGCATTTCTTCATTAGGGTTGAAATTATCAAATAATTTTTGCGTATCTTCTTTACTCTTTTGTGCATCAGGCTTTAATACTTTAGAAATAAAATCATTATACCCTAATTTTATGGTTTCATCTGTTTGAAGATTTCTCGCCTGCACATAAGAGGCATCTGTTGCCATAGACATTTTATATGTAACACCATTTTGAAATTTTACAGTTTCTCCATTTGAATCTTGAACTTCAATATCTAAAACCGGAGTAAAACGTCCAGAAATATTATCCTCAGGGCGTACTAAATAATTCGCAGATACATCACCAGTAAATAAATAAGTAACACTTGCAGGGTTTACACCATTTAATTTATCATCAGCATTTACGCTGGTATAATTATCAACAAGGTTTCTTAAAACCGGGTCTTGTGATTGATTAAAACTCTTTTCAAGTGCAAGCTCTAAAAGCGTCACATCATCATCACCTTTGCTATATTGTCTGCCATTTGTGCCGTTTTTTGCAGCCTCCAATTCTTGTTTTGTTATTGTATAAATCTCATCGTTGTTTTTATCATCGTCACCTTTATCAAAAGTAACTTGATACCCGGTAACATCACCTGCATCATCAGTTAATTCAACAAGTGCATCTTCTATTGCTTGTGCCCCTTCTTTTGTCCTAGAAAAGCCATACAAAGTGGATAGCAAGGCGCAATCACCCAAATGACCTTGATTAAAATCTTTATCAATCTTGCCATTAACTTCTTTATTTTTAAAAGTTTTACCTTTATCTGTATCTGCAACATTAATTATGTTTTTAATAATACTTAAAGGAGATTTTACAGATTTTCCAAGTGGAATATTTCCCATATTTCAGCTCCAAAATACTTTTCTTGTATCACACAAATATATAAAAAATATATACTTATATGAATTTCAAAAAGTTTAAAAAGATTTACAAAAATTAATAAACATTTGCAAGTTTGTTTATCACAACTATTAAATTTAATTCAAGCAATTTTAGATAAATTCAACCCTTTTGTTATAACTTGAAAGTTAATACGCTAAATAAAGTTAAAAACATCTCGACCATAAAATTGCACAACAAAATACAAAAAATAGCAAGGGATGCCAGACTCTTAGTGAGGGCAAAGCACGAACTTTAGAGGTCGGTATATCGAAAAGCGCATGAAAACGGAACAAAGTGACTAATTTTCAAGCTTTGAGATTGAGATGCAATCTCGACCATAAAATTGCACAACAAAATACAAAAAATAGCAAGGGAGAGATTCGAACTCTCGACCTCACGGGTATGAGCCGTGCGCTCTCACCAGCTGAGCTACCTTGCCATTTATTTTTTATTCAATTTTTCAATATTATGGCTCAGCTGTCTCAAGCGCCTGCGCTTCTCATTTTCTTTTGTTCGCAAGCTCACAAAGTGAGCTACCTTGCCATTTGTGCAATATTAAATTATCACTATACTATTATCCCAAGAATATAAAAAAATGCAAGAAAGTTTTTATAATATCCCCTTTGTAGATGGCAATTCATCACTAGCAGTTGAATCAATACTGCAAGCAGCTTTGAGTGCCCTGCCAAAAGCCTTAAAGGATGCTTCAATTATATGATGTGTATCATATCCGTCAATTTGTTTTAAATGCAGTGTTACGCCAGCATTTTGAGCAAAAGTATTATAAAAATGCACCAAAAGTACTGTTTCAAAGTCAGATGTTCTCTCGTCTTTGATATTAAAATTACATTTACAAAATGCACGCCCAGAAATATCAAGTGCACAGTGGCAAAGTGCATCATCCATAGGTAGAAATACACTAGCATAGCGGGTTATGCCTTTTTTATCACCTAAAGCATCCTTAAAAGCACAGCCTAATACTATTGCCACATCCTCAACAATATGGTGAAAATCATTATCTAAAGATTTTGCATCCAAGTTAATATCAAATTTGCCATGATAGCTTAATTGCTCAAGCATGTGAGTAAAAAAATTCATTGGCGTATTGATAGAATTCACGCCAGAGCCTCTTAAATTAAATTCTAAAGAAATATCTGTTTCTTTTGTCTTTCTTGAGGTTTTAAGCACCTGTGTATTTACCTGCATACCTTTTCTTCCTTAAAAAGTTTATATTCCAAAATCTTATTTGCATTCTCTAAAACATCTGCTGCACCAAAATTTTTTAACGATTTTATTGTTTCATCAATATTTGAAGCATTTGGCGGAATAATTCCATACATTATAACACTAGCATCATATCCTGCCTTTGCATCATCCACTGTATCGCCAAAAAAGCATATATCTGTATAATAACAATATTCTTTAATCTTTAAAAGTCCATCAGGGTGAGGCTTGGACCTTCCATGTTCCACATCTTCCAAACACACAAAATATTGAAAATATTTATCAAGCCCAAATTTTTTCAAAGAATAAAAGGCTTCTTCTTTGGGTCTTCCGGTAAATACAGCAAGGTCATATTTTTTAGATAATTCATTAAAAAATTCACACCCCAAAACTAATTTTTCATTATCAATTGCACCTTTATAGTCTTCTTTTGAAGAATCATAAAAAATACTTTGAAAAACTTCTACAAGCTTTGAATAATCTACATCTACACCTTTTTTATTCAAAAGATGTTTGGTTAAATCCCAATCATTACTAAGTCCGCCAAGGTTTTTAGCTTCTTGCATCTCACATGGTTTGCAAGGATATCCTGTAAAATATTCAAAAGTTTTTTGAATAGCATACCTGTAGGAATTTGAAACATCAAAAACAACACCGTCCAAATCAAAAACAAGAAGCTTATTTGGCCTTAGTGCTTCAATTATTTTTTTAGCTTTATCAATAGGTGGAATTCCAATTCTTAATGCGTTTTGCAGCATCTCAGTATTAAATCTGCGCACAATAATGCCGTTTTTTCTCAATTTATTATACGCAAATTCACATTTTTGCTTAAAGTCTACTAAAATAAAATTGGCTTCACTAGCATAAGGTGTAAACCCAAGCTTCGTAAATTCACAAATTAAATATTCTTTAGATTTTTGCACTTCATTTTTTATATAGTTCAAATATTCAACATCTTCAAGCGCTTTTATTCCTGCATACACTGCCATAGAATTAACAGAATAAGGAGATATCACTTTCTTGAATTCTTCTATAAAACCTTTATTTGTTAAAATAAATCCAAGACGAAGCCCAGCAAGTGCATAATCCTTTGAAAAAGATTTTACACAAATAAGATTTTCATATTTTTTTACAAGATTAAAATAATCACATTCAGAATATTTTGAATAAGATATATAGGTTAAATCCAATAATACCAATTGTTTAGAACAAGTTTTTAAAACATCCTCTATAATGGATGGTTCTATTATATCTCCTGTTGGATTATTTGGTGATGCTAAATATATAACCTTTGTTTCAGATTTAATGTTTTCAAAAAGTGCCTCTTTTGAAAACTCCCATCGTTCAATATAATCTACTTGATTGCAATCGGCTCCAATTACCTTTGAATACAAAATAGGCATTGAAAAAGAAGGAGAAAAGGACAAAATACTATCTTCTTTTGTTAAATATGTAGATAAAATGATATTTATAGCTTCATCGCATCCGTTTGTAAGAAGTATATTTTCCTTATCAAAACCATAGCGCTTTGATAAGACATTAATCAGTTCTCCATAACAAGGATATAAATTGAAAAAATTTAAATCAAGACTTTTAAATGCATCAATAACATTCCTAGAAGGTCCAAAAATATTTTCATTTGAATCCAGCTTTAATTCACATTTAGGATAATATTCATCAATTAAGTATGGTTTAATATTTTTTAAAGTATCTTTAGGTTTAAACATAATCAAAGATTATACTCTAAAAACACTCATCAAACAAGAAGAGAGAAAATTAAAAACCGTTAAGACCGCCTGCATACATTTTCTTATCACGTGTTTCTATTCTAATATTTGTCAATTCAATATCATCATAATCAATATATGCATGTTGGAAAAGGTTTTTTCCCGTGCGAACTGTTACCTCATTATCGCGTTTAATCAAGTTTCTTGGAATTAAAATTTCTTGATTATCACCATTTATATTTAATTCGCCAATTTTTTGCCCATTAAAAAATATCTCAGCAGGGCTTGAATAAACACTTGCAATCCTGTTTTGTCCCATCTCTTTTGCAAGTTTTGTATCAAGTCCAAGAACACTTCCTATTACAATTACAGCCTCCTCTTTATTTGAAATAGGGGACATCTTAAAACCTTTTGAATAAAATGTACCACTTGATTTAATTTTAAAATCAGATGAATTGGCAGAAGTATCAGCAAAAACATCATCACCAAGGTGTAAAAGCGAAGTTTCAAGCTGAATATCTCCTCCTTTAGAACGCTCTATTCCTAATTTTAACGGTTGATTTAGTGAATTTTTATCAATAGTTAAAGAATATGGGCGAAATCCATCCTTTTCTACAGATAAAACTGTGGAATTATCAATTTTTGTATTTAATTCAAACCTGCCGTCATGATCAGTATATGTTTGAAATCCCTGTTTTGGAATAGAAACTTTGGCTTTATCAACAGGTTCTTGTGTTTTAGCATCCACAACCTGATTTTGCGCATAAAGTTTATCATCCTGCCTTACCTTACCAGAAATTACATCTGCTAAACATTCGGGCAGACAAAATAAAAATACAAAAGATATAAGCAAAACTCTTTTCATATAAATCCTTAAATAAAATATCAACATTGTTCACTTTTTATGGAAAAATTAAAATTCAAATAAATAAAAAGTTTAATTATCCAAACGGCTAAAAATATTAAAGAAAACTAATCTCTCGCTTTGGGGAATTTAAAAATCACTTAAATCAATAAATACTCTCTATATAATTTTTTAAAAGGAGAAAAATATGAATAAATTTTTAAACGTACTTCAAGGAATTTGTTATGTTTTAATTATAATAGGTGCAATCAACTGGGGCTTGATTGGATGCTTTAATTATAACCTTATAGAGTCATTATTTGGCCCTGACACTTTAGCAGTAAGAATTATTTATAACACAGTTGGTGTTGCAGCAATAATTTCACTTATACTTACAATTAGATATACTATTGAAAATAGAGACTATTAATAAAAACAAATACACTCTTGAAAAAAGTGCAATTATGCATTAGCATTCAAGGGTGTATTTTTTATATCATTATTGTCGTTTGAATAGGTTGCAGTTCCAGGAAATTGTTTACTTCCTGTTCTAAGTTCTGTCATTTTATATTGCAATTTTGGAATTAAATATGCAAGACCAAAACCTGCAACTGCCATGCCTGATACTCTAAATGCAAGATTCATATTCAATGTACGTTTTGCATATTTTTCAATAAATTTAGCATCAATTTCATCTACACCCTTAGATTTTGCATACTTTACAAGATTGTCATTAAATTTATCCAAGCTTGATACTATCTTTTCTATGGTTTTTCTAGGTACATATTTTTTGTTATCAAGTGCAGCGCCATAAGTACCAGCGTTTACTGCTTTTTTCAAAAATTCTGGCTCAGATATCCATCCAGATGAAAGTACAAGCTCTGCCTGCTGCTTAGATAATAACGAAACACCTTTCATTTTAGGCTGCATTTGAGACATAATTTTCGCTTTTTCTTTGTAGATACCATTTGTTGCTTCGTTAAATTTATCTAAAGTTACAACACCTTTTTTATCAAAAGGCACCTTTGATAATGCATCTTTAATATCAGGTGGTGCAGTTTTTGTACGTTTCATAAAATCATCTAAAGAAATCTTATCTTCACCAATAGATGAAACTAGATGTGTTTTTAATACATTAAGACTGTCCGGATGGATTGCAGTATTATTGGTAATTTTATTTAAAAGAGCATGCGTGTGGGGTGCAGCCAACAGATAGAAATATATTGAACTAGTATCTCTAAACAAAAATTCCATGCCTTCAAATTTATTTCTTGAATTTGCAACCCTGCCTGCAATCATACCCACATCAGTTGACATCAAACGACATGCTGTATTGTTTTCTAGATAATGTGAACCAGTAGCCAAGAATTCAGTAACACCTTTAAAAGTAAGGTTTTTAGCATCTTCTTTTGAAGAACTAACAAAATCTTGAATATTAAGCGGCTTTGCACCTGAAGATAAAACTGCAAAATTCTGCGCAGACATTTGGTTTTGTTTTAAACCTTCAGTTTCAATCTTCTTGCTTGCATTATTTGCAGACTTCTTTTCGTTCTTTTCAGGAATAGGCTCTAGTCCTTGTGCTTTTCGTGCCATGTTTGTTAATTTATGATTAAACCTTGGAAGAACAACACCCATTAAAAATGTTGCAATTGCAGCACTTCCTATAATTTTACCAAATTTAAATGCACAAGTTTTAAACCTTTTGCTTTCAGGAATATTTAAATATGGGGCACGTAATTCATCTGCACCTAAATCAATATCAAGATTTTCAATCCCAATTTTTTTACCTAAAAAATCACCTAGAGAATTTAGGACTTTTACCCCAAATAACCAAAATACAGCAGAGATACTTTCTTCTCGTAATCTTTCAGTGCCTTCTTCTTTTCCACCGCGTTTATATGCCTGATATGTACGCCCACCTGTAGTTACAGCCTCAATAGTTGCAACAGGAAGAATACTGCTTGGATTTATTAGTGTTGATAATGCTTTGGTGGTGTTAAAATTTACCATAATAAAGATTTATATAACTAGTTAAAAAATATACAAATATATAAACCTTATAAAAAATATTTTTTGATAATAAAAACTTAAATTTTATTTACACAAGTTCATAATTTGCCATATCAGCAACCTGTTTGCGCCAATTTTCAATAATTTCATCCTCATCTTCAAGATATGAAATAGGATTTCCCACCTGGATATTAATTTTTTGCCTTTTAAAAATATTCCAGTTATATTGTTCTACACCAGTAATTGCAACTGGCAAAATATCAACTTTTACCATCTTTGCAAGGACGACAAACCCTTTATTTATGGTTTCAATTTTTTTATTCTTTCTTATTCCGCCCTGCGGAAAAATGCATAAGCTAAATTTTGCCTTAAAAACCTCTTTTGCAGATTTAATTGTAGAAACTTCTAATTTTTCACGATTGACAGCAAAAGCTCCAAGCCTTGAAATATTTTTTGCAATATAATTTGACTCTTCAAAAAGCTCTTTTTTTGCCATATAAGCAATTCCAAGCCCTGATGCAATAGTTGCTAAAAACGGGTCAAAATATGAAATATGGTTAGGGGCTACAATACAAGGGGTTTTGGGTGCATTGATATTTTTCTTATATTTTATTGAATAGAATAAAAAAGAAAACGGCAAAAAAACTATATACAAAGCATAGAATTGATAAAGAATTGTTAAAATATTAAAATCCTTCGCATACTTCCTTGTATAATTTTTCACTTTGCCATTCTTTTTAATATCTTTTTCAGACATCCACTTCCCCTTGCGACAATCTAATAATCTTATCACTCCATATCTTCACCATTTCCCTGGTATCATCATTGTATGGAATAGGCTTTCCGATTCGTATTATAATTTTACTATTACTACCAAATGGTTTTCTGTCTTTCTTTAATGCACCAGTTATAGATACAGGCAAAATATCGCATTTCATAGTTTTTGCTATACCAGCAAAACCTCTTGCAATATTATCCATATTCCCGTCAACTTCTCTTGTACCCTGCGGAAAAAGTCCTAAAACCCAATCCGTTTTTTTAATTCCAAGCGCAGTTTTAATTGTAGATACACCCAATTTTTCACGATTAACAGCAAAAGCTCCTAGTAAATCAAGAAAAAATCTTGCAATAGGTTTTTCAAAAAGCTCTTTTTTTGCCATATAGGCTATAGGTCTTTTTACTGCTGCTATCACCAAAAAAGGGTCAATGGCACTCATGTGATTAGATGCCACTATAAAAAATTTATCTTTAGGCACATTTTCTCTGCCATAAATTTTTAGCCCACAAGCAACCTTATAATATCCGCCATAAACAACAGAACAAGTCAGCCACTGAAAAAATGCTCTGAATTTATTAAACTCTTTTGGCTCTCTATGTGTATATTTTGTTATTTCTGTATTCTTTTCTTCTGAACAAGAGGACATGGAAATTCCTTTTAATAAAATTTACTTCAAATAAAAACTGTGAGAATAAATCTCTTTATTTAACAATATCCTTGCAGCTTTCATGATATTTATCATATCTATATTATTCTTATCAAACACTATATCATCAATATCACAAAAACTATTAACAGCATTATATAAAGAACAGTACAGACTATCAAGAGGACTAAGAAGGCTATTTTGCGGATTGTTTTGAAGCATGCAATTTTCCTTCACCATATTGAAAATTCTTATAGTCTCTTTATCAAATCCATCAACAATAGCACTGTCTAAACCTGCCCCCATGGCAAGCACCAAAAATACCCTGTTTAATAATGCCCTTATCTTTAAAGGAGAACCATTAGAAATGTTTGAAAGACCAATTACAGTATTAATTTCACCCATACCCTCTTTCATCATCCTAATAGTTTCTAAGACGGTATTTGCCTGTTCCTGCGCAACACTGACAGGCAAAACAAGCGGGTCAAAATATAATTTATTCTCTAAAATACCCTCACAAAGTGCTTTTTCATAAATAGATAACCCAAGCTCCATCCTCTCATCAGATGTTTTTTTAATCCCATCCTTAGGATTAAAAGTAAGAGCAATGATATTAGGATTATATTTATTGGCAATCCTAAATCCTGCTTCCATTTTAGCATCATCAGCACAAATGCTGTTTAAAAAAGATTTTTCAGCACAATTTTTATCAATAGAACTAAATCCAAGCTCCATTTCATCAAAATTTGAAGTATCAAAAGAAAATTTAATGCTAACTTTGCAATTATCTTTAATAAGCTTTGTTAAATAAGGTAAACTTTCTTTAAGTTCACCTTTTGCAGGCCCAACATTTAAATCAAAAATATCTACACCACATGCTAATACATTATGTGCAATTTTTAAAATATAATCATCATATCTTTTTACAATGGCTTCTTTTGTTGTTGGTGAAATTATGTGTAAATTTTCTGCAATTAATACCATTTTATCCTCATTATAAAATTTCTCAAATAAAATAAAATAGGCAGATTTGCCCAAAAATATAGATTTTGTTATAATTCTAGCATAGAAAAAGGAGTATTTAATACTATGAAAAATAAGATTTTAGCTCTAGCGCTTTCACTTTTTATGACAGCCCCTGTTTTTGCAGATACAATAGGCAGCATTCGCTATTCTGAGGTTTTCCAAAACTATTCAAAAGCAAAAGCAGCACTCAGCGAAATGGAAGATAGAAGAAATGAACTCCAGCTATTCATATTAAATAAAGAGCAAGAATTTAAAAAAATAGACTCTCCTGTTAAGAAAAAATCTTTTGAAGATGCAACAGCAAAAGAATTAGCCCAAAAACAAGAAGCATTTCAAAAATTTCAAATCAAAAAAGAAAAAGAAATTGACGATGCAATAGTTGCCGCAGTAAAAGCTGTTGCGCTTGAAAATAAAGTGGATACCGTAATCGAGGCAAAAACTATTTATTTTGGCGCCGTAGATTTAACACCGCTTGTTATTAAAAAATTAAACACTGGAAACTAGCCTTTAAAAGCCTGTTTCCAATTTAAAAAGAAAAAACTTTACAAATAAGTTTTTTTTATATAAGATTATTTGTATCTGGAGGAGTGCCAGAGCGGTTTATCGGAGCGGTCTTGAAAACCGTCGTACGTGACGAGCGTACCGTGGGTTCGAATCCCACCTCCTCCTTTTTTCTTTCAAGAAAATATGCTGAATTTTCACCCTTGGGGTTCTAAAAGATTAAAACTAAAATCGAATTAACTAATAAACATGCAATATGTTATGTAAAAAATTAAGAATAAGCTGAATTAAAACTAAAGGTAGGTATGAATTATGGCACAGTATCTTCACTTGAACATTTACAAAAAATCATTTGATTTTCTTGTAAAGCTCACTCAAATTACATCAAATTTTCAAAGGGATTTTAGATTCACAATTGGTGAAAAACTAAACAGCACAACAATAGGTTTTATTATTTTAATTTACAAAGCAAACAGTGCAAAAGATTTTGAACGCGTAGATTACATTGTAAAACTTCTCGATGAACTACAAAAAATCACTGTTTTAACACGTCTTGCAACAGAATTAAAAAATATCCCGCGTGAAAGATATATGGAACTTGCTCTTATGCTTGAAGACATCGAAAAACAATTAAACGGCTGGAAAAACCATTCAATGAAAGAAGCAGAAAAGGACAATATGGATTCCACTCTATCTTGTTGATATTAAATTAAAGCAAAGAATACTTGCACAAAAAGGCTTTTTGTCTTTGTTGCAAGCATTCAAAATTAAAAATATTTTATGGAAGAGCAAAAACCAAAAATAATAAAAAATAAAATCGACCAAATAAAACTCCATGAATTAACTATGGATGCACTTTTTGCCGCTTATTATGATTGCAGAAAACGTAAAAGAAACACTATGCAATCTATGAAATTTGAATGGCAGCAAGAAAAAAACCTCTTTCAACTCTACCAAGAGTTAAAAGAAGGCACCTATGAAATAGGAAGAAGCATTTGCTTTGTTGTTACACACCCAAAACCGCGCGAAGTTTGGGCAGGTGCTTTTAGGGATAGAATTGTACACCATCTTATTTACAATGCAGTAAAAGAACGTTTTGAAAACCGTTTTATAAAAGATACATTTAGCTGTATTCCAGGACGCGGCACACTGGCAGGTGCCACAAGGGCTCGTGATTTTGCAAAAAGAATATCAAGAAACTATTCTGAAAAAGCATACTATATGAAAGCAGATATCAGCAACTATTTCAATAGCATCAATAAAACAATTCTTCTTGAAATAATTCGCCGTTATGTACGCGAAAAATGGATTATGGATTTAATAACACAAGTTATAGAACATGATCCGCGCACAAATGTTTTTATAAAATCAAGAAGGGAACTTTGGGATATTCTCCCCGCACACAAATCCCTCTTTAATGCAAAGAAAAACAAAGGACTCCCCATTGGAAACCTTACAAGTCAGTTTTTTTCAAACGTTTATTTAAATCCCCTGGATCAATTTGTAAAACACACCCTTAAAATCAAATTCTATTGCAGATACGTAGATGATGTTGTACTAATGCACAAAGACCCAAAATATTTAAATTATTGTTACGATATGATAGATGATTATTTAAAAAGAAATCTTGATTTGTGTCTAAATCCAAAGAAAAAAAATATGAATCTTGTCTCCCGCGGGTTTGATTTTGTAGGACATGTTATAAAGCCAAATAGAATTTATCTGCGCACAACAATAATTAAAAAAACATTCAACACAATAAAACGCTGGGAAAAAAATAAAAATCGTTTTGATACAGATGAACTTGTAGATTTTAGAAATAAAATAAATAGCTATCTTGGCATGTTTATGCATGTAAATGGCTATAAATTAAGAAGAAAAATTTGTGAAAAATCTACAACTCTTTTTACAGCATCAGATGAAGATTTTACAAAAATTTATATAATTAAAAACTACCCCAAAGAACCTGAAAATATTACAAATAAATTATCGCAATAACATCGTCATTTATAGGAAACATTGTTTCCTTGTTCTGATATTAAAATAGTGTAAAATGTATATTGTGGCATTTTTAATGCCAAAATTTCTTAGAGGTGCTTATCTTTCAAAAGCATTATCGAGAAATTGTTTATCTAAACAAACAAATCAAGTTAAAAACTTGATGTTGTTATGCCATGCCTAATTTTCAGGCATGGCTTTTTATAAGCGTAAGCCGAGGTGAAATTTTGACGGATGATAAACCCGGCAAAATGAAACTATTGATAACCGCCGAGGCCCTAGCTGTGCACGAGGTACGAGTGCTACAGATAACGTCATTCCTGTGGAATAGGATGCGAGCCCACCAGGGTGAAGCACCCACAGGCGGATAAGCACAAGCCGTGGCGAGCTTCACCCCTGCATTAAATCCTTGTAATTTATATTATGTTCGCGGGCATAATATAAAAATTCACGCTCATTGCTTGAAACCTTCATTTGAAAAACCAATACGTTATCAGGATTTTTAGGTTTTCTTCCAGCAGATTGTCTTTTACCACCCCAGGTTTTTTTCACAACCTTGGTATTCTCTTTGATTTCACTATAGCTTTCAGGGTCTGTTTGTTTTAAATCGTCGATTATATTTTTTACATCCACTAATTTTTTCATTTCATATACTCCTTTAAAACATTTTCAGCCTTTATAATCATCGCCCTTGGGGTTTTTTGAGTCTTTTTTATAAATATAACCCCCACAATTATTATTCTGTTATTTGAATAAACAAAAAGGCACCTGGTTTTATCAGCTTTTATTTCATAAATTTTTGATGTAAGAGGTTTGGTATTAACTGCACTAATATCAACATTTATAATTATATCAAAGGCTTTTAAAACCTTGTTTCTGTCTGCTTTTTCAAGTGCATTTAATTCTTCTACAGCATTTTCGGTTAATTTGACATCAAATTTCATATTCATATCATAACATGATTAAGTTTCTTTTTCAAGTAAAAGCATGTGTGACAAAAAAAAGAGGTACAAAAAGCACCTCGAGAAATTGTTTATCTTAAACTTGTTATTTTGTTACCATTTTTAACATTTTTTAATATTCTACATAAATAAAATTACCTAAATACATCAAACCTATCAGAGCATAATCAGACATCTTTTAATATTCACCACCCGGGCAATTTGATTTTAGTTGTAAAAAAATCCACTGCACTTCCACCATAAGACATAAAATTTTTCCGCATTGCTTATTATCGAAGAGGAGGGCACCAACAAAAGAAAACTTGTGCTGATGCCATTTGCACACATGTTGCATATAAACCCGCCGCCAAAACGTATTTATTGCAACTTTTGTTTAAAATTTATTGAAACATTTAATCTGCTTGGGTATGTTCGAAAAAATTCGAACATACCATATAAACAGATTTAAAAGTCACTTCTACCAGCTGCCATAGTATATAAATACATATCCGCCAAGACCGATAGAACCTGCCGATGCCGATGTAGCACCATTCATACCTTCACGCCATGCGCCTCCGCCACCGCCTGTAGCACCACCGCCAAAGAATGTAGCAGAAGTTTGCGGATTCAATGTTTGCACATCAAAAGATTTTTCTCTTGTTAATTGCAAAGGATTGATTGATGAATTACCGCAGCTAAGGCCCTTATTGCCTAATGTTATAGGCTGCGCACTAAATCCACCGCATGGCAAATGGTCAGATTTAGTTACCTTATCATTAACACCGCCATTACCACCAGGTGAATAAGTCAAATAAGGGCTGGTTGTCACAGGTGCAGATGCAATAGCAACACTACCTGCCTTGCCTTCAAAATATGTACCCTTATCAGGCTTTGAACCATCACCGGCACCACCTGCTGTAGCAGTTGTTGGCAAATAACCATTTGCAAGAGCAGTTGCACTTGATGTGCCGTAAGTAAACGATACATTGTTTGGTGAACCAATTGTACTTGCAGGACCACCTTTTCCGCCGCCAACTGAATATTTTGTACCATTTACTTCAATTTGGCTGCCTTCGCCATCATATCCTGCACGGCCAGGAGCACCTGATGCACCGCCTGCACCAACACGCACTTTAACAAGTTGTCCTGGTGCTACAGGAATATTTCTTACCTGTAATACACCACCGGCACCACCACCAGCACCACCAATACCTGGAACTTTTAGGCCATAAGTTATCATAACTCTACCAGCACCGCCTTTTCCACCAGGTTTGCAGGTGTATTTATCGGTTGCAGAACCATCATAAACACATTCGCCTCCGCCTCCGCCAGCACCAATTTTGGCACCATCCTGGTTAGGTTCAGCGTATGCAGTATCACGGCTTTCCCAGAATCCTCTACCACCATAACCGCCTGATGTAGAGCCTGATTCAGCACCTTTTGTTCCAGGGTCCCCAGGTGCAGTCAATACAGCATTTGCAGATGGAATTTGAGAACAATTCATTGCAGTCCAAGTATTATATTGGCCGCCTGCGGCAGTTGTGTGTAAATAATGACAATTATTGCCAGACGTGTCTGAAAGGGCTGAAGCGCCGGCTCCGCCGGAAGTAGTAGAAGCGCCAGTACCGCCTCTGCCTCCGGGAACTTGAACACCCCATATTACAACACCATTCGCATCTTCAATTTGTACTCTTGATGGTGAACCACCGACTGCTACGGCTGAACTTTTTGCAGCACCGCCATTACCACCGCTTGCCGCATAATATCTTACTTTACCTTGGGTATCTCCGCGTGTTGCATATTTTAATACAGACTCCGGCACTTCTACTCTTGTATATACGCCAGATGAACCTCCGCCGCCGGAGAAAGAGTTAAAGGCTGAAGCTGTACCCAGGACACAGCGCACCGAAAAGGCAAGAG
>CAJUNK010000011.1 GCA_910587815.1 Candidatus Gastranaerophilales bacterium | reverse complement strand
CATACAAAGGAGGAGATGGAGCTGATGGTTTAGTGCTTATTGAATGGGAGGAGTTTAGGGAGTAAGAATGACTTCTATTGGCTTACGTGGGTGTTTCGCCCCGATGGGCTCGCATCCTAAAGCCGCCTGTGCAATCAAAGATTGCTCCGCTTCAGCTAAGCCTTTGCAACGGCGGCATCGTAAGGTTCTCGCCCTGTGTCCGCTGCTCAACGCAGACGGCCACGGCCTACCCTCTCCTATAACATGACATTTAGTCGCCTTTTACTCGGCAGAGTACACACGGCAAAAGTTTTTTTAGATGAACAACTTTTCGGGCACCTTTTAGTAACCTTTAGGTGCCCTTTTTTTATTTGTTTAGTGCAAATTAAATCCTCTAATAAATACTGGCTCTTCGCCTTGCACACGGTCTTTGTATGATTTAAGGTAAAATCATATTTAATATAGTAATACAGGGTAAGCCCTAGACCTTACTTCCTTTGCCACAGACTATAAATCTGATTAAAGCAAGAGAGGAGGTGAGAAGCAGTGATAGTTAGCGAAAAAGCGCTAATAATTATTCTTTTAATAATCTTAGCGCTTAAATATCTAATCTCATCATAGGGCTTTTAATGTGCAGGGAACCAACCTGTACGCCCTTGATATTTTTATTATAACTTATTTGTTTTGAATTACAATCCTTAAATAAAGGTTTTTATTATTCCTCAAAATCAAACAAATCCTTTACCTTTACACCTAAAATATTTGCAATAATTTTAAGTTTTGTAACAGTGATGTCTGTTCTTGCAATCTCAACAAGGCTAATCATCGAGCGGGATATGCCTTCGCAACCAAAATCATCCTGTTTCAAGCCCTTTTCTTTTCTTAATTTTTTTAAATGTTTTCCGAATTTTTGTAAATATTCCCTGTTCATTTTTAAATTGTTAGTTATACTAGCAAATGAAACAACTAGTAACACTAGTAAAATAAATATGCTATTTTAAGGAGATTTATAATATGCAAGAATGGTCAAGCGATGAACTTTTAAACCTGGAAGAAATATACATTGATTTTGCAGCAATGATTAATCTTTTGGAAGCTTGGAATAATAAAGAAAACAAGGTTGAAATTCTGTTTATTTTGGAAAAATTGAAATCAAGACTTAAAGAATTTGCTGAATTATTAAAGAATTAAATACCAGCATTGCACATTGTAAACCTTGCTGAATAAAAAAATGGGCCTTTAAAAAAGGCCCAAACTGTCTGGAATTAAGAATAGCTGGAAGTATGAAAAAGATTTAATTATATATAACAACACATAGGAAAGCTTCACAATTACCCACTCGGGTATAGAATTATTTAATTAAAAAATTGAACATGAAATGTCAAAAAATAAAAGTGTACATTTGACAATTTTAAATACACAGAACGAAAAATATTTTTAAAAAACAGGCTAAAATGCAGTTATAGTAAGGATATAAATTTTTTATCAAGAGGGGTTGACAAATAATTTTTTTAGGTACATAATACAAGTATAGAAAATAAAGTGTTAGACAAACACTAAAAAGCAAAGAAAAACATAAGGATAGATTATAAAATGTTAAGAGTAAATTCCATATCAAATGTAAATAATACACTAAAAAGCAATATAACTTTCAAGGCTGGCGTTCAAACAAACTACGGCGTTAAAGCAACAAATGATAACTTAGTTGAAAACGGTATCTTTACAGGATTCGTTGGTGTTCTTAAAGATTCACCTTTCTTTAGACAAGAACAAGTTTCATCAAGAGCTGAAAGTATTAAAAAAGGATTAAATGAAACTAATCTAAATAATAAAAAATTAGATTTAGTTGCTTAATTTAAGCATTATCAACACCTAACAACACAATCCCGAAGCGTTACACAACACAACACCGGTCCCATTTTTATGGGACCTTTTAATTTATAACCATACAAACCTTATAACGAATAAGTCAATGTGAACCAAAACGTACAGAAGCAAGACTTATACTTTAAAATAAAAAATCCTCCAAAAAGTTTACTAAATTTTATAATTTTAATAGTTGAAATAATTTATTTTTTATTTATAATAAACTTAACGACTTAATTATTAAGAAAGGGTTGCAAGATGCCTGAAAATGAATTACCAAAAAATATGGGAAAAAAGATAGCAGATGCACTCAAAAAACAGAATGAAGGAACAGAAACAGATACAAATGTAGAAGTTTCTAATGAAGAATATAATACTGTTGAAGTTACAGATAATAACTTTGCAGCTGATAATAATGATTATAGAGCCGAATTGCCTTTTGATGCAAATTTTGAAGACAATTCAAGCTACACATCTTCTGTATTTAATGTAGATTCAGATGATGTTGAAGAAAATCCAGAATTAAAACTTACAATTGATTCTGAAGATGATACTGAAGAATACGAAATGCCAAACAATATCAATGTTTTAAAACGTTTGATTTCGCAATTACCTTCAGGTGTGCCTAGACAGACAGGTGCACAAATTATTCGCCAAACAATTGAAGCTCTTGGTATTCCAATGAAAAGCGTACTTCAAGATGCTCAAAGAGTTAGAGATTGTTTAAATAGTTCAATCAAAGATTGCAGCTATACAATACAAGAATACAAAAGCAATATTAAAAATCTTGAAAAGCAAAGTGCAAGTTACCAAAAGCAGCTTTCAAAATTAAATGATATAATAGGATTGTTCGTTTACAACGAAAAAAAATAATTTAAATAACTATGCCCCCATCGTCTAGAGGCCTAGGACAACACCCTTTCACGGTGTAGACAGGGATTCGAATTCCCTTGGGGGTATATTATTTTTATTTTGATGGTAAGATTAGAAAATTATGTTTCAGCTTGATTATTATTAATAATCAAGATTGTTTCGACTTTATGGTTAACTTGACAAAAGAGGAGTAAATATTTATGAAAAATGTATTAGCTATAATTTTAGCTTTAGTTTTTACAACTTCATTTGCATCGGCTGCAACAACAAATTCAAGCGCTGCAAATCTTAAAGATGCTATCAAAAAAGATGTACAAAATGCAAAAGATGCAATTAAAAAAGATATTCAAAATGCCGATAAGGAATCAAAAGCAAAAAAAGAAGCTCAAAACAAAGATAGAAAAGCTGCCCTAAAATCAAAAAGAGACGCACAGATAGAAACTATCGACAAACAAATTAAAGATAAAAAACAACAAATTAAAAATGTTAAAAAATCTACAACAATGACTGAAACTGAAAAAAATATGAGAGTTAATTCATACGAAAGACAAATTGAAGTTTTAGAAAAAAGAAAAACAAGAATTAACGATACATATCAAAAAGGCATTGATGCCATAAAATAATTTTATCAAACCTAAGCATACACACTTTAGAACTTTTTAAAACTGAGTTTTAAAGTGTGTACTTTTCCTATTTTTTGATATAATTTTACCTATGGATAATAAAGAAACAAAAGCACTGTTAGATGAGGCTTTAGATTTAATAAATGCAGGGCAATATAAAGATGCATTTGAAATTTTAAAGAAAGCTTCAAAGCTGGATCCTGACAATATAGAAATATTGAAGAATATGGGTCTCACCTTGATAAATTTGGAAGACTATGTTGAGGCTCAAAAAGTCTTTGATAAAATTACCAAAAAAGATTCTGAAAATGCAAATTCTTGGTATTATTTAGGAAGCGCAGCAGAAAAGCTGGATGATTATGAAAATGCAATATTTGCCCATAAAAAAGTGCTTGAACTTCGCCCTGAATTTATTGATGCATATAAGGCACTTGGTGTTTTATATCTTAAAACCGGCAGATTTGAAGAATTAATAGAAACAATAAAAAAGGCGGTTGAATTTGAAAAAAATGATTACCAGCTTTATTACATAATGTCATCAGCCTATATGGCAAAAAAAGAAGATGACAATGCTCTTGAATATCTGCATTTAGCACATAAATTAAACCCTGAACATTTGCAAATATTGAATAATATTGGCACATGTTATATTGCAAAAGGAGAATATCCCGCAGCAAAAGAATATTTAATAAAAGCTTTTGAATTTGACAATGAAAACTCTGTTACAAATTATAATCTAGGTTCTTTATTTCAATTAAAAGAAGAATATGAAAAAGCTTTTTCTTATTTTAATACAGCATATATTAAAGAACCATCATCAAGTTTTTTGTCATCCCTTGCATATTGCGCTATTCAGGCAGGAAAATGGGATACGGCATGCAATCTGTATAGAAGCCTTACAGCTATTCATCCAGAAAAATTTAATTTTAAAATGAATTATTTAAACTGCTGTATTCAAACAGGTAAATATGAAGATGGCCTTGTAATTGCACAAAAACTTGCAAAATTGAATTCAAAATCTACTGATATCCAAAAAAAACTTGCATATCTTTTCAGATTGACCCAAAAACCACAAAATGCGATAGAAGTTTTAGAAAAGCTATTAAAAAGAGGAAAAATAGATTTTGAAATTTGCTATAACCTTGCAATTGCATATATTAATATGGATGATTTAGAACAGGGTAAGGAAAATCTCAAAAAATGTATCTCATTGGAACCTGATAATCCTGTTGCAAGAAAAGATTTAGGAATATTATATTTAAGAATGAATTATACAGACTGGGCTTTAGATGAGCTCAATCGTGCAATAGAATTGGAACCTAATAATTCAGAACACTATTTTAATTATGCAATGGCGCTACATAAAACACAAGAATTTGAACAAGCTAATTCATACTATAAGAAAGCTATTGAACTAAATGATAAAGTTTCTGGATATTATTCTTATTATGGCGAAAATTTGCTTTGCCAAAGAAAGATAGATGCCGCTAAAGAAGCATTGCAATTAGCAATCAATCTTTCAAATGAAAATTACAGAGCAAAATTCGCTCTTGCAAAAATTTATTATGATGAAAGAAAATATAAAACTACTAAAGACTTGCTTTTGGATATTGTTAATGCACCAAATAATTCTGAAATTTTAAACCTACTTGCAAAAAGTTATATGAAATTAAAAGATTATAAAATGGCAGCAGGAATTTTTCAAAAACTAGTGCAAATATATGATAACAATCACATTTTGCTTTGTGATTTGGCAAAATGCGAGTTAAATATGCATGAATTTGAAAATGCAAAAGAACATGTAAAAAAAGCACTCATGATATTCGCTGATTTTGAAGACGGGCTAAAAATATTAAAAGAAATCCAAAAAGAGGAAGAATAATGACAGATTGTGTTAAAAAAAGAATAGTATCAGGAATGCGTTCCACAGGAAAACTGCATCTTGGACACTATTTTGGCGTTCTTACAAACTGGGTAAAATTACAAAATGAATATGATGCATACTATTTTATTGCAGATTGGCATGCACTAACTACAAAATACAATGATACAGATTTATTGAAACAGCATATTAATGATGTTGCGCTAGATTGGCTTGCCTGCGGAATAGACCCAAATAAAGCCACAATTTATCTTCAATCTTTGGTGCCTGAAATTGCACAGCTTCATATATATTTAAGTATGATTACCCCGCAAAACTGGGTGGAGCGCGACCCAACGTTAAAAGATATGACAAAAATTTTAAGGACACAAGGCGCCACAGATAACAGCATCACATACGGGCTTTTAGGCTATCCTGTTTTGATGACCGCAGATATCATTATGTTTAATTCAGATTATGTACCTGTTGGTGTAGATCAAGTAGCACATATTGAAATTTCGCGTGATATAATAAGACGTTTTAATAATATTTACAAGGTTCAATATTTTAAAGAACCAGAACCACTTTTAACAAATATTCCACTTCTAAAAGGAATTGACGGCAACAAAATGGGTAAATCGTTCAACAATGATATAAAAATTTCTGATGATGAAGAAACCACTACAAAAAAAATCACAAGATGCATCACGGACAGAGAAAGGATTAAAAGGGACGACCCAGGACATCCTGAAAATTGTGAAGTGGCCTTCACTTATTGGAAAATTTTTGGCACAGAAGATGAAATTAAACAAATTGAAAATGATTGCAGATGTGCAAAGCTTGGTTGTGCTGATTGCAAAAAATGTCTTGCCAAAAAAGTAAATGAATTTTTAGCCCCAATGCGGCAAAAAAGAATAGAGTACACTAAAAACCCTGAAACCGTAAGGGAAATTTTAATAGAAGGTTCTAAAAAAGCAAGAATTGAGGCTAAAAAAATACTTGATGGTGCAAAAGAAGCAATAAAAATGTACATATAGCAATCAAATATGGATTTAAAAAACCGCAGAACATCTTTTTTCTGCGGTTTTAATATATTTAGCAAATTTTATACACACTTACTTTGTTTCAAATCTATAAACCTTAAATTCGGCAGGTTTTAGAATGTGGAATGTTATCATATTTTCAATATTATTTAATAATTTCTTTTCCACAAACTGACATTTGTTCATTTCATCATAATCGAATTCAAAAAATGATACTAAAACTCTGTTGCCAAGCTGTATTTCACTTCCTTCAACAGTTTTTCCGCGTTTAACTTCAAAAGCTGATGTGCCATCTTCTTTTTCAACACAAACCTTTTCTGTCGGGCTTTGATAGTTTGCAACAACAAGAAAATTGCCAGCAGATGATAAAATTTCCCAAACGCTCAATCCTGCCTTTGTTTCTTTAATTAAGCTAGCTTTTCCGCCTGATATTACAGGGCAATTTTGTGCAAAATAGTTAATGGCGTTAAATTTTTCATAAAAGGCCCAGTCTTTGTTACGTTTCATGGAAACTTCATTTCCTATTACATATTCAATACCTGTCTTTGTAAAGCTTTCATCACCGTCAATATATAAAGATGGACGCATAGCATTTTTGCCACCAGGCAAGAATTTATATTTAAACCATTTAAATAAAGCACCTTCTGCACCCAATTGACCAGGATATTGATCTATAGCTTCGAATTCACCATCTTGATTATTATAGGTTTTAAGTATTGAAAGCGGATTTATAATACTGTTTTTTATATTATATGCTTCAAGTGCTTTGTTATCATTTATAATTTGCGCTGGAGTTTTTGTATTTTGAGAAACAATATCATTTCCCCACAACAAATCAAAACCCATATCAAGATGATATTCTTTATAAAAATCATCCCAAAGCATATATTCTGCAAGTGTTGCAAAATATGGAATTTTTCTTTTTAACACACCATTCATTTTATTTAAAACTTCTCTTGGAGCGCGATAGCTTATAGGCATTTTATTTTTTTCAGAAAAATCATCTACAACATGATCAATATGGTCTACTCTATATCCATCAAAATTGTATTCTTCCGCCATATTTCGTGTGTATTCAAAGAAGAAATCACAAACTTTTTTATTATATTTACCATTTTCAAAATAAACAAAATAATATGGTGTTTGACAATCTAGATTTGCAAAGTGCGTAACGTCTTCATCTTTATGATTAAAATGCTTAAACATTGGATATTCTTTACTAAAATGCATTTTATCAAAAATTGGAATGCCACAAGAACACCAAGCTCCGCCGGGTGCAGGCCACAAACCTTCATTTATAAGGGCTTTAACAATTTTTGGTTGGTCTAAAATATCTTCTTCCTTTGAAGGTTTTTTGCCATTGGTAGAGTCTATCACCTGTGATACTTTCTTTAAGATGTCATCCTGGCTGAATCTATTTGACATTTGATTTGACAAATTTTTCTTTGTATTTGCCATCATGGTTTCAAATTCATTCAAAATCTGTTCATTACCTGATTTTAGAGTTTTTTTAGAACCATTTAAAATATCAAGATAAATTTTCTTTGCACTGTCTACCTCTTTTTCATCATATTTATCTTTTAATACAATAGCAATTTTCTCAATTTCTTTTGTATAATCATTCATTAAATCTTTAATATCAAACCATCTTGCAATAAATGGTTTTGATAGTACAGCCTTTGAAAACCTGCCTGTTTGCGGCAAAATATCATAAATCACAGGATGCCCTGCAAGCTGTGCAAGTGTAATAAATAATTTTACCTGTTCTTTTGCATTAAATCCTAAAAACTTGCTTATTTTTTTATCTTCTAATTTTTCGCTCACATCAGATGACATTGGAAGGTAAGCACAGCCAAATTCTCTTGGATGGAATGGCAGAAGATATATTGTATCTGCTAAAATACTATGTTCCATATTGCCTCTTGGCAAAGTTATAATCTGTGCCACCCATTCAATAAACGTACCAACATTTGTTGTCTTATTACCATCTCCAAGTGCAGATAACGACACTAATTTAATATTGTGCCCCTCTTTTTTAAACCAGTTTGAATTTTTTATTTTCTTCCTAACCAAAGGAGAAGGATTCATAATATCTTTTAGTTTATTATTTTCATACACGCCTTCAAGCTTTAGAATTTCTACAAGTGAAAAAATGATTTCAGAAGGCGTAAGCTCTTCAATTGTTTTGTAATGAGGATATGGAAGATATCCATATTTTTGAATTGTACTTGATAAATAGTTTCTTCTTTCTTCAGTTACATCATTTATGCAGTAAACCTCTTTAACTTTTGCAAACACTTCTTGAAACTTTGCGCCGCTGAATGTGTTTTTTGATAATAAATTTAACACTTAAATCACCTGCTTTTCTATTCCTTCGGGGAAAATACTAACTATCCTTCATCATTTAAAAAAATCTTACCATGGAAATTTTTAAATTAAATTAGAGTGTTGAGAAATGTTAAAACATGCTTAAACATAGGCGCAATAAACGTCTTGCATGATTGATTTTAGAAAAAAATTGTTGTAAAATTCTTTTTATAGATATAAAAAGAAAAAGACTATCACCATTAAAAGTTAAGAAAGGGAATCAATGAATTTCTTGAAGTATACTGCAAGGCTATTATTAGTCCTGAGTTTAGTTATTTTAGGCGCAAAAACTTCTTTTGCATCAGATATTCAAGATGTACCAGAAGGTTATTGGGCACAAGATGCAATTACAGATTGTGTAAACAGAGGATATTTTAAACTTGATGCATCAGGTAATTTTTATCCAAATGGCACAATCCAAAGAGGCGCTTTTTTAAGTTCTTTATTAAAAGTAATAGAAAGCGATGATGCTGTAAAGGGCGCAAAAGCTTATTTTAAGGATGTAAGCGCTTCTTCGTCTTATAATAAAGATATTGCGGTAGGCCAAAATATTGGTATTATTTTTGGATATCCTGACAAAACATTCAAACCAAAAGAAGCTATTACAAGAACTGAAGCAACAAGCGTTATTGCAAATATTTCAAAAGTAAAAATGGGCGATAAATCCATTTTGGAAGAATTTTCAGATGCAGGCGAAATTCCAAACTGGGCGTTAAATTCGTACGCACTTGCAGTGGATAGCAAACTTTATGTAAATTACCCAGAACCAGATAAATTTAATCCGAAATCTAAAATGACAAGAGCAGAAGCTGCTGTTTTATTTGCAAAAATGGCAAAAGATTTTGACCTTTTAAAACTAAAATATGCTAAAGGCGAACAGGATGTATTTTTAAGAAACGAAACTCTTACAACATACAACAAGGCTCCAAGAACTTTAGTTAAAATATATAACAACAAAAAAATTATTGAAGCAGGAAATGTTATTATGGCACACCCAATAGAAGCCATCAATACAAAAACTATTGCAAAGGGCGCGCTTTTAACATTTATAGCACCTGAAGATGTATACACAGATGAAGGTACACTATTATACAAAAAAGGTGCAATATTCAATGCAAAAGTGCACGCTGTAAAAAACAGAATTTGGACAAACAAACAAAATAAAGCACTGTTTATATTTGATAATGCCAAATACCCAAATGATACAGAAAAAGAAATGGCAGCTGTGGCTTACACTACAAATAAAGGCAGAGTGGTGTTTGTAACAGATGCAAATTCAAAGAAAAAATATAAAGAAAGTGCCAAACAACTATCTAAAGGCGATTTTCTTTTAAAATATGTAGATAAATTAATCCCTGTAATAAAAACACAAATAGATGCAAATGAAGATATCTATTTATTATTAACAGGTGATTTAATCATCCCGAACGGCTCAGATTTATAGAAACTATATAAAATTATAATAAATCTATAATCTCTGTTGCATTAACATTTAAACAATAAGATTGATTGCAGTTTATCTGCCGTTTATGCCAAAGGCACGGTCTGCAATCAATTTTTTTGTTTGTAATAACCCTTATATTATCCTTTTTAGGTACAAGTTTTTCTTCATTTGTGGGCCCAAAAAATGCAATAATATTAACATTTAGCCCCACACCAATGTGCAAAGGTGCACTGTCAGCACATATTAAAGTATCAGCTTTCGCTAAAACATTCATTAAATCCGCTAAATTTTTTGTTTTACCGTAAAGATTTATAAAATTAACATTATTTACAATTTCTTCACATTCTGTTATCTTTTCAATTATTTCTTTATCATCAGGCCCGCCCAATAATACAAGCTTTTTACCCTTATTTATAGCCCCTTTTATAACATCAATCCAAAAATTAACTTCAGGACATTTAAAAATATTCTTTTCAATGCTCATCTTTGAAACCCCAGGATGCAGCGCAACAAAGCCAGGTTCTATCCCCTCGGGCAGGTTAAAATCATTGTCTGCATATAAATGCGGCACAGAAATTTCATCTAAGATATCATCTTCATCAAGAAAAGGTAAAATTAAATCATGATACATAGAACCTGCGTATTGATTTTCATCCAGTTCCACTCCATCAGTCAATAAAAACGAGGTTTTACTAAAATACCCGCTTCTTCTTTTAATTCCTGTAAGGAAAAGAATGATTGCTACCAAAGGATTTTTGCCTGATGAAATAACAACATCAAATTTCCCACTACGCGCTTTGTCAATCATACTTAAAACATTTAAATATTTTTTAACCCCTTTTGCTTTTATATCAACTTCAATAATATCATCTATTAAAGGTGTGATTTGTTTTATACCTTTTGCCCTGCTTTCCAGACAAAGGGTTATTCTGCAATTTGGAAACTTGCGTTTGAAATCTTCCACGCAAGGCAAAAATAATATTTCATCTCCAAGCCCACCATAATTTATAAATAATGCATTCTTAAAATCTTCGTTAAAATTATTCTTTTCCATAGTTAATATATATCCTCATTTCTTATTTTATAATAAAATAAGAACTATGGATATAAAGGTATTAGAAAAATTAAGCTTGTCGTACACAGGTATTGGTTCGCTTCCTTTTAAGGATGAAAATGCACCAACTGATGCTGTTGATTATGTTTTTGAATGTTGCCCGAATTTTCCCTATTGGCCGCAGCTTCCGCATTTTAAAAAAGAAGAAGATATGGCTATTCAATTTAGTGAAAACCTTATAGGGCTAAAATATGACGGAGACAGATATTACCTTGATGATAACGATGAAAAGTTTTTTGAAGAGTTGGAAAATCTTTTTATTGATTATGAAACTGTTATTTCATCAAATGAGTTATCAGAATGCGAAGAGATTTTGGATAAATATAAAATTTCAAAACCATATTCAAATTCAATAGATACTTTCTTTGAAAAATTAAAAGCTCAATCCACGACGCCTAATTTTATAAAAGGTTCTATTACTGGCCCTTTTACATTTTCTACGAGTTTTTCTGATAATAACGGCAAATCTGCTTATTACAATGAAACGCTGCGTGAAGTAATCATAAAAACATTATCCCTAAAGGCGCTATGGCAGGTAAAAGAATTTAAAAAATTGTGCAACAGTAGCACTCCAGTAATTTTTATGGATGAACCAAGCATATCACAGGTGGGTTCTTGCGCTTTTGTTTCTGTTAAAAAAGAAGATGTTATTTCAATGTTAAAAACAATATCTGATGACATTAAAAAATTTGGTGCACTGTCTGGCATTCATTGCTGCGGCAAAACAGACTGGGATATTACAATTGAAAGCAAAGTTGATATTATAAATTTTGACGCCTATTTTTACGCTCAAAGTGTGGGTACACATGCAGCAAAACTCAAAAAATTTATAGAAAAGGGGGGTGTTTTATCCTTTGGAATAATTCCAACCCTTGATAAAGATATATTAAAAAATCTTAATAAAACTTTAGCTTATGAAAAATTTGTTGAAGCATTTAAATGTTTTACATCAAAAAATCTTGATAAAGCTCTATTGTTAAAACACTGTTTTATTACCCCAAGCTGCGGCTGTGGTTCATTGAATGTTGAACTTGCAAAAAAAGCCCTAAGCCTTACAAAAGAATTATCTGAAACTTTAAAAACCAAAGACAAGGCGGAATTATGACATCAACAATTGCAGTAATAGGAAAATCCGGAAGCGGCAAAACAACATTAGTAAAAGCCTTATATGATGTTATAAAAGAAACTTTCCCTGAGCAAACAATCCTGCTTGTAGATAATGATTTAACACAGGAACTTGCAGGGAAATTCGGCCTTAAAATAAGCAACACCATCTATGGGATAAGAAGTGGAAAACATGAATATAATACAGGTATTCCAAAAAAAATGACAAAACAAGAATACATTGAATGGGCGCTTGAAGACATTTTGACCGAAGTAGATGATAATGCTGAAATCATTGCATCACACCTTGTAGCTTCAAAAGATTGTATTTGTCCAATTACAAAACAAATGAATGAAGCTTTAGTAAAATTAATCGATAGATATGATTTTGTAATATTTGATTGCGAATATGACCTAAAATATTTAATTCAATTGGTAGATTACCCAATTGACACCACATTGCTTGTTACAAAAGCAGATTTAGCATCACTTCATTTGGCATCAATTATTTATGAAAGCAATAAAAAACATGCTGCATCCGGGCAATTTGGGGTGGTTTTAAACCAAATCAAAGAAGGATGTGAAACAAAAGCACTTGAGGCTGCAAATTCTTTTTCCCTAGATACTATAGCATTAATTAAAAAATATGAAGATAGAGACAATACAACAGATGATGATGAATTGCACGAAATTATAAAAAATCTTTATTCAAGATTAAATCTGCCTCAAAATATGGAATTTTAGAATAAAATTTTAAGGACAATAAACCATGACAACAATTTTAGACGGCAAAACATGCGCAGATAAAATTCTTGATAATATCAAAGAACAAGTATCAAAACTTGATACGACACCAGGTCTTGCTGTAATATTGGTAGGAAACAACCCTGCAAGTAGTATTTATGTTAAAAATAAAGAAAAAAAGGCACAATATGCAGGTTTTAATTCCATTATTCATAAATTACCCAAAAATACCACAAAAGAAAGTCTTTTAAACTTAATTGAAAAACTAAACAAAGATTGCAATATTGATGGTATTTTGCTGCAATTGCCTCTGCCAAAACATTTAAATACCTATGATTTTTTAGATAAAATTGACCCAAAAAAGGATGTGGATGGATTTCACCCAATTAATGCGGGAAAACTTTTATTAAATGAAAAGCCTTATGCCATCCCTTGCACCCCAAAGGGTATAATAAGACTTTTAAAAACCCATAATATTCAAATAGAAGGGAAAAATGCTGTTATTATAGGCCGTTCAAATATCGTAGGCAAACCTCTTTCAATGCTTTTATTGAATGAAAATGCAACGGTTACTATTGCTCATTCAAAAACAAAAAATTTGCCTGAAATTACAAAAAAAGCCGACATTTTGATTTCTGCAACAGGAACAGAAAACATGGTGACCGCTGAAATGGTAAAAAAGAATGCCACCATTATTGATGTTGGAATAATAAGAAAAGATGATGGGAAACTAAGGGGCGATGTGGATTTTGATGCCATAAAAGACGTTGCATCCAATATAACACCGGTTCCTGGCGGCATTGGTCCAATGACAATAGCAATGCTTATGGAAAATACTTTAGAATTACACTTATTAAAAACAAGGACTAAGGAATAATTATGATAAACAGAGCCCTTCCTGTAAATAAACTAAGGGATGCCTGGGTTGAAATAAATCTTGGAAATCTAGAATATAATATAAATTCAATCAAAGAAAAAATAAAAAAAAATTTGCCTGACAATAAAGATTTACCAAAACTTTTAGCAACAATAAAGGCTGATGGTTATGGCCATGGCAGCCTGATGTGTGCCCCAACGCTTATTGCATGCGGAGTAGAGGCATTTGGAGTTGCAAGTGTAGATGAAGGGTTAGAACTTCGGCAAAATAAAATAACTGTGCCAATTTTGGTTTTAGGAGCAGTTCCAATTTGGGCATTTGAAAGTGCTATAAAAAATAATATCACGGTTTCAATTTTTAATAATGAACATCTTGAAGCCGCAAAAATTCTGTATGAAAGAACTGGTAAAAAGTTAAGAGCCCATATAAAAATAGATACAGGGATGAACAGAATAGGAATTTGCCACAGACGAGCTCTCAATTTTATAAAACAGGTACAAAATGCTGAGTATATTGACCTAAAAGGAATTTTCACCCACTTTGCAGATGTTGAAAACCCTGAAATTTTAAAACTTCAAAAAGAAAATTTTAAAAATGTCATAAATTCAATTGATAGAAAAGGTTTAATCATCCACTGCCAAAACAGTCTTGGTGCATTTGTTGACCCAGGCATTGAATGCGATATGATACGTCTTGGAATTATTTTATATGGGCTTTCCCCATTAACTTATGGCAAAAAATGTAATATTGAAATACCAAAACTCAAACCTGTTATGGGTTTAAAAGGCAGAATAACAAATATCCACACTATAGAAAAAGGAGATGGAGTATCTTATGGGTATTCTTATATTGCACAAAAAAATACAAGAATAGCAACAATCCCTATAGGCTATGCAGATGGCGTTTCAAGAAATTTGTCTAATAGAATTTTTGCAAGTTTAAATGGCAAAATGATAAAACAAATTGGCCGCATCACAATGGATCAAATGATGTTTGATATAGAAGATATTGAAGCAAAAGAAGGAGATATTATAACCCTTCTAGGATATGATGAAAAAGATTATTACTCTGTTGATGAATGGGCAAAAATTTTAAATACGATAAATTATGAATTAACATGCAGACTAAAAGTCCGCCTGCCAAGAATTTATGTGCGATAGAAAGTTTATATAAATCTTGATACAACACTTAACACTTTTTTAAAAACTATTGGCACAAAGGTGTAAATATGATAATAAATAAATTGTGCAATATTAAATTGCTAAAAATCAGCAATGCACCACATAAAACATAAAATAAAGGAAAAAGGAAACAATGAGCACATCCGAGTCCAGAGCACCCGAAGGAATACTATGCTCTAGAACCCATGAATGGGCACTTGAAGATGGTAATACTGTTATAATCGGCCTCACTGATTATGGCGTGGAAGAATTGGGCGAAATCGTTTTTGTAGAATTGCCTGAAGTTGGTTCAGAATTTACAAAAAACGAAGTATTTGCAACCATAGAATCCGTAAAGGCTGCATCTGAAATCTACATGCCTGTTAGCGGAAAAATTATTGAAGTAAACGAAGAACTTATAAATTCACCAGAATTAATAAATGAAGATGTTTGGGAAAAAGGCTGGCTTGTAAAGGTAGAATGTGATACTTTTCAGGAAGATTCTTTAGGCCTTCTAGAATATGAAGATTACAAAGAAGAAGCTGCAATCTAAAAATTTAAAAACACAAAAATTGCTGAAATTTTTGTATATCTGTCATTTAAACATTATTTAGCAGATATTTATTAAGAAATATTACAAGAAATATAAAAAATATATACAAAATAGTCAATTTTTTAATATAAAAAAACTTTATATAAGTACAGAGAGCCAATACAAAAAATAATTGAATTAGAGAATATAATGGAGGAATTAAACCAATGGCAAGAGTACTTATTTCAATGCCCGAAAAATTTTTAGATGAGATTGATCAAGTTGCAGATACAGAAAACCGTTCACGTTCTGAACTCATCCGTGAAGCATTGAGAACATATATTCACAGAACAAAAATTCGTGAAAATACATTTGCCCAGAAAAATGCTTCAATCTTAGAAGCCCTGCTTGATTAAAAGATTGATTAAAAAGCTTATAAAGCAAAATGCAACCCAAAAGAATTTTAAAGCACCCTTATTTAAAAGGGTGCTTTTTATGTATAAAAATTGCTTTGAAATTATCTAAAAATTAATGACAAAATAGCAAAAAAAATCTTTTTTATGTTTTATATCCTATGTGTTGTTGTGTAAAGGTGAATAATTATGAGAGTAAATGCAAGTTTTAATGCAAATTTTGTTGCCCAAAAAAATGGTTTGAATTTTGGAAAAGCACTTCCTACAAGCAAAAAAGAGGATTATTCAAATACTGCAAAGCAGGCAAAAGAAATTTTAGAAATTGATGATGGAGTATCAATCTTAAAAATTCATTCAGGCTCTATGCCAAAGCAAGATGTCTTTGATACAGGAATAGGCAAATTAAATTCAGACTCTGCAATAGATTTTGTGGATAAAATGTGTTTTTACACAGATACTAACGCCATAAAAGAATTTCCTATGGGGCAAACCACAAAACACTGGGCGCATTTTAATTGCTCGTATCTTAAAACTGCCACAACATTTGGCGAAGAAAACATTAATCTTTTAAATTTAGTTAATATGGGCTTGCTTCAAAAAGAAGATATTGAGGAATTTAATTTAAATTCAAACAAAAAACGTATAGAATATGAAAATGAACTTGGTACAGATGAAAATTATCCAATATTAAAACCATTAAAAAAAGCCTATGAAAATTTTAAACTAAATGCGCCTGAAGATTTAAAAGAAGAATTTGAAAGATTTAAAGAAAAAGACCTTGTTCAAAATACATATACAAGGCTTGCCTTATACCCTTTTATTGCAGAAGATGAACCGGATTTATTTAAAGGTTTTGATACTTCATTGAAAAAACAACAAAAATTTGCAAAATATAAAGAACAATATAAGGATGAAATAGATTTCTTTAAATTCAGACAATTTTTAGCCAAAAAAGAACATGATATTGCAAAAGAAAAGATAAATGCAAAAGGAAAAGATCTTTTTGGGGATTGCCTTATTGGTTTTTCAAATCAGGAAGTTTGGGCACATCCTGATGCCTTTGAAAAAGATGCTTGCATAGGTTTATATAGCTGGGGCCTTCCTGCGCTTGATTTTGATACAATTTTAGATAAAAATTCTGAAAGCCATAAAGTATTTAACGATAAGATATCATTCTTCCTTGAAAATTATGACGGCATCAGGTTTGATGTGGGCTGGTGCTATGCTATAGCACAAACAGGCAAAAAAGATAAAGACCCAAAACATTTTGATTTAGGCCGCAATCTCTTTGATTTTATCGAACAAAGGGCAAAAGAAATCAAAGGAGATGGTTTTAATACGCAAAAATTAATCTATGAAATGGATGGTTTTGAAAAAATGTTTGATTGGAAACAAACACCCCCAAAACCAATTCCAAATATTAGAAATATTGTAAATGTCCTTACAACAGAATGGCAGCACAATGGTGGCGAAGGCTGGGGCAGCCCTGAATTTTTCAAAAAAACAGGCCTTACAGAAAATGAATTTATCATGGGCACAAATAACCATGATGGCACGCCATTAAGGATTTTAGCTGAAAGTCGTGATAGAAAAACTTTAGAAAAAAGAGCAAACAATGCAGATGTTTTATCTAAATTATTTAATATGGATAAAATTACCCTCATAAATAACCCAAAAGAATTTGTGAAGGCAAAATTTGCGCAGCTTTATACAACCAAAAACCAATTCCTCTATTTTACTGATGTTTTAGGTTCAAAACGCGATATGGATGATCAGACAACAAATGTTGAAAATTATAGATTCAGAACAAATAAAGATTTTGAAAGACAATATCACACAGCCCTACAAAAAGGCATGGGCTTTAATTTAATGGAATCTCTAAAACTTGCAATGGAATCTAAAGGATTAGATAAAAATAATCCTGAAATTTATGAAAAAGTTTCCTATTATGCAGATTATTTAAGACAAGAAGGCGCCAAAACAGAACAAGAAGCAAATAAGGAAGAAAGGAAGCAGGAAAAGGCTTCAAAAAGCTTTGATTGCATAGCCTAAACATTGTAAACTTCTTGTTACAAAACTTTGTATAGTAGCAAGAAAACAGCTTTATGTGTTTTAATTGGTGTGTGTTGTGTGATAAGAATTGTGTATAAGCAGGTGACAAATGAAGGTTAACGGTATTGCTAGAATAAACTACTCTCCAAATTTTGGGGATGCGTTATCTACCAAACAGGAAAGACAGTTAATAAAATTAAACGAAGATATCAAAAAGGACCAAGGATATCAGAATGGTATAAACATCCTGAAATTTTACGGCCCTGCGCTGCCCTCCAGCAACAGGCAAGATACCGGCATTGGTAAATTAACCTCACAGGAGGCGCGTGAATTCTATAAATTTGCAAAAGTATACGCAGGCGCAAACACAGCAAAAACAGTGCCTCTTGGCCAATTAACAGATAAGCAGGTATATTCTGATAATCACTATCCTGGCGCATACAATAGAAGTACATTCTCCATCGGTGAAGATATTATTAATCCTTTCGATTTAGCATCTGAAAAATACGGATACATCCTTGATAGAGAAGATGCAAAAGAAATGGTTGCAAGAAATAAACAAATAAGCAATATACATTCTTATGAAAATTTAATCAATTTTGGAACAACCTTAGGATGGACAAACCAGGAAGATTATCCTGTAAATGATATTTTACACAAAGCCTTTGATAATTTTAAAAATGATAAAAATCCAAACCCTGAACTTAAAAAATTAAGGGAAGATTTTGAAAAATTTAAAAATCAAAAAGAACCTGTTGATTATGATGATATATATACAAGGCTTGCTCTTTATCCATATTTAAAAGATTGGGGTACAGCAAAAGTAGATTTCTTTGTAGGATTTGACTCTGACCCAAAAATCAGAGCAGAAAAAATGCCTCAGTATAATAAATATAAAGAACAGTATAAAGATGAAATTGAATTTTATAAATTTAAGCAATTTTTGGGCCACAACACTTTAATGGATGCAAAAAATATTGCAAATAAAGAAGGAATAGAACTTTTTGGTGATTGCCCTCTCGGTTTTTCATGGCCAGAAGAACAGGTTTTCCCGGATGCTTTCTTAAAAGAAGGCCACAGAAAAGGTGAAGCCGCAGGCTGGGGCCTTCCGGTATTACATTATTATGATTTAATCCAAAAAGAAGATAGTGCAGCACATAAAGTATTAAAGGCAAAAGTTGCACATCATCTAAATTACTTTGATGGCATAAGATTTGATGTAGGCTGGGCATATATGCGCCCATCCTTCCACTTTGGCGATAAACAATACAGGCATCCGGATGCAGGAACAAAGATTACAGATTTCATTGAAAAAACTGCAAAAGAAGTAAAAGGCCCTGATTTTGATACAAGAAAATTAATGTATGAATGTGATGCAGATGCCAATGATTTTGGGCTCTATGATAATATAGACAGGGTAAAAAACCTAGATGGCATGATTATCCTATCAACAGAACATGAAAAAAATGACAGCGATAATATAGGCTGGGGCAACGCTGCATTTTTAAAGGAAAATCTTGGCTTTAAGGATGATAATATAATGCTTGGGCCAAATAACCATGATGGCAGAGGCTTTGTAGATTGTGCAAATGATGCAACAAAATCTGATGAACAAATAGGCGCCTTGATGCGTATATTCAAATTAAGACCGGAAGATGGTGTACATGAAGGCTGGAGATACTTTAAAGATGAACCACATACACCGCAGCACATGTATAAATATATGAGAGGCAGACTTGCTGAAATCACCACTGTGAAGAATAATTTTGTACAGTTAAATGATTTGCTTGCAAAGAAAGAAAAGATTGATTACCATACAGGTGGCATGGGTATAAACGGAGATGTAGATTACAAAAATAGATTAAATAAAAACTACATTGAAGAATATCACAGAAATCTTCAAAACGGTAATGTTTGCAGTATGATAGGCGCCCAAAAATTCCGTATGGAACATGACGGCACAAAAGAAAGACGTCCTGATTTATATGCAAGAGTAGAAAAGTTTGATGCATATTTAAGACATAGAGGAAATATCCTATCAAGAACGCAGGCTGATAAATCTGATAGAGCAAATCTTGATATTGAAAAGATGACAGTGGAACAAATAAACAGATTAGATACGGTTGTTTAAAGACAATTCATTTAATTTTTCATAGTTTTTTTAATTTCCATGCCTCATTTGGCATGGAAATTTTATAACATTTACATTTCTTAACTATATTTAACCAAAATTAATGAAATTTAAAATCATGAAAACATGCACCCCCCATGGGTTTTACATGTATCAAATCATGGAAAGCCATGTGCATGGTTTATCTTAGACCCTCCAATCCCTTAATACACAAGCTATGCAAGCCATTACAAGTTTGTTACATGATGTTAATAATTGGCCAAAGTACACTTGTATACTAGCTCTTAAAGGTTATAATAATATTAAATTCAGTTAGGACAAGCCTTTTCATTAATTTAAATGGAAAGGAAATATAAGATTTGGGTAGTGCTTTAATTAGATTCGGGAGAAAAACTAGTGCTCAAAAGTAGGGATATGGGTCGTGCAGTTGCAGTAAGAAGATGGACCACCACAGCAATTGAATGTTATAAGAGAGGGTGTAATTGCGAAGGCTGTTTTTATACAGACTTTTTTGGGAAATCTTCACAAAAATGCCAAATGAAAGCTTCAGTTTTAGAGCTTGTTAGAGTTTTAGGCAAACCAGACATTGAAATGCAGCAAATTCTAAACGATTAATAGGCATTTAAAACCGCAATAAACAAGGGTGAAACCTTTTAGATAAATTTACTCAAAATTAAAACTGTGCGGCAAAAGCTCGCTAAGTTTATATATTTTTAGGCCATTATCAGTTTCTAAAACTACCTGCAAATCATAATGAACACCATTCATTACGCTAAATTCGCTCAGCCATTGAAGACAAGCACCACATGGCAGACAGTGTTTTTGATTAGGACTAAACACGGCAATTGCAACAAGCTGGCTTTTTTCACCATCACAAAGTGCACTTGAAAGAGCATTTCTTTCAGCACACAGACCAAGCCCATAGCTTGCATTTTCAATATTTGAACCAAGATAGATTTTCCCATCTTCAAATAAACATGCTGCCCCTACGGCAAATTTTGAATAGGGAGAATAACTGTTTTTGCTGGCATCTTGTGCTTTTTTTAAGAGTTGGTTAAAATCAATCTTCAATTCTTCCATATTTATATCCTTTTAATACTCATCAAAAAATCTAGTAGATTGCATTTTTGCCAAAATATGCATTGTGATTTTTTTCATGCCCTATACTTGTATTATCGCCATGACCTGGAAAAACTTTAATTTTTTCATCAAGTTTGAATAATTTTTTTTGAATACTGTCTTTAATTTCTGCAAACGAGCCCCCTGGCAGGTCGCAGCGGCCTATTTCTTCTAAAAATAATGTATCTCCTGAAAATAGATTATCTTCTATCAAATAACAAAGAGAGCCTTTTGAATGCCCAGGTGTTGATATTACTTTTATTTTTTCATTACAAATTTCAAATTCGCAGCACTCATCAATAAATTCATCGATTTTAATTTTTTCACACCGCGGTAAAGAAAACATATCACACTGCATAGAAAGCGCATCATAAAGCTCCCTATCAGCTTTGGCCATCATTACCTTTGCGCTTGGAAATTTTTTCTTAAATTCTGATAATCCTGTGCAGTGGTCAAAATGCGCATGGGTGATTAAAATCATTTTTAAATTTAGTTTATTTTCTTCAATAAATTTAAATATAGCACTGTTAGAACCTGCACAATCAATTAAACAAGCATCGGCACAATCATTTTTATATATAAGATAATTATTGGCTGCAAATTCAAGTGGTATAAACTTTTTTACTATCACATCAAAATCCTTTTAAAATTATGTTAAAATTTAGCTCCAATATTTTAACATACTTAGATATTTTACAAAAGGGTTTTGCGGTTTATTCGCATAATAAGTTTCAATCAAAACCTTTTGTATGTCAGCATCTGAAAGATTGAAATGCAATTTCAAATCACCTAAATATTTATTTAAGTGTCTTTTTACAGAATCAATATTAGGATTATTTTCTTTTAACTGCACCTTGAATAGGTCATCTAAATATTTCTTCATAAAACCAAGCACATTAAACTAACACATCTCACACATTTTTATAATAAAAGATGCTATAGCTTGTTTCATTGCCTTTTAGTATAATATAAATTTTCCCCTAAGAGATTATCTTAATTTTTCTTTGGCGGCAAAATATTTTCAAATTTAAAAACGTATGATTTTTGACTGTCCTCTTCATCTTTTAGGCCCAAAATACGTTCTAAATCAAGCTTCAAATTTCCAAGGTCATCATATTTTTTAAGATTGCCATCTATTGCTATTGAAACATCACCAGTTTCTTCTGATATTACAATACAAGCACAATCAGAAATTTCAGATATTCCAATAGCCGCTCTATGTCTTGTTCCGTATCTCCAGCTTAGCTTCGGGTCTTCTGTCAAAGGCAGCAGCACCCCGGCAGATTGTACAGTATCATTACAAATAACAACTGCACCATCATGAAGCGGTGTATTTGGATGGAAAATAGTAAGCAATAATTCTTGAGAAAGAATGCCGTTAATTTCCACTCCAACATCAGAATGATTAAGCGCCTTATCTTCTTTTTGAAGAACTATAAGCCCGCCAATTCTAGATTTTGACATATATTTTATGGTTTCAATCAATTCTTTTATGATATCAATTGTACCATTTCTTTTGGTATAACTTTTTTTCCCGGATAATATTTTTGTTAATATATCATTCTGTCCAATATATCCTAGAAAACGTCTTAATTCAGGCTGGAATATAACAATTAACCCTACTGTTACAACAGAGACAAGGGTTTTTAAAAATACACCAAATATTTGCAGATTAATCTTTATTAAAAACTCTGAAAAAAGCCACATTATAAGAAGTGCAAATATACCCCTTACAAGGCTTTCAGAATGTGTTCCTTTAATGTACTTTTTATAGACAAAAACAAGAATCAAGGCAAGAATAACAACTTCTGCAATATTAACGCCAAGCTGTGCCCCGCCAAATGAATTAGCAAGTTCATAAAACTGTCTTAGCAAATATTGGTAGAAATCAGTAAAACCCAATGTTTGCACCTCATCTATTTTTATAAAATAACATCATTTTGGATTAGCTGTTCGTAAGTTTCTCTTTTAACTATAATATCAGATTGGGAATTATTTACAAGTATCATTTTTGGTCTTAAAACCCTATTATAATTGCTTGACATAGAATATCCATAAGCACCTGTATTAAAAATACACAAAATATCGCCTGGCATTGGAGAATTCAATTCAATATCTTTAATTAAAATATCGCCAGATTCGCAAAATCTACCTGCAACAGTCACTTTTTGCAGCTTATTTTCTTCTTTGCTGTTTGCAATTACAGCTTCATATTTTGCCCCATACATTGAAGGCCTTGGATTATCCGCCATTCCGCCATCCACTGCAATATATTTTCTGCCATTGGGCACCTGTTTAGATGAACCTACTGTATACAGCGTAACTCCAGCTGTACCAACAATAGAACGGCCAGGTTCAATGTATAAGGTCGGCTCTTCTATATCATACATTTCACAATGGTCTTTTATTGATTTTTTAATTACATCGGCTATTTCATATACTGATGGAGGACAATCTGCTTCAGTATAAGTAATTCCAAGGCCACCACCTATGTTCATTTCACTTAAATTCAAGTCAAATTTATCATTTATTCTCTTTAATTCTTTTAATAAAACACCTATTTCATCATAATACACCTTGGTTTCAAAAATTTGAGAACCAATGTGAGCATGCAGTCCCATTATTTCAAGATTTGGAAATTCTTTTAAAATTAATTCCACTGCTTCATCAATCTGTGTCATATCAAAGCCAAATTTTGAATCCAAATGCCCTGTTTGGATGTATTCATGGGTATGGCATTCAATGCCGGGCGTTATACGTAAAAGTACTTTTTGTACTTTATCAAAAGATTTTGCAACCTCGTTTAAAAGGGATAATTCCAAAAAATTATCCACGCTCACCCTTCCAACACCAAGTTCCAAAGCCAAAAGCAATTCATCTGTCGTTTTATTATTGCCATTAAAAGTGGTCATTTCCATATTCACACCTGCTTTATTCACAGTGTAAATTTCCCCGCCTGATACAACATCAAAGCCAAAACCTTCACTGTGCAGAATTTTTGCAATTTGTGCTGTCATAAGTGCTTTTGAAGCGTACATCATATTTACTTTTTTATAATCTTTGAATGCTTCTTTATATTGTTTTGCAATAGTTCTAAGTGTAACTTCATCCATTACATACAGTGGCGTACCATATTTTTCTACTAAATCTACAGTGTCACAGCCTGAAATTTCAAGATTGCCTTTATCATTTATTTTAGTATTTAAAGGCCTTATATTTTGATTCACTGTATTAGTATCATTTGGCATTATCTTATTCACTCCTTGCTAAATCTTTGTGATAATTGTAACATAAAGAAGGTTCAGATTAAGAAAAATATTTTAAAGGAAAATATTTTGGAAAATAATGCAGAAAATAATATGGAAAATTACAATCAAAAACCATTAAATACAAGTATTTTAACCTATAAAAATATAATTTTTGCAATAATGCTTGTTTTGGTTTTACTGTTTATATCAAACATTGCAGAAATAGCACTGATGTTGTTTGTAGCATTTATAATTACTTGTGCTATTGATCCTTTGGTTTCATATTTATCAAAATATATGCCAAGAGTTCTTGCAGTAAGTTTAGTACTTTTGCTGCTTTTGGCCTGCGTTTTAGGTATTTTTATTCCACTTTTAAGCCTAACTATTAAACAGGGTATTATTCTAATTAAAAATTTGCCTGAATACATTCAAGAATTGCAAATATTTTTACATTCCAACCATTTTGGCACAATGATTTCTAAATATGTAAACCCCGATGCTATAAATACTGCAAATATAGAAATAACAAGCCTTACAAGTGAAATTTTATCAAAAGGAATGGATGCATCAAAGCTGATTGTAAATTCTATAACAGGTACAATTGCAGTTACAATAATGGTTTTCTACCTTTCATACGATGCAAAATTAATGAAAGAAAGATTTTTGGAGTTTTTCCCGCCTAAATTTAAGGAAAAGGCATCATATATTTTAGAATCCATAAAAACAAAAGTGGGCGGATATGTTTTTGCTCAAGCTCTTTCAATGATTGTTGTGGGATTATTTTCATTTATCGGCCTTTTGATAATTGGTCATCAACATGCGCTTTTAATTGGCTTTTTGACCTGTATTTTAGATATAATTCCTGTTATCGGGGCCACAATTGCAGTTGGAATTGCTATTTATACCGCATTTAGCGGGGGAATATTTTATGTGGTTTTAACATTTGTGATTATGATGATAGCACAATGGCTGCAAAATCAAATATTCAGACCAATTTTATTTGGAAAATTCATGGATACGCATCCGCTTTTGATTATAATTTCTCTTTTAATAGGAGCAAAATTTATGGGCTTTTGGGGTGTTGTTTTGGCACCTGCAATTGCAAGTATAGTATGTGTTTTAATAGATGAATTATATTTAAAACCCATCAATAAAAAGGAAAAAGTTTAACTAAAGAATGGAAAAATTTTTATACGAAAGATTACAAAATAAAACCCCAAAAATCAATACTTGGTTTGCTTTTCCTGCCATTGAAAGTTTTGCATTGTCATCTTTAGGTTTTCTTTCAATTTTTAAACAGATAGATTTAATGGAAGATGTTTTTGTAGAGCGGGTTTACGCCGATACAAAAACAACAATTGCAAATGTTTCAGACCTTGATGCTATAGGATTTTCAAATTCTTTTGAAATTGATATTTTAACAATTTTAAAAATGTTAAAAAAATATGATATTCCGCCTCTGTCAAAGGATAGAGGTGAAGAATACCCTCTAATTTATGCTGGCGGGCCGGTTTTAACTGCAAACCCTATACCTTATGAAGATTTTTACGATTTTATAAACATTGGAGATGCTAAATCTGTATTTGGAAATGTTTTCAAAATTTTAGCTGATAAAAAAGATGAAACAAAAGAGGCCAAATTAAAAGCTATATCTGAAATTGATGGGGTATGGGTACCAAAATTCGGCAAAGATAAAATTATTAAAAAAATGACAGATGAAATTGACGAACCAGTTTATACGCCAATTTTAAGCGATAAAAGTTATTTTAAAGATACCTTCATAATTGAAATTGAACGCGGATGCCCTAAAACATGTAATTTTTGTCTTGCAAGCTGGTTAAATCTGCCTGTAAGATACGCTCCGCTTGATAAAATCCTGGATGCAATTGATTTTGGACTGCAAAACACTAATAAAATCGCACTTTTGGGGGCTTATGTTGCAGGACATCCGGATTTTGATAAAATTCTAAATTATATAAGAGAAAAAAATAAAATAAACCCTATTGAGCTCACGCTTTCTTCGCTTCGCGCAGATCTTGCAGATGAAAATGTAATAAGGACATTAGTAGAATGCGGGCAGAAAAGTGCTACTATTGCCGTAGAAGCCGGAAGTGAAAGACTAAGAAAGGTTATAAATAAAGATTTAACAGATGAACAAATTCTAAAAACTGTTGAAGATGCAAGGCTTTATGGGTTAAAAGGGCTTAAAATATATGCTATGATTGGACTTCCAACAGAAACAATGGATGATATAGATGCACTCATAGATTTAATGAAACGTTTAAAGACTGCAAATAAAGGTTTTGAACTGACACTCAGCGTTTCAACCTTTATACCAAAGGCTCACACCCCTTTTCAATGGTCAAAAAAGGCTAACCATAAGGAATTAAACGTTAAATTAACACATTTAAAAAACAAAATTTCCAAGATGGGTATAAATTTCCGCCCAACAAGCATTGATTGGGATACAGTGCAATCAATCCTAGCAAGAGCAGGCTTTTCATTGTCATCATACTTGTTAAAAGTTACAGAAAATGGGGGCAACCTGGGTGCATTCAAACAAACCTGGCGCCAAATGGCAAAAGCAGGAATTTTACCTGATATGGAATTATACGCGCAATGTCCTGTGCCCGAAAACCCGGATGGCAAGCTGCCTTGGAACTTTATAGACATGAAAACCGCGCCCCAGCTCAAAAAGCGCCTTATTGAATCAGGCGCTTTGGACTCTTGATAAAATTTACAGGTGTTTATTATTTTTGCTTATTTTATGTATATGTTTCGCGTACAAAATGCCAAAATGCATACGCACCAAGGCTTTCAAGCCTGAATATTTTACGTGTTTTCAAGCGATGCTTTATTATAGTTAGCGAGGAGTTCCATGGATTGGTACGCAGAGAGCGAATCTGCTGATATATCGCTGATTTTCACGCCTGAAGCTATGAAAAGATTCTCTACAAGGGCAATTAAGCCCATATACTTATTATATTCACTTTCACTTTTTGCGCCTTGTATTCTATCCACAATTTCAGTCATAATTTCCTGAAAATCCTTCTGTGGAGAGCCTGTTGGGTCTAATCCAAGCTGATACATTATACTGTACCAAATATAAGACTCAGGTTCTTTAGCGCTTGTAGAGGGCGTTTCATCCTCAGACAGGCTTTGTTTTGCTTCTATTGCGGTCTTTTTTTGGATTTCCTGTAATTTAGCAAGGTCCTTTTGAGTATCCCCAGTGGATTTCACCCCAAATTTGGCAAGTAAATTACTCACAGAATTAAAATCTGTGCGGGTTGCATCTAAAAAGTAATTTATTTGCTCTTGATATAAACTGGAAGCAGAAATAGGGGAAATTGACATGAAAAATTAAGCCTTATTTTTATCTAAGCACTAATATCTTAATTCCACACTATCCGGGTTTCTAACATTTTTTTGGCTCTTTTTGTGAATTTTTTTTAACATTTTTTATGATAAAATTTTTCTATGGATTTGGATAATCTTCATAACCCGTGTTTTAATAAAATCGGCTATATACAGGTTTATACAGGAGATGGCAAAGGCAAAACCACAGCCAGTCTTGGTCTTGCGCTTCGTGCTCTTGGGCGCGGCTGGAATGTACTTATTGTAATGTTTACAAAAGGCGGTTCCGATTATGGTGAAATCCATTCGTTTTCAAACCTTTCAGGTGATATCAAAAATCGTTTTAAGGTAATAAATGCAGGTTTAAATAGGATTGTTTATAAAAATAATGTAAACAATGAAGATAAGGCTGAAATCCAGAAGGGATGGGCATTTGCAAAAAATGCTATTAAAAATTGTGAGTATGAACTTGTGATTTTGGATGAGGCAAATATAGCGCTTGATTTAGGGCTTATAGATCTTGAAGATATGCTTGAAACCTTGAAAAATAAACCAAAAGGGGTAGAAATAGTGCTCACAGGCAGAAATGCCAATGAAAAAATTATTGAAATTGCACACCTTGTTTCAGAAATAAAACCCGTGAAACACTACTGGAATATAGGAGTTGAGGCCAGGGAGGGTGTAGAATATTGAAAAAAGCAAGAATAATCGAGATTTTAATTCTTATAACCCTTGCTGTAGCTGTATTTTTCACGGCTCATAGAATTTATTATAATAAGTTTGTAAAGCCAAACCTTTATACTATAAGGTTTCAAGATGCAGATAGCTTGATAAAAGGCTCCCCAGTACGGTTTATGGGCATAATTGTAGGACATGTCAGAAACCTTAAACAAGGCATGGACAGTATTTTATGCGAAATTGTAATCACAAAACCAAACACGAAAATCCCTGATGGCGCCATCGCAAAGGTGGAATACAATGGGCTTGGCGGTTCAAAATCGATAGAAATTATGCCACCAAAAACAGATACACCAGGCGCAAAAGGCATAATTGTATCAGAAGCACTTAGAATTTCCGATTATATGGAAGCTTTTAGCGATGTGCGTGAGGTGCTTATCTGTATTAAACAATTTGTAGACAGCATAACCCCGGAATCAACACTCAATGCAGCAAAAGCCATTTCTGAAGCTCCGGATTTCACGGAAGATTTCAATAAAATCCTTGATGATATGACAAAAAACCAAGAAAAATTAAGAAATGTAAACAGATTTCAGCACCAAATAGAAAAATTTATCGACAGTTTTAAATTTTGGTAAAGCCCTCTTTCATTCAAAATCAAAAAGCGTGTTTATTGAAACCTTTAATACATCTGCTATCATAAAAATTTTTTTCAGGCTTACATATTTTTGCCCAGATTCAATTCTTGAAATATATTCTCTTGATAAATTGCACTTTTCGGCAAGAAATTCCTGGCTGTATTCGTTTTGCAGCCTATATTTTTTGATATTCTTACCTAAAAATTGCAGTCTTGTCATGTGAACTATTTTGCCGTATAATTCTAAAATGTCTGTGACCTATTTTTCCGAACTCGCAGATTTTTACAAATTGTTTATCTAAAATTGTTTATCTAAAAGGAGTTAAAACTTATGGTTTTAAAGAAATTCAATACCAATAACACTACCGTTTCAATTACCCAGGTGAGCAGAAAGCACTGGTCATTTCAAATGCCATCGACCTTTTTTAAAACTCGTCATTATGAGGATTTTCCCCTCTGTCATTGCGAGGAGCAAAGCGACGCGGCAATCCATAAGAAACCTGCCTTTTTTCAACCTGTCACCCTGAACAAATCATGTCATTCTGAATTTATATCAGAATCTCCAACAGATTACAGGAAGACCCTGAAACAAGTTCAGGGTGACATAAAGAGTAACAAAAAAGCTGGGTTTTCATTAGTAGAATTATTAATGGCACTTTTAGTGGCATCATTGCTTATGGCAGCACTTGCTCCTGTGATGACAAGAAGGGTAACAGATGCTGAGGTTAAGATATTAGCTGATGCATCAAAGTATGATAAGGATAGTGTTATTACTATATTTACAGATAGTTCTGAACAAAAAGAATTTAATATACCAACAGATGCTAGTAGAATTAACGTAACTATGATGGGAGCAGGCGGTGCTGGTGGAGATGCTTCATACGGTAATAAAGAAATAACATCATCTGAAAGCAATTGGATTGTTCCTGATAATGTAAATAAACTCCGTGTATTCTTAATAGGTGCAGGCGGAGGGGGAGCAAGCGGAGGAGTGGGCACAGACTGGGCCTATGGAAATATACCCAATACAACTGAAACATACAATGATTATTTGAGCTTAGGTGAAACTAAAGTTGAAAGATTTCCAAAAGCAGGATATGGTGCTCCCGAGCTTGATTCAAGATGCAAGACAAGCGGGGAAACTCAATGGACCTATATTGCAGATGAAGCTATTAAAGTCAGTCCTGGTGGTATTACAGGTTCAAGTATTAAAATAACTGCCTGCGGCGGAGGCGGAGGCGGAGCCCACGCATCATACGGTTATGGCGGCGGGGGCGGCAGCGGTGGTTTTTTGAGTAATAAAAGTTTGGATATAACCAGTCAGGCTATATATATAAAAATTGGTGGCGGGGGATGTGGTGGTGCAGAGTCCTGTTATGCCGGCGGGCGTGAAAATATTAGTGCAGGGTTATGCAATGGCATATCTGGCGGCAGTGGGTCTGATTCAATACACAGTACAAATGCAGGAAATGTTAACGCAGCAGGCAACGGTAGTTATGGCACACAAAATATTCTTCTAGCAGCAGGTGGTAGAGGTGCTCAGGCAAAAAGCGGGAATTTTTATGCAGGCAATGGCGGCTATGGATCAATTTGGGCCGCAGGTGGCGGGGGCGGTTACAGATATATAGGTTCTTCAACAGCAGGAAACGGTTATGGAGGTGGCGGCCCTACCACTGTTTCAACAGCATCAGGGGCTGCTGATGCTTCAATAATATTTCAAGCTGGCGGTGGCGGTGGTGGAGGCGGATGCGGTGTTGAATTCACTAGTATTGCTGCTGCGGGCGGCGGTGGCGGTGGCGGAGGCGGATACGGAGCAGGCGGAGGAGGCGGCGGTGCTGGAACATACAGCGGTGGTGGTGGCAGCGGCGGAAAATCTTTAAATACTTTTATTGGCGGCGGTCAGGGTAATGCAGGTCAAGCCGGTTATGCAACTACCAGTATACAAGGAAAAGGTGGTGGAGGTGGAGGCGGATACGGTGGTGTTTCTGCATCATATAATTCTGCGGGCATCATACCAGGCTCACAGAATATATTTGGAGAAGAACGCTGCAATGGCGGCAAGGGAGGCGGAAAAGGTACCTCATGTCAAGATGGGAGTACAATATGCAGGTTTGAAGCCGGCAAACCTGGAGCCCTTCGTATGTATTATGGAGGAACAGGTAAAAAAAATGTATTTAAATGCCAATACTATACTAAATCAAACTCTGGAGGCGGTGGAGGAGCAGGACAAATATGGATAGGAGAATTAAGTGTAACACCGGGCCAAAAGCTTAACTTTAATATAGGGACGGGGGGAGGTAAGACTACAAGTTATGGAAGTAATGGTAATAATGGAGGAAGTACATCTATTACAAATAGCAGCGGTACCACATTGATATCAGTTTCAGGAGGTAAAGGGGGGAAATATGAAAGTGATGAAACGTATATAAATAATTCTTATGGTATTGGGGGAGGAATAAAAACAAGTAATGTAGATAGTAGTTATGCTAAATATGTTAATTGGAAAAAGACTAATTTTCATAACGGGGGAGAAAATGGAGGAGCCGGTAAAACTCCGGGTAATGGAGCAGGCGGAGGAAAAGGAGGACAGCTCTATGATCTAAACGGAGCTTTATTAAAAGGAGGTTTAGAAGGAGGAGCACAATCTGACGGCGGGGATGCATTAATTACAAGTTACGGCGCAGGCGGTGGCGGAGGAGGAGGTGTAATTAATGACAAAGGAATACCTGGATACGGGGGCAAGGGTGCTAACGGGTATATCTATATTGAATGGGGTGGAACAAATGGAGGTGGAGGAACAGCTGGTGAAATTGTTAAAGGAGTATTAACTAATTTCGATGGGACTGATAGAAAAATGATAATAAATATTGGCAAAGGCGGAAGTTCTATTGTTGGAGATGGTAATGGAGGAACAACAACATTAACTGTTAAATCAGGAGGAAAGAAGGTAACATTATCTGCTAGAGGCGGCATTAAAGGAAATATTGGAACATCTGATTCAGGAATCCATGGAGGTGAAGTTAAGTTTCCTGATAATTACAATGCATTATACAAAGATTTTGTTCAGAATAATTTAAGTATTATTAACGGACAAAAAGGTATAAATGATTATGGTGGTATGGGCGGATATTTAGCCTGCATATTTAATTCAAAAGATGGTGAAGGAAATAAAGTATGCAATACATCTATTAATTCTAATGATGGGGTTGAAGAAACAGCGGGGCCTGTACGTCCAGGATGCGGAGGAAGTGCAATACCATCTCCGCTTTATGAAACTATATGTAATGCTAAATCTACAGCAGCTTCACCTGATGGAGGTAATGGAGCCTTTGGCGGTGGAGGCGGAGGCGGTGCTGTATTAAATAGAACAGGCGGCAGAGGGGGTAATGGTGGCGATGGCTTTATTATCCTTGAGTATAAAAGTGTGCAGTAGGGGGCGGCTCATGCAATTTTTTGATGAACAACTTTTCGGGCACCTTTTTCAGTAACCTTTAGGTGCCCTTTTCTTATGTATTTTCAAAAACACAAAATATAGTTTACAAACAACATATCCATTGTTTGCAAACTGCCAATATGACAGTGATTCAAAACAAAATATAAACAACATAAACCTGATAAAATACCCAAAATATTTAATCAAGCACTATAAAGACTTTAAGGCAAATAAATTAATGTGTTTTCTTTTCTTTAATATACCCCAAAACTCCATTTATAAAGGTTAGAGGGTGAACAGGGCAGCCTGGAATGTATAAATCTATAGGATATTTTTTCAAAAATTCGCGGTCAATTTCTGTAGAATTTTGAAAAATCCCGCCAGAAATTGCACATGCTCCGCATAAAATCACCATTTTTGGGTTAGGAACTGCCTTGTAGCAATCTTCAAGGGCATAAGCCATATTTTTTGTAACAGGCCCTGTTATTACAATGCCATCAGCATGCCTTGGAGATGCAACAAAATCTATCCCAAACCTTCCCATATCAAAATTTACATTTGAGCAGGCATTTAATTCCATTTCACAACCATTACAGCCCCCTGCTGAAACTTGTCTTAATTTTAAAGATTTTGAAAAGACTGATGTTATTTCTTTTTTGGTTTCAATTGCAGTCTTTTCAAAAAGTTCTTTTGTCATCCTTTCATCTATAACAAGGTTTTTTGAATCTGTTGTAGAAAGTTTATAAAAATTTGAAAAATTTATGGCATTTTTTGTGCAGATATTTTTGCAAGCGCCGCAAAATGTACATTTTCCCATATCAATTGTCAATGGGTTAATATTCAATGCGCCTGTAGGGCAAATGTTTTGACATTTTGCACAATTATCGCAATTTTTATCTTTTAGAATAGGTAGCCCTCTAAATTGCTCCCTCATTTGGGCGCATTCAATATTTTTTATGTATTGTTTTCCTTGATATATTTTTGATTTTAGTGTATCAAACATTTTATATTCCTTTTTTTACAGGTCACACCCACAATATGAAAGGTTAAAACTTTTGTTGCAAAGAGGGAAATCTGAAACCCCATTGTTTCTAACAGCAAGTGCAAGAGCATACCAATTATTAAAAGAAGGGTCTTTTATTTTATACTTTAATAATTTGCCGCATCTATCTGTCATTGCAATGTGAATAACTTCTCCTCTCCAGCCTTCTATTATTGAAATCACAAAAGCATTTTTCGCATTTTCTTTGCTTAATGCCTCATAACCACAATTTATAGGCTCGTGGGCATATTCTTTTAATTTATCAAAAATTTTCCTTATTATAGTAAAAGATTGTAAAATCTCTCTGTATCTCAATTTAAACCTTGCATTTACATCCCCTGTACCTTTTATTTTCACAGGCTCTATATTCAATTCATCCATCCATTTATCAGCAAAATCAAATCTTGAATCCAAATTTACCCCGGATGCCCTTGCTGCCATTCCAACCAAACCAATTTCTTCGGCTCTTTCTTTGCTTATTGTGCCTGTTTTTTCAAGCCTTGAAGCTACACTTGAATTTTTCAGCATAGTTTTTACCATACGGCAAACATCTTTTTCCACCTTATCAAATGTCTTTCTGGCGCGTTCAATCTTTTCTTCATCAATTTCAAAATTCACACCGCCAAGTGTAATTAGCCCGCGGCCAAAGCGGCTTCCTGAAAATTCAAGCATAGTATTTATAACCAAAGTTCTTGTGGCTCCAAAAACAGATGCGCCCATAAGATATGCTATATCCCCTGCTATTGCACCTAAATCCCCAATATGAATTGCAGCCCGCTCCATTTCAAGCGCCAATTTCCTTATTAATTGCGCCTTATTTGAAACAGAAATTCCTTTAATAGATTCCATCAGAGAAGAATATGCAATATTATTTGCAATGACACTATCCCCGCAAATTGATTCTGCCAGCTGGTTTGTCGGGTTTTTTACCATTAAATCTTCCACGCCCCTGTGCTGATACCCTAACATTATTTCAAGATGGTACACAGTTTCCCCATTGCACATAAACCTAAAATGACCCGGTTCTATCACCCCTGCATGGATTGGCCCCACAAGCACATGGTGAATTTCATCCCCTTCCATTTCAAAAAATTCATACCTGTCTTGGTTTTTTCTTAAAGGTTTTAACCATGGATGCCCCAAAGGTTCAATCTTAAATTCTTCAAAAAATTCTCGTTCAAACATGTGAAATGCAGGAATTTCAGATGTAAAAGAATCATAAAGCCTGATGTGCGCCCAAAATATTGCACTTGAAACATAAAAAACACCTTTTTTGCCAAGCACACCTTTGTCATCTGCAAGAATTATAAATAATTTGACAACTCCATCCCCTTCATCTTTGCCAAAAAACCCAGCAGGACGAAGGCCATTTTTACAAAATTCTATGGTTTCTTTTCTTAAATCCTTAATATCTAAAACAGGTAAGTCATTCAGGCTTAATCTTTCATTATTTTTTGCAATATGCCAATTTTTTATCATCTTTATAAATTTCCCTTAAAAATTTAAAAACCTGCTAACATGCTAATACCTGCCATATTTATAATATTGTGCAAAAATGGCGGAATATAAACACCCAAAATAAATACTATTGCAAGCAAAATTGTCTGCGGAATATACATAGAAAGCGACAATTTTTCTTTATTTTTTTCTGTCATTTCAAATTTTTCTTCACCAGATTTATTGAACACCATATTTAAAACAGCTTTACCCATACCGAATAAAATCACTGTAAGCAAAAGCACAAACAGTACACACAAGACATAATGCTGTGATGCAATCATTTTTTTTATCATCAAAAATTCGCTAATAAAAAGAACAGAGGTTGGAAATGCACAAATTGCAATAAATGAATCTATCCAAAGCCAAGCAGTGTTTTTGTCTATTGTCATTATACTTTTAGTTGATTTAATTCTCTTTGTTTCAAAAAGTTCTAAAATATTTCCAGATGTAAGAAAAAACGAAGCCTTTACAAAAGAATGCCCCAAAAGATGTAATATTACAGCATAATGTGCCCCATTAAAAAGTGCCGTTCCTATTGCTAAAATGCCCATATTTTCAATGGATGAATATGCAAGCATTCTTTTATAATTTTTAATGTGATAAATAAATACTGCCGCCACAAACAATGATAAAAAGCCCATCACAGCAAGCATTATCCTGCCATAAATGCTGCATCCTGTAATATTTAAAATATTAAATACCCTCAATATTACAAGGTATGCTGAATTTAAAAGGGTTGCAGATAATAAAGCTGAAACAGGTGATGGAGATTCTGAATGTGCATCAGGCAGCCAAAAATGTACTGGCGCAAGCCCCATTTTGGTTCCAAACCCAAACAATATAAATATAAAAGAAAGCTTCAGCCAAAAGATATTGAAAAATTGGGCATTTTTGGATAATTCTGTATAATTTAAAGAATTTATACCACCTGATGAAATATTTAAAAATATTATCCCAACAAACGCCAATGCAATCCCTATAGAACACATAAAAACGTATTTCCACGCGGCTTCAATTGAACTTTTTGTTTTATTAAAATATATTAAATAAGCACTTGCAAGGGTTGTAGCTTCCACCAAAACCCAGGCTGTGCCAAGGTCTGTAGCAAGAATAGCACCTGTCATAGCTGCAACAAATGTAATAACGGCATTAGAATAAAAACAAGCTTTTCTATTTGAATAAACAGTTAAATTCTTTGTATAGCCATTGTTATAAATAACCACCATCAAAAATACAAAGGATAGAATAAGCAGAAATATTTTATTTAAATTATCCACAGTAAAATATTTGTTAAAATTTGCTTCATTACTAAATATCAAATACATTGACCCTAGAAAATGGAGTACACCATAAAGATTCAACATAAAATTGCTGAAAGCTTTTCTTTTGATTAAAACAGTCAAAACTCCTGATATTACAGGAAATATTAATATTATTGATATTATAATTGAATGAATGGTTAACATTTTTTAATAATCCTTAATTTTTCATAACCTTAATCTTCATAATCCTTCAGGCCTGAAAGATGTGATACTTCAAGGTCTTTAAATTCTTTATCAATTTCTTTTACAAAAAGACCTAAAATATACACCGCAATAAATACATCCAAAAGAACACCAAGATTCACTAAAATTGGCATTTCACCAGCAACAGAAAGAGAAAGTAAAAATATTCCATTCTCCATTGCAATAAATTCTATGACATTTGATACAATTTTGTGCTTTATTGTAATCAGCCATAAACTTATTACAATAACAGATATTGCAACCCCAAAATGTAGTGCTGATACAGAATTATGAGATGCCATATAATTTGATGTTAAAAATCCGAAAAGCAAAATTACACTTGAAATTACAAGACAGTAAAAATGCGGAATATTTGCTTCTTCATCCCTTTTTGCATGAGTTTTCTTTAAAATTCTATACAAAAATAAAGGAATAAGGATGGATTTTACAACAATTGTTTCAGCAGTTAAAAATGCTAAATTTAAAAGCGGAGTATCTTTATATCCCAAAAAACATATTAAAAATAATAAAATTCCTTGCACTACAAGCACCCTGATGTGAGAAATTATCCTGCTTGTAGCAGCAAGATAGAGCATTGTTAAACCAAATAAAATTACAAAACCATTTTCCATAATTTTCTAGCCTCCAAATACCCTTACTGCTGTCAAAGAAAGGATTACAAGCGCAAAAGAGCTCATAATAAATATAAATTCAAAAACATGAGACATCCTGATTCTTGCCATTGAAGATTCTATAGTACCTATAATTATTGATATCAAAAGGATTGCCGCTAAATAATAAATGGGATAATAAGGTGTGCCATCAGGAATTATAATTTTTACAATTAAAGAAGAGATTAAAAGCATTTTCATAGAGGCAGCATAGGTCAACATTGCTAAATCAAATCCTGAATTATCAAGTATCATAACCTCATGAATCATTGTAAGTTCAAGATGGGTGGCAGGATCATCCACAGGTACTCTGCATCCTTCAATTAAAACCATCAAAAACAGGGCCAAAACTGCAAATATGCAGATTAAAACCCCATAATTTCCCATATTTTGAATAATCTTAGATAAACTATCAAAAGTAAAATTATGACTTATTGCCATAATTGATGCAATTATCATAAAAAATGCAGGCTCTACAATTGCAGTGAAACAGGCTTCACGAGAAGCGCCCATTCCTTCAAAACTGGAACCTGTATCCATAGCTGAAATTAGGGCAAAAAATTTATTTAAGCCAAGAATATAAGCAAAAATTATAAGCCCCATTTCAATGTTTATTATGGCACTTCCTGTAATTAATGGTGCAAAAAGCCCAGCAAACACAGTGCATACAATAGTTACAAGCGGAGCAAGCTTAAATATAAAAGATGTGCTATTACTTATTACAGAATCTTTTTTTAATAATTTTATAAAATCGTATAATGGCTGAAATATGGATGGGCCTTTTCTTCCGCCCCAAAAAGCTTTTGTTTTTTTAATTATCCCAACCATTACAAATGGTAAAAATAAAAGTGCAAAAATTGAAAATATAGTATTCAAAAAATTTATCATAACAAAATGCTTCCTAAAATTACGGAAATGAGCACAATGGCAAGAAAAATAAGGCCATATTTTATATACGCTTGCAAGTTTCCATCCTGCAATTTTTCAAATTTTGATAGAAACCATTCATCAAATTTTAATACCGGTTTTATTAAATAGGCTTCTTCAATATCTTCAATCTGCACGCTAAAATGTGCAGACGATGGAAAAATTTTCTTTGGTTTTTCTATGTTGAAAACATTTTTAAACAAGGGTTTTAGCATTGAAAGAAATGGACTAACATAGGAAGATGCTGTATATTGGGCGTTATAATCGGCTTTATTATAGCCACAGCCCCAGGTTTCAGCTTTTTCTATTTTCTTGTATAAAGATAGTTTCAAAAACATAAGTAAGCCTATGCAAATAAGCAACGCTAATGCAATAAAACAAAGCGTTTGCAGAAATACAGCTTGTTCAAACATTAATTTTGAAAGCGTTTTTGTAGTTTGCATTACGGCAGGGTTCTGTACGTGAAACGCTGATACCACATGAAACACAGGCAAACTAAGCATCTTCACAACATATTGCGGGAAAAGCCCTATAATTAGCGCCATTATTGATAAAACTCCCATTGGCGCCAACATAAAAATATCGCAATCGTTTTCAGGCCTTAGCATCCTTGTATCTCTTGGGTTTCCAAGAAATATTACGCTGAAAGCCTTGGTAAAGCAAAGTATAGCCATAGTTCCAACCAATGCCAAAGATGCAATTGCGAACGCTAAAATTATAAAGTTTGAAAAAACATTTATTTCTAACCCTTTAAACAGACCAAAATAAATCATAACCTCACTTATAAAGCCATTGAGAGGTGGAAGTGCACAAATAGCAAGCGATGCAAGGAGACAAAACCCTGCTGTGCAAGGCATAGTCTTAATTAAGCCGCCTAGAGCCTCCATATTTTTGGTGTGGGTTTTAATATATATATTTCCTGCTGCAAAAAACAGTAATTCTTTAAATATAGAGTGGTTTAGGGTGTGCAAAGCAGAACCTGTAAACCCTAAAAGCGCTACTACAGGCTGATTATAAGCTAGTCCCAAAAGCCCAACTCCAAGCCCTATACCTATTATACCCATATTTTCAATAGAAGAATAAGCCAGCATTCTTTTAAAATCATTTTGGCTAATTGCATATAAAACCCCATATAATGCGGTTATTAGGGATATTATCAAAACAAAATAAGCAATAAATTTTGAAGGAGCACCTATTAAAGAAATTATCCTTAAAATACCATAAACCCCTGTTTTTATCATCACTCCAGACATTATAGCGCTTACATGGCTTGGTGCCGCAGGATGAGCATCCGGCAGCCAGTTATGAAATGGCACAAAACCTGATTTTATGCCAAAACCAATGAATGCAAGCAAAAATATAACATCGGCAAAATGCCTGTTGCTCTTTAATATTGGGGCAAAAGAGGCAAAATCATAACTGCCTGATTTTATTGATAAAATTGCAAAAACTACAATTATAAAAAGCACCGAAATATGCATAAACACAAGGTATTTTACCCCTGCATCCAAAATTTCTTTTTTATCATTTTCAAATATTACTAAGAAAAACGAAGAAAGGGACATAATTTCCCAACAAACTATGAAAAACAGGGCATTTTGACAAGTGACAACAGCAAGCATTGACAATACTAGTGTTACAAAAAACATTATATGATAATTTATGTTTTTCCCTTGTGCCACATAGGGTTTCAAGTATCCTTTGGCGTAAACCATAGATATAATGCCCATCACAAGAATTATAAGTATAAAAAACGCACTTATAGGGTCAATTACGGCGTTTATTCCTTGAAATACACTGTGGGAGCCAAAATTCAGGGTTTTTATAATTTCGCCTCCATTTAATAATACCCCTAAAGCAGGCATAAAATAGGCAAGAAAAACCAAAAGCAGTATAATTATCCCGATAAAATATCCAATCATCTACTATATCTTCTAAAATCTTTTATGTTAAATTAGGCTAAAATAAGCATTAATACACCAATTTTGAACTTAACACAACTAAAAGTCAAGATGTGTTTATAATACAATTTAATTTATTAAAGGAGATTTTATGACTGAAAATAATGAAAATGAATACAAAAAATATCTTGATATGGGGATTTTTGACATTCAAGACGGAAAATATGCATGCGCTATTTCAAATATCAACAAATCCCTGGAATTAAAAAATGACTGGGAAATTCCTTATTTTTACAGGGCTGTGGCCTATCAGGCTATGGAAAATTTTGATGAAGCTATGCTTGATTATACAAAATCATTGCAATTAAATCCTAAAATGACAGATGCATATTATAATAGAGCAAAAATAATTTTAACAAGAAAAGATATTGAATGTCCTGATGTTCAAGCTGCTGTGGCTGATTTAGAAGAAGCAATAAAATTGGATGAAAAATTTATAGATGCACTATATGCTATGGCTGCCGCTCAAAAAAAACTTGGACACTATAATTTGGCTGTTGAATATTTGGATAAATTATTAGAAATTGAACCTGATGCAGTAAATGCAAAAGCTTTAAAAAAATTAATTTTGCAAAAATACATGGAATAATTTATATTTCCATCTCAATTAAATTTTCAGAAACTCTAAAATCAGCTTCTGTAGTGCGTTTTATATCATCAATTGAAAACATTGGATTAATTTCTTCTAAAACAAGCCCGCGAGAGATTTTATTTTCATCAAAATCCACCCTAAACACGCATTTTTCTGTGATGATAAGATTTACTTCACTGGAAGCTGTTAATGGTAGGTTACATTTCTTAACAATCTTAACCTGGCCTTTTGATGTGTGCTCCATCACAACTATTACTTTTTTTGCGCCCACAACTAAATCCATAGCACCACCCATACCAGGTGTGAATTTCCCCGGGACTGACCAGTTTGCAAGATTTCCAAGTTCATCTACCTGCAAGGCGCCCAATACTGTTGCATCAATATGACCTCCGCGCATCAAAATAAACGCCATTTGCGAATCATAAAAACAAGCGCCTTGAACCGCTTCCACATAGGCACCGCCAGCATTTATCACCTTTTTATCAATGTTTTCGCCGCTTTGGTTTTGCCCCACGCCAAGCACACCATTTTCAGATTGAAACATTACTCTTTTGTCTGATGGCACATATTTTGTAACTTCAGTAGGCAAGCCTATTCCAAGGGTTACAACATCCCCATCTTCAAACTCTTTAGCGGCTCTTTTTGCTATGATTTGCCTTACTTTTTCTTTAGTTAATAATTCCATCATCTGCTGCACTCCGCCTGTTTTTCATCGTTTTGCACAATATAATCTACAAAAAGCCCGGGGATTATAACCTCATTTGGGTTAAGACATTCTACAATTTCATCAGCCTGCACAATAACCGTTTTTGCAGCAGTTGCCATAACAGTATTGCAGTTTCTCGTGGTGCCAAGGTATGAAACATTACCGTATTTATCTGCTTTTGTGCCGTAAATCAGGGCAAAGTCTGCACCAATGGGCTGTTCAAAAATAAATTTTTTACCATCCACATTCACTGTTTGTTTGCCTTCTTCTATCACGGTATTAACGCCTGTAGGTGTTAAAATACCGCCAAGACCTGCGCCTTTGGCCCTTATTCTTTCCATCAAAGTGCCCATAGGCGTCAGTTCTACGTCTATTTCGCCTGCATTCATCTGTTTTCCGGTTTCAGGATTTGTCCCTATATGGCTTGTGATAAGTTTTTTTACCTGTTTATTAACAATTAATTTTCCCTTGTCAGTATCGGGTGTGGATGTATCATTTGATATCATTGTTAAATTTTTAACATTTTGCAATATAAGTTCATCAATTAATTTATCAGGAACACCGCAGCTTAAAAATCCGCCAATCATAACTGTTGCACTATCTTTTATTAAACTTACAGCATCTTTTATAGAAACAATCTTTGCCACTTCTGGTTAATTCCCTCTTGGTTCATATACATTTATCAGATGTAGTTTTTTAAATTTTAGCATAAATATTTTTCAAAAGCTAAATTATTACAGCCATTCAGGGTGGTAATAAAGCTTTAAGGTTTTACTTGGTTTTAATTTCACATGCCCTCCCATTATAAAATTTGTGAGAGAACCTGTTGGCGGCAAAATAGTAAGCGCCCACTTTAATGGGAAAACAATGTATGTTCTGTCTTGTCCGAAAACTTCAAGTGTATTGGAAATTTGCCCTTTTGTAATATCTTTAGAATTTTCAATTTCAAAATTATCAAAAATGACACTTGCGGGAATTCCGTTCATGCCGCTTTTTATAATAGTACCCACCCTTGCTTTTATAATATCGCCTTCTTTTAATTTAATTTTGCGCTTGTAAATAACATCTTCCTGAACTTCAAAACGCACTTCCTGCCCTTCATATATATCAAGTTCGGATTTTATTTTTTCTGTGATAGAAATTTTAATTGGAATTTTTACAGGAGATTGATAGTTATAATTCAGATGCACATAAGGTTTTTCAATGTTTCTTTCTTTTAAAATTTCAACAAGATTATCTTGCAATAATTCTTCACAAAAACCTGGGTTGGTACAAATAAAAGATATTAAGATTGCAAAGATATATTTTACAATTTTATTCATAGTCCAATTCTCCACGAGAACGCAGTTTCACTTTTTCTTCAAGCTTTTTTCTGTTTTCGGCAGATGTTAAAAGGAAATTTTGATAATGTATGTTATTTATATACTCATTGTGCACAAGAAAATACGGATATTTTGTATAGATATATTCATAAATTACAGCAAGTCTTTTTGAGGCAAGATTACTTGCAGAAAAGGTATCGTTTCTTTTTTGAGGATAGGTTTTATTTATAAGGGTGATAAGCGCCACAGGGTTGTATCCTGCATGCACCATATAATCTACTGCAACTTTATCAAACACAAGCTGGAATTTTTTTGGTGCAGCTTTTATTTTTAAAGAACTCAATCTGCCATTAAATACACCCGCATAAGACCTGTGGGCTTCAGCAATTTTTCTAGATAAAAATGCTGCAAGTTCATTATTATCTTCAATAAATTTATAATTATAACCATAAAGCACAACTTGCCTTGTGACAAGGGTTTTATCAATGTTTAATTTTTCTTTTTGTTCTGTTTTATCATAAACAAAAACGATTCTTTCATCAATTTTATTAGAATTTAAAATCTTTGTGCCAACATCATCTATTCTTTTTTGTATGAGGTTTTCTTTTACAATATCTTCCTCGATGCCAAAAGCACTCAAGGGAACAAACACAGCTAAACACAATAAAAGTATCTTTTTTAACATAAAAAACCTTCCGAACATCCTTTAAATTTTATAAAAATATATTACCATTAACTAAAGCTATATTCTAATTTTATATTTTACAAAATACTTAATAAATGGCTATGAAGCACTAAAAACGGGCGCCTGTAAAAGCACCCGTCTATTTTATTTAAAATTTACATTACCCGATAACAGGAGGGTTAAATACTCTTGCAGCAAGTTCTCTATCTAATAATAAAAGCGCATGGGCATCATCTTTTATCATTCTTAAAGTATCTAAAACACCTGAAACACTGGCTTCTTCTTCAACTTGTTCTTTAATATACCATTGAAGGAAAAGCCCTGCTGCCCTGTCTTTTGTTTCATCTGCAACATCTGCTAAATTATTGATTAGAGACGTTACAAGTTGTTCATGTTTTAAAATTGCTTCAAAAACATCTAATGGCGAATTCCAGTTTTGTTCAGGCTTTTCAATGGCATCTAATACAATTTCGCCGCCTCTTTCCTGAATGTAATCATACAAGCCTTTTGCATGAGCCATTTCTTCCTGCACTTGAACATTCATCCAATTTACAAAACCTGTAAGATTTAATTTATTGAAATATGCCTGCATTGCAAGGTATAAATATGCTGAATACATTTCAGCATTTACCTGTTTATTTAATGCAGCATTCATTTTTTCGCTAATCATTTTAAAACCTCCTAAACTATTCCATATTTGCACATAAAATTGTATCACTAAAAAGATTTTTTGTTTTAAAATATTACGCATGATAAATATTGCATTTAAGGCGGCACTGCCAATAATTTTGCTTATAATTTCAAATGTTTTTATGACATTTGCCTGGTATGGTCATCTAAAATTTCCAAAAACAGCACTTTTTGCGGTTATTTTAATAAGCTGGGGCATAGCATTTTTTGAATATTGTTTTCAGGTGCCTGCAAATAGGATTGGTTATGAAATATACAATGCGTATCAATTAAAAACTATTCAAGAAGTAATAACACTTATTGTATTTATAATATTTTCTGCTCTGTATTTAAAAGAAGGATTAAAATGGAACTATATTATAGGATTTTTATTTATAGTTCTTGCAGTATTTTTCATATTTAAGAAATGGTAGCATCATCCTCTGTTTCTTCGGTTTTAGTGTTTTCTTCCTTTACCTTGCGGCGTTTTACAAGGTATGATGCCATAATAGCTGTTAAAGGTACACAAGCTAAAAGTGAAATACTGCCAACAAGTGCCGATAATATTTCTCCTGCAACCTGATTTAGATTAAAAAATTTCCCAGCATCAATGTTTGAAGATAATAAAACAAGCGGCATGGCACTTCCAAGATATACTAAAATCAAAGTGTTCGACATTGTGCCAATAATATCCCGGCCAACATTCATGCCGGATTTAAACAATTCCATTATGGTTAAATTTTTATCTGTTATGTGAATTTCATTAATTGTGCTTGATATTGAAATTGCAACATCCATTAAAGCCCCAAGTGCTGCTATAATCATTGATGCTGCAAGAATGCCAGTAAAACTTAAATCTGGACGTTGTGTGTATAAAAATATACTTTCTTCTCCCATAAAGCCAGTCAAATGTGCCATTTTAATGGAAAGAATAGATAAAAGGCTTGCAAAAATTAAACTTAAAATCGTTCCTAAAACTGCGGCATGGCTTTTTGAATTATACCCAGCAACAAGATACATCGTGGCTGCTGTAGATAATATCGATATTATAAGGGCTGCAAAAATTGGCGATATGTTAAAAAGCACTAATGGTACAAATATTAAGAAAATTAACAAAACCGTAATAATTATTGATAAAAGGCTTAGAAGCCCCTTTTTTCTTCCTATTAAAATTAAAAATGCAATGAAGATAAAGGAATAAAGATAAAGAGTGCCTGCACGTTTTACATCTGTTATGAAAACATCCACTTCGTTTATATTTTGGGGTTTTGGACTTTTAGATTCTAAAGCAAGAAGTACTCTGTCGCCTTCCTTTAAAAATACTTCATAGGCAGGGTTTCCTGTCAGCATATTATCTGTTAGTTTTTCTTTACCTTTAAACTCACCTGTGGTGATTTTAACCGTAACTATTTGTTTTGAAATATTTTCAGGGTTATCGGTTTTTTCTGTGTAATCATAGTTTATTTCTTTTACAATTCCATAGGCAGAATTTGTATAAATTGCAGCATTGTTTTGCTTTTCATTAAGCTGTTGTTCAACATTTTGGTCTATATTTCGTTCTGTATACTGCTGCGCAAAAACATGCAATGAAAAATTAAACACAAAAAATAAAAATATTATTAAAGATAATAAAATTTTTTTCATAAATACATTTTAGCGCGAAAATTATCTTGCTGATTTAAATTTTATTTTTAATAAAATTTATACAAAATATGATAGAATTTAGTTTATGCAGAATAATTTATTAAAAAGACCAAAAGTAAGCATTATTATTACTTGTTTTAACCTTGCAAAATATTTGCCGGATTTGCTTGAGAGCATTGAAAATCAAACGTATAAAAATTTTGAAGTGATTATTGTAGATGATGCATCCTTTGATGAAACAAAGGAATATCTTGATAATCTTTTAGATAGAAGTTTTATAAATAAATTTTTTAGACAAATAAAAATTACAGAAAAAAAATATAAGGTTATCCACAATAGTGAAAACCTTGGCCAGTTCGGGGCTTTTTTAGAGGGTTTAAAAATAGCATCAGGTGAATTTATATGTCTTGTTGATGCAGACGATGTTTTAATGAAAGATTATTTAATGTGCCACCTACAGGTGCACATGAATACATCTGTTGCATTCACATCAAGCGACCAGTTTGAAATTGATGAAAATTCAACAATTCATTCTCTTGTATCATTATCTACATCGGGGTATCAAAATAAAGACTATAGTACATCTTTAGAAAATGAAGATGAAATCTTTAATATTGAAGAGAAAATTAAAGATTTTGAAATAAAAGTTTTAGATAATAAAAATTGTAAATTCGGAAATTGGGCCTGGGGACCGACATCTTCAGCTATGATGAGAAAATCTGCCGCAGACTTTTTATTAAAATATCCAACACCAAAAGATTGGAAAAAAGGTGCAGATAAAATTGCATTTACATTTTTACATTTAATAGGCGGCTCTGCGACAATTTCAGCCCCTTTATTTGCCTATAGACGCCACAAAACAAATCTATCGAGTGCAAATCCAGTAATTGGAAATTTTAGATATTTAAAACCAGATTGTGTGAAATTATACGTTGGATATAATAAAAGAATAAGATTTGATGTATTAAGATTTATATTTAAAAATTATGATTATTTTTGTGAAAGATTTAATCCTTTAAACGTAAAAAAGATGATAGCAAGTATCATCTTTTCAATAGATTTTTATACACTAAAGCGAGCCTTTAAATCTTTGTTTGTAAGATAGGGATTAGCCTTTAACGTTCAAATTATTTCCAACACCGTTTGGTGCAATAAATTGGGATTGGATGTTGCTTACATCTTTAACAGTTTTTTCGTACATACCTCTTGTGCTTAAAGTTTCAGGCATTTCAGCATTTGAATTTGCAGCACCTTTAAAATTTAAATGAGGTTTTTTGCAATTACAAGAAATTGGTTCTATCATACAACACTTCCCCTTTTACACAATTATATAAAACACAAAAACTGGTTTTCTTGCTTTTATTATAACATTTTTATAATAAAAATGAAACATATCGTTACAAAACCGCCCATCTAGAGTAAATAACACATTTAATATTTAATTTTTATTAACATTAGATTATTATTAAAATATGCAGAACAAATGGAAAATTACCCCATATATATTTTTAATGCCATCTCTTATTTTATTGGGCATATTTTTCTTTATTCCATTTTTTGAAACAATAGTTTACAGTTTTCAAGATTATTCAAACGATATTTATTCACCTGTTTTTGGCACGCTTGCAAACTATAAAGCATTGTATCATTCACCAATTTTTATAAAATCGCTTTTTAATACATTTTATTTTTTAATTTTGACAACTCCGTTTTTGGTAATTTTTCCTTTATTTTTAGCAATTTTGATAAACCAAAAAATAAGGGGTAAAACCCTTTATAAACTGATTATTTACCTTCCTGTTGTTGTATCAATTGTAGTTGTTGCAATAGCATTTAAATGGCTTTACGCACCAACTGGACTTTTAAATTATTTTTTTGAAACTTTTGATATCCCTGGCATAAATTGGCTCTCAAGCCCAAAAGTTGCAATGATTTCAGTTGCACTTGTAACAATTTTTAAAGGCATAGGATATTACATGATGATATATCTTGCATCTTTAATGAGTGTGCCGAAAGAACTTTATGAGGCAGCAGAAATAGATGGGGCAGGTGAACTTCAAAAACATTTAACTGTTACCATTCCGCATTTGATGCCAACAATTGCCCTTGTTTCAACAATTAGTGCAATTTCAGCTTTGAAAGTTTTTGTTGAAATATATGTTATGACAAAAGGCGGACCATTGGATTCAACCAAAACAATTGTTTATTATATTTATGAGCGTGCTTTTGAAAACCTTGATATAGGGCTTGCTTCAGCAGCTTGTGTTGTATTATTAGCAGTTGTAATGATATTTTCAATGATTAATATTTTCTGTTTTGAAAGAAAAAAATACGGGCTTGGAAAATAGAATATGAAACATATTAAAGGATTTATAATTCATATAATTTTAATCACAGTATGTATTTTGTGCCTGCTGCCTTTTGTATGGCTTACATCTACAGCACTAAAAGGGGCTGGAGAAAATATTTTTCAATATCCGCCTGTATTTATTCCCGAAGAGTTTACAATTGATAATTTTAAAATGGTGCTTACTCTTGTGCCTATTGTTGGATATGCCGTAAATAGTTTTATTGTGGCATTTTTCACGGTAATTTTAAATTTAATCTTTTCAGCCCTTGCAGCATATCCTTTGGCAAGGATGGAATTTCACGGTAAAAACCTTGTATTTTTTGGAATTTTGGCCACAATTATGGTACCATTTCAGGCCATTATGCTCCCAATTTATATAATTACATTGAAATTAAATTTAACAGACACCTATGGAAATTTTAGCGGATATTTAGGGCTTATTTTGCCTTTTGCAGTAAATGCTTTTGGAATTTTCCTTTTAAGGCAGGCCTTTCTTGCTATTCCAAAAGAATTAGAAGAATCTGCTGTAATAGATGGGTGCAATTCGCTTCAAATATTTATAAAAATACTTTTGCCTTTAATAAAACCTTCCCTTGCAGTGCTTGCAATATTTACATTCATTGGAAGCTGGGGAGAATTCTTATGGCCAAGTATAATTTTAACAAAAGATACTTTATACACACTTCCTGTAGGAATTAACGATCTGCAAGGCACATTCAGCGGTTCAAATTACAGGCTGATTGCAGCAGGTTCTATGATTTCAATCTTACCTATTGTTGTATTTTTTGTATCGTTACAAAAATATTTTATCCAAGGTGCCCAAGAAGGCGCTGTGAAGGGATAAGATCTAATGACCGATTTTATGGACAGTATTTTTTCACGTAATGAATTATATTGGGGAGAAGATTTTCAAAAATATCTCTCAAGCTTAAAAATTGCAGTATTTGGGCTTGGAGGTGTTGGCGGTTTTACCTTGGAAGCTTTAGCGCGTGCAGGAATTTCCCATTTTTTGATTGTAGATTTTGATACAGTTTCAAAAACAAATATAAACAGACAGTTGATTGCACTAAATTCAACCATAGGATATAAAAAAACAGAACTATTTAAACAAAGACTTTTGGATATTAATCCTGATATAAAATTGCAGATTTATGATGAATTTTATTCAGAAAAAGAAAATGAAAAAATATTTTGCAAAGATTATACACTAGAAAATATAGATTTTATAGTGGATGCTATTGATACGGTAAAATCAAAGATTGAATTAATTAAATTTGCAAAGCTGCATAATATCAATATAATTTCTTCAATGGGCGCTGGAAACAGAATGGATGCAGCAAAACTTTTTGTTTCAGATATTTCTGAAATTCAAACCTTGGGCGGGATAAAAGATAGTTTTATCAAAAATATTCTTCATAAACTAAAAAAATATGCAGAAATTGAATCTGGACTTACGGTTGTTACATCAAGCGAAAAACCCCATAATATTAGAAAAATAAAGACAATTGAAACTATTAAAGCAGACGATGGATTAAGTGTAGAATATACAAAATTTACACCGGCTTCAACCCCTGTCGTTCCTGCTGTTGCGGGGTATTTGATGGCAGATTATATATTAAAAACTTGTTACAATAAATTTTTTAATAAACAAGCCTAAAACCCTCTTGTTGCACAGGTTTTAAAATTAATACCTTTAGGCTAATTCTATCAGGCGATAAAAGTATGTTTAATATGGGTTAACATAATAATGTGAGTCAGCAAAACCACCTGCCATCTTTATTCGGGGTTGCGATATAAAAATTTTGGGCGGGATAAAAAGATTTTGATGGCTCACATTTTTTATTGAAAATTTTACACAAAAATCACTGCATTTTTAAAAAGGTTTGCAACCTATTCATCAATATAAGAAATTATTCTTTCTATATTTTTTGACATGCTGTTTAATTTGTTCTCAATGCCTTCAACCCTTGAAGCCAAGCTTTTTGTTTGAGTTGTATTGTCGTAAAATAAATCAATAAATGATTTTACATCAAAGCCTTCTGATTGTTTTTGAAGAATAAGAGAAATCTTTTCATCCAATTCTTCAAGACGCATTTCCTGAATTTTATATTTCTTTTGTACAGCAGCAAGGGCTTCTTCAATTTTTTGCGGAGCAGCATAATCTCTTTCGCTTTGAATAAGCCTTGTTTTTATTTCATCAATGCCGCTTTTTTCGTTGTTATCAATTTTTTTAGAAACTGCATCAATTAAGCGTGCAAGACCATCTAATCTTGAATTTGTATTTTTCAGCCAACCGCCAATATTTTGAAAATCTGCGCCTATATTTTTATTAGATTTTTCAAGACTTAATCTTAATTTTGCAAGGTCTGCTTCCAGATCTCCCATAGAATAAGAACCTTCGGCCTTCTTTTCTATTTGGTTCAATATGGCATTTAGTTTATCTGAAACATCACCAGATAAAGAGTGGCTATAATTTGATGAATTAGAAGATGCATCTTTTTTTTGAAGGTTTGAGATGCTTTCTTTTACATTATCAATTATTGTACTTGCAATTCTTTCAGATGCTTGATTCAAAAGAGCTTCTACCCGCTGTGCCATTTCATTGTTGACAGTATTTATTATTCTTTCGGCCTTGTCATTTGAATTTGTATCAATTTTTAGACAGATAGAATTTTTAATATCCTCGCAAATTGCCTCTTTTACATCATCAATTTTTATGTCAATTTTTGATGAAATATCCCCAATTGTTCTTTGGGAAATTTGATATCCTTCTTCTTCAAGCTTGCCTGCAACCCCTTCCATAATTTTTTGAGCCACTCTATCGGGGGTTTCATTCAATTTTTCATTCAAGATATTTTGAATGTTATCAGATTTTTCATTAAAATTAGAACGCGTTGAATTAACATCATCATTTAATGAATTTATGCGCTCAAATATACTTGTTTGATTATTTTGGATTGCATTTTTTAAATCTTCAATTAAAAATTCTACATTTTTAAGATTTTCAAGTTTTTCATCTAAAATGCCTTTAAATTCATTTGGGGCATTATTTTTTATATAAACAGTATTTGATAAAACTTCGCCAATATTTTTATAAATATCTGCAATAATTTCTTCTTTTTTATCAAGCTTATCAAAGCCATCTTTTATTTCAGCAAAAATATTATCTTTTAAATATTCAAGCTGAGATAATAAATTATCAAGTTTTACACTTGCTGCAACTTTTTGTGCATCTTCTTCTTTTTCACTGTCGGGCTTAAAAACACTAACAATTTTTGCAATTTTTTGGATGACTTCTTTCATCCTTAAATCCATGTGTGCTTTTATAAGCTTTATGGCTTCTTCTTTATCAACATTAGCTTCTAATATTGATTGCACCTTGTCATCAATTCCCCTAATCAAACTTGATGGAATTTCAGCATTAGGGTTTAGACTTTCAATTTTAAATGAAAGTTCTGAATTTAAATTTTGTATCTCGCTTAATAATTCCTTGCCATTGTGAATTTGCTGCAAGTTACATCTTTCAACTTTACTTTCAATACCAGCCAGAAGCTCCTGCTGGTTCGCCTCTTGAAGAGAAGTAACAGAATTTTTTTCTTGGTTCGCTTCTGTAATGGATTTTTTAATTAATTTTTCAAGCTTGCCATCTAAAAGTTCAAAGTTAGTTTTGCTATTTTTATTGATGCCCAAAATACCTGCAAGAATATCACTTTTCATGGTGCTTAAAGTTTCATGCGTTTGTAATTGATTTAGGCTAATGGCATCGGATATTCTATCCACACCTTCTTGGTTTAGGGTTTCAAAGGTAGATTCTATAGAATTTAATTTATCTCTGAATTTATCTTCATAGTCGCTTATTTTAGATAAAACTTCATCTATATTTGTTTTGTGGTCATTAAATTCTCTTGTAATATTGTAATTGATATTTTCAACAGTCTCCATAATATGATTTGACATATTTTGAAGGTCAACTTTTACTGTATCAAGACCACCTGCATTTGAAGATTTAAATTCTTCTTTTATGGAATTTGTTATAAATTCAACACGAGAAGTGATAGTATCAACAACTTGTGCAAATTGTTGTTTTAATTCTGTAATATTTGCAGAATTTTCTGATACAACATGGTTTCTAAAGATTTCAAGTTTATCTGAAATTTTTGGTACAGTTTCATTTAATTGCTGTAATACTGCAAGACTGCTGCCATCTTGTGCTTTTTCAAAATTTTCTCTTAAATTTGAGATAGAAGAATTTATTTCATTTGTAACCCTTGCCATCATTCCAGATAATTCTTTTAAGGCATCAGCGGATTTTAGGGTTTCTACGCATTCTAAAATTTTTCTTAGGGGTTCTTCAAAAGCTTTTGCACTACCGCCTGCGCCTAAATCTGCTTCAAGAGAACAAATTCTGTCTGAAACTTGTGAAAGCTCGTTTTTTAATAATTCAACGGCATTTACAAGGTGTTGCTTTTCAGATTCTTCTTGTTTTTTTATGGCATCTTCCACTTTACCAATTTGGCTTTGGATAAAATCATGGCTCAATTCTAAAGTTTCAGTATTGCTTTTTATAATACCTTGGGCCACTTCTTCAAAATTGGTATTTGAAGACATTTCAACAAGCACATTTTTTAAATTTTGATATTCTTCATTTAAGTTGCTTAATTGAATTTTAATTTCTTCAGTACGGCCAGTTATGCCATCTGTTACAGTTGTGTATACTTTTTGAATTTCACCTGTTAATTGAGCCAAATTATTATTTACATTTGCGGTTTCTGTGGTTAATTTCTCACCCACTTCAGAATAGCTTTTATTTATGATATCAACAATATCGGCAAATTTTGTTATTATTTCATCTTTTGAATAGGTACTTGTATCCCTTATTTCAGCAAATAAATTTTTGATATCTGATTTGATTTCTTCTATTGTAGAAAAATTTAAGCTTCCAAGCTTTTGTTCAATATTTGATACTACAAGCCTGAATTGCTCTTTATTTTCAATATCATTTTTTTCTATGTAAGCTTTAAGATCACCTAAAAATGATGTTAGTATCGTGATTTTTTCATTAATATAATTAGTGTCTTCTTTTGATGATAAATTGTGCAGCCTGTTTGTAAGACTATCAATCTTTTCCCCAGCAGATATTATATTTGCAGAATTTTTTATAGTATCTTCCAGCTTGTATCTTATTTGGGTTAATTCTTCTTTTTGGCTAAATGATTGAACCTGGGTTAAAAATTCAGCAAAATTTTTGTTTAAAGTTGCTGTGATATTATCAAAACCACGCGAAAATGCAGCAAAATCATTACTTAATTTTACCATTTCAGCAGCAGCACCTGATGTTCTTAATGCCTCTATACTTTGGGTAAATTTTTGTAATTGTAATTCTTGATTATTTATTTTTGTATAAAGGGAGTTTAAATCAGTGCCTATTTTTGACATCTGCATTTCAAACTTGGGATTTGTAACCTGGGCTGCGGCATTTTTAATGGCATCTTCAAAATTATAGAGCATTTCTTGCAAAGAACCATGTCTTTCTTCTGCGGTTCTTTTTATTTCATTTGTAATAATTTGAAGCATTTTTTCACTTGAAAGATTTGTTTGATTTTCAAACCTTTGAAGCATAGTATTAAATGCATTATTGATTTCGGCAGGCGTTAGGGATGGCTTGTTGTATAAACCCCTAATTGCATCTGTGAGTTGTTCTACTCTAATTTCTAAATTATCCGCCATAATGTAAAACCTAAAATTCTATAAATCCCCTAATTTTAAACAACATTCTAATACAAAACTATTCTCTATTTCCACCTTTGTTTAGTTTTGTTTAATTTTGTTTACAATTTTATATAAGATTTACAAATTTTAAGAAGAAGCTTCAATATTATCTTGCAAAGATAAATGTTTTATCATCTTCAAATCTTTTAACATTAAATCTCTTGGAGAATTTTCTTCAACAGAATGATTTCTCAACAGATAAGAAGGATGAAAAATTGGAATAAAAACAGTTCCTTTGGAACCTTTAAAGATTTTTCCTCTAGCTTTTGATATTGTATGTCCTTTTATAAAGCTTTCAAGTGCAGTTGCCCCGCACAAAACTATTATTTTGGGTTTTATAACATCAATTTGATATTTTAAAAACGGAGCACAGGCTTTTTTTTCAATAGGCTCAGGTTTCCTGTTATTCGGGGGTCTACATTTTAGGGTATTACAGATATAAATATCTTTTTGTCTGTCAATTCCTGCTTTTTTAAAAAATTCATCCAATAATTTTCCTGCGCGGCCGACAAAAGGTATACCAAGTCTATCTTCATCTGCACCGGGGGCCTCTCCTATGAGCATGATATTTGCATTAGGATTCCCATCAGAAAATACAAGGTTTGTTCTTGTGGTGCACAATGAACACCCTTTACATTCTTTTAGTTTTTCCCTTAATTCGTCAAGACCACTCATTAATTTTTATATTCCTTTTCAAAACCAAATAGTGAACTTACAGATTGATCATCATGAATTCTTGAAATTGCTTCGCCAAGTAGTGGTGCAACTGACAATTGCGTTATTTTTGTTGGAATAAATTCATTGTTATTTAAAGGAATTGTATTTGTTACAATCACTTCTTTGATTGGCGCTTCATCAAGCCTTTTTAGAGCAGGACCTGAAAATACAGGATGCACAGCACAAACATATACATCTTTAGCACCTTCGCGTTTTAAAAGCTTGGCGGCCTCACAGATTGTTCCTGCTGTATCAATCATATCATCAAACATTACACAAATTTTGTCTTTCACATCCCCAATAACATGATCTGCAACTGCAACATTATGCTGCGTCCTTCTTTTATCAATTATAGCAAGCGGGCATTCCATAGCCTTTGCAAAAGCCCTTGTTCTCTGCACACCGCCTGTATCTGGAGAAACTGCCACAAGTTCAGTTTTTGGAAGATTTAATTTTTTCATATAATTTACAATGATTGGTGTTGCATAGATATGGTCGACTAAAATATTGAAAAAGCCTTGAATTTGACCTGTGTGTAAATCCATCGCAAGCACTCTGTCTGCACCAGCTGTTGTTAACAGATCTGCCACAAGTTTTGCTGTGATTGCTTCTCTGCCTGATGTTTTTCTATCCTGTCTTGCATATCCATAATACGGAATAACAGCTGTGATAGTTTTAGCTGAGGCTCTTTTAAAGGCATCAATTATAATTAAAAGCTCTACAAGATTTTCATTTACAGGATTACACAAAGGCTGTACAACAAATACATCATCGCCCCTTATTGAATCTTGAATTTGCACATAAATCTCACCATCAGAGAAATTTTTAATAATCATAGGACCTACTGTCGTCCCTAAATATTCAGCAATTTCTTCTGCCAAAACAGTATTAGAACGACCGCAAAAGAGTTTAATTTCATGTGTGGGGAGCACAGTTTTTTCTCTTGCCGGCATAGTTTCAAGCCCTAATTTCATCTTTTTCTCCTTTTATTTTACGTAGTTTTTTATTTCTCTTTGGGGATTTCTTGTCAAACCTAAAGCATTTGCCCCAACATCTTTTGTAATGACAGAACCTGCCCCGATAAATGCTTTTTCTCCAAGCTCTACAGGGGCTACAAGCACCACATTTGAACCAATTGATGCGCCATCATTGATTATTGTTTTCTTTTTTTCCTTTGTAATTGAATTATAATTTGCTGTAATAGTTCCTGCGCCTACGTTTACATTGGAACCAACTTCAGAATCTCCAACATAACTAAGGTGACAGATATTTGTATAAGATTTTACATAAGATTTTTTTAATTCAACAAAATTCCCGATTTTAACATTATCTTCAATAACGCAATCCCCTCGAAGGTGCGCAAACGGGCCAATTTTACAATTTTTGCCAATTTTGTTTTTACCGTTTATAAATGTATTTGGGAAAATAACTGTGTCGGCTCCAATTTCTGTTTCAGGGGATATTTGTGTATTTTCAGGAGAAACAATTGTAACGCCATTTTCCATTAAATTATTTAAATGCCTGTCATTCATTGTTTTAAAGGCTTCGGCCAATTGCACCCTTGAATTTATACCCAGTGTTTCATCATAATTTTCTAAAACATACCCTGAAACTTTGAGTTTATTGTCATTCCCCCATTTTATAATATCGGTTAAATAGTATTCATTTTGTGAATTATTATTTTGAAGACTATCAAAGAAGCCTTTAACTTTTTGCCAATTCAGACAATACATACCAGCATTAATTTCTTTAACTTCCTTTTGTAAATCATTACAATCTTTTTGTTCTACAATTTCAGATACACAATTTTTTTCATCACGAATAATTCTGCCATATCCAAAAGGATTTTCCAGAATAGCACTCATCACTGTAACATCGGCGTCATTTTTATTATGAAATTCTATAAATTTTTTAAGACTCATTGATGTTATCAAAGGTGTGTCTCCGCACAAAATTAAGACATTACCTTCAAAATTATTCAATTCAGACTTTGCCATGCTAACTGCATGACCTGTGCCCAATTGTTCTTTTTGTTCAACACAAATGGATTTTGGATGATTTTTTGAAACAAAATCTTGAACCATTTCACTCTTGTGGCCAACAATCACGATATTTTCCAGTGAATTAGCATCCTCACAAGCAGAAAGCACCCAACTTACAAGAGGTTTATTAAAAATCTCATGCAAAACCTTTGGTTTTTCAGATTTCATCCTTGTGCCTTTGCCGGCTGCAAGGATAACGGTCTTTATAGGAGCCATTACAGAAGCCTTTATTTGCGATTTCACACATTCACTCATAGGAAACTCGGTTTTTGCAAATATTTTCTCATGAAAAGCAAGTAAATAAAAGTAATAATTGAAAATTTATAAACATTTTTTTACAAAAGATAAAAATATTATATAATTGAAATAAATTGAAGAATTAAAAAATAAATATAGGGTAAGCCCTGCGTAAACCTTGCTTCTGTTGGACAACATTTTTAATGGTGATATCAGCAGAAAGGAGGCGATGCCGAATGGTGTTTGTTATAAGCACAAAAGCGCTATTACTTATCTTTATGATAGCAATAACGCTTAAATTTAAACACTAAAGGGCTTTTAATGGGGGTGCTCAAACACCCTCGCCCGATATCTATATTATAAACCATTTAATTACAATTTCAAGGAGAATAATAATGAAAAGTAACGCAATTAAAGAAGGAATAGCAAAAGCCCCGCACAGAGCACTTTTATACGCAGGCGGACTATCAGATAAAAATATAAAACGCCCGTTTATTGGTATTGCAAGTTCTTTTTCAGACCTTGTTCCAGGGCATATGGGAATGAGAGATTTAGAACGCCAAATTGAAAAGGGAATACATTCTAACGGCGGCCAAGCATTTATATTTGGAACCCCTGCCGTGTGTGATGGTATTGCAATGGGACATTCAGGAATGAGATACTCCCTGCCATCACGCGATTTAATTGCAGATTGTGTTGAAACTGTTGCAGGGGCACATCAATTAGATGGTCTTGTACTTCTTACAAATTGCGATAAAATTACCCCAGGAATGCTCATTGCAGCTTTAAGATTGAATATACCTACAGTTGTTGTAACAGCAGGCCCTTCCCTTGAGGGCCACTGCAAAGGTGAAACTTTGACATTTATCAGAGGTTCATCAGAAGCTGTTGGAAGATTCAGAGCAGGAGAGATAAGTGAAGAAAAACTTCATGAAATGGAACATTATGCATGTCCTACAGCAGGTGCATGCCAGGGATTATACACAGCAAATACTCTTGCATGTCTTACTGAAGTAATGGGAATGAGTATTACAGGATGTGCGTCAGCTGCTGCGGTTTCATCTAAAAAAAGAAGAATTGCCTTTGATTCAGGATATTTAGTTGTTGATTTGGTTAGAAATGATATCAAACCAAAAGATATTGTCACAAAAGATTCTATGAGAAATGCAATAGTTGCAGACCTTGCACTTGGCGGAAGCACAAATTCAATTTTACACCTTCTTGCAATAGCAAACAGTGCTGAAATTGATTTAACACTGGATGATTTTGAAGAATTGAGCTTTAAAATCCCGCAAATAATAAAATTAGACCCATCGGCACTTCCTACTATGACAGATTTTGACAATGCAGGAGGAATTCCTGGCACTATAAAAACATTATGGGGCAAAACACCTGAACTTAAAAATACAAAAAACATTGAAGGCAAAACAATGGAAGAAAGGGCAAATGAAGCATGGGTGGATAACAGTGTAATTAAACCGTTTGATAACCCTATCACAAAAAATCCAGGGCTTGCAATTTTACATGGAAATTTAGCCGAAAAAGGTGCTGTAGTTAAAATTTCTGGTGTTGCTGAAGAATGTTTTGAATTTGAAGGGGTTGCAAAATGTTATGATAGGGAAGAAGATGCCATGAAAGGCATTGAAGAAGATGATGTAAAAGCAGGAGATGTTGTTGTTATAAGATATGAGGGCCCAAAAGGAGGTCCTGGTATGAGAGAAATGCTTGCACCAACATCATTATTGGTTGGAAAAGGACTTGGCAAAAAATGTGCATTAATTACAGATGGCAGATTTTCTGGCGGTACGCGCGGCCTTTGCATAGGACATATTTGTCCAGAAGCTGTTGATGGAGGAATTATAGGCCTAATAAAAGATGGCGATAAAATTAAAATTGATATCAATAAAAGAACAATTAATTTGTTGGTTTCTGAAGATGAAATTGTAAATAGAAGAAAGAATTTCACACCAAAAACAAAAGAAATAGAGCGCGGATTTCTTTCAAAATATGCAAAAACCGTATCTGGCGCAGACCTTGGTGCAATTTGCGGATAAAAATATAAACAGATATTGTTTAAAGGCTTTGAGATACAAAAATCCAAAGCCTTTAATTTTTAGCAAATTTTTATATTTACAAGGTTTATACCAAGCATAAACACAAGGAATTTTTATCCAGGAAAGGACAAAGGTTTGTTAAGTATCAATAATATAACTTCAAATTTTAGGATAAACTCCCAATATTCAGTCCAAAAAGCCAAAAATAAAGATAGTAAAAATGATAACTTTAGTTTAAATTTTGGTAAAAATAATTTTTCCACTGGTTATGATGTATTTACAAAAAATAACACTATTTCTTTTGAAGGCACACATAAAACAAACAAAAGTTCAAAATCCAAAGCAGCAGCCAATAAACCAAAAACCCCGATTGAAAGGGTAACCTTTGATGATGCATATTATAGCGAATTAAGTAAAGAAATTGGCAAAAAACGCGATGCCGCTTGGGAATGGATGTCCACAAGGCAAAGATATAAAGAATACTTCTCAAATATCAAAATAAATAAACCAAATGTAAAATTCACTTCAATTGATGAACCAAATTTTTATGGCATCGTCAATAAATATACGCCTTTAAACCGAGAAAAGCTAATTGCTGCGCAGTATAATTGGACAAGCAATACTATTTTAATCAACAAAGAAACATTTCCTACAATGCTGCTTGTAAGTAATGGAAAAATAGCAATGCTGCCACAAAAAGCCGTTGTGGATTTTATTAAACAAGGAGATTTAAGTGGAGATAAACATTTAAAACTTGAAAATTTCGAAAATCTAGGTGAAAGAAGTTTACAATTTGCCCTTGAAAATAGCAAAAAAAGTCTTGATAACAATTATTATTACAAACTAAACCCAAAAGAAGCATCCGAGCTTGCAGCAGGGTACCTTGCACATGAAATAGAACATGCTATTGCATTTCATGTTGTATTAAATGCCAAAAACGAAGAGCCTAATGCCCTTGAAACAATATATAATCACATGAAAAAGCATAACAGGCTTCCTGCAAATAGCCCTTCTTCTTGGAAAACGTCTTATCCTTATAAATACAAAAAAACATCTGCTAAACAATTAGATGATTCCAGCACATTCAAAATAACAACAGACCGAGGACATACTATAGATACAGTACCTGTTGAATCTATGCAAACACTTTTTTTAAGGGTTAATGTTAATGAACAAGATAGGGCAGACGATAAAAATACACCCTTCACGTATGTTGATTACAATAATGATCTTGAGATAGATGCTCAATATATTGCACTTGCATATTTAAATAGGAAACATTGGGTGCCTGAAGGATACAACCCTGTACAAACAGAAAAACTAATGGCGATGCTTGAATATCAAAAAGATGACATAAGAAATGACATCAGAGACAAGGCATACGAAGATGATTGTTATAGAATACATCGTTTTTATTGGGATTATGAAAATGCTGAAAATAAAAAGAAATTAGCAACAATAAAAAAAATATCCCCAAAAAAACCTATAAAAAAAGCAATACGCAAAAATGCAAGTATGCCGCCTGAAAAATCTTTGAAACAATAATTAAAAAACCCCTTGAAAATTTCAAGGGGTTTTTTAATATTTGAATAATCATTAAATCTATAATTGAATTTGAGCCATTTCTTCAATAGATGCAAATACACTGCTTGCACCACAATCTACAAACTGAACTTGACCTGTTACACCGCTTGATAAATCAGATGCAAGGTATAAACCTGCTTTGCCAACATCTTCTAAAGATGGTGTTCTCTTTAAAGGTGCTTTTAGAATATTTGCTTTAAGCATTCTATCAAAACCTGCAATACCTTTTGCTGCAAGTGTTTTAACAGGACCGGCTGAAAGACAGTTGCATCTAATATTGTATTTTCCTAAATCATAAGAAATAAATCTCATAGAAGATTCGAGCGCAGCTTTTGCAACACCCATAATATTATAATTTGCAACTACTTGTGTTGCGCCAAGATATGTAAGCGCCAAAATTGAACCGCCGCCTGTTTGTTCCATTTGTGGTTTTGCATATTTTGAAATAGTAAGAAGCGAGTAAGCACTTACATGCATTGCTAAATCCCAACCTTCACGTGATGTGGTGTAGAATTCGCCCATTAAATCATCTTTATTGGCAAATGCAACAGCATGCACTACAAAATCTAATGAATCATAAATTTTAGAGTATTGCTCAAACACGTTTTTAACGTCTTCATCTTTTGTAACGTCGCATTCAACGCACATTTTGGAATTCATTTCATCTGCGATAGGTTTTACCCTTTTTTCCATTACTTCATTTGCATAAGTAAAAGCAATTTCACCGCCTTCTTTATGAATTTGTTCTGCTATAGCGTTTGCTATACCATGTTTATTTGAAACACCAAATATGATGCCTTTTTTGCCTTCCATAATACCCATAAAATACTCCTTATTGTCTTTTATTTTCATCCCATATTACAATAAAAGTTTTCAAAATTCAAAATAATATAGGCAGATTATTCTTTATAAAGCCAATTTTTAAAGAAATTTATGCCAGCATTTGAACTTTTTTCGGGATGAAATTGTACAGCAGTTATATTTTTATATTCAACACTTGCACAAAAATCTATATGATAATTTGCATTTGAACTTATTATATCTGCACATTTAGGACAAACATGAAATGAATTTACAAAATAAAAATAATCATCATTCAAATAAGAATTGTTTTTTGTTGTTTTTATCTTATTCCAGCCTATTTGAGGGGTTTTTCCAGCTTGAAATTTTTTAACATTCCCTTCAAATATTCCTAACCCTTGAGTGCCTGGTGCTTCTTCAGAAGTTTCAAATAACACTTGCAATCCTAAACAAATTCCCAAAAAAACCTTGCCATTAGACACTATATCTTGAATAAAAGGTGTCATATCTTTGGAATTTAATTTTTCCATAGCCTGTGCAAAATGCCCCTGCCCTGGAAAAATAATTCTATCTGCGTTTTTAATTACAAATTTATCATCCGTTATTTTATATGGCACATCAAGAAATGTAAGCATGTTTCCAAGGCTTCTTACATTTCCTGCACCATAATCTATTATTACTGTTTTAGGCTTTTTCATAATTTAATTAAAGGTGTGTCCATCTTTTTTCATTCTATCTATTGCAATATCTAAATTTTCTTTAGATGCTGTTATAGATAATCTAACACATCCTTTTCCATTTACACCAAATGCGTCACCAGGAACAGCAACTATACCTGATTTTTCAAGTAAATCATCACAGAATTTTTTGGCATCCTCATTATATCTTGGCGGAATTTTTATCCATAGATAAAACGTTGCCTTTGGTACTTCGACATCCTGATAACCAAGTCCTTTCAATCCTTTAACAAAATCTGTCAGTTTTATTTTCAAATTTTGATTAGCATTTAAAATATATTCTTCGCCTTCTTTTGAATTCAACAACTTTGCGCCTGTTAATTGCAACGCCTTAAAAACACCTGTGTCAATTGTAGATTTTAATTTACCAAACATGGAAACTATTTGCTTATTTCCACAAACCCAGCCAAGACGCCATCCTGTCATAGCATAAGGTTTTGAAAAACTATGAAATTCAACAGAAACATCTTTTGCATTTTTTAATTCCAAAATACTTATTGGTTTATCATTTTCATCAAAATATATTTCAGAATACGCATTATCAGAAATTAAAATTATTTGATGTTTAATACAAAAGTCAACACATTTTTGAAGATATTCTTTCGTTGCAACTGCACCAAGCGGATTGTTTGGATAGTTTATAACAAGGGCTTTAATTTTTGCAGGGTTTAAACCATCTTTTTTAATATCTTCCAAAACTAAATCCAAATCAGGCATATAGTTATTTTCTTTTGTTAAAGGCAAACCATAGCCTAAACCGCCTGAAACTTTTATCATTTCTTTATAAGAGGCATATCCTGGGTCTGGCACAAGGATTATATCTTTGTTTTTAATGTCAGTTGTTGGATTAATTAATTCTCTGATAAGATTTGCAATACCTTCTTTAGAACCTATTAAAGAAAATACTTCACTATTAGGGTCAACATCAACGTTGAATCTTGTTTTCATCCTTTGGGCAACTGCTTCAAGAAAATACTTTTCGCCTTTTGGGGTAGAATATGTATGGATAGAAGGTTCATCCAAACAATTTTTCAAAGTTTCAATTGCAAATTTTGGAACCATATCAACGGGTGCACCCATTGATAAAGATATGGGCTTTCTATCTTTTTTGGTTAGTTCATCGGTTAATTCAATTGTTCTTTGTTTGATTTGAAACATAATATATGTTTCAAGATTTTGAACATAATCATTAAAATGGTTTTTAAAATCTAAAACGGTGTTTTCCATTTATGGTTCCTCTTTTAAAATAATCGTTGTTTTTATTACTAAAAGATTATACCATAAAATTTTTCTACACTCCGCCCATCATGCCTTTTACCATATTTTCTGCCATTGTGTCTAAATCTTCTTTTTTCAATTGTTTGTATTTAAATGTTAAATATTCAACACTGTTTCTTGCAGGAGTGCTCTTAGATTTTCTGAATTGAACTCTTTCTTTTGGGGTTAAAAGACACAAATTCATTTTTTCTTGACGTGTCTTCATTGCTTTAAATTTTCTTCTGTTTTGAATAATGTCTTTCATTACAGAAACACCTGTTTTCATGGCGTTTGATTTAGACTTTGGATTTGTTTGAAGTTGTTCTGTGGCATCTGCGAGAATATTTTCATAGAATATTTGTGATAAATTTTCGAATGATTCATTTGCAGATTGTTTAGCCTTGAATAAATTACCTTGAGCATCAGATGGAATGATATTAAGTTTTTTCATTATGCTATTGCTAATTTTTGTAAATTCATCATTATCCATTTGACCTATTGCAGTTTTATTGTTAAAGAATATTTCTTTCAATTCTTTCTGCATTTTTTCAAGCGCTTGTTCTTTTGTAAGACCTTTTGGAAGCTTTATATCTCCATCAAGTGCATATTTTGCCAGGTTTTCTACATCTGCATCTTTTAAATATTTTGTAAGATTGATCGCCCTTAATGCTTGTTCCATGCTTTGATCAACAGTGTTTCCAGTATCAATCAATGTAAACGCTTTGCCGCTTCTATTTCTTATAGCATCAACATTTATAAATACGTTGCCTGGGTGAATATCGCCGTGGATAGTTTTACCGCTTTTTTCTACTTTATTAAACTGTTCTACAAGAACTTTCATATATTCTTCAAGCATATAATCAGCATCTGCTTTGCTTAGTTCAATATTTCCAAATTTTGGCGTTCTTGCTGTAATTGCAGCAATTTCTTTTTCCACACTGTCTAATTCACTTTTCATAAAAGAAGCAAATGCCGGATTTTTATCAACCATTGGTTTTAGAATTTTTCTTCTTGTATGAAGTTCATTCAGCCTTGTTAAATCCTGAAGTCCAATGCCTTCAGCTTTTTCCATAATGTAGATATTGTTTTTAACAGTTATTGGATTAACCACATTTGCAACATGCGTATGTCTGGCAAGTTTTTGGGCAGCCTTCATCTCATGGTTGAAATCAACTTCTTTTGAAATGCCTTCTGCAAGACTTTCAACGTTTTTAATCAAATAGTTCATTTCATCTTTTTTATCAGGCTGATTTGCAAATTGTTTTTTGATAATTTCTATGAATTTTTCTTTATCTGCTTTTATTTTATTGGCACTAATGCCATCTTTTAAAAGCTTGATGCAAACTTCTTTGCCATCTTCGCCTTTTGCAAGGTAAGTTTCAGCAACAGTACCTACACCAAGGGTTTTGGTTAATTTATATTGTTTTCCAAATGTTTTTTCTACAAGTTTTTGCGCTTGATCCATTGTTCTTGAAGGAGGACAAGCATCTTTAAGTGCTGTACTTAGTTCATCACCACCACCTAAAAGACCGCCGCTTTTTTGAATTTGTTTAAATTTAACAGCAAATATATTTTCTTTTGTTAAATCTTTTATTTTATCATCAACACTAGCATAACTTGTCAATATAGATTTTATAGATTTTTCACCAAAAAGTATGTCTTCTAATTGGCTATAAACACTCTTTGTAGCATCAAATTCTTGAAGCTTTGCTTTTTGCAAATTCTTCATTACAGTTTCAGAATTTTGTGTAAGCACTTTAGAGAAATTTCCTTTTTTAACCAAAGGAATAGCAACTAAAGCTGCTGCTGCAATTGTTGTAATAGGATTTTTTATTATGCTGTCTTTAAGGCCTTTTAATGATTTTTTGTCTTCATCATTCTTTTCACCAAAGAAATATCTTGAAACAGAATTTGCTGCAAGATAAATCGGCGCGCCTATAATGCCACCAAGTGTCATGATTGGCATTAATAAACCATTAAGTGCACCAGTTGCAAAATTTCTAAAGTTTGCATTTTTCCTTTCGCTTTTTAAAAGTTTCTTTTGCTGTTTTACAGTTAAACTATTATCTTGTTTATCTGGAACATATCTTTTTGAGCGAATTCTATTTATCTTTAATGTCCAATATTTTGTAAGACCGCCAACTAGCGCTGCACCTGCTGCGAATAATAATGCATTTTTCTTATCGGAATTTGCAATTTTTTTCAACTTATCAAATGTTTTACCAGATTTTGTAGTACTTTGTAAAACTTCTTTAACAGTGTCTGCATTTATATTAAAAATGGTTTTCAGATTGGTTTTCATATTCTTTAATTTAAAGAAAGTAGCACCTGCTGCACCAATTGATAAAACATCGGCAACGCTTTGGGAAGATTTTTCCTGTGATACCCGATAATTAGATATCATATTTTCAATTTCTTTAGAATCTTTATTTTCGTTAATAGCAGATTCTATCTTTTTAGAACTAACACCAAGCCCTGTAATATTTTTTATAGAATCATAAACTTTTTCTATTATGCCGTTTTTTCTTTTAGCTTTTCTTAATTTACCTTTTAAATCAACCGTATCTGATTCAGCTTTAATTTCAGGTTTTATAGTCTGGGCAGGCACGGCATCCTGTTTTTTAAGCTGCATTGTTTGGACTTTGGAAAATACGCTTGGTGAATTGTTTGCAGTATTTATATTATTTGAAAAATCAGACACAATAACTTCCTTATTTTTTAGCTTATATACTTATAATAAAAACTGAAAATCTGATTTTTTGCTTGAATCGTTAATTTTTATTAAGCAGCATCTGCCGTTTGTTCAGATTCAATTTTCCCAATAATTTTGTTTATAACTTTATCTAAACTTTCTCCATTTGAAACTTTTTCAGTTATATTTTCAAGCAAGCTATCAATTTCATAATTTGAAAGGCCAAGACCGGATTGTTGAAGTGATTTTTTAGCTTGTTTTTTAATTTCTTCTATTTCTTTTTCATCATCTTTAGGATTAGTATCTTTTGTTTTTGTTTCTTTTTCAGATTTTTTATCTACATTTTTTGTATCATTATTTTCTTCAATTTCTTGAAGTTTTTGCATTGTTTCTTCAAATTGTTTTTGCTGTTCTCCCATTTGTTCTTCCATTTGGGCTAAAAGAGCTTCCATTTTGGCCAGCATATTGTCTTGTGTATTTTGCGCACCCTGCATGCCGCCGCCTGCTGAAATATCAGAAACAACACCTGATAATATTTCATTCATAAATATTTCTTCAGATTCAAGTGCGCCATTTCCATTTGCATCAGCTATTTTTATTTCGCCGCCGTTTGCATCAGTAAATGTATATACAGCAATTGAACCATTTGTAGCATTTTTAGTATAGCCGCCAGCTTTATTATCAACAATATATGAAGTATTAACATATTTTACGCTAAAATTTATGCCTGTGCCACTGAGAGCTTGTTTTAAATTTGTTGATTGGATAAGATTTTTTCCGCCAAGCACTGATGCAAGTTTTGATTGTAAGTCATAATCCGCAGCAGTATCAAAACTTGCCATGATTTCTTGTTTCAAGGAATCTGAAAGAGCATTTGTGTAATCGGCAAAATTAGCTTCACCATTCCCAAGGCTTGTTGTTTTAATGCCTCTAGAATTAAGAGATGTTACCCAATCATTGTAATTAGAAATGCCATTTACCATTTGCTTTTTCTTTCCATAATTATTTCTATATATTTATATAAAGTATATATTTTTGATATAATTGCCCCATGTTTTAATATTTGTTAACTTTTCTTTACAATCATTCTTTTAAACGGTTAAAGCGGCTGAAAAATAAGGTATCATGGGATTATGAAAACATTATTGATTTTTGTACCGCAATGGACACCAATAAGCCCTCATTTTGCCCTGCCCTCTTTGCTTGGGCAATTAAAAGCTAACAATTTTGAGGCTGATGGGTTAGATTTAAATATAGATTTTTACAATAAAATCTTAAATCCTGATTTTATAAAAAATTCTGTAGTTAAAGCTGTGGAAAATAATAATCAGCTTTTATCAGAAATTGCACCATTTATTAAAGAGGGTAAAAATTTTTTGGATTATCCGTTAAATATCCAAAACAAAATGACAAAATATACTAAAGTTAAAGAATTTGTAACAAAAAAGCAAACCCTATTAGCATCCATTCCTGATTTAGCACAAGAAGCTGTGCATACATTAAAGAGTGAAGATTTTTATAAACCTGAAATTTTAATAAAATCAATAAATATTATAGACACAGCGCTAGAGATGGCATCACTGCCTTATTTTCCATCAAAAATAAGTTTGGATAATTATTCAAATCCATTCTTTAAATTGAATATGGAAAGCATCAAATATTTTGTTTTTGATAAAGAAACAAATATTTTTATTGAATATTATAAAAACATTTTGGATGATATTTTATCCAAAAATTATAATTATATCGGAATTTCGATAAATTCTTCGTCCCAAATTATCCCAGGACTTACCTTAGCAAACATGTTAAAAAATAAAACAGGCGCTCATATAAATATTGGCGGAAATTTCTTTGGCAGAGTAAAAGAAGCTATCGTTAAAAATCCTGAATTTTTTGACCTTTTTTGCGACACAATTCTAACAGAAGAAGGCGAAAGGCCGGTTGTAGAACTTGCAAGATATATCAATAATGAAATTAAAATTGATGATGTTTCAAATTTAATATACAAAAAAGGTGATGATGTAATAATAAATGAAATCAAAACTCCGATGAAACTTGACGAAATGAGCATTGTTTCATTGGATGGATATGATTTTAGCAAATATTTTGCGCCTGAAATTATTCTTCCTTTCCAATCTTCACGCGGGTGCTATTGGGGAAAATGCAGTTTTTGCGACCAAGATTTCGGGCAGAATTTTAACGTTAAAAATATTGAAAAATTAACCGATGAATTTATTCAATTAAAAGAAAAATACGGTATAAAATATTTTGAATTCATTGATGAATCAGTAGGCCCAAGTTATTTAGCTGAACTATCAAAAAAAATTAAAGAAAAAAATATTGATATTAATTATTTCTTTGATGCAAGGCTTGAGGGCACATTTTCTTTTGAAATTTTAAAAGAAGCTTACAATACAGGCTTAAAGATGATTTTGTGGGGGCTGGAATCAGGTTCAAACTCTGTTATGGAATTGATAAATAAAGGAATAGACATTGAAAAAAGGCTTGAAATATTAAAAAATTCAAAAGATGCAGGAATTTGGAATTTTGCATTTATATTCTTTGGTTTCCCAACAGAAACTATGGAAGATGCTAGAAAAACAATCCAAATGCTTGTTCAAAATAAAGATATAATACATTCTTACGGCAGAAGCGTCTTTACAATGGGAAAACACACAAAATTAAAAAATGAACCCAAAAAGTATGGTATAACAGCCGTATATCCTGCTGTAGATGAATTTTCCCCAAGCTACACCTTTGATTGCATTGGAATGAACAAAGATGAATTAAATTCAATATTAAAAGAATGCACAAACACTTGCAATGAAGCATATCAAAATCCTCTTTGGATGTATTTAAGATATAGGGAATATTTATTTTTATACCTTGCAAAGTATGGTTCTGATTTTGTTTCAAATTATAAAATAGATTTTACAAAACTATAAGGAATTTAATAAATGGAATTTGATGATTTTTCCCCCGAAAAAGATAATACCCAAAAAATAATGAAGGAACGGGATAAAATAAAAAACCAAATGGCAAGAAAATTAACACAACTTAAATTTTCTGAAAAAGAAATTTATGATGTTTTGGATATTATTGACCTTGCAGAGGCTAAAATTGAAAAAGTGAAAGTATCATTAAACGGCACAAATATTAATACTGATGACCCAACCCCTGCAATGAAGATGGCGCTAGATGAAATAAAAATACTTCAAACAAAAATGGCAATTGATATAAGAAAAAAAATAAATGAAATTTTAGCATACAAAAACAAATAATTTTATGAAATGGCGCTTTTTCTCCAATATCCAAGTTTTAGATAGATTAATGCTACAACAACTGAACAAAAAGATGCAACAGGCGCTGCAACACCTAAATTAAACAACGTTTTGCCAAAAATTTCCGTAATTAAAAATGCTAAAGGCACCCTTATTAAAAGCGTTGCTACAAGATTATTTGCCATGGAAAATGCTGTATGACCACAACCGTTAAAAAATGCATTTAGGCAAAATGCAAAAGGCACAATTATCAAATCAAAACTAAAAGATTTTAAATAATGAGCCCCTTCTTTAATAACTTCAGCATCCGATGTAAATATTCTGATTGCACTTTCAGGATTAACCTGCTGCCATATTAAACAACAAAAACCAAAGACGAACGTATAACTGATAGCAGTATAGAGGGTATATTTTGCACGCAATCTTTTTTTAGCACCAATATTTTGTGCAACAATTGGTGTTAAGGCCATAGCAAAAGAAAACGCTGGAAGCATTGTAAAACCGTTTAATCTGTTTGCTGTGCCATAGCCTGCTGATGCTGCAACACCCATTTGATTTGCAAGTGAAAGCAATATTATAAAAGACATCTGCACCATGGCATCTTGCAAAGATAACGGCAGGCCAAGCCTGATTATATTCTTTATTTTATCAAAATAAAATTTTAATTTCCTAAACTTAAATTCAAAAGAAAATTTATTTAATCTTACATAAAGCATCAATGATAGAGCACAAATACCTTGTGCCATAATAGTTGCAATAGCTGCACCTTTCACTCCTAAGCCAAATTTTCCAATTAAAATTAAATCAAGAATGATATTTGATATTCCGCCAATTCCAACAAACATCATGGGTGCCACTGAATTTCCAATACCCCTCAAAATTGATGCAAATGAATTGAATAAAAATATAAAAACAATTCCAAAAGAACATATTTTAACATATTCAATTGCCCCAATATATGCTTCTTTTGGGGTTTGCATTAAAGTTATAAGGTTTGGTGAAAAATAATATATAAGCCCAAAAACAACTATAGACAAAAGCATAAAAAATATAAATACAGTGCCTGAAACTTTTTGAATTTCATGCATTTCATCAGCACCATAATATTGTCCTATTAAAACTGTAGTTCCTGTTGTAAGGCCTATTATAAAAGATATTACAAGATGCATAATTTGTGCACCAATTGCAACAGAAGATATAGCAGCACTTTCACCTACAAAATGCCCTATTATGATTAAATCACACGCACCATACAATGCCTGAAGAAAATTTGCAATGACAAATGGTAGTGCAAATAATATCAGAGTTTTTGGTATGCTGCCTTCGGTTAGATTTTGTTCTTTTTTGAACATATTAAAATATTAAATTAAACAAATTTTTTTCGCTAGCAGCCTAGATGAATTATAAAATCAGGCAATTTTTTTAAAATATACGGTAGACATTTCTTTTAATCTAACAGGCACTTTATAATTTTCATTATCACCAATCTCAAAACACTCAATATAATTTTTGTTTAAACATCTGCCTGTACCACCATATTTAGCATCATCAGTATTTAAAACCTCTACCCATTTGCCTTTTGGAAAATGTATATCAAGTTCACCATTTTTATTAGAAGGATAGGAATTATCATTAAAATTAGTGATGATAAAAAATTCATTACCTGTTTTTTCATCTTTCGGGTTGATTGCAACAATTCCATCACCTGCGATGCAATTTTTAGAACCATCTTCCTTTAAAGTTAAATATCCTTTAGTTAATGCGGGGTTTTCCCTGTTTAATTTATTTAAATCTTTAGTTAATTGATTAAATTGTTCCATTAAAATTGTTTCTTTTTTAGAATACTTAATATTTCCAAGTGTAGATACTTCAAGTGCAGCCCTTCCTGAAGGATAGCCTTTTTCTACATCTAAATACGGTTCAACAGGCGGATTTTCAAACTGTCTAAAGAATCTAAACGGTGTAATATCAAGGTTTTCATCCCCTTGAAATACCATTTTTGGCCCAGGAATTGCAAATGTTAAAGCCTGTGCCATTCTATGCTGTGCAGCACTTTTTCTAAAACTTGATTCAAGTTTTCTGTATGTAATATTTGAATTTGGCCTAATATCAAGAGGTTTTAATATATCTTCATAAAATTTAATATTGGATTGATGTTTATATTGTTGTAAGTCGCCTTGTGCAAAGAGTTTTACTAAAACTTCTCCAACTTGCTGCGCCTTTTGCGCCATAACAATATTTTTAGCATCATGCAATGACATGTTTTTTAGTTCTGAGTATTCTTCCGCTCTAATAATGTCATCTTCATTTAGCAAAACATTTGAATTTAAATCTAATTTTGGGACAAGATATTTTACTACAGGCCTTGTACCATCCATATTTCCAATTTCATCATGGCTTGCTACATATTTTACATTTTTTTGTGATTGATAAATTGATTCCATAAGCCAATCTAGATTTTCGCTGGTGTAGATTGCATTATTTAAAGCATGGTGAAAAGAAAAATCCCATTCACTGTCATAACCCAAATTTCTTAACATCGTGTCGTGGGTTTTATTTTCTTTAATAAAATCTTCCAGGGTTTTATCAATTTTATTAATATATTCACAGTGCTTTTTCTCGGATTTTTTTATGCATGTTTCATTATCAGAAAGCGGATTTACAACTCTTTTATCATGTAATTCATTATAATCTTCCCAATAATCATATTCATTTGCATTAATATGTTGTCTGCTATCTTCTGCAATTAAAAATACATCAGGAAAATGGTAGTTTATTTCAGCTGCAATTTCTTTCATTGTAAAATCAGATTCCATAAACTTTGTCATATCAAGGCGCAAACCATCCACATGATAGTTTTTAATCCAGTTTATTGCAGTGTTTACAATATAATCTCTTACATATCTTGAATTTTCGCCTTCGAAATTAAATGATTCTCCAAATATATTTTCGCCTTTTATATACGGACCTGTTCTTTTTAATTGAGCTCCATCCGGCCCAAGATGATTTGGCACCAAATCCATAATCACATTAAGTCCTTGCCCATGAAGATAATCAATGAATTCTTTTGAACCATCTGGCCCGCCCCTATGTTCGGGCACAGCAAATTTATCGACTCCATCATAACCCCAATTATAACTATATGTGTTTTCATTTGGCATTATTTCAACAGCATTAAAGCCCGATTCTTTAATATTAGCAACTTTTTCTTTTGCAGCTTCAAACGTTCCTTCTTTTGTACAAGTATCAATGTGCATTTCATAAATACTGGCTTCGCGCGGCCCTTTTTGGGTTCCTGATATAGATGGATTTCTTACAATCCTTTCACTGCTTTTTTTCCAAGCTTCGTCATTTTTCCATTTATATGCAGAATGATCATAAATTATTGAATACTTTAAAAAATCATCACTATTTTGATTGCCTTGCCTGTATGCATAAGGGTCTTTAACTTCATCAACTGTGCCATCTTTTTTTGTTATTACAAATGAATATCTATCCCCAGGCTTTGCCTGATTATGACTTAGAGGTTTTGTTGTTTTAAAAATGCCATTTCCTTTGTTTTTTAATGGATATAGCTTATATTTATCACCCTTTGAATTATCATATATTTTTACATCAACACGTTTTGTATCGGGGTATGTAAATATTTTAAAAGAAACGTTTTTTGTCTCTGGATCTACAACAGCACCCCAGCTTTTGTGTTCCTTCATGCTTCTTGTAAAAGAAATATTATAAAAGGCAGAAGGCATATTTTTTAAATCTATAATTTGTGGATAATTTTGTGCAGAAATTTGTGCCTTTGAACCATTTGATTTTTCCAAAGGCTGCTTATTCATTTTTATATTACTGAAATTTGTATTTACACCACAGATACGCATTTAAATCAACACAATTGTTTAGAATATGCAGTATAAAACTTATAATAAAATTCTTTGAACAAATTTTATTAATTTATTAAAAAAAATTTACAAAACATTATGTTTACTGGTTTCTTTTCCAAAATTTCCATTTTGGCACATCATTATAATAAAACTTTAAAAGAAGCATATCACCTTTTTCAACAGAGGCTTCTTTTCCTTCTTCAATATATGCTAAGGGCGAATTTTCATATACGTTTTTGACACCTGATTTTAAACGGTTCTCACCATCTTCAGGATGAACAATACCTTGGCCAAAGTAATAAAATTGTCCAATACCTTTTACAAAATGCCCAGCTACAGTGAGTCCGGCACCAACAGCCGCATTTTTTGCATCAAAAGGTTTGTAACCTAGAACCTTTGCAAGCCAAGTATCTCCTGATATATCCTTTATTTCACCCGTAGATGGTATTGTATACAAAATCGGGTCTATTATAAAATATCCGTCCCTCTTACCTCTTTTTGGGTTTATCACTTTTGAAATTTTTGCAGTTAAAATACTGCCTTCTTCAAATTTAATGCTATTTTTAAATTCATTTTCCTGAACAACCTTTAGTTGAATATTGTTTGTGTGTTCATCAAATGAAAAATTACAAAGACTTTCAACAACAACTTTATTTGATGTATCTTTTGCAATTGCAAAATCTGCATTAAATGCACAAAGCATAATAAAAATTAATAAAAATAAACTTTTCTTCATAAGATTAATTCTAGCATTTTAATGTCTTTTATGCAAAAATTATACTTAAACGGTCATTAACAACAAAAAGGATTTTACAATGTTAAAAACAATGGATAGCTTGGTTTTAATTATAGATATTCAAGAAAAGCTAATGGGTGCGTTAAACCATGGCATAAAAGAACAGCTTTTAAACAGAGCGCCAAAACTTGCACGCGCTGCCAAAATTTTAGGTGTAAATACACTTGTCACAGAACAATATCCAAAAGGCCTCGGCACAACAATTAGTGAAATTAAAACAGAACTTGCAAATTATCATCCTGTAGAAAAAACTGATTTTTGCGCACTTATGGAACCTGGTTTTTCTGAAACAATCAAATCTTTGGGTAAAAAACAAATTATTTTATGCGGTATTGAAGCGCATATTTGTGTATATCAAACTGCTGTAAAACTTTTAGAAGAAGGATATGAAGTATTTATCTTAAAAGATTTATGCGCAAGCAGAAATAAAGTGGAATTTGAATGTGCTATGGATTTACTCGGCACATTAGGTGCAAAAATTACTTGTCTTGAAATTGTATTATTTGAATGGTTAAAAACAGCCAAAAATCCTCATTTTAAAGAAATTCAGGAAATGATAAAATAAAAAAATTAAAGCGGCTAAATAAGCCGCTTTTTAAAACTATTTTAAATGTTTCCTATAATTTTTAATTCAAATTCAGGAGTAATTTCTTCTAAACAAATAACCGGAATATCTGTATAAAGTTCTGAAACAAGAATGAAAAGCATGTGTCTTAAATGCTGCGGTGCTACAAGAACTACGTTTTTTTCTGCTGCAATTTTTTCTACAGTTTTTGCAAATTTTTCAAATTTTGCACCATCAATTTTTATAACACCAGTTTCACTATCTAATGTATCAGACTGTGCTTCAAGCATTTTTATAATTTTGTCGTTCACTTCATAGCCAATAATTTCTTTGTCTTCATTAGATAAAGACCAGCAAATTTGCCTTGAAAGCGCTACACGCAATCTATCAAGTAAATCAGCCTTGGATGAATTATCTGCAAAATCGTTTATTTTTTCAAAAATATAAATTAAATCTTTAACACTTACTTTTTCTCTAATTAAAGAACAGAAAAGATATTTTAATTCTGAAAGCGAGATAAAATCACCTAAAATATTGTCAATTAAAAGCGCATTATTTTCGCTCACCATCTCAATATAACGGTTTAAGTCATTATAATTAAAAATTTCATTTACACATTTAATTGAAAAATATTTTAAATATTGCGCAATATATTCACAAGGGTTTAGCCCTTTGGCCCAAAAATCTTTCGCTTCATCATCAGGCACCCAAACAATCTTTCTGCCAGAAATACAATCTATTGTTCTGATGAAGTCTTTAGGATATTTTTTTAAATTTAATTCATCTTCAAAATAAACCGTATGATTTGGATATGCCTGAGATTGAATTATAGGAATGGAGTGAATATTAATAGTAAATGTATATTCATCTAGTTCAGGATTTTCTAAAAACAGAACTTTTGGAATAATATACCCTACTTCATTTGTCAACTCCTGCCTAATTTTTACAGTTTCTGCAAGAATATTTGTGCCATCTTTTGAAGGGTCATTTAAAGAATATATTTCTTCGCTTAGATGGATTGAAAGTCTTTCTTCTCCAAGGGCATTTGCCATCTTTGAAGGAGAAAGCAGACTTTTTAATTGTTTTTTAAGATTGTTAAGTTCATTAACTTCTTTTGCAATTTCTTCATTTAAAACGCCACGTTCATTTTCTTTTGCAGTTTCTAAAAAGTGCTTAATATCTTCAATTTTTTCTCTTTTTTCTCTAATTTTCTTTTGAAAATTTAAACACAATTGATATGGCTCTTCTTTTGAATAAAGCATTTTTTCCATCTTTGTTTTGTAGCCTTGAATATCTTCAAATTCATCATCATTAGATACTTCAACCTCTTTTACAAAGATTGCATTATAAACAACTTTATTATTTACTTCACCCTCATGCAAAGAATATAAATCCCAGCCTTGTTTTGACATAGAATTTAAAGTATGTTCCAACCCTGCAATATCCTCCAGGGGACAAGTTTTTATGGAAAACTCCTGACGTGTATTTTTAAACATATTATTATTTTATCATAAATTTTCTCAATTGAAGATTGATTATCTTTTTAATATAATGACAATCAAACGGATACTTTTAAAAAAGGAGTAAATATAAATTATGAAAAAATCAATCAAAGATTTAGGAGACATCAAAGGTAAAAAAGCTTTAGTTAGAGTTGATATCAATGTACCTTTAGATGAAAACAAAAATGTAACTGATGACACAAGAATTCAAGCTATTATGCCAACTTTAAATTTCTTGAAAGAAAAAGGTGCAAAAATTATTCTTATGGCACATTTAGGACGCCCAAAAGGTGAAAAGAATCCTGAATTTACCCTTGCACCTGTTGCAAAATATTTATCAAAAGTTGTAGGCGAAGAAGTTATGTTCATCCCTGATGTAGATGATGCCGAAAAAATGATTGCAGACCTAAAAGACGGTCAAGTAGCTTTGCTTGAGAACATCAGATATTATAAAGCAGAAGAAGCAAAAGATGATGATATGACATTTGCAAATCAACTTGCAAAACTTGGTGATTTCTATGTAAACGATGCATTTGGAGCAGCACACAGAAACCACACATCAACTGCAAAACTTGCAAAAGTTTTAAAACCTGCTGTTTCAGGCCTTTTGATGGAAAAAGAATTAAGATGCCTGTCTCAAGCACTTGATAATCCAACACGTCCTTTCACAGCTGTTGTTGGCGGTGCAAAAGTTTCATCTAAAATTGGCGTTTTAGAAAACTTGCTTGATAAAGTTGATAATATGATTATAGGCGGCGGCATGGCTTATACTTTTGTAAAAGCAAACGGCGGCAAAATCGGAAATTCAATCTGTGAAGATGACCAAATTGATGTTGCAAAAGCAATTGAAAAGAAAGCAGCTGAAAAAGGCGTAAAACTTGTTATGGCAACCGATGTTCTTGTAACAGATGATTTTTCAGGAAACGGCACAAATAAATTTGTAAAAATCAATGAAATTCCTGATGGTTTTGAAGGCGTAGATGCAGGTGAAGAATCAAGAAAAGCGTTTGCAGATGTTTTAAAATCTTCAAAAACAATTCTTATGAATGGCCCTGTTGGCGCATTTGAAAATCCAAAATTTGCTGAAGGTACAAAAGAAGTGCTAAAAGCCATAGTTGAAGCCACTAAAAATGGTGCAACATCTGTAATTGGTGGTGGTGATTCCGTTTCTGCTGCAAAGAAATTTGCTAAAGCTGAAGATTTCACCCACGTTTCTACAGGTGGCGGTGCAAGCTTAGAATTCATTGAAGGCAAAGTACTTCCTGGCGTTGCAGCATTGGATGATAAGTAAAAAGCGTAAGCTGGTGTTCCCAGGAGGCCTGCGTGAGCAGGAAACCGGAACACAACGATGGTGGCGAGGCCTTAGCTGTGCGCGAGGCACGAGCGCTACAGATAACGTCATCCCGCGGGACAGGATGTGAGCCCACCGTGGTGAAACACCCACAGGAGCCAAAATCAACTATTAACATTATTCAAGTAAACTCCCAAAAATGCTAAAATAGCTTTTATGGGAGTTTTTTATGGAAGAATTGATTAAAAAAATTACAGAATGGATTTTTAAATATCAAGAAAAATATTATGCAAAAAAATATCAAAAACATCTTCATAATATAAAATTTTCATCAGAAAACTCTACCTCAAAAACTCATATACAGGCTGGAATTAAGTTATTTTTAAATTCTAAAACAGAACAAAATAAAAAAAAGCGTGATGAAGATGTAAAAGAAATTGTTACTCAAAATTTAAAGCATCCTGAAATGCTTTTAGAATATATTGAAAAAAACGGTACAAAAGTTTTTAAAATTCCATACGCTGATAAACTTTTAAAATTTGTAGGTGAAGAGGAAGGTTTTATCACCCCCACAAAGGGTATAAACGCCTTTGTTTTAAATATCGCTTTAGAAAAAAAACTTGGTTTTAAAACAGAACCTATGTTTGTTCTAAATAATACACCTGTAAATATCTACAAAATGGCACATCAATTTCACAAATGGTATGGTTACAGAATGCAGCTGCCAGGTTTTGATGATGAAGTACAGCAAAAATTTAAAAAGATTTGGGAATATGAAATTGATGAAAATATTCAAACACTTTCTTATGAAGATATTATGTCCCTAAAAGAGGCCATACACAGGGATATAGAAGCTATTGATTTTGTCACAAAGCTTGCAAAAGAAAGTGATGGCGCAAAAAAAGTTTTTGAAAATATCAAAAACAAAAATGATGAAACAAATATTTAATTTGTTGAAATAAATAAATCAATATGATATATTGGAATCAGAGAAGTTGTTTATTATTTGTTTATCGTAAAGGTTAATTATGAAAGAAATTTTGTCGTGCCCTAAATATGGGCTTTGGCGCAATATTATGCGCAATTTTTGGCTAAAAAAGGCCGGGTTTTTAACCCGTCACCCTGAATTTATTTCAGGGTCTCAAACGCAGGCTGCATTTAGTTTGGTAGAATTATTAATGGCGCTTTTGGTGGCATCATTGTTGATGGCAGCATTAGCACCAGTAATGACAAAGAAGTTTGGGGAAAGTTTGAGTGTTTCATCATTAGGTGGAGGAGTAAGAGGAGATTATAGTAGAACATTCTATAAAGATTTTGAATGGACTGTTCCTAATGGTGTTAATACAATAAACATTACAAGCATTGGTGGAGGTGGAGCAGGTGGAGGAAGTACTTATGGATATCAAGAATTTACATCTACTACTAATAATTGGATAGTTCCTGATGGTGTTACTAAGATTAGAGTATTTATGACAGGTGCTGGGGGTGGAGGAGCAAGTGGGGGAGTAGCTACAGGTATTGCCTATGGCAGTTTTACGCAAAAAACAGAAACACATGATGATATAACAAAAGAAGGTGAAAACACATATTCTTTACCTGATGGTGCCAAAATTCCGGAACTAAATTCTTTTTGTGCTCTGTCAAATGTTACAAAATGGTCTTCTGTTGAAAAAAATAATACCGAACAATACACTCCAGGCAACTATTTATTTAAAGTAACCGCTTGCGGCGGTGGGGGTGGTGGCGCCAGCAGAGGCGGCAAAGGAGGCTCTGGTGGCTATTTAAAAGATGTGGAATTAGAAGTTAATTCCAGTGTATCAAATTTATATATTTCTGTTGGCGGCGGGGGCGGGTATGGAGATTTTGCATGGGGAGCAAGTGCTCCAGCAGCTGGTGGTTATGCCGCAGGTGGCGGTGGCAATGGGGTAGGGGCCGGAGTAGCTGGGGCTGGCGCAAATGGTGGCACCCATGGTGGCAAAGGTGGCGACAGCAGAATTGGTATAGGCACAGATGGCAATCCTGGAGCAGGAACTGCACTTGCAGCTGGCGGAAATAGAGGATACGGTAATGCCTCATACTACGGTGGAAATGGTGGACGTGGCGGAGTTTGGGGTGGTGGCGGAGGTGGCGGAGCAGGTGGAGCTGCTAATTATAGTACTGAACGTGATGCTATGGGCGGTGGCGGGGGCGGGGGGCCTACAACAATTTCAACTTCAAATAACACCAGCGAAAGCAATATTATTTTTCAAATTGGTGGTGGAGGCGGTGGAGGAGGAGGTTCGCTTAGTGAAATAGGTACAGAAGGATATATGACTGGTGGCGGAGGTGGAGGTGGTGGCGGTTATGGTGCTGGTGGCGGAGGTGGAGGAAGCTACGGTTCTATTGGCACCAGTGCAGGCACTGGCGGAGCAGGCGCAACAGGCTCATACACATTAAATAAAATTTTAGGCTGGGACACTGGCAGAAATGGTATTGTTGGCGGTGGCTATGGATATAATGGAGCCAATGGCGGAAATGGTTATGGTGGCGGCAATGCCGGCGATACCAGTACAGTAAATACCATTTTCAACTCTGAACAACACTGTAATGGCGGAGATGGTGGTAAAAACGGTAAACCTGGAGCATTAAGACTGTCTTATGGCGGGACAAACATTTTAAAGTGTGATTACCGTCTATTATCTAACTCCGGCTCCGGTGGCGGTGCAGGGCAGATATGGATTGGGGAAATAAGTGTTACTCCAGGACAAAAGCTTAACTTTAACATAGGAATTGGAGGAGAAGGAACAAGTTCCTATGGAGAAAATGGGTATGGAAGAAATGGAGGCAATGGGGAAAGTACATCTATTGTAAGTAATGGTAATACTTTAATCTCTGTATCAGGCGGAAGGGGAGGAAAGTATGAAAGTGATAATACATTCTTAAGTCAATCTTATGGAATGGGTGGTGGAATAAAGACAAGTAATGTAGATTCTAGTTATGCAAAGTATGTAAATTGGAAAGGTACTAATTTTCATAACGGGGGAGAAAATGGTGGAATAGGGAGAACTCCTGATAATGGTGCAGGCGGTGGCAAGGGAGGATTATTGTATGGATTAGATGGTTCTATCCTAAGAGGAGGTTCTGAAGGTGGAGCACAATCTAATGGTGGTGATGCACCATCTAATAGTTATGGCGCTGGTGGAGGAGGTGGCGGAGGTGTAGTTAATTATGGAGGAACACCAGGCCATGGCGGTAAAGGTGCTAATGGGTATATCTATGTTGAATGGGGAAGTACTAATGGTGGGGGTGGTTCAA
>CAJUNK010000010.1 GCA_910587815.1 Candidatus Gastranaerophilales bacterium | reverse complement strand
TGTAGCACTTTTAGACGATATTAAAATTAAACCAGCACCTGATTTTATTCAAAGAAGAATATCTGCTTGCGGCATGAGGCCTATTAATAATATTGTAGATATTACAAACTATGTAATGCTTGAACTTGGAACACCTCTACATGCATTTGATTTTGATAAACTGGATAATTATCTTTGCGTCAGATACGCTAAAGAAGGCGAAAAGCTTGTTACAATTGATGAAGTTGAAAGAAATTTAACAAATCAAACGGTTGTTATTGCAAAAAAGGATGAACCTGTTTGTCTAGCCGGGGTTTTTGGCGGAAATAATTCTGAAATTGATGATAATACAAAAAATATTGTGCTTGAGGCTGCATTTTTCACATCACATACAAATAGAAAATCAGCACGTTCAGTTGGATACAGATCTGAAGCAAGTGCCAGATTTGAACGCGGAGTTAATATAGAACTTGTTCAAATGGGTTTAATGCAGGCGGTAAACCTTTTAATAAAATATGCTGATGCAAAATTTAAAGGCATTACAGAATGTGGAAATAATAAAAAAGAAGATATTGAAATTACCCTTAGAGGGTCTGAGATTAAAAGAATCTTGGGAATTGAAATTGAACAGGCTAAATGTCTTGAAATCCTTCAAAATTTAGGGTTTGAACTTTTAGGAAAAAATGAAATTGCTGCAAAATTCAAGGTGCCAAGCTATCGCACAAATGATGTCACAAGAGAGATTGACCTAATTGAAGAAGTAGCAAGAATTTCAGGATATGATAATATTCCGCCTACATTAATGAATATCTCTGAAGGTGCTACAATTACTGAAGAACAAAGAATTTTAAAATCAATTAATGAAATGTTTTTAAACCTTGGTTTTGATGAAATTGTGACAAGTTCTCTTGTTGGAGACAATTTATACAAAGAATTTATGACACAATTAGAACTGAAAACAGCACTTCGCGTGAAAAATCCACAAAGTGAAGATGCCACAACACTCCGCCAGCAATTAATGCCAAATCTTTTATCTGTTGCGAAATTAAATTTCGATATGGCAAATAAAAATTTCAGGCTTTATGAAATCGGCAGAACTTATAATATTGAAAAAGAAGCAACTGAAGATTGTTCAGGCGTTAAAGAAACTAGAAAAATTTCAGGATGCATTTTTGGGAATATAAATAATGAACTCTGGAACAAAAAAGATACACCTGATTTTTATACCTTAAAAGGTGTTATTGAAAATCTTTTTGACATTTTAAATCTTGAAAAAAGAATAGTATACAGCCAGTTAAAAAATGCTGATAATTTTAAGTTTATGCATCCATACCAAAGCGCAACTATTGAATTATTGGGCAAAAATCCTATTAATATTGGGTATTTTGGAAAAATTCATCCTGTTTTGTGTGATAAGATGAAATTTAATCAAGATTTATTTGTTTTTGAATTAGATTTAGATGCAATTTTATCTGCTATAAATAATTCAGGCCCTGTGAAATATAAAAAATTACCGCAAACTTTTCCTATCACACGTGATATAGCATTTATTGCAGATAAAAATATTACAAATAGTGAAATTTTAAAGACTATAAAAAAATTCAGCGACAAAAATATATTTAAAGGCGCTAAAATCTTTGATATTTATGAAGGAAATAATATTGAAGAAAACAAAAGAAGCCTTGCCTACAGAATAACATTACAAGATGAAGAAAAAACTTTGACCGATGACATTATTGAAAATGAAATTTCAAAAATAAAATCAGGCTTAGAAAAAACTTTTGAAAGCTTGAATTTTAGAAAATAGCATCAAAAACAAGTTTATAATAAATTACCTAATAAGGTAATTGATGGTTGTATATTATTTTCCTAAACTAGCCTATATGGTGAAACTTTAGGAATAATATTATGCGTGAAATAAAATTCTATGTAAAAGACTTTGTATCAATTCTGCCAATGTATGTAAATTTAGATGATACTTTAGATATAGTACTTGAAAAAATGCTTTATTATAGAGTTCTAAAACTTACCGTGTGTGATAAAGATTTCAATATTGCAGGAAATATAGCAAAAAGTGAAATCAGCAGTTTTCTTATAAACAAAGAGCAAGAAATTGATTTAAATACACTAAAGAAATATTGTGCCAGTGATGTTTTAAACAAGGAAAAGAAATGCGCCATTGCATTTTTTGGAAGCAGTTTAAGCGATATTGTAACTGCCATGCGGGTTTTAAATATTGAATATATACCTGTTGTAAAATCGCCATGGAATAAACGCTTAAAAGGTTTTTTAGAACTTCGGGAAATCCAAAAAGTAATGGAAGTTGTTGCAGCCTATTGATTTTATTCTTTTTGCCTTTAAAAAATATTGATATAATATTATTGATATGGCAGTTATTTTATTAATTGATTGTAATAATTTTTTTGTATCTTGTGAAGAAACCTTTGACCCATCACTAAAAGGCAAGCCTGTATGTGTTTTAAGCAATAATGATGGCTGCGTTATAGCACGTTCCAATCCTGCCAAAGATTTAGGTATTACAATGGGTATGCCATATTTTATTGCAAGAGAAAAGTTTAAAAATGTTATATATTTATCTGGCAACAAAGAAAAATATTGTGCAATTTCTAAAAAAATTATGCAAAAATTGTATGATTTTACGCCAAATGTTGAAGTATATTCAATTGATGAAGCTTTTTTAGATATCACAGGATGCAAAAGAGCGCACAAATGCACATATATAGGGCTTGCTTCAAAAATAAAAGAAGCAATAAAAACTGAAATTGGGGTAGATGTTTCTATAGGACTTTCAAGCTCTAAAACTTTAGCGAAACTGGCATCTGAAATTGCAAAAAATAAAATTAGAAAAAAAACTGATTTTTCGGGTGTTTTTGAAATAGATGAAAGCAATAGAATTTCAATATTGAAAAATACATCAATCAATGAAATTTGGGGCATAGGGCGAAATTTAAACAAAACTTTAAGATATCATAACGTAAGAAGCGCTGAAGATTATTGTAATTTAAATGATGACTTTTTAAAGAGAAATTTTGGCAAAATAGGGCTTGAATTAAAGGAAGAGCTTTTGGGAAACAGCATAAACCCTGTGGACAGCTCGCCGCAAATTCCAAAAAGCATATCAAAAACAGCATCTTTCAGGCATTTTACAGATGATAAAAGCATTATAAAAAACAGTCTGAATTACCATTGCCATATAGCCTGCACAAAATTAAGACGTTTTGAGCTGACTTCAAAGCATCTTGCAATTATGCTGCGCACAAAGGATTTTAAGGTTTTTACAAATAAAATTTTACTAGATAGCCCTATAGACAGCGAATTTGAGATTAATCAAATAATATACAGGCTTTTTGATGAACTTTATATAAAAGGAATAAGTTATCGATCATCTGGGGTTATTTTATCCAAAATTGAACCTAAAAAAGATTCTCAGCTAAATCTTTTTGATGGCAAAGAAAGGCAAAAATCAAAAAATTTATCAAAAGCCTGGGATAATATTGAAAAAAAATTTGGACAAGGAAGCCTTAAAATAGGTCTTGTAGTAAGAAACGATGAATAGAAGAAAAATATGCAGGCTTGAATTTTTTGTAGGTTTAACCTACAATAATATATAGTGGAAAAAGAAATAATATACTACTATACAATAGATGGAAAATGCCCATATAAAGAATGGCATAATTCCTTTGATAAATCGATAAGATTTAGAATAGATAAACGCGTTGAAAAGCTTGAATACGGTTTATATGGTGACCATAAAGCGCTACAAAACTCTAAATTATCAGAATTGCGTTTAGATTTTGGAAAAGGATACAGAATATAACAATTATTTTACAGATTATATAAAAAGGAATTTAAATAATGACATTAACAGATAAAGAACGCGAATGGATTTCAAAAGCACCATCATTTAGAGAACATCTTATGGAAGAATTGCAAGACCCTGAATATAGAGCAATGTGGCTGCAAGCTTCTTTGGAAGATTTTCTTGCAAATGGTGATATTGATATGTTTATAAACACATTAACCAAAGTTGTTATGTCGCAAAGCCGCGGGGAAATTACAAGACTTGCCAAGGAATTAAAAATAGACAGAAGCAATTTGTCTGAAATTATAAACGGCAAAACAAAACCGCAATTAAGCACTGTTTTAAAACTTATAAACGGCCTTGGATATGATTATGAAATAAAATTAAAGCAAAGCGAGGATAAGAAAAAACCGGCATAGGTTTTAGTGTAAGGTTTGCGCGCATTTTTTTAAGAATCTTCATCAGGAATATATTCAAAAATATCTTCTATGCGGCATTCCAGCGCCCAGCAGATTTTATTTAAAGTTTCAAATTTTAAAACTTTTGCATTGTCATGATAGAGTTCAAAAATGGTTTGCCTTGAAACACCTGCCATACGGGCAAGCTCTGCCATTTTTATCCTTTTTCTGCCCATTATTTCTGAAAGTTTGTTTAAAATCATGGTAAATAATCTACCATTAGTAATTAATTCTTGACAATTTGTAATAATTATTTTACACTAAGTTAAATATTTATGACGCAAAATTAACGTTTTTAACATAAAAGGATAATTATGCAAACAGAAAAATCTTACGATGAAATAATTGAAGGCAGATTACGCGCTGCGCGCGAAAACCTGAAAGATGCCATGGAACTTATTTTAGATGCATATACGGAAGAAAAAACTGCATCAATGTTAATGCTTATAAAGAAAAACGGCCACAAGGTTCCTAAAGGCCCAAAAAACCTGGAAACCTCTAAAAACACTTGAATTTAGTGCACACCAGCAATTTTTGAACGTTCAATTTCATCTTGTAGAATATTTTTTGCAAAATTCAACTGCGCATCATTATTATTTTTATAATCATCATCTGTAATTTCAACGCGATAATCAGGCTCTATCCCTTTTTTATTGATATCAATACCATTTGGGGTTAAATACCTTGCAATGGTAAGATTCATGCCAGTATTATTCGGCATATTATAAACCTTTTGTACGACACCTTTTCCGTATGTTTTTGTACCAACAATTATTGCCCTTTTATTATCCTTTAGTGCAGCTGATACTATCTCGCTTGCACTTGCAGATTCACCATCCACCAAAACTACAAGCGGTTTTTCATAAACATATTCTTTATTTTCTGCCGTATAAAAGCTATCATAACCACCACGGCCAATTACACGCACAATGTCACCTTTTTCAAGAAACATATTTGCAATAAAAACAGCATTTTGAAACAATCCGCCTGTATTTCCTCTTAAATCAAGAATAAGCGCCTGTGTATCTTGAACTTTATTAAGCGCATCGATAAATTCTACAGGTGTTTCAGAACTTATAAAGCTTGAAATCCTTATATATCCTATTTCTTTATCAATTATTTCAGATTCAACGGTTTTTACTTTTATTTCAGCACGTTTTATTTTTTTATTAATTTTCACATTATTTCTTAAAACTACAATATCCACAAGACCGCTTTTAGCATCTTTTATATAATTTGCAGTTTCAAAAATACTGTCACCTTTTATATCATTTCCATTTATTTTTAGAATCATATCTGCTGGCTTTAAACCTGCAATATCAGCAGGAGCACCTTTAATAACATTTATTATATAAATTTTGCCAGAAACAGATGCTATATTTATTCCTATACCATAAATTTTTGAATCAATTGAATTGTTTTGCTCTACAAACTCATTTGGGTTCAAAAACCTGGAATATGGGTCATTTAGGCTTGCAAGCATCGTATTTATTGCAACGTATGCATCGTTTTCTGTTTTAATTTCTTTAACATAGCGCCGTTTCCAGCGGTTCCAATTTTGTTCATTTAAATCGTTATCCCAATAATTTGTTTTAATTAATGACCATGTTTCAAGGAATAATTCTTTAGGTTCTAAAACAGTCTGTTGTACTTCTTCATCTAACACAGATGATAATGATATAGTATTTGTGCTATTTTGAAGATTTATAAAATAGCACAATAAAAAAAGCGCCAAAAGACACATTATTGTAATTAAAAATTGTTTGATATTATATTTCATTTTTATTTACTTTTTATTTTACAGGATTTATTTTAATGCCTGCGGGCACAAGACGGTACCCACCCCCGTATATAGTTTCTATGTATTTATTTTTTCTTGTTGAAATTTTATCAAGTTTTGACCTTAGGTGTCTAATATGCACCCTGATTGTATCCACATCTTCATCTTCATTATAGCCCCACACTTCTTTTAAAAGCATTTTTGAAGAAACCATAGAATTATTGTGCTGCATTAAAACATTTAAAATATCAAATTCCATAGGGGTTAGTTTTGTTTCTTTATCTAAAATTTTAACAGTATAGCTTTCAGGAATAAGGGTGATATCCCCAAGGGTTAAAAGTTCTTTTCTGCCTATAGATTCAGGAATTTTTCTGCTTCTATTTAAAAGAGCAAGAACCCTTGCTTTCAATTCTTCAATCTCAAAAGGTTTTGTTAAATAATCATCTACACCTGAATTAAAACCTTTTAATTTATCATCCAGCTCCCCAAGGGCAGTAAGCATAATAATCGGCGTATCTTTAATTTCATCAGTTTGCCTTATTTTATGCGCCAAAGAATACCCATCAATTTCTGGCATCATAATATCTAGAATAATTAAATCAGGAGCTTCCTGCTTTACCATCTGAAACCCTACAACAGGATTTGAAGCTGTTTTGCAATCATAGCCTGATAATTCAAGATTTATTCTAATTAATTCTAATATTGCAACATCATCATCAATAACAATTATTTTATTCATACAAGTGATTTTATAACAAAATTCATCAATAAGGGGAGGGTAATGTAGTAATTTTAAAAAATATTAATTAATATTAAAACTAAAATAGCAATTTTTGACATGTGTATGTTTTTTGCATATAGTGTATAATGTTTAAAAATTGTATGTTAATAGAATATTTTTTAGGAGGACTATGAATTGGCGATAACAGTACCTTTAGGATTAAACGAAGACTTTAGATTAAACCATTCTAAATATTTAGGACGCCATGTTTTGGCAGAATTTTTTGAATGCGACCCTAACGTTTTAAACAACCCCACATTAGTAGAAAAATACATGCTGGAAGCAGCACTTGAATGCGGCGCAACAGTTGTTCAAAAGTGCTTTCATCTTTTTAATCCGCATGGCGTTTCAGGAGTTGTAATTATATCAGAAAGCCATTTAGCTATTCACACATGGCCCGAACTTGGTTATGCTGCTGTAGATTTATTTACCTGTGGCGAACAGTGCGATCCTAAAGTGGCTTATGAATTTTTAAAGAAACGTTTTAATTCAAAAGATGCTTCATATTCCCAATTAAACAGAGGAATTTTGGATGACAAAAATCTTTCTGTGGAGCATACTCCTTTCTATGTAAGCACCCAAGCATAAAAGTTTTTAAGCTTTTAATTAAAGTGCTTTTAGAATAAAAATTTATATGATAATATTTTTCTATGCCTAAATTAAGAATTGAAAAGATGGCACTATACCATCTTGATGATGTGATGGAAATAGAAAAAAATTGCTATGGTGAGCACCACTGGGCAAGAGATTCATTTGCAAATGAAATCAATAATGAGATTTCAGAATATTCTTGTGCTGTAAATGAAGAAAATAAATGCATAGGATATCTTGGCATGTGGAAAATCATAGATGAAGCACATATTACAAATTTTGCCGTGCACCCAAAATACCAACATCAGGGTGTGGGGCATTTTTTGATTGTAAATTCTATTGAAAAATGTTATGAAAATAAAATAAAATATATAACCTTAGAAGTGCGTGTTTCAAATGAAAAAGCCAAAAAGATATATGAAAAATTCGGCTTTAAATCATTAGGGGTAAGGAAAAAATATTATCAAGACAATAATGAAGATGCAATCATAATGTGGACAGAGAATATTTTTGATGAAAGTTATAAAAAACTATTCAATGAAAATAAGGAATTTTTAAAAGAAATATTAAAATGAATAAAAGGATAAAAGGTGAATTTGAAGAAATAATATACAAGGGCGAAAAAACACCCTTTAGCCTTGGCAGTCTTGCTGTTGCATGCCTTTGCCTTTTATTATTAATTGTTGCCACCTTTACACAGCTAAACCTTGTCCATTATTGGCCTTCTATTGAATTAGATGAAGGATTTGTTATAAATACAAAACAATACTTATACATTCCGCAAATTCCTTTGGTATTATTTATTGCAGCCATTTTAGGAGCAAGATTTGGCATTTTGGTTATTATTTTATATCTTTTAATAGGCTTTTTTATATGGCCAGTTTTCGCTCTTGGCGGGGGTTTAGGGTATGTCAAAAGCTATTTTTTCGGATACATTTTAGGGTATTTTTTTGCAATAGTTTTTGCAAGCAGAGTTTTATATTTTGATAAATTTTCTTATAAAAGTATGGTTTATGCCTCCCTCATTGGGGTTTTATCCATTCATTTCTGTGGAATTCTCTACACTGGCATCTTAGGACTGTTTCATCTTGTAAATTTTGCATTTATAAAAGAGGCTCTATCCACATTAAGCGGAGATAAAATAATCTATGATTTAGTGTTTTCATTTATATTTATTATGGCATCAGTGCCCATAAAAGGGTTTTTGTGGCTTGCTATGAAGAATTATTCCAAACCAAAAAGGGATGCAAGAACAACCCATGAAGCAAGGGAAATGCGCAGAATTGAAAGACAAAAAGCAGAAAACGCCTAGAAAATTTTGTAAATATTTTGTTTAAATTTTATTTGATATTTTAATTATTATTTGAATATCTTTTATAATTTATATCTTCAAAAATTATCCCCTGGAGAAAACCTCCAATTCAAGCGGGTTTTCAACCCTCATAGGGTTAAAATAAGCCGCAGATGCCACCATCGCAGCGTTATCTGTGCAATATTTCATTTTTGGAGCAAATACGTTAAAACCATCATCCTGCAAGGCATACAGCTTTTCTCTTAACCTTGAATTTGCAGCCACACCTCCTGCGAGCACTATGGTTGTTGAATTATTCTTTTTTGCAATTTTTACGGTCTTGTTTATAAGGGTTGATGTAATTGTTTCTTGAAAGCTTGCACAGACGTCATTTATAGGAATTTCAACGCCTTTAAAACCTTGAACAAGACGTAGCACGGCAGTTTTAAGCCCAGAAAAACTAAACTCATCATCGGCCACTTTAGCTTCAGGCAGCTTGAAAGCTTGCCCATTACCACTTTGCGCCAGTTTATCAAGCTGTATCCCGCCAGGGTAAGGCAAACCAAGCAATCTTGCCACTTTGTCATATACTTCGCCTGTGGCATCATCAATTGTGGATGCTGCAATTTGGCTTTCTCCATAGTCTGAAACATTGATTACTTGTGTATGCCCGCCTGATACTAAAAGGCACGTAAAAGGCGGTTTAAGGTCTGTATCGATAAAATTTGCACAAACATGTGCATTTAAGTGATTGACTGGAATATACGGCTTATCATACACTAAAGATAGCGTCTTTGCTGCATTTAGGCCGACAAGAAGGCAGCCAACAAGCCCCGGGCCCGCGGTTGACGCGAATGCATCAATTTGAGAGGGCTTAACCCTAGATGCAGTAAAGGTTTCCTCTATCACCACATTAATCGCGTCAAGGTGTTCTCTTGCAGCCACTTCAGGCACTACCCCCCCAAATGCTTGGTGTGTCTTAATTTGAGAGGCCACAACGTTTGAAACAACTTCTCTGCCATCTTTTACAATTGAACAAGCTGTTTCATCACAGCTGGTTTCTATTCCAAAAATCAACATCTGATTTCAACCTTTATTTGTTCTAGTCTTGTTTTGCCATATTATAGGAAATTCCGGCCTCTTTCATGCGCAAAAGTGCCTTCTGAAGCACATTGACAGGTTTTGTAAGCGCTATTCTAAAGAATCCTTCACCATATTTGCCGTATCCATTACCTGGAGGCACTACTATTGCTGCTTTTTCAAGCATAATAGTGGCAAATTCTTCACTAGTGAAGCCTTTTGGGCAAGGCAACCACAGGTAGAATGTTGCCTTGGAAGGTTTTATATTCCATCCAAGCTCGCCAAGGCCTTTTTCCATAATTTCCTTACGTTCTTTATACATAGCGTTAAGCCGCTCTATTTCTGCCTTTGGAGCTTTATACGCCTCTGTTGCAGCATCCTGTATTGCTTTAAATACGCCAGAATCTATATTATTTTTAATTGTACCTAAAGCCTTTATGGCATCTTTATTTCCAGCTATAAAGCCTACTCTCCAGCCTGTCATATTGTATGATTTTGAATGGGAGAAAAATTCTATTGCAACATCTTTTGCACCATTTGCCTCTAATACAGATGGGGCCTTATATCCATCGTATGTCATCTCACAATATGCCTGGTCTGAACACAATAAAATATTATATTTTTTGCAAAAATCAACTGCTTTTTGATAAAATTCAAGGTCACAAACCGCACCAGTAGGGTTGTTTGGGTAATTTAAAAACATTAATTTTGCAGCATACGCCACATCTTCTGGGATTTTATCAAAATCCGGCAAAAAATTGTTTTCTGGCAAAAGCGGCATAGAATAAGGTTCTCCGCCAGCTAAAATTGTGGCATTTTGATAAACAGGATATCCAGGATCCGGACAAAGTGTCACATCACCAGGGTCTACAAAAGCAAAGAAAACGTGCGCTATTGCTTCTTTTGAGCCAATATTTGCTAAAACTTCTGTTTCAGAATCCACTTCCACATCAAATCTATCTTTCATCCATTTTGCACTTGCTTCTCTAAAGGTTTTTGTGCCATTATAAGGCGGATAATCATGATTTGCAGGATTATCAATTGCTTTATGCATAGCATCCACAACTGTCTGAATTGTAGGTGTATCAGGGTCCCCCACCCCAAGCGATATAATATCAATTCCTTTTGCTTTAGCTTCAGCTATTTTTGCATCTATTCTTGCAAATAAATATGGTGGGATTCTATCTAATCTTTTGGAAGTTTTCATTGTACAATTCTCCTTTTTTGATATAATCATAGTATCATGAAAAAATTAGTTATAATTTTATTATTTTTAACAATTTCATTTTCACTTTCAACCAAGGCAAATGCCCAAAGCACCGAAGCTACAGAGTATTTTAGCCAGGGTGTAAATTATTATAAATTAAACAAGGTTGAAGATTCAATAAATTCTTTCAAGAAAGCCATTGAAATTGACCCTAAATTTTATGAAGCATATTATAATTTAGCCCTTGTGCAAGAATCACGAGGATATCATTACTATGATGAAGCTATAACAACTTATGAAAAATTAATTGAAATTATGCCTGAAGATTATGAAAGTATGTATAATTTAGGGAATTTGCTATATAAAAGAGGATATTTAAGCAAATCTTTAACATATTTAGATAGAATCCCTGACTATTCAGGATATTACGAAAAAGCATCTGCTTTAACCGATATTGTTGAAAAAAGACAAGTGGAAGTAGCTGCTGAACAAAAATTAAGAGAAAGTACAATAAAGAAAAGTTTCCAGTTTGAAAGCGTGCAAAGCCCATCCGGCGTTGCTGTTGACAGTGATGGAAATGTTTATGCTGCAAGCTTTTCACAAAATACTGTATATAAAATCACCCCGCAAAATGTAAAAAGCGTATTTGTAGGTCCTGCTGTTTTATCAGGCCCTGTGGGCATTGCGGTAGATGCAAATAATAATGTATATATTGCAAACCACACAAAAGGAAACGTTATAAAAGCAGCCCCTGATGGCAAAACAAAAGTATTGCTTTTAATGAAAAAACCTTATTATTTAAATGTGGATAATCAAAATAAAAAGCTTATAATCACAGAATGGGACAAAAACAGCATAATAAAGTTTGACCTTACAGGGGAAGAATAAGCTATATTGCCAGTTTTACAAGGCACTTTGAATTATAATTCAAAGTGCCAAGTTGTCGTTTTCAAAAATTTCTATATCTAAAATTTCAACTAATTTTTTTATCTTTTCTTTCATGATTTTTTGCAAAGTATACAGTTCATCATCTGCACCACATTCATTTAAATAAGCCTTAAAAATGTTGGCAAAAGAGTTTAAATCTGAAATATAAACTTGAAGCTTTTCTTTTGTTTCTTCGCTAAAATTTTTATTTTCCATGAAATTTTCCTTAAAATATAACTATTTGTTTTATTTTTATTTTCATTTTACCACTATGATTAAAATATGACAAATAGTTATACAGAATTATTGAATATTATTGGAAAAAATATAAAGAAATATAGAAAAGAAGCCGGTTTAACACAAACTCAACTTGGATTAAAACTAGGCAAGACTAAAGAATATATTTATATGATTGAAAAGGGTGTGCGAAATCCAAGCTTGAAAACACTTGCTCAAATATCAGATATTTTAAATAAACCTCTTGAAATTCTTACAAAAAATGATGTTTGATTTACCTTATCATCCCTTCAAGTGTTTCAATTGTAGATTTTAGGGTCTTGTCTGTTAAAAGCTCTTTCTTCAATTTTTCATAAGAATACAAGATTGTTGTATGGTTTTTATTAAAAACTTCGCCAATAGTTGGAAAACTTAGGTCTAAAATTTCACGCGTGAGGTATATTGCGGCCTGACGTGCATTTTTTACCTCTTTTGCGCGTGCTGTGGATAAAATATCTTTTTTTGAAACATTAAAATATTCAGCGCATTTTTCAATAATAATTTCAGGAGTAATTTTCTTTGCACCATCTTTTAGACCCAAAATTTCTTTTGCACTCTCTACGGTAAGTTCCAATTCTTTAATTGAAGCATAGGCGCTAACCTTATTATAGGCGCCTTCAAGCTCCCTTATATTGTTATCATAAGTTTTTGCCAAAAATTCTGCCACATCATCAGAAATTTCGAAATTAGAACGAACAGCATGTTTTTTTATAATTTCAACCCTTGTTTCAAAATCAGGAACAAGTAAATCTACAGTAAGACCCCATTCATATCTGCTTTTTAGCCTGTCTGGGATATCTTTAAAACTTGAAATTGGTCTATCTGATGCAAAAACTATTTGTTTTCCAGCATGAAAAAGTGCATCAAATGTGTGAAAAATTTCTTCCTGGGTGCGCTTTTTACCATCAGCAAACTGAATATCGTCTAAAAGCAGAACATCCACATTTCTATATTTATCTCTAAATTTTTTCATTTTCTGAAAGGCATCCTGCCCTTTATCCAAAAGACTTTCGGTTAATTGGTTTGTAAATTCTTCGGCTTTAGCGTATTTCACCTTTAAATCTGGAAAATTTTTTAAAATATTATGACCAATTGCCTGCATTAGATGAGTTTTACCAATGCCTACAGAGCCAGATATAAAAAGAGGATTGAATTTTTGCCCTGGCGCTTCTGATACTTGTTTTGCTGCATTGTAGGCCACAAGGGAATTTTCACCCACAACAAAATTTTCAAATGTATATTTTAAATTAAGCGCACAAAAAGAATGCATCTGTTTTAAATTATCAATCTGTTCCTTCATTAAAACTATGTGCTCAGAAGGTTTTTCTTTTTTCTTTGGCGCCTTTTTCACATTTGATGGCACAAAAATAATATTTACAGGAATATTTGTACCAGCTGCTGTATTTATTGCATTTTGGATTTCATTAAAATGTTTTTGGTTTAGATAAGACACACCAAAGGATTGGTCACTTTTTAATATAAAGTAATCTTTTTTAAAGTGTTCTTCATTTTCTTTTACAACTTCAATTGGTGAAATCCAGGGCAGAAAACTTGAATCAGGGATTTTATCCTTCAAAATCTCCTTTGCATCCTGCCAAATAGTATCGTAATTTAAAGTTAAATCGGACACCTTTATAAAACCGTTTCCATTCATGACTTCCTTTAAAGGATTTTACTACAAAAAAATATTGTAGTAAAATTGGTATAGGATTTTTAAGGGGATTTTTTAAAAAGAGGAAAAGATGGATTATTCAAAACTGTTTGATATGGCAAGGGATTTTTATGCCAGTTTTTCTTACAATAATAAGGAAGGAAAGGCGATAATTCCACTTAGATATTTCTTTGAATTAACCTACAGATGCAATTTAAACTGTCCGTATTGCTATGTAGGAAATGATAGAAAGAAAAATGAACTTTCAAAGGAAGAATGGTTTGATATTATAAAACAAATTCCAAGGTATTCTTTTGTCACGCTTGTTGGTGGAGAACCTTTGGTAAGGTATGATTTTAAGGATATTTTATTTGAAACATCAAAAAGGGTTTATGGAAAATTAAACGTTGTAACAAATGGAATTTTAATAAATGAAGAAATTATTGATGCTTTTATAAAATCAAAGATGATGCTTTTATCCGTATCGCTTGACGGGTGGGGCAAAAACCATGATTTAAACAGAAACAAAGAAGGTGTTTTTGACAGGGTGACAAAAAACCTTGAAGCCTTAAATTATAAAAGGATGAAACATAAAAACAAACCTATGGTAGATATTAAGACCATTGTTTTAAATAATAACATTGATGATTTATTAAAACTTTATGAATATACAACAGAGATGGGTTTTGAATTTTTAAGCATTTCATTTTTAAGAAACAATGATTTAAAACAAAATTCTGTATTAAAAGATGAATTTGAACCAATTTTTTATGAACCAAATTATCCTATTCAACCGTATTTTGATATGAAACATTTTGAAGATGTTTATAGAAGAATTTATGAGATGAGCAAAAAATCTAAGACAAAAATAAGATTTTCGCCAAAATTTGAGGGCGGAAGCTTCAGGGAAGAAATTTCAAAGATAAAATCTTTCTTCACACCATCTGATAAATCAGACCTTATGCGTCATCCAAAGGATATTTATTACCCTTGCAAATACCCATTCTCCAACATGATGATAAATCCACAGGGTGATGTTTATCCTTGTTTATCATTTAAGATTGGAAATGTTAAAGAAAAAAAATTAATTGATGTTTTCAATGAAACAAAATTTAAATGTTTTAGGAAAAATCTTAAATATTCAGAAAGCTTCAGTGCATGCCAGATGTGCTGCGAATTAAAGGTAAAATAAAAATTAGAGGATTTAAAAATTGAAAAAAATATTTCTTGCATTATTAGCATTTAGTGTATTAACAATAAATATGGGACTTTGCGCGCCAAAGAATGAAGCAGTAGGCGAAAGCCACGGCCCAACAACTATTGCTGTAAAAACTAAGGCAAAAGAAACTACCACGGATGAACAGAAAAATTATACCGTGCAAAAGCTTCCATCAGGCCAAACTGTTATTGTAATGCCTGTAAAGACAAATCCTATCGTAACTATTGATACTTGGATAAAAACAGGTTCAATTAATGAAGATGATAGAAATTCAGGCGTAGCACACTTTTTAGAGCATTTATTCTTTAAAGGAACAGAAAAAATGCCGCCAGGTGCGTTTGATAGAATCTTAGAATCCAAAGGCGGAGTGACAAACGCTGCTACAAGCAAGGATTTTACACACTATTACATAACAATACCATCAAAAGAATTTGATACAGCACTTGAACTTCATGCTGATATGCTTTTAAATCCTTTGATTCCAAGAAAAGAGCTTGAAAAAGAAAGGCTTGTTGTATTAGAAGAAATTGCGCGCGGAATTGATAACCCGACAAATGTTATGTACAACAACCTTTTTAAGGCCATATACGCACAAAACGAGCCCTATCACCCGTATTCAAGACCAGTTATAGGTAAAAAAGAAGTCATAGAAACTATTTCACGTGAAGAAATACTTGATTTTTATAATAAATGGTATTCTCCCCATAATATGATAACTGTTATTGTAGGGAATATTGACCCAGATTATGCGGTTAAAAAGGTGGCAGAATTATTCACAGATAATAATAAAACACACAAAGAAAATATATACCCAAAAGTCCCTGATATCCAAAAACAACTTAGAATATCAGAACAAAAAGATGTAAATACAGGATATATGGCAATAGCATATAAAGCGCCAAAATTCAAGGAAGACAAGGATAGTTACGCGCTTGATGTTTTAGCCACCATTTTAGGGGATTCAAGAAGTTCAATCTTAAATCAGAAATTAAAAGAAGAACGCCAACTTGTTTATTCCGTTTCAGCAGGATATTCAGCCTTTATGGATGATGGACTATTTGTTATAAAAGCAGCATTTAAACCTGAAAATTTAAATGCCGTTGAAGGTGAAATATTTAAAATCATTGACGATGTGAAAAAAGGCGGAATTACCGATGATATGATATCAAAAGCAAAAAATATGATAAAAACTTCCACCTATTATTCAAGAGAATCTATTTCAAATATTTCAAACGAAATAGGATATTTTGCACTGTTTTGGGGAAATACTGCATATTATGATAATTATTTAAACAATATTGAACATGTAAAAAAAGCAGATGTTATAAAGGTTGCAAAAAAATATTTGGATAGAAACAAAACCGCAATTTCTACCATTATGCCAATTAAACAAGATAACAATACAAAAGAAATTAATCATATTAAAAAAGAAATAACACCTGTAAAAAAGATAGAAAGTACTGATAATATTAATAAATATATACTTTCAAACGGTGCTACACTTATTATTAAAAAGAACCCTGTAAATTCTATTATTGCAATTGATATTCAGGCAATACCAGGCAATTTCATTGAAAAGACACCTGGCAGCGCAACTGTTGCAGCATCTTCTGCAATCAAGGGTACAAAAAAAATGGATAGCGAAGCCCTTGCAAAATTATTAGATGAAAAAGGAATAAAATTGTCATTTGGCGCAGGAAATGATACTTTTGATATAAGCTTGCTCACCACGACAAATGAACTTGATAGTGCACTTTCAATTTTAGATGATGTAATAAATGAGCCTTTATTTTCAAACTATGAAATAGAAAAGGTGAAAAAATTAAAACTTGCAGCCCTAAAACAGATGAAAGACAAGGCATTAAATGTTGCTGTGGATGAATTTAAGGCTATTGCATTTAATGGCAGCATTTATGGTATTAGTTCTGCAACCTTAGAAAAAAATATTCCAAATATTTCAAGAGGCGATATTGTTGAATATTATAATTCCATTTTAGAACCTAATAATATTGTTATTACAGTTGCAGGAAATGTTGAAGACAATAAAATAATTGATAAAATGACAAATATCTTTAAAGATAAAAATCAAAAGAAAATAACATTTAAAGATATTCAAATTCAAAAATTTGAACCAAAAGAAAATATTGAAAAAATAATTACAAAAGATGATACAAAACAGGCCTGGGTTTTGATTGGTTACAAGACAGATAATATTTATAATCAAAAAGATATGGCAACAATAAAGGTAATAAATGCAATCCTTGGCGAAGGGATGAGCTCTAGATTATTTAAAAATTTAAGAGATGAACAGGGCCTTGCCTATACTGTTGGTTCTACAAGTTTTCAAAATGTACAAGATGGCGCGTTTGTTGCCTACATAGGCACAAATAATAAAAATATTGAAACTGCAAAATGCGGTATATTAAAAGAAATCAACAGATTAAAGAGCGAATATGTTTCAGCCGTTGAATTAAAGGAAGCTAAAGATAAAATTTTAGGAAATATTTTAATTTCACTTGAAACAAATATGGACGATGCTTCGCTTTTAGGCTGGTACGGTGCTTTAGGATATGGCATAAATCATCTTGATGAATATAAAAATGAAATATTGAATGTTTCGCAATCTGATATTTTAGCTTTTGCAAATAAATATTTTTCAAAACCATATATAAATGTAACAGTAAAAGGAACTGATGAAAATCCTGAAAATCAAACAAAATAAAAAGCAAAATTAATGCTTTAATTTAAATTCTATGGTAAAATCCTTTATATGTATGGATTTGACTTTAAACTGGATGATTTTCAAGAAGAAGCAATTAAAAATATTCAAGCAGGCAAAAGCGTTGTAGTCTGTGCGCCTACAGGTGCCGGTAAAACCTGTATCGCTCAAAGCGCTATACATTTAGCACTCGAAAATGGTACACGAATTTTTTATACAACACCCTTAAAAGCACTTTCAAACCAAAAATATCACGATTTTTCAACAAAATATGGAACAGATAATGTCGGCCTTTTAACCGGTGATACCACAATAAACAGAGATGCAAAAATTGTTGTTATGACAACAGAAGTTTTCCGTAATATGCTCTATGGTACAACTTTTGGCAGTTTATCTGATAATTTAAAGGATGTAAAATATGTGGTTTTAGATGAAGTTCATTATATGAATGATGAATCCAGAGGCACAGTTTGGGAAGAGAGCATCATCTATTGCCCTACAAACATACAAATAATAGCACTATCTGCCACTGTGCAAAATTCAAAACAGCTGACAGACTGGATAAACACTGTTCATTCTAAAACAGAACACATCTATACAGATTTTCGTCCAGTGCCATTAAGGTTTTATTATTATGATAGTTCAAAACCAAACACTGTTGTGCCTTTGATGACACCAGAGGGTAAATTAAATAATAAAATAAGGCCTGAGAGCAAATATAAATATTTCAACGGCAAAAAAACTGTTAAAAACCCATCATCTGATATCGTTTTGGCCTTGCAGGAAAAAAATATGCTGCCTTGCATCTATTTTACGTTTTCAAGAAAAAAATGTGATGAAAACGCCCTAAAATGCAGCAATATAGACCTTCTTTCAAAAGAAGAATCTATAAAGGCAACTAAAATGGTGGAAGATTACATAGCAGAAAACCCTTATTTATACAATAACCCGCATATTGAACTTGTGAAAAAGGGTATAGCATCACATCATGCAGGATTGCTTCCAGGGTGGAAAAATTTAGTTGAAAGAATGTTTCAAAACGGGCTTATAAAGGTTGTTTTTGCAACAGAAACCCTCGCAGCAGGCATCAATATGCCTGCAAGAAGCACAGTTATAAGTTCTATTTCAAAAAGGACAGATGACGGACACAGAATTTTAACCGCAAATGAATTTTTACAAATGTCCGGCCGCGCTGGGCGCAGGGGAATGGATGAGATAGGATATGTTGTAATTGTAGGCACACCGTTTCAATCTCCTGAAGAAGTTTATGAACTTGCAATAAGCACTTCAAACCCTTTAGAAAGCAAATTTTCTCCAAGCTATTCAATGGTATTAAATTTATTACAAAGATTTTCATTAGATGAAGCAAAAGAATTAATATTAAAAACTTTTGGCTATTTTTCATCCACAGATAGAATCTCGCCTTTGCTTGCAGAATTAAAGCAATATGAAGAAAACATGAAGGCACTGGATGAATTTAGATGCCCCCATAAACATAAAGCATCTGATATGGATGATTATATAAAGTATAAAAATTTATACGTAGAACATAGAACAGTATTGAAAGCCTTGAGACGTCAAACCAAAAACCAAAACGCGCCTGAAATTTTACAATTTAAACAAAAGACAAAAGAATTTTTAGATAAAATGCACAACTATGGGTGTGATGGGTGCAAATTATACAAAAAACACAGAAAAGAAATTGAACTATATCATAGATACAATAAAAAGGCTAAGAAACTTAAAAAAGAAATTGAATTTCAAAAAGATGTTTATTGGCAAAAATTTTTGTCCCATAAAAGAATTTTAGAGGCTACAAATAATTTAAAAGACGATTACCCTACAGAAACAGGTAAAACCACGATGGGGCTTCGCATTGAAAACGAATTATTTTTATCTGAAATAATTTTATCAGGATTATTGGATAATCTTCCCCCTTATGAATTAGCATCTGTTATTTGCGCTATTACCACAGAAGAAGTGAGAAACCTTGATAATACGCCAATTAAACCGCCAAGCCAAAATGTAAGAAAAATTTTAGGCAAAATTAAGGATATCAGGCGTAAAATCTTCCTTTTAGAGCGCGATAATAATATTGAAAATATGATGAATGTAAATTCTGAATATTCTTCTTTAATTGAAGCTTGGGTTTTATCTGCAAGTGAAGATATAACATCAATTGAAGCGTGGGATAAAATTTTTGCAGATACAGAATTTACTGAAGGAGATGTTGTGCGTGCATTTAAGCGCACAATTGATGTTTTAAGGCAATTAACGGTTGTAGATAATGTTTCAGATGACATTGCAATGACAGCAAAAGAGGCTATCAGGGCTATCAACCGCGAACCTGTGAATGTGGATTAAAAACACAGGGCAGGGTTCCTAAACAAGCTTGCAATAATCAAAAAAAATCCCTTATATTTATTTTAAAAAATTCAGCAAAATAATACAGTGTCTCTACGCTTGCAAGGTTTTTCCCTCTTTCAATGCAGGAAATATGCTCTCTTGACATATTAACGCATTCTGCCAGTTTTTCTTGTGAAAGACCATGTTCAAGACGCAGCGCCTTAACTTTTCTACCTATACTGTTCCTAAGTTTGCGTAATCCCATAATAGATAATAGTGACATGTAATCTTCTTATTACAGTAAGATTAATCTTACAAAATATGGGTGTAATTAAACAATTACCCATGTTTACAGATTTTAATTTCTGTTATAGAATACCTCATGAAAGTGAGGTAAAAATGAATAAAGAAAATATAGGTTTAATAAATAAACAGCAAAGGACTGCATTTAGCTTGGTTGAGCTTCTCATGGCACTTTTGGTTGCCTCGCTTTTAATGGCAGCCCTTGCACCTGTTATAACACGCAAATTTGCTGACAATATAGGTATCACGGGCATTTCTGCAAAATCAGACAGTAATACTATTGTTAAAATATTTAATGAAGACGGTACATTTGAAGTGCCTGCTGGTATTTTGAACTTAAAAGTAACCATGATAGGGGGTGGTGGTGCCGGTGGAAATGCATTTTATGGCACAGAAGAATTTACAAATTCAAGTTATTGGACAGTGCCTGAAAACGTTACAAAATTGCGCGTTTTTATGGTTGGTGGAGGAGGGGGCGGTGCATCTGGCAATTTAAGCCAGGTGACAGCATTTGGCAGTTTTTCAGATAAGAATGAAACAGTGAAAGATTTTACAGAAGGCGAAACAGAATATACTTTGCCTGCGGGTGCAAAAATCCCTGCATTAGATGAAGGATGTAAAAATGCAGGCCTTTCAAAATGGAAATTAACTTCAGGAACATCAGATGATTACACGCCAGGTGCATACATGCTAAAAGTAACAGCCTGCGGAGGCGGTGGTGGAAGCTCAGGCCATTGGTCATTAAAATCAAATTCAGGTGGCGGCGGAAGCGGAGGGTATGCCGTAGATGAAATATTTTCAGTACCACAATCCAAAATTTTTATCAAAGTTGGCGGTGGCGGTGGCGGACAGTTTCAAAAAGGTGGTTATGCCGCAGGTGGCGGCGGTGGCTGGTATTACAATAATGGTTCGCAAAATCAAGCTGGTGCAGCAGGAGGAACCTTTGGCGGCAATGGAGGAAATTATCTGCAAGCATCAAACGGTACTGCCGGCAATGGCGGCAATGGAAGCGGAACTCTAAAATCCTATGGTGGATATGGTGGTTCCAGAACAGACTCAAGCTCAAATATAAATAACTTTGGTGGCAATGGCGGACGTGGAAGCATTTGGGGTGGAGGCGGCGGTGGAGGCGGCATAGGGCCGGCAGGAATAAATACTGGTTTTGGCGGAGGGGGTGGTGGTGGCCCCACTACAATTAGTTCTGCAAAAGGTACCGCAGGAACCATTTACTTTCAAGTTGGAGGCGGGGGCGGGGGCGGAGGAAGCGCACAAGCAAGCGGAAGTGCACCTGGAGGCGGAGGCGGAGGCGGGGGTGGAGGGTACGCTGGAGGCGGCGGTGGAGGCGGGGGTGGACTTTACGTAAAAAACACAGCTTCAAATGGCGGTATGGCAGGCACAGGCTTAGCAAACTTATACGGAAGTGTATCAAGTGGCATAAAAGGTGGTGATGGTGTAATATCAACAAACTATATTATGCATGGTGGCGTTGGTGGTGGTGCCTTTGGTGGCTCATCTGGAAAAATCACAAATGTACCAAATAGTACAGATGTAAATATAAATAGTTCTGGCGTTATTGCAACTATATTTGGTAATGAATATTGCAACGGTGGCTCAATGTCAGATGCAACAGCTAAAGTAAATTGCGGCAAGCCTGGTAAATTGCGTCTATACTGGGGCGGCACAGACATTTTTAAGTGCACCTACAACCCTATTCCAAATGGCGGGGGCGGAGGCAGTGCAGGCCAAATCACAATAACAGAAATAAATGTCACACCTGGGGATAGATTATACTTTGAAATTGGCAATGGCGGAGATGCACAGAATACAAGAGGCAAAGCAGGAAACCCAGGAAAAGCAAGCTATATAAGGCTAAATAGCCCATCGGGTGCAATTTTAGCGCAGGCTTTGGGCGGAAACCCAGGCAATCACTCTACAGTGGCAGCATCTGTTTCCACAGGCGGGGCTGCACAGGCTTTAAATTTAGTAAAAAACTGGACAGAAAAGAACAATTTTATAGCATCGGCCGGAACAAACAGTATCCTCACCACAGCAGCATCAAATAAGGGCTATGGCGGAGCAGGAGGTGCATCCTATAATAAAGATGGAGCAAAACTTTCTGGCGGAGCTGGCGGAAACAGTTCTAAAAATGGCACAAGCCCTGTTGCTACAAGCTATGGCGCAGGCGGAGGCGGGGGTGCTGGGGCAACATCCACAAATGACACTATATTTGGCACAGGCGGAGCGGGGGCTGGCGGGTATATTTATATAGAATACGGCGGCTCATCAGGCGGGGGAGGCACTGCGGGCGAATTTTTGACCAAAACAATTGTCCCACCATCAAATAGTGTTGATGTTATCGTGGGCAAAGGCGGAAACACAGAAACTGGTGATGGTACAGGCGGCATAAGCATTTTTGGCACAAGCAGAGCAAGGGGCGGCGCCAAAGGAAACGATGGCGGAATGGACAAAAATGCCCATGGCGATATTAAGAAAATTTCTGAAATCTTTGTAAATAAAAATTTTGCAGAAGCATCAGGTCAGGCTGGACATGACAATTATGGCGGAATAGGCGGATATATGCGATATATCTATCAAGCAGATGGCGGCATTCCTGTAACATCAATCACATCATCCGACGGCACAATAATAGGTCCTGTAATACCAGGCTGTGGCGGCAAAATGACTTTTTCAATGTCATCATCGTTATTTGGCACGACCTGTAATGAAAGCGGAACAAACACCGCAGCCCATGAAGGCAAAAATGGACTATTTGGCGCAGGCGGCGGAGGGGGCAGCGTTTATAACAACCTTGGCGGTAAAGGCGGCAGGGGCGGCGATGGTGTTGTCATCATTGAATATAAGTTAAATCCGTTGCCAGAGGAGGATGGGTAGGTGTTTCACATTGGCTCATGCGTACAGTCCAGTGTCAGGCTGTCTTGGATTATTGCGGGTTCACAGCCTTCAACAAGCTGTTCACAAATGACGTTTCACGTCTCGCAAAATCCGCTGTCCAGCGGCTCATCGCCGCTGTCACGCCCTCACAAGGCACTAGTCGTTACACGAATTTATGAGTGTTACGAATAGCGTCATCCCTGTAGGATCCTAAAGGCCCGTTCGGTCTCAAAGCTCCTGGGGAAATCAAAGATTTCCACGTCGCCATCGTAGTGCTTTTTGTTCATGGGCTCATCGCTCGCTCACCATTCGCACCGGCTCACGCAATATTTAGATGAACAACTTTTCGAGTGTCCTTTTAGTAACCTTTGGACACTCTTTTTTTATCTGTGCTATAATCATAGAAAGCTTGAGAGTGTTAAGGTTTACGGATTTTAACAGCAGGCTGAAATTCAAATCGTCAGATAAGGTCATTATTAATAATGATTTAGCTTTGCCCTTAAAAAGGGTAGATACCATCTGATAGAGTATATTTTGTCAGATTAAATTACTTATCTTTAGCTTTTTAAGACACAGTGCATTGCACATTGAAAGCCTATACAGCTACCCAATTTCAATACCAGGACTTGCAGCTTTGTGACCAACACAGCGACACTAGCTATACGCCAGGCTCTGTGCGATGCCGTTGGGCTAATTACTGCAAGGGCGCCGGCTCACAGGCCACTACTGGTGCTACGAATTGGGTTGACAACTGCTACCCGTATCACATCTGGGCAAGCACGCCAAGCAGTAACAGGTATCAGACAGGATGGCTGAATAATGGCACTTATGGCACGGAACCTCACCTGCCTACTCTTGCCTTTTCGGTATGCCGCAGTGCCGTTGGCACCGGCTAACGCAGCACTGTGTTTGGATTTGAGAGTGCAAGCCAGGGTTATCAAAAAACCAGTGCAAACCAAAATGAAACAAAACTACAGATTGCAGCTTTGTGACAACTATGGTGACACCAGCTACACGCCAGGCTCTGTGCGGTGCCGAAACATTAACTACTGCAAGGGCGCCGCCACGGGTACCGGAAACGCTGACAACTGCTACCCGCACGTTATTTGGGGCTTAGCACCGAGCGGAGGTACTACAGGTTCATTGCACTTCAACAATGGAGGTGTGGGTTTGTCCGGCACTTATGCCACCACTCTTGCCTTTTCGGTTACGCATTGTGTCTTTGGATTTGGAAGCATAAATGAAGTTAAAATTTGACATACGCCTTGTGTTTAGCAGAAAAATAAAAACAGTAAACATTATTATACAAAACATCTGCAAAAACTACACAAAATGGCCTGCTGACAACTGCTACCCGCACGTTATGTGGGCAGGCACGCGCACTAGCAGCGGTTCTTATTATGGAGGGCGTATACTTGATGGAAGTTATGTTTCAAATTCCTGGCCAGGTACAGTTGCCTTTTCGGTGCGCGCGTCATTATTTGCGTAGTGCTTCCAGCACTGGCTCACGCAGCGCTGTGTTTGGAGTTGAAAGCATGTGCCAAAGTATACAAATGCAGTTTGCAGCTTTGTGACCACTACAACGACACTAGCTACATGCCAGGCTCTGTGCGGTGCAACCCGGGCTGGAACCAGTGCAAGGGCGCCGCCAGTGGTACCGGAAATGCTGACCACTGCTACCCGGGCATTTTGTGGGCAAGGCAGCCTAATGGAGATAGATACTATGATTGGTACCTAGAAAACGGTATTTTCGGTATCAATTCATACCCAGGTACTCTTGCCTTTTCGGTGCGCTTGGTAGTGCTTTCAGCACCGGCTGACGCAACCCTTGGCTGCGGTGCGCTGGATTTGAATTACATTTTTTTATCTACAACAGGAGCAATTTTTTTCAATTTTTCCAGCAAATCCCTGAATTGCTCAGGATATAATGATTGTGCACCATCACAAAGAGCACAGTCAGGCTCATTATGCACTTCTATCATAAGCCCGTCACAACCCGCTGCAACAGATGCCATAGACATTGGCGCCACCTTATCGCGAAGCCCTGTACCATGGCTTGGGTCAATAATTATGGGCAAGTGGCTCAATTTCTTCACAACAGGAATTGAACATAAATCTAAAGTGTTTCTTGTAGCGCGTTCAAAAGTTCTAATGCCGCGCTCGCAAAGGATTACATCCCTGTTTCCGCCTGAAAGTATATATTCTGCTGCCATAAGCCATTCTTCAATGGTTGCAGAAAGGCCTCTTTTAATCATTACAGGCTTATTAACATGACTCAATTCCTTCAGCAGGTTGAAATTTTGCATATTTCTTGCGCCCACTTGCAAAATATCCACATATTTTATAAAAAGCGGAATTTGGTTAATTTCCATAACTTCGCTTGTCACTGCCATATTGTATTTGTCTGCAACTTTTCTTATTATTTTCAACCCTTCTTCACCAAGACCTTGAAAAGCATAAGGAGAGGTTCTTGGCTTAAAAGCACCGCCGCGGATGATTTTTACACCATAAGAACTTAATTTTTCAGCGCAGGCTTCCATTTGTGCCTCCGATTCTACCGTGCAGGGGCCTGCTATCATACCAACATAATCACCGCCGAATTTTTCACCGTTCACATCAATTATAGTGTCTTCCGGTTTAAAAATTCTGCTAACCAGTTTATAGCTGGATGAGATTTTTAACACCTCTTTTACACCATCTAAAAGTTCAAAATCTCTAGGGTCTATTGAATTTGCACCAACTGCACCTATTACTGTGTGCATATCGCCTTTTGAAACATGGGCATCGCGGCCTTTTTTCTTTACAACATCTACCACTTTTTGAATTTGTTCTTCATTTGCCCCATGGCGCATAACTATTAACATATCTCTCTCCTAAAAATTGCTAGACCATATTAGCACAAAAAAAGTTTATGATAAAATTTAAATAAAAGGTTTTGATTATGCCTCATTTTTTAATAAAATCTTCTGATATAGAAAATAATATTATACACGTTAAAGACGGGGAAACCTTACGTCATCTGGTTTCGGCGCTTCGTATAAAAACGCGTGAAGTGGTTAAATTTATTGATGAAAATAAAATAAATTATGAAGCTGAAATAATTAATGTTTCAAAAAAAGAGGTTTTAGCTAAAATAATAAATAGTGAACCTTCAACAAGAGAGCTTCCTTATAATATTTATTTAGCACAGAGTATTTTAAAAACAGATGGGGAAAACCTTTTAATTTCAAATGCATCACAGCTTGGCATAAAAGGTGTTTATCCTTTTATTTCAGAACACTGTGCGGTGAAAAATTATGTTGCAAAATTGAAGGCTGAAAAATTGCAAAAAATAGCAGATGAAGCCTTTAAGCAGTGTGAACGTGCAGATTTAATGCAAGTATATGAAATTATGCCTTTATCTAAAATTTTAGAAAAGTTTAAAAAAGAAAATATAATAATATTTGCAGAAAAATATGAAAATACGGATATTTTAGACGCCATAAAAGATATTAACAAAAACGACGATATTTTAGTTGTAACAGGCCCTGAAGGCGGCTTTTCAGAAAAAGAATTTGAATATTTTAAAACAAAAGGTTTTAAGATGGCAACGCTTGGAAATTTAATATTTAAAGCACCAAATGCAGTAACAGCAGGGGTTTCAAACGTTATATTTGCGCTAAACCTAAAGGCAGAAGATAAATTAAGATGATGGATGAAATAAAAAATATAATAAAAAATGATGCTTTTCTATTAAAAATAAGGAATGAACTTGAAAAAACACAATGTGAAGCTTTTCTTGTAGGCGGATATATTAGAAACTGTGCCATAAAAAAAGAAGGCGGCTGCGACAGGGATATTGTGCTTTTTAACTGTGATGCTGAATATATTTCAAAACAAATTGCAGATAATATGGGTGGAGCTTTTGTTGAACTGGATAGTGAAAATAAAATTTACAGAGTGGTTTTAGAGGAAGATTACACAGATATAGCGCAAGGTTTAAACAATAATATTGATGATGACATTAAAAGACGCGATTTTACAATAAATTCTATTTTTTACAATCTAAAAACAGGTGATTTTATTGATATTGCAGGCGGTTTTCAAGACATTAAAAATGGTATCATAAAAAGCTATGACATTAAAAACCTGGAAGATGACCCTTTAAGGATACTGCGGGCTTACAGATTTAAGTCAGAATTAAATTTCAAGATTAATGAAGATATTTTAGATTTCATCCAAAAAAATGCTAAAAGCCTTGATACTATTGCAAAAGAACGTATTAATCAGGAAATTTTAAAAATGTTTGATGGGGAATTTTTACCTGAAACATTACTTGAAATGCATGATACAGGACTTTTAGAGATTGTTTTCCCTTTTATTCAAAGCATTAAAAAAATCCCTTCAAATTCACACCACCACTTGGATTTGGTGCATCATTCAATTGAAACAGTAAAACAGATAAGAAGCACAAAAGCAATTTTAAGGCTTGCCGCCTTTTATCATGATATAGGAAAACCATATTGCTGGACAATTGAAGAAGATACAGGCAGACACAGATTTATAGGCCATGATGAAAAAGGCGGAGAGATTGTTAAAAAAGAACTTTCTGATTTAAAATTTTCTAAAAAACAGATTGAATACGTTTCAAAAATGGTGAAACACCATATTTATCCATCTTCTTTAATGAGCACACCTGAAGGCGCTTCAAATAAAGCAATGGCAAGGTTTGTAAGGAAAATTCATCCTGATGTTGAAGATTTGATTGAAATTGCACGCGCAGATAGATTAAGTGCAAGAGGGGAAGCTGTTTCAGATAATATGGTATATGAAAACCTTGAAAAACTTGATATTTTATTAAATTATTATCAAAACATAAAAGATACGCTAAAAGAAATGCCAAAACTTTTAGATGGCAGAGAAATTATGGAAATTTTAAATATTAAGGCAGGGCCAAGACTGGGCGAGATTATAGATGAATTAAAAGAAGGGCAGATTGCAGGCAGCATCAAAACAAAAGAAGATGCAATTTGTTTTATTAAAGGTTTGGCTTAATTTTTAAAAAGCACAGTATTTGTGCGGGCTTTGACGAGCATTTATTTGTTTTGTAAAGTTATGTAACAAATAAAACAAAGTGTGCAATTTTATATTTTATATATACTTTATATATATGTAAGAGATAACAAAACAAACTAAAGAAAATAAATTGCGCAAGCATTTAATAAACACGATTTTTCCACACAAACCTAACTTCCTAACCTTCCCTTCCTATTAAAGATTTACTCCCAAGTTTTTGGGAGTTTTTTTTATGTAAATTTTAGAAACATTTTTAATGGTCTGCATTTTTTAGTGGCTAATTTAGGGGCTAATTTTTAGTGGCACAAAGCAGTATAACCGCTAAAATCCCTAAAACACCTGCGCTGAGTTTATTCATTTTTATCATAAGGTTTGGGTTTTGTATCAAATATTTATTAAAATATGAAGAAAATATTGAAACCGAAATAAAAACACAGGTGCTAAAAAACATAAATATAAGCCCCAAAATAAACATATAAAGCCCTTTATGAACAATATAGGATGGGGTAAACTGCGGCAGAAAGGCAAGAAAGAAAAGGATTACTTTTGGATTTAAAAGGTTCATTAAAATTCCTTTTTTATAACCTTGCTTTGCAGAATTTTTGTCATCAGCCACAATGGTTTTATCTGCATTTTTAAAGGTCATAAAGGCAAGATAGAATAAATATATTGCACCAAAATATTTCAAGATATTAAAGGCAAGATCTGATTGTTGAAAAATTACAGCCGCACCAAATGATGCAAGTGCAGAATGCACAATGCAGCCTGTACCAAGGCCAAGGGATGTAAAGATAGCCTCTTTTTTACCTTTTGTGATACCCTGTGTAATAACAAAAATAATATCAGGCCCAGGCATTAACGCCAGAAGAATGACAGAAGTTATATAGAATAAAATATGGCTAAATTCAAACATAGGGATATTATATAGCAATATTTAAATAGTTGAAACAATTTGAATAATACATTTTGAGGGTGCAAAAGATAATGCATTCAGGCAACTTTTCATAAAAAATTCTTTAATAATAAGGAGTTTTTTGATGAACAAAGTTTTAATAACAGGCGCTATGTCAGGCATTGGCCTTGCCAGTACAAAAAAGTTTCTAGATGAAGGCGATATTGTTGTCCTTGTAGATAAAGAAAAGAATAATAAAGTATTAGATGAATTAAAAGAAAAATACAAAGATAATTTCTTTTTTATAAAAACTAATGTCAGCAGGGCATCTGATGTTGAACATTTACACAAAGAGGTTTTAGTCCTTACAGATGGCGTGAACTGCATTGTAAACAATGCAGGGATAATAGCGCATGATTTTTTACATGAAACATCTGAAAAAACCTGGGATGATTTAATGAATACTGATGTAAAATCAATATTTTTAACATCAAAATATTTTATCCCCGATTTAATTAAAAATGGCGGCGGAACAATAATAAATGTATCTTCTATATCAGGCATTGCAGCAGATTATAAAATGCCTGTGTATAATGCTGCAAAAGGCGCTGTTACAAACCTTACAAGGGCAATGGCGCTTGATTATGCAGAATTCAACATAAGAGTAAATTGTGTTTGCCCAGCAGCGGTTAGAACAAACATGTTAAACCCAGATAATATTGAAAAATATGCAAATATTAACCCTCTAAAAAGAATTTGCGAACCAAAAGAGGTGGCAAATGTGATATATTTTCTCTCATCAGATGAATCAAGTTACTGCAATGGTGCAAATATACCTATAACGGGCGGCCTTGATATTTGGACAGGCCAACCAAAATAGATTATATCTCCCACTTTACGTTTTAGAGAAGTTTGTTTTTTATAATCTTTAATTCTTGCTCGCAAATTCCATATTTTTTAACAAATATTTCATCTTCTTCTTTTTCTATAACCACTTCATCAGGATTAATTTTATTAATTGCGGTTTTTATTTCGTCTAAAGAGTTTTTATCATTATTTATTGTATTTAAAATTGTGATATTCAAAATAAATGTGCCTAAATACTGCTTTTTAAATTCAACCATATTTTTTATCAGTCCAGCAATAGTATATTCTTCAATCGGGCGCTGAAACTTTTTAAAATCTGCTTCTTTTATTGCTTTGATTTCACCTATAACTTCATCGCATAAGTTTGCAATTTCTTTAAATTCATTCAAGATGTATCCGTTTGACAAGAGTCTTATTTTTATATCCCTGCTTTTTATAAATTGTATGATATCTTTAATTTTATTGTGCAATAAGGTTTCTCCTTTTGAATTTATAAAGATTAAATCTATTGCATTTTTGGTTATAATATTTTCAAGTTCTTTAATAATTTCATCAAAATTATTAAAGTTTTGAACTTCATTAGATTTCTTTCCCCTTCTAAGCGGGCAAAATATGCAATCATAAGTACAAACTTTATCAGGCAAAATATTAATCTTCAAAACTGTTTTCTTTTTTTCGGTATAAATTTTATAATCCATAAAACCCCCATTTTTTATGCTGAAAGTATTTTTAAGCCAGTAACCCCTGAAACAATAAGCATAATGCAAATTATTCGCATAATTGTGATGGGTTCTTTAAATAAAAGAATTCCAAATACAACAGTGCCAATCGTACCAATGCCAGTCCAAACGCCATAAGCTGTTCCAAGCGGAATATTTTTTAGAGCAAGCGCAAGGAAATAAAAGCTTGCTATCATTTCAAGAATTGTCAAAATACTAACGGCCACATTAGTAAAACCACAAGACAGCTTTAAACCTACTGCCCAAGCAACTTCAAAAAACCCTGCTATTAATAAATAAATCCATTGCATATTATTCTCCTTTGTTCCTTACATACAAAAATACACTTTCTAAATATTCCTTCAAAGGCCTAATGGAATATTCAAAAAGTGTTTACCCGGCGGCAAATATTTTTCTTTATTTGTAACATAAAAATTTTAAATTTCAAAAAGCAAGTAGTAGTTAAAATTCTGACGAAAAAACTATTTAGAATGGTGGGCGCGAAGACTCTGCCGAATAAAAGGTGACTAAATGTCACGTTTTATGAGAGGGGAGAACCCCCATGCCAAAATTAATGCAATAAAAAAGAAGGTCTTTTAACCTTCTTTAATGGTGGGCGCGAAGACTCTGCCGAATAAAAGGTGACTAAATGTCACGTTTTATGAGAGGGGAGAACCCCCATGCCAAAATTAATGCAATAAAAAAGAAGGTCTTTTAACCTTCTTTAATGGTGGGCGCGAAGACTCTGCCGAATAAAAGGTGACTAAATGTCACGTTTTATGAGAGGGGAGAACCCCCATGCCAAAATTAATGCAATAAAAAAGAAGGTCTTTTAACCTTCTTTAATGGTGGGCGCGAAGGGAATCGAACCCCCATGCATTGCTGCGCCAGATCCTAAATCTGGTGCGTCTACCAATTTCGCCACGCGCCCATTTCAAAATATTCAGTTGTCAAATCTTTACTTCGGGCGAAATTGGTCTACCATATCGTATGCGTCGCGCTCTGCGCAACTAGGCCACGCGCCCATTTCAAAATATTCAGTTGTCAAATCTTTACTTCGGGCGAAATTGGTCTACCATATCGTATGCGTCGCGCTCTGCGCAACTAGGCCACGCGCCCATTTCAAAATATTCAGTTGTCAATCTGTCTCTAGGCGAAATTGGAACCGTACTTTTGTTGTATTCGTTATGCTCATACAAGGCTCACGTCGCCCATATTTACTTTTAATTGTTAACAGAAAAACTATCCGCTAAAAGATAATCTACCTTAAATACTTTCTCTCGTCAAGCAAAATTTTAATCTGCAATTCTTGACATAGATTTTTGTCTGTTGTGTAATATATATACGCCACCTTTTTAAGTATTATAATTTAAAAGGAATTTAATTTAAAATGACAATCAATCTAAAAAACAAACAGGAATTAATTGAAAAATTCGGCAAGAATAGCAAAGATTCAGGCTCCGTTGAAGTGCAAGTTGCTATGCTTTCACAAAAAATTTCAGAATTAACTGAACATCTTAAAAGCAATGCTAAAGATTTTCAAGCAAAAAGAGGCCTTTTAATGATGGTAGGCAGAAGAAAAAGAATGCTTGCATATTTGAAAGACGCAAATCTTGAAAAATACAGAGCATTAATTAAAGATCTTAAAATAAGAGGCTAAATACCTGTTTTAAAATTTATTTAAAAGGCACCTTAGTTTTGAAAGGTGCCTTTTAAATAGCACATCATAGTAAAAGGTAAAATATGAGAATTTTAATAATTGGAAATTCTAAAGGCACAGAAATCCTGACAAATTTTTTGTCAGAAGACGAAAGTTTGCTTGTTTTTACCACAAAAGAAAATACATTAGGAAATTTTATCAACATCAAATGTGATGATGTTGAGGAATTGAAAGAATTTGCCCTTGCAAATGAAATAAATTTAACAATTGTGGCAGATATTTCCCTTTTTAATATAGATTATATCTCTATATTTAGCGCAAATAACCTTGCAATATTAATGCCTGATAGTGCAGCATTACAAATAGCTTGTGAAAAAGCTTTTGGCAAAAAATTTATATATAGAAACAAAATTAAAACCCCTAAATTTGCATTTTTTGAAAAACCAGCTCTTGCAACAGAATATGCAAGAAATTCCATTTTTCCAATTGTAATAAAACCTGATGAACATTCTGATATACAAACAGCATATATTGCAGAAACATTTGGCGCAGCCAAAAAACAGATAGAAAAATTATTTCAAAATGACAACAAAAAAATTCTTATTGAAGAATATATCTATGGAAAAGAATTAACATATTATGTGCTATCAGATGGCTTTAATCCAATCATACTAGACTCAATTCAAACATACAGAAACGAATTGTCTATAAAAGATGCAGATAATAATGATTTAGATGAAAGAATTTATAATGAAATAATATTTCCTACTGTTTCAAATCTTGCAGAGGCAGGATGCGAATATATTGGCATATTAGGTTTTGATATCATAGTTACACCAGATAATGAAGCATATTTAATAGAATATAACCCGTTTTTCAAGGATTTAGATATTGAACTTACCCTAAAGGGGACAAATGAAAATTGGCCAAAACTATTTATGGATACAATTATTGGCACACTAACCGATAATTTTGAAACACCGTTTTCAATTCACAAAAAAGATGAATATTTTGGAACATTTATAAATAATGATGATGAAATAATCTTTGAAAGCGCAAAAACAAAAAATATGTTAAAAACAAAGCTTTTAGAAGAGGGTTTAAAAAAGGAAATATTTGACGAAGCACAGAAAATGTGGAAAATATGAAAATTATAAATACCTTTTTTTCAATCCTAACTACAATATTAAAGACCGTGATTTTAAAGGTAATCAGTGTGTATCGTTTTTTTTCAAAATTTACACCGCCAATATGCAGGTTTCAACCCACATGCTCAAAATATACAATGGAAGCCATTGAAAAATATGGGGTTTTAAAGGGATTATTTTTAGGAATTAAAAGGATTTTAAAATGCCACCCGGGACACCCTGGCGGCTATGACCCAGTGCCATAAATCCTCAAACACCTATTATGCTAACAAAACTGTGCTATAAGAAAAAAATGGTTAAGAAACTTAAACATTCTTTACCCTTCTTAATCATTTTTTGTGCTAAAAAAATAGTATGATGAAATACGTTCCTTTACACCTGCACACTGAATACAGCCTACTGGATGGAGCTATCAGGATTCCTGATTTATTTAAATTTGCAGCAGAAAATAACATGCCGGCTGTTGCCATTACAGACCATGGCACAATGTTTGGCTGTGCAGATATGTTCATTGCAAAAAATGAACTTTTATCCCACATGTTGAGCGAAGAAGAGCAGGAATTTAAAAAAAAGATTGAAGCTGTAAAGCCCATCATCGGGTGCGAATTTTACGTATGTGACGGGGATGTTTTAGAAGATAGAAGCAAAAAAACAATGTATCACTTGGTGCTTTTAGCCAAAAACCAGGAAGGATACCACAACCTCTGTCGTATGGATTCTATAGCATCCACGGAAGCTTATTATTATAAACCCCGTATAAATCATGAAATTTTAGAAAAATATAAAGATGGTATAATTTGCCTTTCTGCCTGCATTCAAGGTGAAGTTGCAAGAAATTTCCTTGATGGAGAAAAAGAGGAAGCTGAAAAGCGCGTACAGTATTATAAAGAGCTTTTTGGGGAAGATTATTATATAGAATTGCAAGATCATGGCCTGCAAGAACAAAAAGATTCAAATCCATTTTTAATGGAGGTGGCAGAAAAATACGGCATAAAAACTGTTATCACAAACGATTCACACTATTTAAGAGCAGAAGATGCTCTTTGGCATGACACACTTTTGTGTGAACAGACAAAATCTTCTAAACATGATACAAACAGATTTAAATTTTCAGTAAATGAATTTTATGTAAAAACCGTGGACGAACTTCGTGCAGCCTTTAATTGGATGGATGAAGATTATTTTAATAAGTGCATTGAAAATACGGTTGAAATTGCGGATAAAATTGATTTTCAGATGGATAAGCTGGAATTTGGAAAAACAAAAGAATATCTGCCAAAATATCCATGTCCTGATAATTTATCTGAAGAAGAATATTTCGATGTCTTGTGTAAAAAAGGTCTGAAAGAAAGATATGGCGACCCAATTCCAGATAGTATAATGGAAAGATACGAATATGAAAAAAACGTAATCTTTAAAATGGGTTTTCCCGCATATTTCCTTTTAACGTGGGATTTTATTAACTGGGCAAAAGAACATGATATTCCTGTGGGCCCTGGTCGTGGTTCTGCCGCTGGAAGTATTGTTGCTTATTCCCTTGGTATCACAGAATTAGACCCTATTGAACATAACCTCTTGTTTGAAAGATTTTTAAATCCTGAACGTATATCAATGCCTGATATAGATATAGATTTTTGCAAAAGACGCCGCGGCGAAGTTATAGATTATGTTTCAGATAGATGGGGCGCAGACCATGTTTGTCAGATTATTACATTTGGCACACTTGCTGCAAAAGCAGCATTAAAGGCTGTTGCAAGGGTTTATGATGTAGATTTTGCAACCGCAAACAAATGGGCAGGCTTGATACCATCAGCACCTGGAACAAAATTAAAAGATGCACTGATGGATGGTATGGAATTTCGTCAACTGCACGATACGGACCCTCTTGCAAAAAATTTAATCGATGAAGCTTTGCATCTTGAAGGATTAAAAAACCAGGTAGGCACACATGCTGCTGGCGTAATCATTGCCCCAAAACCAATGAGTGACATTATCCCGATTGCCCTATCAAAGGAAAAATCAACCACCACGCAATATCCAATGGCAGGTATTGAAAAAATAGGCCTTTTAAAGATGGATTTCCTTGGGCTTGAAACTTTAACCATCATAAGAGATTGTCTTGATATGGTGAAAAAACGCACAGGGAAAGATATCAAGATAAATAAAATACCTCTTGATGATGAAAAAACTTTTGAATTATTAAAAAGAGGAGAAACAGACGGGGTATTCCAGCTGGAATCACCAGGTATGAAAGCTTTGGTAAAAAGGCTGAAACCTTCTGTATTTGAGGATTTAGGCGCTTTAGTTGCACTGTTTCGCCCAGGCCCATTGGAAGCAGGAATGGTGGATGACTTTGTAGATAGAAAACATGGCCGCCAAAAGATTGAATTTGCACATCCTCTATTAAAAAATATTCTAAAAGACACATACGGCACAATTGTTTACCAAGAGCAGATTATGGCAATTTTCCAAACCCTTGCGGGTTATACTCTTGGCGGCGCGGATAAAGTTCGCCGTATGATGGGTAAAAAGAAACTGAAAGAAATGGCCGAACAAAAGGAAATTTTTGTTGCAGGCGCTGCTAAAAATGATATGCCAAAAGACGCTGCGGCAACCTTGTTTGAACAGATTGAAAGTTTTGCGAAATACTGTTTTAACAAAGCGCACTCATCCGCTTATGCTTTTGTAGCCTATCAAACAGCATATTTAAAGGCACATTACCCAGTTGAATGGATGGCTGCAATTTTAACTTCCCAGGCAGATAATCAGGAAAAGACACAGCAATACATTTTACAATGCCAGCAGCTTGGAATTGAGGTTTTGCCGCCAGATATTAATAAATCTGATGCAGATTTTACACCAGATGGTAGAAATATCAGGTTTGGCTTAGCTTCCATTAAAAATGTGGGTAGAGGCGTTGTTGAATTTATTATGAAAGAGCGTTCAGAAAAAGAATTTGAGAGCTTTTACGATTATTGTTCCAGAATGGATGGCAGATGCCTAAATAAGCTTACATTAGAAGCACTGATTAGGGTTGGGGCATTTTCAAGTATTGAAAAAAGCAGAAAACAGCTGATGGAAAATTACGAGCGCGTTTTAAAAGACGTTTATAATAAAAGAAACGCCCAAAGTGCAGGCCAGGTAAGCCTTTTTGCAGGCCTTGGCGATGCAGCGCAAGACCTTGGTATTCCAACGTTTGAGCTAACGGGTGATTCTAATGATGAATACTTGGATACAGAGATTCAACAATTTGAACATGAATTAATGGGGATATATGTAACTTCTCACCCATTGTCCAGTATTAGGGATACAATCAAATATTTAACCACAGATACAATTGCAGAAATATTACAAAACCCAACAAATGACAAAACTGTAACTATATGCGGGTTATTAAGCCGTGTTAGTGCAAAACCTACAAGAAAAGATCCTACAAAAATCCTGAAAACCGGTGTTATAGAAGATTTATCGGGCGGCAGAATTGAATTTGTGACATTCCCAAAATCTGTTGAAAAATTTGGAGATTTAATTCAAAGCGAAGAAAAGCTGATTATGACAGCAAAGGTGCAAATCCGCGATGAAGAAACCAATATGGTGGTGCAGGATGTAAAACCTATAGGAAATGTTAACCTTGTAACATTAAAATTATTGCAGGATTTAGAGTTTGAAGAAATGATTTATCTAAAAGAACTTTTAGCAAAAAATAACGGTGAAGACCCTGTAGTAATAGACTTTGAAGACATAGAAAGCCCTAATGATGACCATAGAGTGCAGATTTTAACAAACAAACACCTTTGGGTGAATTCTTCCTCAGAGGTGGGAAGCACTATAAAAAGGCAATTTAAGGGCAAGATAGAATTTGCAACAAAGGCTCTTGGAAACTAAAAAATCCTTTCGCGTTACTGTTTTAAAATAAACAATCCTTATTTTGTGCAGATTTTAGTACATTTACGTGTAAAAACCTTGCTATACAAGGATTTTAGGCCATTTTGCATAAAAAAAGTATTAAAAAACATAATTATCAAATCCACAAAAGGTTTTAGGGTTTTAAAAAGACTGAAAAGCTATATCAATCAATACTTTAAACATATCAATATCCTTAAAAGCTTTGCAGCACAAGCATTTATTGCAAAAAAATAAGTGCAGCGTAAAATTATAGGAAAATATGATACAAATAAAAAACAAAAAGCAAAATTAATTTATTTTCGGTTTTTTAAAATTGCTTAAAATTAAGGAAAATTATGTTATCAAAAATTCAAATAAATTTTGGCACAAGACACACTAATGAATCAAAACATCCAGACAAAACAAGGCATGCAGATAAAATTTATGATAAAAAATACGCTTCAAAACTTGGAAATACTGTATCTGGTGGTATTCTAGATGTTTTTATAAGAAGCACATACATAAGGCCAGGCAGAGAAAAATTTATTAATGAAATATATAAAACGCCATCAGAAAGCGGTTTTTCAGATTTTGAGAATGGAATAAGAAACAACGAAGATATAATAGCATCATTTAAAAAAGATGGAATTGCATTAAAATATTCAAGAAAAGATTTTATTGCAAATTTAGATAAAATGCTTTCAAAAGCAAGCCACACAAGAAAAAGGGAGATTTTAGAAAAATTAAAAATAGAACCTTTGTATCAAGATTTTACAGGTAAAATGATAGGCTATGACGGAATTATAGATATTTCAGAATTAAATTCAAAAAGCAGAACAGAAAGCCAAATTTACAACGAATGCCACAAATTTTTATATCAAAATAAGGTAAACACTGGAAATGATGATTTAGACAGGGCTTTGAACACTTTAATAAAAGGAATGCCTGAATTTGTAAACGTTATGGGCAAAAAACAGCACAAAAGTCACACTTATAGTGTTGATATTCACTCCCTGCTTGTGCTTGCAAAATTAATGAATAACCCTGAATATCAAAAATTAGATGAAGAAGATAAATTTGTGCTAAAAATGACGGCAATTTTGCATGATATAGGAAAAAAAGAGACCAAACGAGACTATGAACACCCTTATAAATCATATAAATTAACCGATAGATTCATTCAAAAATTCGATTTAAAGCCGCATTTAAAAACAAGAATTTTAGATGGCGTAAAAAATCATCAATGGCTGCAATATTACAATAATACTGAGGATAAGAAAGAAGCTGCAAAGCAGATAATTAAAGATTATACAAACCCAAATGATTATAAAATGGCGCTTATTATAGCAAGGGCAGATTTAGCGGCCACATCAGGCCATGTTTATGAATTATTTTCAAATGCTTTGGATGAAGAACCGCAAACACCGTTAAGAAAAGCGGTTGCAGAAAAATTTAATACAAAAATTTAAACCTAAAATCTTTAGGCAATTTTTGTAAAGGCACCGTTTTTATAGCTTTGCAAAATAATTCTTTTAAAGGGAAAAGTGTATGTTGAATTTTGGCCAAAATTTAAGCTCTGTAAAGAATTTTCATAGCATAAATCTTAAAAATAATTTAATAAATTTCAATGGAAATTATAAACAAGAAAATGGCAATAAGGCAGCAAATGAAGAGCAACAGAATTTTTATACAAAATCTGATGCAATACGTTTTCCAAAAGATGCGCTTGAATATTTACACAAAAAATTGCCGCAAACAGATGATGAAAGAATGTTTCCATACCTTACAAATACAGTGCAAATGCTGTGCTGTGAGGATGAAAATGCTAAAAATTTAAAACAAATAATAGATTTTATAAGCGAAAATGGTTTATCAGAGAATATTTTATACTCCATCCTCACCAATGGCGGCATAAATTCAAAATTAACAGATGATTTAAATAAAATTAAAATGTGCGGCAAGGATTTTATTCCAGAATTTAAAAATGACGATGAAGCGTTGGAATTTGCTAAAAAAGGGGAGGTCTTCAAAACAAAAGATAGCGATTTTGCAAAAATAAAAACAGATGAAGTCACCATAAAAGAATTAAAAATAAGCCCAAAAACATATTTAAAATTATTTCCGCTTGCGCAAAGATATATGATTACACAAGGGTTTTCTGGTGATTGCTTTTTATTATCTTCGCTAAATGCAATATTTAAGCACCCAAAAGCAAAGCATAATATTCTTTCAGCCTTTGTGGAAAGTAAAGATGGCGTATGTTAAATTTCCAAACGGGAACAATGAATTATTCTTTAAAAATTGTGAACTTAATGAAGATACAGATGTTATAAGACTTTCAACGGGATGCAAAGGAATACAGATGCTGGAGCACCTTTATGGCCATGAGATGGTTTCAGACAGAGAAAATGAGGGCGAAGAAATTTTAGAACTTGATGGAATAAATGATAATTTAGAAGATTGGTACCCAAAATATAAATGCATCGAAGATTATTACAGGGACCATAATAAAAGCAAGGTTTCTGATGCGTTTTATAAACTGGGGTATAACAACACAAAAAGATTATCGTTAAGGATTCCTTTTATGCATTCAATGTTTTTAGATGCCCTAATTGAAGCCGATAAAGACACAATTATAATTGCAGCACCTGATAAAAAATCAATTTACCAAACGGAAATGAGCTTGAAGCAAATCATGCCTATCAAATTGAACCACATAAAACAGATAGCGGAGTTGAATATAGGATTATAAATGCTTCAAATTCAGCATTTTACACCAATATGGAATTGGATAAAATTTTGAATAATTTTCAATACGCCTTTATTACAAAAGTATAGCTTAATCCACGGCAAAAATATCTTTAATATCCTGATATGTCAAAGTTTTTGCTATGTTTCTATCCACTGAAATTACAGAATCCACCAAAGAACGTTTTTTAGATTTTAACCTTTGAATTTTTTCTTCCACAGTGCCTTTTGTAATCAGGCGGTATACAAAAACTTTTTTAGTTTGGCCGATACGATAGGCTCTATCTGTTGCCTGGTCTTCAACAGCAGGGTTCCACCATGGGTCATAGTGAATAACATAATCTGCCCCGGTTAAATTTAAGCCCGTACCACCTGCTTTTAGGGATACAAGGAAGATTGGAATTGTAGAATCTGTATTAAATCTTTCTACAACAGCCTGCCTATCCTTTGTTTTGCCGGATAAATATTCATGTTTTATGCCCTTTGTTTCAAGCCAAGCCTTAATGATGTCAAGCATTCCCACAAACTGACTGAACAATAGAATTCTGTGGCCTTCGGAGATAATTTCTTCAAGCATAGATTGCAATTGTTCAAATTTTCCTGAATCAGATATACCAAGTTTTCCTTCAGTATCATAAAGCCTTGGATGGCAGCAAATTTGCCGTAACCGGAGCAAGGCAGAGAATATTGACATTCTTGATTTTTCAAGCCCCACAGTTTCAATAGATTTAAACAATTCTTCTTTTGTAGAATCCAAAACTTGAAGGTATAAATCTTTTTGGTCAGGTGTAAGTTCGCAGTATGCAACAGATTCAATCTTATCAGGCAAATCTTTTGCAACGTCTCTTTTCATACGGCGCAAAATAAACGGGAAGATTTGTGATTTTAAGCGTCTTTCAACAGATTTATCCTCTTTTTCCATAATTGGATAAACATATCTATTATTGAATTCCGGTGCATCAAAAAGAAATCCTGGCATTAGAAAATCAAACACGCTCCAAAGTTCTTCCAGCTTATTTTCAATAGGGGTGCCGGATAGTGCTAATTTGTGTTTTGCATTTAGCATCTTTACAGATTTTGATGTTTGGCTTTGGAAATTTTTAATATTTTGAGATTCATCCAAAATAACGTATCTAAAATCAAGTTTTTTATATTCTTCAATATCACGTCTAATCAAGGCATAGCTTGTAATTGCAATATCATATTTTGAAATATTTTTAAATTTAGATTTTCTATCTACACCTGTTAGATTTACAAACTTTAAATTTGGGGCAAATTTTTCAATTTCATTTTCCCAGTTGAAAACAATAGATGTAGGGCAAATTACAAGGGATGTTTTTTTGCCATCCTTTTCTTTTGCTTTTTGAAGCAATGTTAAGGTTTGTAAAGTTTTACCAAGACCCATATCATCGGCCAAAATGCCATTCAGGCCATATTTATACAAAAACCAAAGCCAGCTGTAGCCTTTAGATTGATATTCACGTAAAGATGCAACTGTTGTTTTTGGGAGAGGAGTGTTTTCCATATTTGAAAAGGTTGAAATTTCTTTCCAGAATTTTGAAAATTTCCGGCTCATTTTTAATTTCACCTTCATATTTTCCATCTCAGAAACAACGCCTGCACGATAGGTTTTAACAATGAATTTATCTTCTTCATTTCTATAGGCATCGTATGTATTAAAAGATTTTAATAATGAATAAACATCATCCACAGGAATTGAGGCCTGGCCTTTTCCTAATACCTGATAGTATTTTGCCCCTTCATATACTAATTCTTGAATTTTATCAAGTTCGATGCGTTCTCCATCCACATCGCCATATAATTCTATTTCAAAAATATTTGTGGTATCTGGCGCAAAATCAATGTTTGCACATAATTGCAGTTGTTTTGATGCCAGTTTATAAAGGCTCATATCATCTTTTTCAATGAATTTCCATCCATCGCCTGCTTTTTGAATATAGTAATTATAAAAATCTATGGCATTTTCTTTTTCAAGCGCAAGATTATTTGTCTGCATGGGGTGAAAGCGGCAGGCAAGAAGCATTTGATATGCTTTTTGTTCGAAATTTGAATCCCTTTTTACCCAGTATAATAAATCTTTTGCAGGGTCTTTTATAGTAACATAAGGGCTTTTTGGAGTACGGGTATAAGGCACCTTTACACCATCATATTCAAAATCCAAAGATGCTTTAAGAGATTGGTCATAATCTACGCCAAGTTCCACAACGCAAATTGGGGGCCTTTTTTCAAAGGTCAATTTTTCCATTTCCTCAGAAAGTTCAACTGTCATCATTTCTCTGAGCTTTGGCAACTCTTCATAGACAAATTTTCCGCCTTCAGCGTCTTTAATATCAGTAAATGATGCCTTTGTAAGATATTGTGGCAAAATTGAAACCTGAACATCCGTTGGGAAGATTACATCTTTGTATCTGCCCCATTTTAATTGACGAGAAAAATAGCGAACTTCTTCAAAAGGATATATTTCAGAATCATCTGGGCGCTTCCAATATAAAGATAACAAGACATTTCCAACATAAGAAACGTTCACTGCAAGGCACAATTTCCAGGTTTCATCCATAAAATTGATTTTTTTATGGGTTTTAGCATCAATTACATCTTCAAGCCTTGAGAGCATTTTAAAGAATTCATCAAATTTATTTATCTGAACATCATACCATCCCGATTTTTTATCAAGTCTTGATTGTTTTAACAAAAGCCGAAACATCATCACCTCAAGCTTTTGCTCATCATTTAAGATGAAATTTTCGTCATTTTTCTGCGCTTCAAGAATGAGCTTCAATGGCCCTTCTAAATCTCTTAAAACTCTTTTTGTATTCCTATCCATAACAAGGATAGAGAAGAAATTTTGACGCCTTTTTGGGTTAAAGTGAAAAATGTATCCACCTTTAGGATTTTCCGTCATAGGAAAATCTTCATCTTCAAAAACGGGAGGAATATCGTGTTTTTCGTATAAAAACTCATCCCACATGTGGTTTTTTAAGGCAGTGAGCGCCACAGCCACAGTGTGTTTACACCAAGGTTCATCCAAAGGGCAGCTACAGGTGGGCTTTACACTTGTTTTATTGAATTTTAAAGCAACGTCATAATGAGATTTAAAATTACCCTTAACCTGCGCTTTTACAACGTTATCTTTCAATTCTATAGATGACACCTGGTTTTTTTGAAAATATTCATAGCCCCTGCGCCAGCTGCCGGGCTTTGCATTTTCTTTTATATATTTATGATTAAATTTATACTTCACAAATTCCTTTTATCTTATTTAAAGGCCGATATGTTAACACTAAAAAACAACAAAAAATATTGTTTGTTTTATCGGCTTCATCCGATTAATAAAATAACAAAAAATTAAATAAAAAGCAAGCAGTTTAAATAGTATAAATGGTATTGTTTTGTCAAATATTTTTTTTACAGTTTTTATTACACTGTTAAAAATAAGGAAATATAAATGCGTGTAACTAATATAGATTATAATGCCAGAACTTGCAGGCGCATAAAACAATCTCCAATTGCTTTTGAAGGTGATTTTGATAAAAACCCAAAACAATAAGCCACAAAGATGATATTTTTATAGGAAATAAAATAATACCAAAAAAAGAACTTGCAAAAGGCGGACTTGCATTTTTGACTTCCATGCTTGCATTGTTATTAATGCTTGAAAATCCCAAAAAAGAAGATGCACTTAAAAACAATGTAACAACAGAGTATAATACAGATCACAAAGATTGGCCCTGAAACCGAAGCTAAATTTAAATCTGATGAAGAATTTATTTCTTTAGATGATTATGAGTATGAAAATATATATACTATTAAAAAAGGTGAAACACTTGCTTCAATCACAAGACAATATCTTGATGAAGATGTTGATTGGAGCACGGTTCAAGAATGTATCAACCGCATAGCAGATGATAATAATATAACAAATAATGACACAATAGCTCCCGGCACAAAAATCAATGTCAGCTTTTTAAATGAAATAACACTTTTAAAAGATGGCGAATATATAATAAAAGATGAAGACACCCTTTCTTCAGTTGTAAGAATATTTGCAGGCAACAATATAAGCTGGGAAGAAGTTGAAAACTATGTTAATGAATTGCTTGAAACAAATCCATCAATTGAAAAGGCCGATAATATAAAACCAAATCAAAAGATAGATATAACATCTTTAATTGGCGATAAAACTTTTAAGGAACTTGTTGCAACCTATAGCGCACAAGGTAGAAATGATATTATAAATATCAATAATAATACACAAAAGTCTGTAGATACAATGGATACAGAAAATAAAATCTCATTCAAACAAACAGAAGAAGAAAAAACAAGCGGCACTGTAAAATTTAAAAGTTTTAAAAGAAGCAATGATGCCACAGAACTAAATGCTATGGCCGCAGCAAATGTTCAAGAATTTATTCCTATAAAAAAAGGGGAATTAACCGGCAAAACAATAATGATAAATGCAGGACATGGCGGAGTAACTCCTAAAAATATGATGTTTGACGGCGGAGCCATTAACAATGATGATGAAGAATATAAATATACCGCAGAATATTCAGAAGCTCTTGCACAAAAATTATTGGACAAAGGTGCTAAAGTCGTGATTTTGCAGGGTTCAGTATATACTTTACCTGACGCAATTGTGCATTTTGCAAAAGAAAATGCCCAAAATATTGATAATACAGCATTTATAAGCCTGCACTTTGATGCATTTGATGACAAGACAATAAAAGGTACTAGTGTCTTCTATCAAGGCAACAAGTCATCCCGTCCTTTTGCATGCAATATATATAATTCAATGGAAAAAGCTGGCATTAATTTTATACACAATCAGCCTATTGAAAAAAATCTTCAGGTTACAAGAACTGCAACCTCGGATGAATGTAAAATTAACAATGCAGTATTGGTTGAATGCGGAACCATAAGCTATTTTAGCGATTTAAAGAACATAAAATCAGAAGACTATAAAGACAAATTAACAAATTCGCTGGTTCAAGCTATTATAGATTCTTTTTAATTTTATTTTAAAATTCTGACACAAATAACTTTAAAACTGCTTGCTATTGCTTCATTTTGTAAAATAATGTAAACTATACTTAATAAATTTTACATTGGTATTTTGGGGCAAATATGGAAGATTTTGATACTTTAGGGCTTGGCACCGATATTGAAGAAATTGAAAGATTTAAAAAATACGATAATAAACAAAATCCTTTTGTTTTAAGGATTTTTACCAAAGATGAAATTGAATATTGCTTTTCTAAAAAAAATTATGCTTCACATTTGGCTGCAAGATACTGCGCTAAAGAAGCATGCCTGAAGGCTGTATGTTCGTTTGGGTATGAAGCTGTTAGCTATGCAGATTTTGAAGTCATTCACCAAAAAAATGGAGCCCCTGAAATTAAAATTTTAAATCCAGGCTTAGCAAGCAAAATTGAAATAAAAATATCATTATCTCATAACCGTACAAATGCTATTTGTTATGCATTAGCACACAAAAAACGTATGCCAATAAATTATCTTGGAGAAAATATCTATGGAAGCGCAGAAATCTAGCCTTGAAAACCAAACACCAAAAGACAAATACAGCCCCCTTTTATATTTAGTAGCTTTTATTGTAGCACTTGGCGGGCTTTTATCCGGGTTTGATACAGGGGTAATTTCGGGCGCGCTTTTATTTATTAAAGACGAATGGAATCTAAATGATTATATGCAGGGAATTTTAGTTTCATCCACACTTGTTGGTGCTACAATTGGGGCTATTTCAAATGGAAGACTGGCAGATATTTTCGGAAGAAAAAAAATATTAATTTTTACTGCTGTTTTATTTTTCATAGGTTCAATAATCTGCGCTATTGCGCCCGATATTACAAGCTTAATTGCATCAAGATTTATCGTAGGGCTTGCAATAGGGATTGTAACATTTGCGGTTCCATTATATTTATCTGAAATTTCACCTGAAAAAATAAGGGGGATGCTGGTTTCACTGTTTCAACTTGCAATAACACTTGGAATATTATTTTCTTATTTAATAAATGCAGGATTTAGCAATGTTGAATACGGCTGGAGATTTATGCTTTTAGCAGGAATTTTGCCTGCAATAATTTTAGGAGTTGGAATGATGTTTATGTCTGATACGCCAAGATGGCTTGTTCAGGCAGGAAAAATTGATGAAGCTAAAAAGGTTTTTAAACTGATAGAACCAAATATTGATGCAGATTTTGAAATTAATGAAATAAAAAGCATATTGGATAAAGAAAACCAGAGCAAAAATAAAAAGTTTGAATTTAAAAAATGGATGATAGCACCATTATTATTGGGTATTGGCCTTATGTTCTGTCAGCAGTGGACAGGAATTAATACAATAATTTATTATGCCCCCACAATTTTAAAACTTACAGGATTCAGCACAAATGCAACCGCAATTTATGCAACGATTGGAATTGGGGTTGTAAATTGTCTTATGACATTTATTGCAATATTTTTATCCGATAAGACAGGAAGAAAACCTTTATTATACGCAGGGCTTATCGGGATGGGAATTTGTCTTTTTGTCTTGGGTTCTGCTTTTCAATTTGGAGAAGCACTTGGAGCAAATTTAAAATGGGTATCTTTGTTTTCTGCACTATTTTATATTGCATTTTTTTCTTTTTCTCTTGGTCCCATCATTTTGCTTTTAGTATCTGAAATTTTTCCTCTGAAATTTAGAGGCCTTGGAATGAGCATATCCACAATGTCTAATTTTTTATTCAATTTTACCGTAACATTGAGTTTTCTTCCTTTGATAAATAAAATTGGCGAGGCGCATACGTTTTATTTATACGGCACCATTGCATTTTGCTGTTTAATTTATATTTATTTTATGGTGCCTGAAACAAAAGGAATTAGTTTAGAGAATATAGAAAAGAATTGGATAAACAAAATAAATCCAAGGAAGTTTGGGTAGAATATGAAAGATTTTATAAGGCATTTTGGAGAATCTGTTTTTATTACAGTATTTGGTTTTATTGGGGCGTATTTTTGGGCAGAGCATATTTCACCTGGAAGCGGGCCGAAAGCCTTATTTATAACATTTTTCCTTGCAATTTTAGAAATAACATTATCTTTTGATAATGCTGTTGTAAATGCATTAATTTTAGAAAAAATGACTCCAAAATGGCAACATAGATTTTTAACATGGGGTATTTTAATTGCGGTGTTTGGGATGAGATTTTTCTTCCCTGTGCTTATTGTTTCAATATTTTCAAATTTAAGCATAATAAAAACCGTACACCTTGCACTAGAAGATGTAAGCCAGTATACACATTATCTGCATATTGCCCATGCACCGCTTGTGGCCTTTGGCGGAGCTTTTTTAATGATGGTTGGTTTAGAATATTTCTTTTTAGAAAACAAAAATCTTTGGATTAAGAAAGTTGAAGAATATTTAATAAACCTTAATATTAAATATCTTGATATTTTAATAAGTTTGCTTGCAATATTTGGAATTCAATTTTTTATTAGCGAAGAACAAAAAATGCAGGTTATGCTTTCAGGCATAATAGGAATTATTGTTTATATTTTTGTAAAAAAAGTGTGTGAAATTTTAGAAAAAATACAAGAAAAAAAGATGCAAAACGCCATAAAGGGCGCTGCAACGGGCGGTTTTATGATGTTTGTTTATTTAGAACTCATTGATGCATCTTTTTCATTAGATGGAGTTTTAGGAAGCTTTGCAATAAGTAAAGATATTGTAATAATTATGATAGGGCTTGCAATAGGGGCAATGTTTGTAAGAAGCCTTACTCTTGTTATGGTGGAAGAAAAAACATTAAAAAAATACCCATATCTTTCATCAGGCGCACACTATGCAATTTTTACCCTGGCTATCATTATGTTTATATCAACGGTTTATGAAGTGCCTGAAATTGTGACAGGAACATTAGGGCTTATGTTTGTTGGCGCAAGCTTTATTGCTTCTTTAAAAGAAAATAAAAAGAATACTTAGCAAGCATTTTTTGTTTGTGTTTTATATTAAAGAGCACTTTTAATTGGAGAGATATAATGCAAGTGGCACGTATAGGTTTTGTTTCAAATAGTATAAATTTTAATGGCGGAGCATCAGTATTTTTAGATGGTTACAGCAGCGGATACAGAAATGGCGTGGATAACCAACATGCTGAAGATTTTGATAATGACTATAAAACAACTTGGGAGAGAACCTTATATGAAGCTTCTTATGACAAAGGATATGCACAGGGAAAATCTGAACAAGGCAAAAGCATTTGGGATTTAGAATACCGCTCCGTTTATACAGGCGACAGGGATGAATACACATGCCAAAATATATACTATAACCATGCTCATGGAATTCATTTTGACTGCGTAGACTGTAATATGGATGTTTCTGATTGCAGCGCAGAAACTCCATCAAATATATCAGAAGAAGTAAAAAGCATTGCTAATGAAGAATGTATAAGCCTGCCTGAGGCTCAAAATTATATAGATATTACAAAAAATAATACTTTATAAATATAAAGTTATATTAATCTTTGTAAAGCTTACAGGTAAAATTAGCAACTAATATATTTTACAAGCATTTTAGTATACAATAAATTGTGTTTGTTAGGATATTATTTGAGCAAATGAGGTATTAGGTTTTATGAAGATTTCAAGTGTTGATATTTTGCCATTTTCTGCTACGTGCGCATCATTTAAGGGGCGATATTTATATTTGCAGCCTGATGATACAATAAATCAAGAACAATTAAACAATGAAGGTAAACAAACCAAAAGAGCAAAAAAGTTTGGTGTAGATGTACCATTATATGCAAGCAAAAAAGATGAAAACGGCAATATTTCTTGGATTCAGTATGAAACAAAAGGTGATATTGCAGATTTACGCACAAATCCTGTTTCAAAAAAGCATTTAAGAAATTTATTTAAAAACCTTTTTATTCTGGATAAAGCTGGAATTTACCATAATGACCTTGATTCTGCACATTTATTCTTTGCAGATAATGGTGGAGTGGAAATTGATTGCTTTAGGTTTTCTTTTAATTTTGCAAAAAAGCCCAATGGAAAGCTAATCGGAAATAATGGTAGCATCAGAATTCCTGATTTTATAATGCCATCAAATGAAATGGTTTTAGAAGAACAGTTTCTTGGCGGCTACATTTCTAAAATGAAGAATGATAGTGAAAAAGAAATTTTTATGAAAAACTATTTAAAAGAGCGCAGCTATTATCACCAAAAACGTGCCGAAATGCTTTTAGATAGAGGCTTTATGCCTGATGACAAAACAGTCAAATTTGAAGAAATTCAAAGCAGGGTATTTAAAGATCCATCAAAAGATATTATAGAATTTAGTATAGAAAAAGCTGAACTTTTGGGCAAAAAAGAGCAGCATATACAGAATGGGATGAAGGAAATGGCGCCTGCGGCCATGAGATTAACCCTGTGCGAAGATTTAATGCAATAATAATGCATATAGACTGCATCAAAGATGCTATGAAATTAAATGAAAAATCAAAAAATTTAGCAAAGAATGCGCAAACAGATGATGAACAGGCTTTCTTTAAACTTGAAAACCAAGCAGATGAGTTGTTTTTAAAGAATCTTTATGATGATACAAAAGGTATGGCAAGATGGAATTTTGTTGATGACATTGAAAAGATTTATCTTGCAGACAAAGATGAAATGGATGATTTTTTAGATTTATATTCTGAAATTGATATAAATAAACCCGCAGAGGCAATGTTGGAAAATATAGAAAAATCAAAAGAATACTATAAAGATTTAATTTTCAATTGGCAGCTAGTTTGCGAATCAGATTGGATAGAAGAACACAAAAAGAATATAGAATAAGAAGATAATAAAAGGTAGCAAAAAAAATTCTTTATAGACCTTGTAAAAATTACAAAAAAGGTCAAGGAAGATGAAAGTTGGATTTTATGCTAATTAGCCCTGTACAAAATACAGCCACAACAATTACAAGCTTTGGAAGAGCAATGCATCTTAATAGTTCAGAAATCGGCAAAGAAGCTTTTTGGGAAGAAGCCATAAAAAGTGATAAGGCAAGAAAAGCAGGGATTGATGCACCTGTTTATGGACACACAAGAAGAATAAATGGCGATTTTTGTGCAGAATATGAAATAAGTGGTATGCCTGCAAATTTTATAACTAATCCAATAAAAGAAAAACATTTAGAAAATCTTTTCAAAAACTTTTTTTCACTGGAAAAAGCAGGAATATTACATAAAAATTTAAGCCTGGAACATCTGTATTTTGCAAATGATGGCAAAGTTAATATGGATGGTTTTAGGCATTGTGCAAATTTTTACCACGCAAATGGGAAATTCCAAAGAGCAAATACAGATGCAAACATTGCTATGCCATCAAATGCACAGGAATTTGCAGAAGCTGGCCTTGCTAAATATGTGACTTCAATAAAATCTGAAAAAACACAATTAAGATTTTTAGAAGATTACCTGCCTGCAAAAGCTAAATATCACCTGCAAAGAGCATACCATCTAAAGAACAATGAAGGGCTAAAGCCAAATGATAAAGCAATACAGATAGAGCTTGCAAGAGCAAATGCACTTGCTGCGCCAAGCCAACATATACTAAGAAACGAATTAGACAAGCTCAATTTATATGCAATGGAAAATCGTGCACTGGAACTGTGGCAAGATGGGTGCGGAAAAACTGATGGTATCAGCAAACCAAATAAAAGAATAAATTCTGTATTATTACTGTTTGACTGTTTGAAATATAGTATACAGCTAAAAGATAATGCAGATTTTATGTCAACATTACATGATAACGAATTTGAAGCTGAATATTTTAAATTTGAAAAAGAAGATTTTGACCATTTTAATACGCAACTTATGGATTGCATAAAAACAGCGGGTGATAAAACATTTACCAAAAAAACTTTTGAAAAAAGACCATTTACAGTTATTGGCAGCAAATCCGATTTAGATGTTTCAAAAGAGGCTAAAATATTTGAAAATCTATGTTCTAAAATCGATGTTAAATTGCCTTATGATGAAATAAAAGACAATATTAATAGTGTAGCAGTACGGTATGGAAGCTTTGCATACAAAGATTCTGAAAACCCTATAAATGATACAGACAGCACCCCTGGTGTCCATTATGCATGACATTTGCAGATAATAGTAATATGCCAAAGGATATAAATAGCAAACTTGCCAATTGACTCAAGTTCTGCAATCAATTAAAACATTATAAAATTTGTATCCAAAGGGACAAAGTTTAAACTTTTTGTACGAGAATTTCTCAAAAAATTAAACAAACCTGAAACGCTTTTGCTCTTAGATAAAGTCAAAGCATTAGTTACATCCCACTTAACTCTTGAAGTTTAATAATAGCAATAAAAAAGACCTTATCAAAAGGTATTTTTTCAAAAAATTGTCGATGGGGGTACGACTTTGGAACTTTATAAGTCCATTATTGACACAATGAAAGAGTCAACGCAAATTTATTATAATATGAGAATAACGTTAGGATTAGAATGTAAATAATGCAAACTTAATATGTAAAAAAATATATGTATGTGTGTAAATAATTAATAAAATTAATTTTATTAAAACCTAGTAAAATTAGACTGTTTGGAAATATTCATGTAAATAATTATTTACAGTAATGTAAATATTATGATATATTTAATTACAAAAAGGAAAAATATATGTGTCATAAATTGAACTTAGAATTACCCAAAATTTCTTTTGATAGCAATCTTGTTGAATTAATTACTAAGCTTGAAGTATTAAGACATCAAATTGCACCTCTTGAAATCGATATAAGATTATTTGCACAAGTAAGACAAATTTTTTATATGATAGAAAGTTTACAATCTGCAAGAGTCGAAGGCAATAGAACAACAATTTCGGATTACGTTGCTTCAAAGTTTGAAAATAAAGATGAACTAGATAATATTAAGGAAATCAACAATATAGAAAAAGCAATAGATTATGTTAATCAATGCTTTTTAGAAGACGGTAATTTTAAAATATCTAACAAGTTTATAAAAGAGTTACACTATATTATTACTAATGATTTAAAATCAGAAGGCAGCAAGGAAAGCGGTCGATACAGAAGTTGTAATGTTATTATTAATAAAGCTGAACATATTCCTCCAAATCCAACTGCTGTACCTGGATTCATGGAAGAGTTAGTCGATTGGATTAATAAAACAGATAAAATACAAAAACAATTATTAAAAGTTGCAATTGCACATCACGCCTTTACTTGGATTCATCCATTTGATAATGGTAACGGAAGAATGTCTAGAATATTGACTTATGCAATTTTAAGGCAATATGGATTTGATATGGCATATTTATTAAATTCAACAGCTGTTTTTTGTGTCAATAGAGAAAAATATTTTCAAATGCTAAAACTGGCGGATAAAAATACTAATGAAGGCAAGCTAGCCTGGTGTGAGTACGTATTAAATGGATTGTATAATGAAATATCAAAATTATCAAAGCTTATGAATAAACGGTTTTTTGTGGATAAAATTGTTAAGCCAGCCATAAATAGAGCTTATGAATTACACTTTATCAATGATGAATATAAAAAAATTCTTGAATTGGCATTAAATAAAGAGGACGGAACAATAAAATCCAAGGATATTCAAACTATTATTAAAGATAAAACACCAAGACAAATAAGCCATATTATTGGAAAAATGCTAGATACTGAACTATTACAGAGGTACCATTCTAATAATAGAATTTATGTTTTAAATTTGATGTCTAAGGATTTGGCCACAGGTATGCTAGACTCCCTTTACAGGGAACAATTTATAAATATTGAAAATTAAATCTATTTGGAACCCGTAAGAATAACTTAAGTACTAAAATAGAGCCTCATCATGGAGACTCTAAAAAGTTAAATGTCGATGGGGGGACTTGAACCCCCACGGTTGCCCACACGCCCCTCAAACGTGCGCGTCTACCATTCCGCCACATCGACAAATATATGATATTATTCAATTTTCAAATTAATTTTTACGGGCGGAATGGTGAATTGATTGTTGTTTTCGTAAAACTCAAACAAGCCGCCCATCGACAAATATATGATATTATTCAATTTTCAAATTAATTTTTACGGGCGGAATGGTGAATTGATTGTTGTTTTCGTAAAACTCAAACAAGCCGCCCATCGACAAATATATGATAACTTTCAACGTTCCATTGTGGCGGAGCAACCGCTTTTACCGTTTACTGTTCACACTTCAATAGACATTTAGTCCCGCTCTTCTGCAAACCCTATGTCTTTTAGCCCTATGAAACACTTTTACTCACTTTTTGAAAGCGATACTTTAATCACTTTTATTATGAGCTTAGTTATTATCCTTCATATTTTTTAAACAATAATGATGCGTTGTGTCCGCCAAAACCAAATGAGTTTGTAAGAGCATACTTAATATCAGCTTTTACAGGTTTATGAGGCACATAATTTAAATTAGCCACACATTCATCTTGATTATCAAGATTTATTGTTGGCGGTATTATGCCTTTTTGAAGCGCCATAATACAAACAATGGATTCAGCAGCACCAGTGGCCCCAAGCATGTGGCCATGCATACTTTTTGTTGAAGAAACTTTTAAATCGGGATTTGTATCTAAATCACCAAAAATTCTTGCAATAGCTTTAGATTCAGCAGCATCACCAAGACCTGTTGATGTACCATGAGAATTTACATAACCAACTTCTTTTGCTTCAATACCTGCATCTTGAACTGCAAGCTCCATTGCTTTTGCAGCACCATTTCCGCTTGGATCAGGAGCTACAATATCATAAGCATCAGCTGTTTGGCCATAACCTACAATTTCAGCATAAATTTTTGCACCACGCTTTTTAGCATGTTCAAGTTCTTCCAAAATTAAAATTGCAGAACCTTCTGCCATAACAAAACCGTCTCTATCTTTATCATAAGGACGAGAAGCTTTCTGGGGTTCATCATTTCTTTTTGATAAAGTTCTTGCAGATGTAAAAGCACCGATACCAAGCCTTGTAATTACAGCTTCTGCACCACCTGCAATAATCACGTCTGCATCATTATATTGGATGCTTCTAAATGCATCCCCCACACAGTGTGCTGATGTTGCACATGCTGTTACAATGGCTTTGTTCAGACCTTTTGCACCATATTTCATGGAAATTCTACCAGCACCCATATCTGAAATAATCATAGGAACCGTAAAAGGCGAGCATTTTGATGGGCCTCTATCAATAATTGTGTGGTGTTGTTTTTCAAAAGTATCAAAACCACCAGCAGCAGAACCAACAATTACGCCAAAGCGATATGGATCAACATTTTCTGTTGATATTTTAGAATCTGCCACAGCTTCTTCAGCCGCAGTTAAAGCAAATTGGGTGTATCTGTCCATTCTTCTTGATTCTTTAGGATCAAGCTTGCTTATTTGGTCAAAATTTTTGATTTCCCCTGCAATATGCACAGTATGACCATCAAGAGAGATATTTTCTATTGTAGAAATACCGCTTTTTCCTTCAAGTAAACTATCCCAAAATGTTGTGGTTCCAAGACCAAAGGGCGAAATAATACCCATTCCTGTTATAACTACTCGTCTTTTATTTGTGTCCATTTTAATAATTTTTCCTTTAATTCATAAACTCAAGGGTAAAATAAAGTTAAATAAGGGAAAATCCTACAAATACAATGATTAAAAGCAGGATGTTCCCAAATAAAACCTTTTTAAGCCTAGTTTAGGTGAGCGTCGATATAATCTACAGCATCTTGTACAGTAGCGATTTTTTCAGCTTCTTCATCAGGAATTTCGCAACCGAATTCTTCTTCAAAAGCCATTACTAATTCAACTGTATCTAATGAATCAGCGCCTAAATCATTTGTAAAGCTTGCTTGTGGAGTTACAAGATTTTCATCAACGCTTAATTGATCAACTACAACTTTTTTTACTCTTTCTAATGTGCTCATTTTTACCTTCACCTCATTAAAATTAAATAATACTAACTAACATTACCGATTATACTAAGCACATGATAAATTTGCAAATTATGAACAAGGCAGGCAATAAAATGTATACAAATTGTAATAAAAAGCGGATAATCATATTAAATTATCCGCACAATATTTTATTTCTGTAGATTAAAATTATAAGTCTTCACTAATGCTTACATCTTCTAAAAGCTTAATATAAACTGTTTCACCTGCTCTTGCAGAATAGTTTAAACCTTTTGTAACAAGGCCGCCAATAAGCCCTGCACCTGCACCAGCTGATGTACCGATTGCAAAGCCTGCACCAACTTCATCTGTTGGTATGCCAACTGCCATACCGGCACCAGTACCTATTGCAGCGCCGCCTATTGTATAAGCAATCAGTTTCTTCCAGCGGTTTTCTCTTAAATAGCCATCACGGTTATTATGAATATATCCGCTCACATCCGTTGCTCTGCCATCAGGAAGTTCCATTCTTGTAAATCTAACCTTTACTTCACCATTTTTGTTAAACCATTTTGGCTCAACAATTTCTTCAACAGTTGCATAAAGTTTAGTATTTGCAGGAACAACAGTTGTGCCTTCATCAGTTACTACATCGTTTCTAACTGTGAAAACTACATTATCGCCTTCATTGGAATCTTTTGATTTATAGCTTTCATAAAATTCTGTTTTCAAAATATTACCTGATGATATAACTTTTCTAAGGTTTGTAACAGTTACAATATTTGATTCTGCATCTTTGTGAATATTTAAATGCTCAACACTTAAAGTTTTTTCAAGAGTTTCTTGTGCAACATATTCATCTTTTACCATTGTTAAAGTTTTAGCTAATTTTGCAAGCAATACCGCAGTTTCAGCCCTTGTAATATTTCTTTGCGGTTCAAATTTCAAACCATCTGGATAGTTAACATAAAGATTCAATTTCACTGCTTTTTCATAAGATTTTTTAGCCCAGGCAGGAATTAGATTTATATCAGAAAAATCTTCTAAAACACTGCTATCTGCATCAACATTTTTTGTAATATGACTCATAACAGATGTTACTTCTGCTTTTATCATTTCACGTTCAGGTTTAAATGTTTTATCAGGATATCCATATACAAGGCCTAATTCTTCAGATTTCATAATGGCTTCATAATTTTTAGTAAGCACATTAATATCAGTATAAGGATTTTGAACTTTAACTTCATTATTATCATGCCCCAAGGTTTTTGTAAGCATCTTTACAAAATCACCTCTGGTTACAGTACCTTCAGGGTTAAAATTAGAATTTTCATCCAACTGCATAACATCTTTTGAAACCATTTCATTGATTTCAGCATTTGCCCAATAAGTATCAGTCACATCTTTTATATCAGCAGCAAAAGCAGCAGATGCAAAAAAACTTAAAAAGGCGAATGCGGCAAATAAATTCTTTAAAATTTTCATAATTTAATACCTTTTTCTCCCAAAGTAAAAACTAATTTCTATACAACAAATATTATTACAAAAAATATATGCGGGCAAATATGTAAATATAAAAACAGAGTAAAAATTTATTTTAAAAATAAAAACGCCCATTTCAAGCAAAAAAGCTATCATTTATGGGCGTTAAAATTTCTCCTAAATCCTAAACTCCGTTTTGTTTAGTAATTTTATTTAGTTTGATTGTGGTGCATTCCACAATGCATCTCTTGATAATTTTGAACTTACCATCTCTTGAGACAGATTTATATTATCCGGAGTAAAAATAAATACGCATTCGCCAATTTTTCTTTGGTCTCCGCCAAGAGCATAAGTACAACCGCAAAGAAAATCTACAACTCTTTGAGATTGTTCTCTATCTAAAAGCTGAAGGTTTAAAATTACAGTTTTCTTTTCCTTTAATGCTTCTGCAATTTGCTTGGATTCATTATAAGACCTGGGTTCAAATACAATTACTTCATATCCTCTAGGTTCACCTTCATAACCACGAGATGGCATAGAAATCACTTTTCTTTCATGTCTATATGATGGTGTTGGCTGTTTAAATTCTGGCATTAATGCTGCATTCCTGTCTGTTGCATAGTCTGTACTAAATTCATCCTGAAGACCTGTAAATAAATCATCTTCTTCTTTGCCGCTTTCAAATGGCGATGTTAAAAATTTAACAATGTTATTTATTGTGTTTGAAACTCCGGTCAATGCCTTATCCTCCTAATTTTATTCAAATAATGTTCTACCAAGTCTTATCATTGTTGCGCCGCAATCCAGCGCAATTTTATAATCATTGCTCATTCCCATTGAAAGTTCTTTTAGATGATATAACTCTTTTAATTTATACATTTCATCAAAAAGCCTTTTCAATAAATTTGTATCGTCACTCAAGGGCGCAATTGTCATCAACCCTTCAAGAGAAACGTTTTTTAATGATGCAATTTTTGTGATCATTTCTTCTATTTGAGAAGGTGCTATGCCAAACTTTTGGGCCTCATTTGCATTGTTTACCTGGATTAGGATTTTTTGAACAATCCCTTTTTGTTTGGCAACATTATCAATCCCCATTGCAAGTTCAATAGAATCAACCGAATGAATATAATCAAACACACCAATTGCTTTTTTGATTTTATTGCTTTGCAAGTGTCCTATCAAATGATAATGCGAATTTGAAGTGATTTCCTCCTCTAATAAGTTGATTTTTTCAATTGCATCAAGCACCCGATTTTCCCCAAAATTATTTAATCCCAAAGAATATGCCTCTCTCATTTCATTCACTGTATAATATTTTGATACAGCGATAATAAGCGGATTATACTTACTTGCAAATGTCAAAATACGATTAAGATTTTCAGAAATCTTTGTATGCACTTTTTTCCATCGCCTTTTAAGCTATGTAATTATAAGCTTATACCTCCAAGCTCAAAATAATTATAATTGTTCACATGACACATGACAACAATTAGTTTATTAATTTATTTGTTGAATAAATCAACATGCTAAAACATGCATCCTGACATGATTTTGACATTTTTAACTTTCTTAACATTGCTTAATAAATATAGATTTTTTATATATTTCATGACATGTGTAGCAGAAAATTGGCATGCCTTTTTAAATTTTGGCATGGAGGAACATTTAAAAAGTTTAAGAAAATATACAAAAGCATATAGCCTTCAATATTGAATTTTATACAGTAAAGCATAGTGAATAATAACATCTTATGTGAATTTATAAAGCGAGTATGTTTGAGGAAGGCGCGAACCTGATTAGAATATGAGCGCCGACGAGTTTGCGAGCATTAAAAGATGAGCTTAGATGTTATATGAACGGGCAACCACCTGTATAAAATTAATATTGAATGGCTCGATATTCTGGATTGCCGCGCTTCGCTCGCAATGACAAAGGGGATGTACTCCTCGTAATAACAGGCAGTGTTCAGGATGACGACTTGCTGGAATACTGTTATCTAAAATTAAAACCTAAATCAGCTCTATCATTTCTTTTACAGCCATCTCAAGACCAACAAAAATAGCTCTTGAGATAATAGAATGCCCAATATTTAATTCACAAAGCCCGTCAATTTTATTCATCAAAGCCACATTTTCATAATTCAGTCCATGGCCTGCGTTTACTTTTAAACCAAGACTTTGTGCATATTTTGCACCATCTTTTAATTTATTAAATTCAATTATTTCATTATCTTTACCAAAAGCATTTGAAAAAGAACCTGTGTGAAGTTCTATATAATCTGCCCCAATATCAGATGCGGCCTTAATTTGTGTTAAATCAGGGTCTATAAATAAACTTACAATGATATTTTTTGAATGCAGTGCATCTATCAATGTTTTGATTCTATCTTTTTTAGAAATAACATCCAAACCACCTTCTGTTGTTAATTCCTGTCTTTTTTCAGGCACAATACAGCAAGAATAAGGAATAACGGACATAGCAATTTCCTGCATTTCATCAGTTGCAGCCATTTCTAGATTAATCTTTGCTTTTAAATGCTTTTTTAATGTTAAAACATCATCATCTTTAATATGGCGCCTATCTTCTCTTAAATGCACAGTAATAGCTGTAGCACCTGCCATTTCGCAAATCAATGCAGCATCAAGAACACTTGGCTCAATTCCGCCTCTTGCGTTTCTTAAAGTTGCAACATGGTCAATATTTACTCCTAAATTCATAAGCTTAATTTAGCACTTTTTTTGCTTTTTTAAAACAATTTATGCACAAAATATTTAAAAGAAACCAACATATTTTTCAAAGGAACTAGCCCATACGGTTGATTTTAGGATAGTTTCACTGGACTAAATTAAAGATTATAATATAATAAGAAATGTTAAGTTAGAAATAAATTGAAAGAAAAGTGAACTGTCCAAAGTGTAAAAGTGAAATAAGTCCTAAAGACACTGTATGCCCAAAATGCAAATTGAGGCTGGTTTTTGAATGCCCAAGATGCAAAAGCCAAATTAAAATGGGTAGTTCATCATGCAAAAAATGTGGATTTGTTTTTGTAAAATTTTGCCCTGAATGCAACAGTGCAAATTATGTTTCATCCACCCATTGCAGAAAATGTTTCTACCATTTTAAGGAAGATGAAGAAACACTGCAAAATATTAAAAACGCTCAACCTGAAGCTCAGCCAAAGGATGCGCCTATTAAAAAAGAAGATAGATGGGGCCACAAAAAAGATAAAAAAGAAGAAAAAGATGCAAAAATTCAAAAAAATGCCACATTATCTTCGGTCAGATTAAGTGTTTACATAGATTTTATTACCTTAAAACATGTTTTTGAAAAATACAAAGATGAAGAATTTAAACAAAAAGTAACATTAAATATTAAAACCGCAATAAAATTAGCATTTAATGTTACGCCTGATTTTATAAAAGAAGATGTTGTAAACTTTAAAATAAATTATTCTAAAAAAATAGGCTTTTTAGAAAAGGTTAATAAATTTAGCGAAGAATTTTCTAAATTTAACCTCATTTTAAATGAAACATTGGGCGCAGATATTTCGTTTAAATTTGCAGTTTTAGGCGAAGGCGAAATAAAACACAATGCACCTGTAAAACAATTGGATTATGGCATAGAAAAGGATATTATAACATCAGAAGCTGCCTATAAAATATTATCTGATGAAATTCCTTTGATTAAAATTTCGCCAGATTCTTACAAAATGGTATTTTTAGACCAAAAACCCGAATTTACACAATCTAAAAGCGTAAAGGAAGATGTTGCACTTGAATTAATTTATGATACTTTAAACGAGCCTGCAAGTGAAATAAAAGGGATTTCTTTAAATGCACCCCGCGGAGCAGGAAAAAGCTTTTTATTGGAAAAACTTTATAAAAAACTCGAAGATACTGATATTTTAGTTTTAAAGGGTCATTGCAGTGCATTGACGCAAATTACACCTTTAGGGCTTTTTCAGGATATATTATTATCATTATTCAACCTTTCTTTTGTTCCTTCAAAATATGAAAAAAGGGTGAAGGAATTAAGAAATATTTTGCAAAAAAACCTGTCTTTTATGAACAAAGACGGACAAAATGCTGCATTTAGCGCAGATAAAATAGAAGTTTTAATAAATCTTGTATACCCTGTAGGGGAAGATTTTTATGAAAACATTTTAGCAAACAAACAAAAAACTTTCAGCGATATAAAAGATATTTTAGAGGCGCTTCGAGGCGAATCAAAACTTGTATTAATCATTGATGATTTTGATTTAATTGATGAAACATCGTTTGAGTTTTTAAAATATTTAACAAACAAAGATTTCTTCAATCAGGGCGCAAAATTTTTATTAAGCTATAGAAATCAACATTCTTTAAATATGTACATAAATTCTGATAAACTGCCAAAGAATGCAACTTTAAACATAAACCTAGCAGCAAATGAAATAGATGATATTAAAGAATATATAAAATTAAGACTTGGTTCTTATAGTGTTTTGCCTGAAAAAATATCAAACCAAATAATTTTAAATTCACAAGGAAATTTTGCTTACATAGAACAGGTTATAGAACATTTTCTTGAAACAAAAAAAGTATATTTAAAGGGTAGAGAATTTGCCTATGATATAAGGGAAGAAAATTATTTTGTACCGCAAACATTGGGTGAAATTTTGGATGAAAGATTAAAATTTTTAAATGAAAATAACCTTTCTTATTATTCATTCCTAAACATAGCAAGTCTTCTTGGCGGGAAATTTACAAAATCAATTTTACAGACGGTCTTTGAATTATCTGATGAAGCATTTATAAAAATTGTTTCATACCTTGAAAAAGTGGGATATATCACAAAAAGAAGCGAAAATATCTTCAGATTTAAAAATACTTTAATTTGGACACATATTTATTCAAAAGCAAAAAATGATGATTCCATCAAACCTTACAGTGCAAAGCTTTTAGCAGAAACGTGCCAAAGAACTGTATCATCCCCTGCAATTAGGGCTCTTTTAGCACAAACAATAGGAGATAAAGCCCTTGCATTTGACCTTTGGACTGCTAATTTAAAATTAGCATCTTACATTGGCGATGTTGCATTTTACACTATGTGTCAAAAACAAAGCCTTGCAAATCTAGAAGAAATGAAACATCCCAATGCTTTTTATATTAAAAATAATATATTTGAAAGGCTTGGAAAATTAACATATTCTAAAAATCCAAAAGAAGCAGTTGATTATTTAACATCAGCTTTAATTCATGCAAAAAACCGGGATGAAGAAGAAAAAACAATAGAACTTTCAGGGTATTTAATCCATAGTTTAAAGCTTATACAAAATTTTCCTGCGGTGATAGAAACCGCAGATACAGTTTTACAATATTTTGATAAACCAAAATATGAACTGCAACGCGCCTTAATTAAAACAAGAAAGGCAGAAGCGCTTTTATATACAGGAAATTTTGAAGAAATAAACACGCTTGTAAATTCTGAAATAAATCCGCCATTGCAGGAATGGCTAAAACATCCAAAAAAGAATGATTTTTCAAATTTAAGAGAAATTTACAATTCCTGGATAAAGGCTAATATTATTTTAATTGAAGCACTTGCAAGCCAGGGAAATCCTGCTGTATTTGAATTAATTGATGCTGTTGAAAAAGAAGTGTTTAAGGACAAGAAAAAAGAAAAAATAGTTCTTGAACCAAAAATAATTGTAAATTTAAAACTTGCAACAGCCTATGCATACACTATCAAAGGGTATTTAAACCTTTCTGATGAAATTTTACAATCTATTGTAAAAGATTTTTCTTATGCAATTGATGATTCAAAATTGGTTTCAAAATGGAACACAATAAATATCTTTAATAAAATTTTAAGGGCTGATTTTGATGAAAAAATCAGAGATGAAATGTTTGAAGCTGTTACTTTTGCAAATAATTGTTCTGATAATTACAGCAAAAATATAATAAAAACACTTCTTGCTTTTGTAATACTTGAAGAAGGAAACGCACTAAAATCTCTTGAAATTTGCGCAGAAGAAATGACTTGGTTTTCAAAAGAAAAAATTGCCCTGGGCGCATTATTATCATGGTACATCAGCGCAAAAGCCACCATGATGACAAATGGGGCAGATAAAGCAATTGAAATTTGCGAAAAAGCTATAAATATTTGCGAAAGCACTAAAATTAATTCCACATTCTTTAAAGTATTATTCCAAGCCCTTATGGCAAAAGCATATTTAAATAAAGGCGAATTAGACAACGCCAAAACTTATTCAGAACTTGCTTTTCAAGATGCAAATATAAATGAGCTTGTATTTTTACAGATGATATTATACAAACTGCGCGCAAATATTATGCAGGATTCTATTTCAACGATAGAACAATCAAGAAAACTTGATGTTGCTCAAAACACAATTAAAACCTATGAAAAAGCCCTTAGTATTGCAAATAATTTAAATTTAAACAAGCATTATTATTCAATTCAAAAAGAACTAACTTCATTTAAGGCTTATTGCCAATTAAAGCGTATAATGTAGGCGCTGCAAGAATTTCGCTGCAAGTCTGTGGTTCGCATAAAACATAAGCAAAAAAAATCTTTTTTGTTTTTTATATTCTATATTCAATATTACTTGAATTTATAAAAGGATATAAATATAAATAATGCTTATCGCACCTATTAATACTCAACGATATAATAAAATCAATTTTAATAAACATCAAAATTTTAATGTTTATTCGCAACAATCTTTCAAAACTCCTGCCATTACACAAACTAAGAGTAATTGGTATTTATTAGGACAGCAAAAATTAATTTCGTTTGGCAATAAAATTAGTGTTAACAACGTTGAAAAAGTTAAAACAGATACTTTAAAGACACATAAAACACCCGGGTTAATTGCAGACCTTCTTGTAACGCATAGTTGCAACATGCATTGTCCTCATTGTGTAGATGACTTTGTAAATAAATCTGATGAAATTGTAAGTTTAGATAAAGTTGATGAGTTTTTTACACTTTTAAAAAATGAAGTAACAGACAAATGGGAAAAAAATTATGGTGAAAAGCCAAAAATAGAAATAATGCTTTTAGGTGGTGAACCTACTATGGCAGGCGCCGAACACTTGAATAAAATTGCAGAGTTGGCACATAAAAATGATTTTGATATTCTTATTTCTACAAACGGCAAAAACAAAGAAGTTATAAGTAAAATTGTTCCAAATTTTGATTGGGTGCAATTAACTTGTAGAACAGATGAAGAAATTGACTTTTGGCGTCCTTTTAAAGACAAAATTAATATTAAACTACCAGGCGATGAAAGTTTAACTTTTGAAAAATTTAAACATTTTGAAGAATATGCAAAAGATTTTGGACGCAGAAGTCTTATTATGTATTTTGATTCTGACTATAATGAAACTTGCAAAGACGAAAAAATGTGGGATTATTTAAATGGACTGGATTGGGAACAAAAAGGAAATTATCTGTTAGCGTACACACAAAATGGTACAAGGATTAAAAGACGTTTTCATGGGGTTCCCGATGCTACAACCAGCCCGCTTTACCCAAAACTTCATCCAAATGGCAACTATAATACTACTTGGAGCAATGATGAGCTTGATTTGAACCTTCCAAATAATATTTTTATAAATATTGAAAAAAGATTTGAAGACAACTCAGAATTAGAATAAAGGTCAAAACAGGACTAATTTACAGATTTTGCCAATTATTGACACATTTTTGAATTTAAAATAAAATTAAGGCATGGTTGCACCAAAACACATGTATAGCGAAATTCCCCCGACTAAAATCAGAAATCGGGAGGAAAAGTTCAGAAAAGCAAAAAATATTCCTTTTTGGCATTTTATCGGGAATATTATTTTCCCTGCAATGGTCAAAAATCGTTTTTATTCCCTTATGTACAAGGGTTTAGAAAATTTTGAAAAACGGGATAAAAATTTTGCTACAGTTTTTTATGCACCACACAACAATTGGTGGGATGGAATGATGGGGTATATTACCATTTATTTCATTCTTAAAAAATGCGGCAAATTCAGGATGCGCCTGATGATTGAAGAAATGAACAGATTTCCTTTGTTTCAATATATAGGTTGTTTTCCGATTAATAAAAAATCTCCGCAAAGTGCTATGAAATCTTTGAGCTATGCAGCAGATACCCTGAAAGATCCAGATATTGTCTTTTGGCTTTTCCCGCAAGGAATAATAAGACCTCCGCATTATCGTCCAGAAGTTTTCCAATCTGGTCTTGCTTATATGGCAAAAAATGCTGCTAAAAAATTTGGCGGAGTAAATTTGATTCCTGCATCTGTTAATTATACTTTTTTAAGACAAGATAGACCTGAAGTTTTAATAGAATTTGGTGAACCAAAAATTATCACCAATCCTGATTTTGATAGAAAAGAATTTACCCATAATCTTGAACGAGACTTTGAAAATTTTATGGATAAACAACAAACTGATATCAGCCACGGTGATTTTGAAGGGTATGAATATCTTTATAAAGAAAAATTGCACTGGTGGCGCCAAATTGAAAATAAATTAAAAAATATAGGCATTAATAACAAAGAAACTTAGCTGGATTTTATGAAAAAATATGCAATTGGAATAGATTTAGGCGGAACAAAAATACTAGCAGGGCTTGTAGAAAAAGCCACGGGTAAAGTGCTTTTTGAGGTTAAAAATAAAACTAAAAAAGAAAAGGGTAATGAAAAAATTGCAGATAAAATATTAGAAACCCTTGATGAACTTTTAAAAACCGCTGATATTTCTATAAATGATATTTCATCTATCGGTCTTGGCCTTGCAGGTCAGGTAGATAGGGAAAAAGGAATTTTAATAAACGGTATAAACCTTGAATGTCATAATTTTAATGTTAAAGAACTAATTGAAGAAAAATATAAAATTCCAGTATATATTGGAAATGATGTGGAAGTAGCTGCACTTGGAGAATTAAAATACGGTGCAGGACGGGGCTTTAAAGATATTGTGTGTATATTTGTGGGCACAGGAATCGGTTCATCCATTATAAAAGATGGTAAAATTCATTACGGTGCGAGCGGTTCGGCTGGTGAAATAGGCCATATCATTGTAGATTTAAATGGCAGGGCTTGTTCATGCGGAGGAAATGGGTGTCTAGAAGCTTATGCAAGCAGAAGTGCTATTGAATCAAGAATCTTAGGCGCTGTAAAAAAAGGTCGCGAATCTATCATCACAGAATTTACAAAAACATCTTCAATAAGTTCAAAACACATTAAAAAATCGCTAGATGCCAGAGATGAAGTTGTGACATTATATGTAAATGAAGCTATAGAGTATCTTTCAGGCGGCATTGCAAGCGTTATGAATTTTTATAATCCTGAACTTGTAATTTTGGGCGGGGGATTAATCCAAAGTATTGATGAATTTTACCTGAATACTATTAAAAAAGCGCGCGCAAAAGCACTTCCCGTACCAAGTGCAGTTACAAAATTCAAAAAGGCTGAACTTGAAGATTATTCAGGTGTTATAGGCGCTTCAATGCTTGAAGTTATCTAATATCGTTGTATAATGAATTGCTATGGACAATTCATTGAAAAATATTTTTGATAACCTTAACACAAATGTTTTATCCGCCTTTTTAAAAAGAAAAGAAGTAGGGCTGAAACTTAGTCTTACAGGACTAAACAACCCTCTGAAACTTTTAATCATAAATAAAATTACAAACGTTTGTAATAAAAAAATTCTTTTTATTACAAACAATGAACAAGACGCCCTAAAATATCAAAAAGACTTGGGCTCAATATTTGAAATAGATGCAAAAATACTCCCATTTCAAGAAATTAACCCTTATGAAGACATTAATAGAAACTATTACATTTATGAAGAACAGGTGAATGTCTTAAATGGTGCTGCAAATGGAATTCACCCTATTGTTATAGCACCTGTACGCTCATTATTGGAAAAATTTCCTGATAAAAATTTTTATAAGAAAAATTCTTTCACAATTAAAAAAAATGATGAAATTGATTACACTAAAACCATTGAAAAACTTATAGATTTAGGCTATAAAAGGGTGCCAATGGCAATGGATGCAGGCGAATTTTCAATTAAAGGGGATATTTTAGATATTTACACCCTTTATTCTTCCCCCATTAGGATTGAATTTTTTGCAGATAATGTAGAAGATATCAGAGCTTACAATCCAAATACACAAAAAAGCTTCAAAAAGCTTGATATGATTACAATTTACCCGCTTCATAAATTTTTATTAGATGAAGAAAATAAAAAATCTTTTAAAAATAATCTTTGGAAAGAGATTGAAAAATATGGCGAAGATGAGCTTATAACATTACTTTACGGAGAAATTATAGAAAAGCTCGATAATGAAGGATATTTTGATGGCATAGAATATTTTCAAAATTATTTTAATAAAGATTTAGTTACACCTTTGGATTTTTTCAACGATTATGTTTTGCTTTTTGATGATACAACACAGATTAATGCAAAATATGAAAACATAGATGATGAGCTAAATAGCGGATATACAAATAATATTCAGCATGCCCTAAAACTACCTATAGCTTCAAAAAATCATATAACATTTGAAGAATTTAAAAAAGAAGGACAAAAATTTAAAAAAATTGGTTTTGATACATTTTTAGAAAATTATGATGGGGATAATTTAGGGCTAAATTCCATTGATGACAATACTTTTGCAGATAAATTAATAGAATTTGAAACAAGCTTACCCCCGTTTTTTTCTTCATCAGCAGATGAAATTTCATCCTATATAAATTCCCAAATTGCAGATGGAGCAAGGGTTTTTGTTTGCACAAACTATCCAAAAAGGTTTGGTGAAATTTTAAGGGAATTTGAAATTTATTCTGATAATATTTTTATTTTACCCTCTTTAAGCACATCGGGCGGAATTATAGAAAACGCAATTGATGGAAACGCCAGTGATAACAAGGCTTTAGGACAAAAATTTACCAAAGTGCAAAGGTGGGTGTTTTTATCCGATAAAGAATTATTTAATAAAAGATCAAAAGATATCACAAGCCGCAAATACTCATCCAATAAGCAATCCCAGGATTTTATAGATTCCATAAACGATATTATGGAAAATGAATTTGTGGTACACACAATTCACGGTATTGGGATTTTCAAGGGGCTTAGAAAAGAAGAAATGGACGGCGCTCTAAAAGATTATCTTGAAATTGAATTTCAAGGCGGGGATAAACTTTTTATGCCCGCTGAACAAATAAATTTATTGTATAGATACAGGGGCGGGGGTGCTGCAAAACCAAAACTTTCAAAGATGGGCGGGGCGCAATGGGAAAATACCAAAAATAAGGCAAAAGGCGAAGTTAAAGAAATTGCTTATGATTTACTGAAACTTTATGCTAAACGCGAAATGAGCCAGGGTATTGCATTTGAACCTGATACAACATGGCAGTATGAAATGGAAGATGCCTTTGAATACACCGAAACCCCAGATCAGATGCAAGCTATTATTGATACAAAAAATGATATGGAAAATGCACAACCAATGGATAGGCTTATATGTGCAGATGTAGGATTTGGAAAAACAGAAGTTGCCACAAGGGCTATATTTAAGGCTGTTATGTCCGGCAAACAAGCCGCCCTTATTGCACCTACAACAATTTTAGCATTGCAGCACTATCAAACAATAGCAGAAAGGTTTAAACCGTTTTCAGTAAATGTACAGCTATTATCACGATTTAAAACCCCAAAAGAGCGAAAAGAAACACTAAAAATGCTTGCTGAAGGCACTTGTGATGTAGTGATAGGCACACACAGTCTGCTTTTTGACCGTGAATTTAAGAATTTAGGGCTTTTAGTAATTGATGAAGAGCACAAATTCGGCGTAGCACATAAGGAAAAGCTAAAACGCTTCCGTGAAAATATTGATATACTTGCAATGTCAGCCACCCCAATCCCAAGAACCCTTAATATGGCACTATCAGGGCTGAAAAACATGTCTTTAATCAATACACCCCCGAAAAATAGACTTCCTGTGAAAACGTATGTCGGAGAATTCAACGAAGCGATGTTAAAAAACGCTATAAACCACGAATTACAAAGAGACGGGCAGGTATTTTTCGTTCATAACCGTGTAGAGAGTATATTTACGGTAGCTCAATATCTTGAAAATCTGCTTCCTAACGCACGTATAGCCGTTGCGCATGGTCAGATGAAAGAAAATGAACTTGAAAAAATTATGTATGATTTTGCAATGAAATCTTATGATGTTTTGGTGTGCACCACTATAATTGAATCAGGGCTTGATATTTCAAATGCAAACACGATAATTATTAACGATAGTGACAAATTCGGCCTGGCACAACTGTATCAGCTGCGCGGCAGGGTGGGAAGGTCTGACAGGCAAGCGTTTTGCTACTGTTTCTATAAAAAATCAAAAGAATTATCAACTGATGCCTTTAAAAGATTGAGTGCGATAAAAGACTTTGCAAGCCTTGGTTCCGGGTATCAAATAGCACTAAGAGATATTGAAATCAGGGGTGTTGGAAATATTTTAGGCGCAAAACAGCATGGACACATGGTAAATGTTGGATTTGACACTTACGTAAACTTGTTAGAAGAATGCGTGAATGAATTAAAAAACCAAAAAGCATTACAAAATAAGGGTTACAACCAGTCTCAACGCGTTGAAACCAAGGCAGAGCCTTGCATTGTAGATATTAAAGCAACTGCATATATTCCTGATGAATGGGTTGGTTCGTATGAACAGAAAATGCTAGAATATAAGCGGCTTTCAGACGTTAAAAGTATTGCAGAATTGGAAAATATGACAGCAAGTTTCAGGGATAGATTTTCAAAACTGCCCGAAAGCGTTGAAAACCTAATAAAATTAATACGTTTAAGACTTTTAGGAGGTGCGATTAATATTACGCAAATTCGCGAAACTCCTGATAATATAAGGATTTATACCCCATTCACAATGCAGGAATGGCTTATTTTAAAGAGAAAGATTGATTTAAATATTACAAAATATTTTCAATGGACTAATCCTCCAAAATCTGTAAAAGGCACTAATGGTATACTTTTGATGAAAAAATCAAATTTAGAATTTAATGAAATATTTAACATATTGGCGGATTTGTTTTATTATATATCTCATATAATATTAGAATTTAAAAAATAAAATTCAAAAAAGAGGAGAAATTTATGAAATTAGCTAAATCCCTACTTACCGCAGGGCTTTTAATCGGTTTAATGACAGGATGTACCGCAAACAGAAGCGCCATCATCACTGTTAATGGCGAACCTATCACAAAAGGTCAATATGAAACAATGTTAAAAAGACAAATAGAAAGCCCGCAATTCAAACAGCTTGGGCCTGAAGCCAAAAATCCAAACGGCTTTATGATGCTTATGGCAAAAGACAGAATTGTAAACGAACTAATCGTAAAAGCCCTGATAGAACAGCAAGTTAAAGAACATAAAATAACAGTTTCAGAAGATGATATCAAAGCAAAAAGAAAAGAAATTGCTGAAAAAATGGGTTCAGAAGAAAGATTAAACCAAATTTTAAAAGAAAATAATGTATCTGAAGCTCAATTAAGAGAAGATTTAATTAATGAAATCAAGGTAGACAAGCTTGTAACGGCAACTTCAGATGTTAATGTTTCAGATAAAGAAGTAAGCGATTTTTATAATCAAAACAAAACTTCATTTGACCGACCAGAAAGAGTAAAAGCTGCTCATATTCTTATTGAAGCTAACTCTGATAAAATTAAGCAGGATGTAATTAATGCTGATAAAAACGGCAAAATGACAGCCGCCGAAATTGATAAAAAAGTTAAAGAAAAAATGGATGAAAAAATGGCTCTTGCAAAAAAAGTAAGGGAAGAAGCAGTAAAAGCTCCTGAAAAATTTGCAGAACTAGCTAAAAAATATTCAGAAGATAAGATGTCTGCTGTTAACGGTGGCGACCTTGGATTTTTCCCAAGAGAAGCTATGGTAAAACCTTTTGCTGATGCAGCTTTTAGTTTAAAACCTGGCGTTGTTTCAGAAGTTGTTGTATCAGAATTCGGCAACCATATAATTATTGTTTCAGACAGAGCTGCCAAAGGCTTACAGCCATTAGATAAAGTTAAAGATGAAATTAAAGCATTTTTAGTACAACAAAAGAAAATTTCAGCACTTCAAAAGCTATTTGAAGGACTTCGCGCAAGCGCTAAGGTTGAATATGTAGATGAAAGCTTCAGCCCTGAAAATATTCAAAAAGCTATTAGAGATAATATGCAAAAACAACAGGGAGCTGCACAAAATGCACCTATGACCCCTGCAAAATAGTAAAAAGTCAAGTTTTATGATATTATAGAGCCGTTCTTAAAATTTTAAGAACGGCTCTTAACTTAATTGAACATTGAAATTTAAACACAGCGTAAAGTTTAATTTACAAACCAAGGAGGGTAAAATGGGCAAAATTATTGAACAAAGTAAAGTAGAAGAACTATGTAATCACATAAAAAGACAAGGAAAAACAATAGTTGCCACAAATGGCTGCTTTGATATCTTACATGTAGGACATACAAGGTACCTAAAAAAAAGTAAAGAATTTGGTGATATTTTAATTGTGGGGCTAAATTCAGACAAATCCGTAAAATCAATCAAAGGACCTAACAGGCCTATAAATAATGAAAGCGACAGGGCTGAAGTATTGTGTGCATTAAATTCTGTTGATTATGTTGTACTTTTTGATGAAGATTCACCAAAAGATTTGCTAGACAAAATTAAACCGAATATTTATACAAAAGGGGCAGATTACACATTAAATACGCTGCCTGAAGCTGATGTTATTTTAAAAAACAACGGCTGGGTGGAATTTATAGATTTTGTCGAAGGTAAATCTACCACAAAAATAATCGACAAAATGAAATAATTGTAATAGAATAGACTTAGACTAAAAGTTAATAAGCTTTGTTATCACAAAAGAGGAGATGATTGAAGTGGCATCAAAAACATTTTCACAAGAAGAAATATCAGGCTTTGTCGGCGGAATTTTAACAAAAGCTGTTGATGAAAAAATTAATAAAGTTGCACCACCGCTTTTAGCAGATGAGAATACTCTTGCACTTGCGCTTGGTGAGGATGAAATTGAAAATTTGGCCAAAACAAAAGCTAAATGTGCGCTTGTTCCTTTGGGTGTAAATATTGAACATATTTCAACAATTGAAGTTGAACGCCCAAGGCTTGCAATGATGAAACTTTTAAACCTCTTTTATGAAGAACCCGATGCAACAGTGGGCATTCACCCTACAGCTGTTGTACACCCGGATGCTAAAATTGGCAAAGATGTTGCAATAGGCCCAAATGTTGTTATTTCAAGAGGGGCTGAAATAGGTGACGGTACAAGGCTTTTAGCAAATGTTTATATTGGAAAATTTGCAAAACTTGGAAAAAATTGCCTTTTACATCCTGGCGTAAATATTGGAGATTTTGTTAAAATCGGTAACAATTGTGTACTTCACCACGGTGCAAGCATTGGCGCGGATGGTTTTAGCTTCGTTACAGAAAAGCCCGATAATATAGAAACAGCAAGAAAAGAAGGTGAAATAAAGGGCGGAAAAGAAGATCAGAAAGTGTTTAAAATTCCATCAATTGGCTCTGTTGTAATAGAAGATGATGTTGAAATTGGCGCTAATACTGCAATTGATAGAGGCACCATTGAAAACACAACAATTGGTGCACAAACAAAGATTGATAATTTAGTTCAAATCGGCCACAACTGTAAAGTAGGCAAGGCTTGTATGATAGTATCACAAGTGGGTATTGCAGGAAGCTGTAAAATTGGCGATAGGGTTGTAATTGCAGGCCAGGCAGGTCTTGCAGACCATATCGAGATTGGCTCTGATTCAATAATACTAGCGCAATCAGGCGTTACAAAATCACACCCTGCAAGAAGTGTTCTTATGGGTGCACCTGCTGTTCCAAGAAAAGATTTCTTAAAACGCTTAAAATATTTAAGCGAAGCAGAAGTTATGGTTCAAAAATATAAAAAATACCAGCATTTATTAGAAGATTATGAGAAATTTTTAAATGAAGACGCTAAAATCTAGTATAAATTTAAAAGGCACTGGACTTATGTCTGGTGTTGAATTTGAAGTTGAAATAAAACCAGCCGCGCAAAAAGGAATTTATTTCCAATTTGAAGACAAGACAGTACAGGGCGTGCTTCATAATGTGGTATCATCAGATCATTGCGTTGTTGTTGCAAATGTAGCACAAGGAGCAGATTTTAAGGTTGCCCTTATTGAACATTTTATGGCAGCATGTGCTATTTGCAGTATTGATGGCATCATTATGGAATTTAAAAACCCAGGGTTTAGTGTTCCTATGTTTGAAGTGCCAATTTTAGACGGTTCTTCAAAGGTTTGGGTAGAAAAATTTAACGAAACAGGATATATGGGCGAAGAAGAGACATACCCTGTGCTGAAAAATACTGTCGCCTTCCAAAAAGACAGAAGCGCTGTTGTTTTAATGCCAAATGATGTTACAAAAATAAGCTATATGGTAAATTTTAACCATCCTACGTTAAAAAACAGATGGGCAGAGCTTAATTTAGATAAAAATTTGGATGAAATTACTGAAGCAAGAACATTTGGATATTTAAAAGACCTTGAGACATTTCAAAAAATGGGGCTTTCAAAGGGTGTTACCATTGATAACACTGTTGGTATGAAGGATGATGGCACATTTACAACAGAATTAAGGTCTGAATTTGAACCAAATAAACATAAAATTTTGGATATTATCGGAGATTTATACCTGACTGGGGTAAATCCTTTAAAGATGAATGCAAATATAATCGTAAAAGAAGCAGGGCATGCCCTTCATATTGAGGCTGCTAAAATGTTAAAAGATTCTTTTTAACAGCTAATTTTAAGACTAAAAGAGGAGAATTAAAAAAATGAGCGATACTATAATTAAACCTATTTCAATGGATATTATGGAAATTATGGATTTAATTCCGCACAGGTATCCTTTTTTATTGGTGGATAGAATAACAGAATGCATCCCTGGCGAATATTCTAAGGGTTATAAAAATTTAACCGCAAATGAAATGTTTTTTAACGGCCATTTTCCCGGAAACCCTATAATGCCAGGCGTTTTACAAGTGGAAGCTATGGCGCAGACTGCTGCACCGATTTTACTTACACTAGACCAATATAAGGGAAAACTTGCACTATTTGCAGGCTTAGAGCATGTAAGGTTTAAGAATATTGTGCGCCCTGGCGATAGATTTGATATGGAAACAAGGATGACAAAAATTAAAGGACCTGTGGCAAAATGCGAAGCTAAAGGTTTTGTAGATGGAAAACTTTGCGTAGAGGCTGAAATTACAATCGCCCTAAAATAAGATAGATGGTTTTAAGGCAGTGTTTAAACTGCCTTAAATTAAAAAGAAAGTATGTGAAAAGTATGACAGAAAATTCAAAAATCCATAAAACGGCAATTGTTTCAGAAAGTGCTAAAATTGCACCGGATGTTGAAATTGGGCCAAATGTTTTTATTGGTGAAGATGTAACCATTGAAAAAGGAGTTAAAATTGGCGCAAATGCGCATATAGAATATGCTGAAATTGGCGAAGGAACAAGAATTTCGCCATTTGCATCAATCGGCGGGGAACCGCAAGACCTTGGATATAAGGGAGAACCCACAAAAGTTATTATAGGTAAAAACTGCTGGATTAGAGAATTTGCCACAATAAACAGAGCTTCTGGCGAAGGAAAAGCTACAAAAATCGGTAACAAATGCATGATTATGGCATACGCACATGTGGCACACAATTGTGTTTTAGAAGATGAAGTCATTATGGCAAATGCTGCAACAATGGGCGGCCATACGCATGTCGGTTTTGGTGCATTTTTAGGCGGGTTAAGCGTTTATCATCAAAATGTACGTGTAGGCGAAATGGCAATAGTTTCGGGCGCATCTGCTACACGTCAAGATATTCTGCCATATTCAAAATCTGAAGGTATTCCGCCTTTAGTTCGCGATATTAACGCAATCGGTTTAAGGCGCAGAGGTGTGGATAAAGCCTCACGCGATGCTATTCATAAGGCTATCAGAATATTAAAAAATCCTGAATTAAACACAACAATGGCACTTTTGGAGATTGAAAAAACCGTAGAAAAGAATGAATATGTGAATAAACTTGTAGATTTTATTAAAACATCAAAAAGAGGTGTTTGCATAAAATCAAATAAAGATGCCTATATGAGCAATAGCGAAGATTCCACGGAGGAAATTTAGATGCAAAAAAACAGTATTTTTGAAAAATACGCACAAATTCTTGTTGAATATTCAACAAATGTTCAAAAGGGAGATTTGGTTTTAATTAGAGCAGAAAGCAATCTTTGCCAGCCTTTGATTAAAGAAATTTATAAACTTGTACTTCAAAAAGGAGCGCATCCTATCGTTAGATGTTCCGTTGAAGGATTATCAGAAATTTTCATAAAACATGCCGATGATGAGCAATTAGCATATATTGACCCAATTACAAAACTAGAATATGAAAAGGTGGATAAATTAATTTCAATTGGTGCGCCGTTAAATGTTAAGAATATGGCAAGGGCAAATGCACAAAAAATGGCAAAAAGATCCTCTGCAACGAGGGATTTATCTACATTAATGTTAAATCGTGCAGCAAAAGGTGAATTAAGCTGGGTTATAGCAGATTTCCCAACCCAAGCGCTTGCACAGGAAGCAAAAATGTCTTTGGATGAATATTCTGATTTTATTGTAAAAGCTTGTTATCTTGATTTAGACAATCCTATTGCAAAATGGAAATCAATAGGAAAAGAACAAGATAGAATTGCAGATATTTTAAACGGCACTAAAAAATTGCACATAGTTGGTGAAAAAACAGATATCACATTTAGCGTTGAAGGCAGAAAATGGGTTAGCTGTTCAGGTTTAAATAATTTCCCTGATGGCGAGATTTTCACATCCCCCGTGGAAGATAGTGCAAACGGTGAAATTTATTTTGATTTTCCTGCAATTTATCGCGGTAATGAATCTCATAAAATATGGTTGAAATTAGAAAACGGCAAAGTAGTTGATGCAAAAGCTGAAAAAGGTGAAGAATTTTTGCTTTCTATGCTTGATATGGATGAAGGCAGCAGATTTGTCGGCGAAATTGCAATCGGCACAAATGACAGGGTGCAGGATGTGACAGGAAATATTCTTTTTGATGAAAAAATCGGCGGCTCAATTCACATGGCACTTGGCGCAAGTTATCCTGAAACAGGCGGCAAGAATGAATCTGGCTTACACTGGGATATTATCAAAAATATGAAAGAAAATTCAAAAATATTTGCTGATGATAAACTTGTGTATGAAAACGGCAAATTTGTAATTTAATATGTATAACAAAGAAAAATATAAAGAGATTTTAGAATATTTTCAAGATGATTTAAATGCGCTTGATTCAAGACTAAAATCTCTTTTGTTTGAAAATAATCGAAATATTAATTTTAATACAGATAACTGCGCCCCAAAAGATATCTTTATGAATAATATTGAACAGTTTTTGTTTGCTAAATCAAAAAGATTAAGACCTGTTGTGTTATTTATAATAAAAGATGCCGTTTGCAATGGTATAGAAAATAGTGCAGGCGCACCAAAACAACTAAAACAAACTATTCAAAAAATTACAGACCTTGCCCTTGCGCTTGAACTTTTACACAGCGCAACCCTTATTCATGACGATATTATTGATGAGGCGCATTTAAGGCGCGGGATAGAAACATTTAATATAAAATACAACCCGCATATTGCAACAATTGCTGGCGATTACCTTTTAAGCCTTTGCCTGAAAGTATTATCGGGAATTGGGTATTGTGAGGTGTTTTCCTATTTTACCCAAAATACTTTAAATATTTGTAATGGTGAAATTGACCAATTTTTTAATAAGAATAAAGTTGTTACAATTGAAACATATCTTAATAAATCAAAGAATAAGACAAGTTCTTTATTTTTAGCAGGAGCAAAATCATTACTATATATAATTAACAAGGAAATAACCCCCATTTCAGACAAAGTGCAGGGCGCAATTTTAGATTTTGTTTTAAATTTTTCTTTAGGATTTCAAATTTATGATGACATTGAAAATTTTGCAGAAGAAAATAAGGAAAAAACAAGTTCTGATATAGAAAATGGCATCTATACCCTTCCATATCTTTATCTTTTACAAGAAGATGGTGTTTATGGTATGATAGATGCAGATTTACACAATGTATCAGACCAAGCGCGCAAAAAAGCACTAGAATTTTCAAAAAATTATTTAAATGAAATTTTGAATGATGCAAAAAAGGCGATTAAAAGCCTGGATGATACAGAAATTCACAATAAGAAACTGTTTATAGAGCTTACAGAAATTTTTAAGAACTAAAAGGATAATTAAAAAGTGGAAAATACAGTTAAAAAAATTCTTTCATTTTTAAAGGAAACGCTTGATACTATTCTTTTTGTCCTCATTGCAGTTGTTGTAATCAGATTTTTTATTGGCGAATTAAGATGGATACCATCAGGCTCTATGCATCCTACCCTTATTGAAGGAGACAGGCTTTTTGTTGAAAAACTATCTAAACCTGTTAGAGAGCTTCAAAGGGGGGATATTTTGGTTTTTTATCCGCCGGATGAACCTTTAAGGAAGGATTTTTTCTCTATTTTATCAAGGCTTACAGGCATTTTATGCAAAGATGTCGCTTTTATAAAAAGAATAGTGGGGATGCCTGGGGATAAATTTGAGATAAAATCAGAAGATGATGGATATTTTGTTTATATTAATGATGAAAAATTGAATGAGCCTTATATTTTATCTAAAACAGACTGGATGCCATGCCGTGATGATATGTATTGCGGACCTTTTGTTGTGCCTGATGATAGTTATTTTATGATGGGCGATAACAGAGGAAACAGCCAGGATAGCCGCTTTTGGGGCTTTTTACCAAAACACAGGGTTATAGGGCGTGCTGTTTTTGTATTTTGGCCAATCACACGCACACAAAAACTGTAACAAAATATGCTATAATTAGCTTATGGAAACTTCAAAAGTTTATTCTTTAGATGAAATAAAAGAAATAATTAATCTACATAAAGATTTTTTAAGTAAAAAATATTTTGTGGATAGTTTTTTGCTATTTGGTTCTTACGCAAAAAACAAACAAACTCCAAAAAGCGACATAGATTTACTTGTAAATTTTAAGCATACGGTTGATATGTTTGATTTTATGGATTTAGAAGAATATTTATCAAACATTTTTCACAAAAAAATAGACCTTGGCACACCAAACAGCTTAAAGGATTTTGTAAAAAGCAGAATAATGAATGAGGCAGTTAAATTATGAAAATTAAAGATCCTGCTTTTTTTCTGCAAGATATCAAGAGCTCACTTGATAAAATTTTAAAATATACAGAAGGCATCTCTTTTGAAGAATTTATCAATGATGATAAAACAAAAGATGCTGATGAAAGGAATTTTGAAATAATTGGCGAAGCTGTAAACATTTACCCGATAATCTCAGGCAAAAATATCCACATATCCCATTTAAACAAATTGCCGGAATGCGGGATAAATTAATCCATGATTATTTTGGAATAGATTATGAAATAATTTGGAAAACAATTAAGGATAAATTGCCCGAATTTAGAAAAAATATAGAAGAATTAATAAATAGTTTTTAACAAATTTGACATAGGGATGTATTTTGTTGTGTAATTAAATTAAGACTTGAGGCTTTAGTATCCCGGATATTTTAATGCACATAAAACGATTAGAAATCGATAATTTTAAATCTTTTGCAAACAAGGTGGAGATTCCTTTTTTGCCAGGTTTTACTGCAATTGCAGGGATAAATGGTTCCGGCAAAAGTAATATTATAGATAGCATGCTTTTTGCTTTAGGGTTATCTTCTGCAAGGGCATTAAGGTCTGAAAAGGGCGTTGCAGATTTAATTTCAACCCATAACAACAGAAACGAAGCTTCTGTTCGTGTCGTTTTTGATTTAGATGATGACATAGGAACAGAAATTTCCTTTGCAAGAAGAGTGAAAAAAAATTCTTCAGGCTATGTTAGTACATATTTTCTAAATGATAAAACTGTCACCCTTACACAAATGCATTCAGAGCTTGAAAAATATTCTATTACCCCAAACAGCTATAATGTCATTATGCAAGGGGATGTTGTAAGCCTTGTAAATTGTTCAGCTTTAGAAAGAAGAAAATTCATTGATGAAGTTGCAGGAACTGCTGATTTTGACAGGAAGATAGATATTGCAACAGGTGAACTTGAAGCAGTTGAAGAAAGAGTTAAAGAATCAAATTTAATATTATCTGGAATTGCAACAAGGCTTGAAGAATTAAAGGAAGAAAGAGAAGTTGCCCTTAAATATCAGGAATTTAAAAACCAAAAGGATGAACTTGAGGGACAAATTACAACTGTTAAATATTTTGATTTTAAAAAAATACTGGATATGGTGCATGAAAATATCCTAAAGGCCCAAAAGGATAAAAAAAGACAAGAACTTGAAATTGAAAATAAAGAGACTGAAATTAACAAAAAAAAGGAAGAATATGATGAAATATGTGCCAGGGTAAAGGCGCAGGGCGAAGATAAGCAGCTTGAAGTAAAAAAACTTGTTGAAGAAAAAAGGGGTGAAATCCAAAGAAGAAAAGATTCTATAATTTATACAGATAAAGTTATAAATTCAAACAACAAGGTAATTTACGGTGCTCAAAACACTATTGAAGATTTTGAACAAAAAAAGGAGCAAATAAAACTTGCAATAGATGAAAAGGAAAAATTAAAGCTTGAATTAAATGAAGAGCTAAACCTTAAAAAAGAAGAATTGAAGAATATTTTAAATGAGGTGAGCGGTTTAAATGAAACTGCAAATACCTATATTGAAAAAAGGAATGCGCTAAAAAAAGAATTAGAAAATCTAAAAGATACAGAAAACAATTTAATAAAAGAAAAACTTCCAAATGAATCAAAGCTTGAAAATTTAAATAAAGAATTAAATGAAACAAATAAACATATTGAAGCACTTGAAGAAAAGAATAAAACCTTTGATGAAGATAAGGATAAATTGTCTTCTCAGGTAGAAATTTTAACAAAAGAACTTGATGAATTAAAGGTGATGCAAAAAATTGTCTTTGATGATATTGATAAGACCAAAACACAATTGCAGGATGACCTTTATTCTATTCAGCTTGCAAATAAAAAAATTGCACAACTTGAAGCTAATAGACAGGCCTTTAAAACCTTTGGCCTTGGTGCTGGGGTAGAAACTGTTATGCAATCAGGATTGGATGGGGTCCATGCACCATTAAGCCAGCTTGCTGATGTTGAAAGTGAATATACTGATGCCATAAACGAAGCGCTTGGCGCTAGAAGCAGATTTGTGATTGTAGAAGATGAAAATGTTGCAAGCAGAGCAATTGAAATATTAAAATCTCAAGGAAAAGATAGGGCAACGTTTTTACCTTTGAATAAATTAAAGCCTGCGCCAAATAATCTGCCTTTGCCTAAAATGCCAGGTGTTATTGATTTTGCAATAAATTTAATTGATTTTGATGATAAATATTTAAAAGCATTTTTCTTTGCTTTGGGTGAAACCCTTGTGGTAGAAAATATGCAGGCTGCAAAAAAACTAATGGGAAGATACAGAATTGTAACTCTTGATGGTGAAATTTTTGAGAAATCAGGGGCAATTACAGGCGGTGCCAAAAGAAAGAACATGCCTGCGTTTGGCAAAGCGGATGATAGAGAATTAAATAATTATAAAGAAAGATTGAAGGAATTAGAAAATACATACAGGGAAAGAGAGCAAAAAAGGATAACCTTAGAGAAAAAATTTGAAGAAATCCGCGCAAATTATTCTAATGCACTAAATTCCCTGCAAAGTGCAAAATATGAATACTCCCACATCATAAAAGCCCATCAGGAATTTGAGACAATCATTGAAGAAAAATTAAAAAGAATTAATGAAATCACCCCTGAAATTAAGAAAACAGAGGCGCTTTTAGATAAATTTGAAGAAAAACATATTGAACTTCACCAAAAAATGACAGATATTGAAACAGAAGTATCAGAAGTTGAAAAATTTATTGATGAGGGTGCCCTAAAAAAATTGCAAGAGATGACCCAAGGCACAGAGGATGAGATTAAAAGCCTTGAAAAACGTATTGCAAACACTGAACTTGAAATTTCAAAAGATATTCAGACAAATGAATTTAACGATACAATCATTGAACAGAAAAAACTTGATATTGAAAAATTATCAACAGATAATGTGGGCCTTAGTGATGATAAGCAAAGATATGAAGTGGAAATAGCTGAAATTTCAAAAATTTTAGCTGAACTTGAAGCGCAGGTTGTAGAGCTTGGCAAAAATCTTGTAGAATTACAAAATTTAAGACAAAAAATACAGGATGAAATGTTAACCAAGCAAAATGAAAAGAATATTTTAGAAAACGATATTGAGCGTATTAAAGAATCTATTGAAAGCTTTAAATCAAGAAGGGCTGAGATTGAACCACAGTTAGAAGATGTAATTACAGAACTTAAAGAAAAAGGGGTAAAAACGGAAGAACTTATCCCTACTGAAATTTCTGTGGATGAAATTACAAGTAAAATTCAAAAATTGCAAAAGAAAATGGATGAACTTGGCCTTGTAAATATGAGGGCAATTGAAGATTATAATATCGTTTTGAACAAACAAAATGAATTAAATACAAAGATTGAAACCCTTGAAAATGAAAAAAATGAAATCCAAAGCAGGATGATGGGATATGAAAATTTGAAAAAAGAAACTTTCCTTGATACATTTAATTCTGTAAATAATCATTTTAAACAAATATTCACAGAATTAACTGACGGATATGGGGAATTAATTCTAGAAAATCCTGAGAATCCTTTTCTTAGCGGGCTAACAGTTGAAGGAAACCAAAAAAATAAAGAAAAACAAAAGCTTGCAGGGATGAGCGGAGGAGAAAAAACCCTAATGGCGCTATCATTAGTATTTGCTGTACAAAGGCACATGCCAGCACCTTTTTATGCACTAGATGAAGTAGATGCAGCACTTGACGGGTTTAACGTTGAAAGAATTGCCAAAATGATAAATACACAATCAGAACACACACAATTTGTAGTGATAAGCCAAAGGTCTCAGATGATAGATTCATCAGACAGAATGATTGGCGTTACTCAAAACAAAGGCAGGACAATGGTTTCAGGCATAACAAACAAGCAAAGTGCATAGAGGATGATAATGAATAATTCCAATTTTTATAATAATGATAAAGATGCAGTTTTAAATTCCACGGGGGTTTATTCAAATTATGAATTTGAGATGGTGGAATCTGCTTCAAACACCGCACAAAACCCTGTTGATGCCATTGAAATTATTGTAGATATGGCAAAGACAGGAAAAATAGACCCTTGGAATATTGATATTGTTAAAGTTTATGATGAATATATGAAAAAATTAAAGGAATTAAACGAAAACAATAATTTAAAGTTTGTGGGCAGGGCTTTTGTTTTTGCATCAATTCTTCTAAATTTAAAATCAAAGGTGTTATCAGGCATAAGCCTTGCTGATTTTGAACCTGAAAGTGAATTTGAAGATGGATTTGATGATTTAGCAGATGAATATGGAATTGAAGGAGAACAGTTGCAGCTGCCATCTTCAAACGTTATTTCATTTGATGAAGTGCTGCAAAGAAGAACAAGCACCAAATTAAACAGAAACAGGGGCGTTACATTAAACGATTTAATCCGGCATTTAGAATTTTATGAAGAATTAGAGAAAAAAAGAGCGTTAAAAAATACTCTTGAAAGGCAGAAAAAACGTCTTTCAAGAAATTATGGCAAATTATCCACAACAGAAATTATGGATATGACTCAGGATGAATATATTGAAGATTTAGTAGAAAAGATGGAACAAAACCTCAATAAAATTTTGGAGAGGGAAGAAAAAATTGAAATCCGGGAACTATCTTTAATAGGTTTTAGCAGAACAGCAGCATACATTGCAATTTTATATCTTGTTTCATACGGAAAATTTGAAATTTATCAGGATGAATTTTATGGTGATTTATTTGTAAAATTGCCAGGAACGCCTGAAATAACCGAAGAAGCACTTGAAAATACTACAGCCGATACAACAGGAGAATTAAGAAATGCAGGCTGAAGGAAATAATATATCTGAAGATGAAAAAATTAAAACCCTAAAAGCAAAGGTAGAAGCTGTTTTATTTGTAACAGCACGCGCTATGAAGCCGCTTGAAATTTCAGAACTTTTAAAGGTGGCTGAAGAAGAAATTGAAAATGCACTTTTAGAATTAATGTTTGATTACCAAACAAGAGATGGCGCACTTGAAATTGATGATGAGGATGGGTATATAATTCAGGTGAGGGCAGAACATCTTGATATAGTAGAAAAACTCTGTCCTGTAGATTTAAAACCTGCCGTATTAAAAACATTAACTATCATTGCACTAAAAGAACCTATACGGCAATCTTATTTAAAAGAATTAAGGTCTAATGCCTATGAACATGTGGCAGAACTATTAGAAAAGGGATTAATATCAAGAACAAAGGATAAAAATGGCCGCTCATATAATTTAAAAACCACGCCAAAATTTGCAGAATATTTCAAATTAAAAGGCGATGCTAAAACCCTTGCAAAGCTTTTGGATACAACGCAAGAATTAAAAGATCTTTAATATTTGATATTTATGGTTTAAAAAAGCACTCTTGCTTTTTTGGGTCCTTTTTTAGTATAATTCAATAAAGACAAATGTTTTTACTAATTAAAATTAAGGAGTTAATCAAATGAAAGTTAGAATCGAAGAAGGATGCATAGCTTGCGGCGCTTGTGAATCTTTTTGCAGCGATGTATTTAAAGTAGAAGATGTTGCTGTTGTTGATGAATCAAAAATCAGCGGCAATGAAGACTGCATTAAAGAAGCAGCTGATTCCTGCCCTGTTTCTGTAATTCAAATTGAAGAATAATTAAAAAACTTTAAATAAAGTTTCAAAAATGCCCCTTATCTAAACCAAAGGTTTAAGAATTTTGGGGCATTTTTAGCACATTTTCAATCTTGTTTTTATATGGATCTATATAATCATCAATGGTTGCAACGGATGGTTTTGCCTTGTCATCAAGACCTTTTGAATTTCTATAAATTTTATTTAATCCATCACAAATAAATTTTGTAACAAAACCTGTGCCAAGGCTAAATATCATTGATTTTCCGCCGCTTATTTGATTTATTGCAGCAAAAAGGTTTGTACCAACTGTAGACATTATAGGAAGCCCGGTTGTAAGCCCAACACTAACCCGTTCATCATTATTTTCAGCCTGGGCTGTATAAATCCCAAGCAATATTGTAGACATAATTGCAGTCATAAAATCAGTAGCAGCAGAGCCGCAATTAATATCTCTTAATTTATCAACAGTATCATACATTTCCATAGAACATGCTTTATTTAAAGCCTTTTGCGAACGAATCAATCCTGGCTTTATCATTTTTTCATAGGTTTCAGGCTCTAATACCTGTTCCAGTATTTCCATCATATTTTCAGTATCGCCTGATTTTATATTTTTAAGTGATGCTTTAATATCATCCAAAGCTTTAATTGCATCAGCCGAGCCTGCGCCATTTTTCTTGGCACCTTTTACTATGCTTTTTTTCAATTCTTCAATTGTAGAACAGATAGTTTTTTGTGCTTCTTTGCTTGATATTGTATCTGCAAATGTTGTTTTTTTCAATTTATCAATAGATTTTAATATTTCATCAAGTTTATGCAGGCTATTAATATCATCATGCTGAATTAATTTTCTTACATCAGCTACAGCATCCCTATTTTCTTCCAATACAGAACCCAGGGTATTTGATATTTTGTTTTTATTGCCTCTTACGATAGCAGCTCTTTTTATCTTTTCATCTCTTATTAAACCATCTGCAATAGAATCAGATAATAGTTCCTTAAATTTTTTCCCTTTAATTCTTTCTATAAAAACTTTTTGGGTCTTTTCAGTCAAGCTTTTTCCATCCTTGTCCTTCATAAAGAAATCATCCCAGGCAGAATATCTTTGCTTGATTAAATCGTCTGTAAAAAAGGCATCAAAATTTTCCCGTCTTCTTTTTGTCATTTCTTCAATATCGGGAATAATATCTTTTATTTTTACTTTTTTACCTTTATACATAATTGTTTCGTTTGCTTTTGGTGAGTTTTTCAAATTAGACAAAGCAGTCAAAACATCATCATTAGATTTTGTAATTGCATTTTTCGCCCGGCTATAAAGCCCTGATAAATTTCCAGCACCTTTTCTTACATACAAACCCTTTGTTGCAGTGTCGTACCTATTGTATAAACCAAATACTTTATCTGCTATATTTTGATAAATTTCAACCGCTTTTTTCTTAAAAGAACCAGCATTTTGTATATTGATATCTTTTCCTTTTAATTTTTCCACCACTCCTCTTTGAAGAACATCTTTGCCATTTATAGTATTTGCCATAACACCGTTAAAATCTAACTGGCTGCGCATTGAATAATAATTTTCTATGGCTTTATCAAGTTTTTCGCTTTTATGAGATTGGTATAAATTATGCAAACCTTTATTTATACTAGAATTTATCTTGGAAACTGTTTTTTTAAAAATGCCTTTCCCGCCTTTTGTTGCTCCAAATAAAGTGGCGGCTGTAACAAACATTGTAACGCCTAATGATACTGCGGCTACTTGCGCATTTTTATTTTTCTTGGCATCGCTAGCAATTTGTTTATCATTAGAATCTTTTAATGCAAAAGAATCAGAATCAGGCTCATTAACATTAGCGTCTTTAACATTAAACCCCGGCATTTGCTGTACTGTAGTGTTTTGATTTACATTTTGAACAGGCGCACTTTGAGGCTTATACAGGTTTTGCCCAGGTGCAACCAATGCTTGACTAGCATTTTGCAAATTAGAATTCACATCTGTTTTTTGCAGATGTTTTTTTAACAATTCACTCATATATGGCGTGTTTGTATAACTGTTGTTAAAAGCGCTCATTCTTTATATTCTAATTTTTCCTACATTAGAATAAAAACAAAAAGAATATTTTTCTTGCCTACGCTTTGGTTTTTTTCTTATCTTTTTTACTTTTATTAACTTTATTATCTTTGTTTTCAGCAAGAATATTTTCAAGAGAATATTTTGCTATAGGTTTTCTTGTTGCTCTATCATAAAAAACAAGCCAGTGTTTATATTTTCTATCTGCCACAATGAAGGAAAGTTTTCCAAGTATTACATCTCCAGGTTCAATTTTTTTAAACCATAATGATGTATCCCCAAATGGAGAAGGGTAAGACACATTTTTTATCTCATTCATAAGTGCAATATCAAAGGCATAGAATAATTTATCTGACATATTACTTATTTTGACATCAATAGTTAGAATATTATCTTCATCAAAAGGATCTTTTTCAAAAGCAACCTTATTTATGGTAACATTCAAACCATCATATAGCATATCCTCTTCTATAAAAGCGTCTCTTGACATAACCGGGATTTCAATATCTGTTATCATTTTAATCTTTAATTCATCACCTGGTTTTACATTTGCATTCTTGCCTTTATTTAGCATAGCGCTTACAAGACCAACAGCTCCGCCAATTGCAGCTCCGCCTGCAAGAGTCATACCATTTGATGTAATCGCTGCTTCTAATCCTAAAAGATTTAAGGAAAATAATCCTCCCAAAACTCCGCCTGCGGCTGTAGCGCCAACATGTTTTACAACATTTTTAGCGGTGCCTTTTGCAAGATTTTCCTTAGTAGAAAGGCTTGCCTTGATTGGAATTTGTCTGCCATCAGGTGTTACAAGATAATCAAATACTGTTACAATATACCCATCGCGGCTTAAACTCTTTGGATCTTCAATCACACTTACTATCCCATGGACAATGCTGCCTTTTGGAATAATTATACCTTTTTTACCTTTACCGCCAAGTACGTCTTCTGTAATTTCTGCAAAAAATTCATCCCCAACTTCTGTATATTTTCCGTTTAAAACTTGGGATACGGTCATTTTAATTGTGTCGTTTTCATCCAAAGAATCAATTTCACCGGTAAAAATTTGCTTATTTGTTTCTTCCTTAACATCTGTTTGTTCAATGCCACCTTTTATTGAATCAGCATACATAGGAAGATTTATAAAGATAATACATAAAAATAATGCAATAAATTTCTTTAACATAACAACATTATACATATATCTTAAAATTAGCACAAAAGTAATACTTTATATGCTACTATTATAGGATATTTTAAACATTTAGGAAGGTCAGAAATGGTACAAAATTGTATTTTTTGCAAAATTGCAAACAAAGAAATTCCAACAGAACTTATATATGAAGACAATGATACGGTTGCGTTTAATGACATAAATCCTACAGCGCCAACACATATATTAGTCATCCCAAAAAAGCATATTGAAAGTTTAAATGAACTTGATGATAAAAATATTATGGCAGCACTTTTAAACACCGTAAAAGAAGTAACAAAAAAACTTGATATTAAAAATTACAGAACAGTTATTAATACAGGGAAAGAAGCTGGGCAGGAAGTATTTCATATTCATCTGCATGTAATTTCGGGACGTCCTTTAAAATGGCCACCAGGCTGATTTTAGCCGCTTAATAGAGATTAATCAAAACATTGTTACGCTTAAATAAATATTAATTTTTGTAAATAAAATTTGGTTCTGCGCAATTTAAATCTTTAAGTTTGCTTTTAAAAATATACGGGAAGATTATAGCAGGTTAAATTTTATGTATAGTGAACAATTTATGCATTATTTGTATTCTTACAATATGCCAAAAAAGGAAGAAAAAAAGGCATATTTGCCTGACAAAAACACAAATGGAAATATTCAGCAGCATTTGCGTGTTTTAAAAAATGCATACGCAACTATGCCTTTAGATTTTCAACATAAATAATTAATATGAATAATACTTTTACAAAGCAGGATTTAAGACGAATATATAAAGAAAAAAGAAATGCGCTTTTTCAAGACGGATTTATTTCTGAAATTTCAGACATAATATGCAAAAAACTTGCCAGGTGCATTTTTTTTAAAAGTGCAAAAAATATTTTAATATATTACCCAAAAGATTCTGAATTAAATACATCGCAACTTTTAAAAGAACAAGACAAGAAATTTTATCTGCCAAGGTGTTATGAAAATAATTTACTTATTTGTAAGTATAAAATGGGAGATGAACTTTTATTAAATAAATATAAAATTTATGAACCTGTATGTGAACCGATTTCAGATTTAGGAATTTTAGATATTGTAGTAACCCCGGCACTTTGTGCAGATAAAAATTTTCACCGCATAGGATATGGCGCAGGGTATTATGATAGATTATTTTCAAACAAAAACATAAAAGCAAAAAAGGTGATAATCATACCAGATAAGATGCTTTTAGAAAAAATCCCTTGTGATACTTATGATAAAAAGTGTGACATCATAATAACCGAAAAAAGAATTTTGGAAAATTTTAGCTCATACTGATAAATCCAGTAAGCTTTGCATCATCTGCCTTATACTGTCTATTTTTAACGGCATCACTTGTGTTACCTTCAACAGTTTCAAAGCTGCCATCAGGATTTACTTTTGTTACAATTCCTGTGTGAGATGCACCATTTTCTTTTTGAATTATTAAATCGCCCGGTTTTATTTTGCTTGTAATAATTTGCGCTTTATTTGATTTTCCTTTTGTTTCAATAAATCTACCATTGCCCTGCCCCCAGCTTAAAAGCCCAGAAACAGAGGATGAACCAAAACCGGCAGGAATTGTTTTTCCAGTTGCTTGATAAGCTCTTTTTACAATTGATGATGCAAAATCAGCACACCATGCCTGGCTTTTGCCTCCTGAAAATTCTTTATTTCCTTGTGCATCACTGTTTATAACTCCAACAAAAGAGTTGCCAAGTGCAACAATTGCATCCCCTAAAGGCGTGCTTTTGCCTATTTCTACATTATTTGCACCAGCATTTAATGATGTTTGTATTTCTAATAAACTACCTGATTGTCCTGTTAATGCAGATAGCTGATTTATAATATCCTGAGTTTGAATTCTTGCATCAGATAAGCCTTGCTCAAGTTCAGTGATATTAGATAAAATTGTTTCAATATTATTATAAATTTCATTCTTTTGTTTGTCTAAATCTCTAAATGCATCCATAAACTGGCTTATACTTGTATTTTCATCAGTCAATTGACTTGCAAGAGAACGCCTTTGATTATTAATTTCTTTAAGCCTGTTTTGCATTTCATCAATTTGTTTCAGGCATTCTTGAATTTTTTCCTGGTATTTTTGTTCCACTTCTGTGTATTGTTGTTGTGCCTTATCTAACGCATCAGAAACTTGAGAACTTGCGCTGACACCTTCACTTTCGCTTATGCCTTCATCAATTTCAACTTCTTGCAGCTCATCTTCTACAGGATTTTGCACATCAGAAGATTTTACCTTTGTTTCTTGATTTTGATTTGTAGTATTTTTTATATTTACGTTTGAAGACACAGATGCGCCTTGCGATACAGCTTTTATTACCATATTTTTTCCTTATTTTAAAGAGCTTAATTTTACATAACCAAGTATTGTACTTGGTGCTCTTTTCTTAGTTTCAACACAGCTAGAACCTGCTGCACCTGATGTATTTCCTTCAATTGTACCTATTGTACCGTCTGAATTTTTCTCAATATAGAAGCCCACATGATCAGCAGTTCCATCGCCATCCCAATCAAAGAGTACAAGGTCTCCTGCCTGCACGCCGTTTGTATCTTTTGACCAACTTCCATTACTTTGCGCCCAAGATGTAATGGTTGGACAATATGCAGTATTTGAACAAGTATTCAAGAAATTACCTGGGACACCGTCTTTGCCATAAGTTTCTTTCAATACATGACTTACAAAATCAGCACACCATGCACCTTCATCATATCTAGAACCTGCATCTTTCATAATGGATGCCATTTGGCTTGAGTTTTTATCATCATATTTTAATGCCATATCAATAACTTTACTGCCAGACTGGCCTTTTTTCACATCATAATCACCCAAAGAGCTCAAACGGCTAACAGCATTATGAGATTCATTTTCAATATCAGAAAGCGAATCTTCTAAATCCATTATATTTAAATACATGGAATTTATGTTGTCGTAAACTGAATTTTTTTGAGAAGCCAGTTGGCTCATAGAGGAACGCAATTGGCTTGAATCTGCCATGCCGGAACCAAGCTGTTGGTTTAAAGAAAATATTTGATTATCAATTTCTGTAAGCTTTTTTTGCAGCGTTTCAATTTGCTTATTGCATTCTTCAATTTTTTTATTATATTTTTCCTTTGTTTTATTTAGCTCAATATTAGCGTCATTGATTGAATTATCAGCTTCAGCCTGTTCATCTTCACTAATTTCAACCTCCTGTAATTCATCTTCTGCCGTCACACCTTTTTTAGAAGACGCATTATCGGTTTTATCCGCTCCGTCAGTTTTTGATTTGCCTAATTTTACATCTGATGCTTGCACAGATTTAAAGTTGTTGAAATTAACGGTCATTCTTTTCTTTCCCTGTTATTTTTAAAAAAATTACCACACTGTATTTATACCATCGGCAATTGTTTCAAAAACTTTAAGATTTACCCTAAAAACAAAGGGGGTATTATGACAAAATCTTTACAAAACTCAAAAACTTTTGAAAATTTATTAAAAGCCTTTGCCGGAGAATCTATGGCTAGAATGCGTTATACATACTACGCAAAAGCAGCAAAAAAGGAAGGGTTTGTTCAAATTTCAAATATCTTTTTAGAAACAGCGGATAACGAAAGAGCCCATGCCAAAAGATTTTTTAAATTCCTGGGAGAAGAAAATATACCAGCCATTATAAAAGAGGCTCAATATCCTATAGGCCTTAGCGATAAAACAATAAATAATCTTGAAATTGCAGCATTTGGCGAAAAAGAGGAAAACACAATTTTATATCCAGGTTTTCAAAAAATTGCCAAAGAAGAAGGATTTGATGATGTTGCAAAATGTTTTGAAGAAGTATCTGAAGTAGAAAAAATTCATGAAGAAAGATTTAGAACATTAAGAGAAAACATAATCACTGGAAAAGTCTTTAAAAGAGATAAAGAAGTGATTTGGAAATGCAACAATTGCGGATACCATCATTATGGTAAAGAAGCACCAAAAATTTGTCCTTCATGCCTGCATCCGCAAGAGCATTTTGAACTTTACTGCCAAAATTATTAATTCAAAGAATAATATTTCAAACGCAGCTTTACAATATTTGAAAAATTGTACATAAATTTTGTTTATACTAAAATAAACTTATTATGAAAGTTTATTTAGGAATTGATGTAGGCTCTGTTACCACAAAGCTTGCTGTTGTAGATGAAAACGGAAATTATGTAGACAGCTATATGCTGCGCACCGCAGGACAACCTGTAAAAGCTGTACAAAACGGTTTAAAAGAACTTTTGGCAAAATCTAAAAACGATTATGAAGTTTGCCAGGTGGGTACCACAGGTTCTGGCAGAAACTTGGCAGGCGCGCTTGTTGGCGCTGATGTTATTAAAAATGAAATCACAGCCCATGCTGTTGCAGCATCAATTATTGTGCCTGGCGTTCAAACCATACTTGAAATTGGCGGACAGGATTCTAAAATCATAATTTTAAGGGATGGTATCGTAACCGATTTTGCAATGAATACTGTTTGTGCCGCAGGCACAGGAAGCTTTTTGGACCAGCAGGCAGGCAGATTAAACGTAAAAATTGAAGATTTTGGCACAATTGCCCTTCAATCAACATCTCCTGCAAGAATTGCTGGCAGATGCGGTGTTTTTGCAGAATCTGATTTAATCCATAAACAACAGCTTGGATATCCTGTAGAAGATTTACTGTACGGGCTTTGTCAGGCTCTTGTTAGAAATTATTTATCAAACCTGGCGCTTGGAAAAGAACTTTTACCAACTATTACATTCCAAGGTGGCGTTGCCACAAACAAAGGTATGGTAAAAGCTTTTGAAGATGCTTTAGGTACACAAATTGTTGTTCCACCAAACCACCAAACAATGGGGGCAATAGGTGCAGCATTCCTTGCTATGGAACATCATCAATATACAAATAATGAAACAAAATTCAAAGGTTGGCAGACAAAAGATATGCACTTCAATTCTGTTACTTGCACATGTAATGGTTGTTCTAACAATTGCGAAGTAATTTCTATCATAGAAGGCGATATTGAGCCTTTAGCACCAGGGCAGGAACATAAAATTTCTGACATTAAAGGAAATCTTATTGCAAGATGGGGCGGCACTTGCGGCAGATGGGATATAGGATAATATCTAAAAAATCTAAAAAGCTGCTAATAATATTTATAATTAAAGCCCTTGAATTCTCAAGGGCTTTTATAGTATACAATCTAAATTCTACACAGCACAGGCTGCTTTAGCTTTTTCTACACATTCTATCAATGTTTTTGCAACAGTTCTTTGTTCTTCTTCAGTTATTTCAGCAAACATTGGAAGCGAAAGCACTAATTTTGTGTCACATTCTGTGTGTGGTAAAAGCCCTTCTTTTAAATTAAGATGCGAGTGCACTTTTTGCAAGTGTAATGGTACAGGATAGTATATCATAGCGCCAATACCGTTTTCCTGTAATAATTTATGCACAGCATCTCTGTTTGGCACTTTTACTGTATATTGATGGTACACGGCATAGATATTATCAATTTCTTTTGGAGTTTCAATATCTTTACAATCTTTAAAAAGTTCATTATAAAATGCAGCATGTTCGCGTCTTTTTTTGTTCCAATCATTAATATAGTTTAATTTTACCCTTAAAATTGCTGCTTGAATTTCATCTAATCTTGAATTTACACCAATTTCATCATGATAATAACGAACAGCGCCGCCATGGTTTCTAAGGGCAATCATTCTGTTTTTCAATGTTTCAGAATTTGTAACAGCAAGACCGCCATCACCCATTGTACCAAGGTTTTTAGTAGGATAAAAACTAAAACATCCAATATCCCCAAAGCTGCCCACTTTTTGACCCTTAAATTCAGCGCCAATAGCCTGGCAACAGTCTTCTATCACATGTAAATTATATTTTTTTGCAATGGCCATAATTTTTTCCATATCACAAGGCTGCCCATACAAATGAACAGGCAAAATGGCTTTGGTTTTTGGGGTAATTTTTTCTTCAATTAAATTGGCATCCATATTAAATGTATCAGGGTTAATATCCACAAAAACAGGTGTGGCACCAACAATACCAACGGCTTCAGTTGTTGCAACAAATGTAAACGCAACAGTAATAACTTCATCACCCGGGCCTATATCCAGTGCTCTTAACGCCAAATGCAGTGCATCAGTACCTGAATTTAGCGCTACAGAATATTTTGTGCCCACAAAATCTGCCATTTCTTCTTCAAAAGCTTTATTATGTTTGCCTAAAATATAGGAACCGCTACGCATTACATCTATTACTTCTTTTTCCACTTCATTTTGTATTGCGGCATATTGTCTTTTAGAATCAATAATTGGTATCATAATTCCCCCTCTATTCTCTCTATTTTAAGTATATCTTAGCACAGAATTTGCCCACCTTAATATAATCTTAATTTTAAGGCTGGCTTTGAGCAGCTTCTATCATTTCTTTCAATACAAATCTTTATAATGAAATTCAAAATCCCCAAGAAGCTCTGCCGGTGTTATTTCAAGCGCATTTGCAATTTTTATTAATGTGGTAAATTTTAAATCCACAAGCCCGTTTTCCACTCTGCTTAAGGTAGCAGATGTTATTAAACATTCATTGAAGGCAAAATTATTCAAGGATTTATTTTTCTCTAAACGAAGTTTTTTTATCCTTTTACCTATCAATTTCAATAGTTTTTTATCCTGCTGTTGCATACATGTAATTCTAGTGTTATCATAAGATTATTCCATTACACACATGTAATACCAAGTGGCTAGTATTCAATAATCATACATAGTTTAGACATTTATTAAGGAGTAATTATATATGGTAAAAAGCATTAAAAAAATTTATAAGCCCGTTTTTAAACACCGCATTTTAACACTTAAATGCAACCTTGCATTCAGTTTAGTAGAACTATTAATGGCATTACTGGTGGCATCACTTTTAATGGCAGCACTTGCTCCTGTGATGACAAAGAAGTTTGGGGAAAATGTTGAAATTAATGCGCATGTTCAAGGGGGCGGAAGCACTATTTATGAAATTGAATACAATTCCAGTGAATGCGAAATAAAAGGCACAAACCCTGATGGCAGCGAATATTGCGAAGGCACATTTAAAGTGCCATCTTATTACACAGGTATGATGAAAGTAACCCTAATAGGTGCAGGCGGAGGAGGCGGCACAGCGCCAACGGCAGGCTATGTTGAATACACAACAGTTAGCGACTTACACACTTTCATAGTTCCTGCCATGACAGGTGAAATTGAAGCCACCCTGGTTTCAGGCGGTTCAGGCGGGGGTGCCGGAAATTACTCTATATCAAACTGGGAAAGATTAACCGGGCAAAAAACAAACTGGTCTGTTCCAGATATTGCAAAAAATAAATATGTAAATATTGAACTATGCGGTGCAGGCGGAGGCAGAGCAACAAGCGACAGTTCAGGAAGCGGAGGCGGGGGTGCCGGGGCCTATGTTAAAAAAGCAGTGCAACTGCCTTCTGTTTCATCAATTTCTGTAATAGTTGGAGGCAGAGGCGGAGATGCAGAACTCACAGGTAATGCAGGGTCAAGTTATGGTGGCGGTGGCGGAGGAGCTACAAACTTTGCCGGAGGCAACGGGGCAGATGGCATTGGCGGTGCAGGCGGGGTGGGTGATTGGTATACAGCAGGCATCGTGGGTGGTTCAGCCGGAACAAACAGGCAAACCGCAGGCACTGGTGCATCAGACAGCGGTGGAAACGGCAGCTGCGCCTTGGGTGCCATCCCGCAAATTGGCAGCGGGGCAGGGGGTAATGGCGGTAGATTTTATATCACAAATCCAGGTGATACTTTTTATGCCTGCACAGGCGGTTCAGGCGGAAATATAGGTGGCGGAGGTGGTTCTGGCGGAACAAGCAGCGCAGGTGGTGGCGGAGGCGCAGCTTCTACATTCGGCTCGCCCGGTAATTCATATTATGTAATAGCATCCGGAGGTGGAGGCGGGGGCGGCATGGTTGGCACTGGCGGAGGCGGCGGGGGAATATACGGTGGAGCTGGCGGGGGTTCCTGTATAGAAGGAAGCAGTTGCAGCCAAGGCGGGGGCGGGCAGGGCGGAAAATGTGACGGACAATCAATTTGTACACCCGGTGGAAACGGCGAAAGCAACTGGAGTGGAAGTGCTTATCGCAATGGTAATTCTGCCCCGTCTCCAACAAGTGTTTTTCCAAACAATTGTGGCGGCGAAAAAAATGGTGCAATAAAAATATCTTATCTAACAGCAGGTAATGCAGGCGGAAGCGGGGGCGGAGCAGGTTCTATTATACAAAATAAAAAAGTTAACGTTACGCCTGCCGAAACCTTAAATATTCATATAGGTGCGGGTGGTGAAGGTGCCAATGCACCATATATCAATAGTTCTGCTAATATAATCAATCAAACCACAGGAAGTCAAGGTAACTCAAGCAAAATATTAAAAAATGCAGCAGTTCTTATTGATACAAGCAAAGGTAATAGCATCGGGGGCGGTGCAAATGGTGTAAATGGCGGAAGCGGCGCTGTGGCTGTCATACCTGGTCTTGCTACTTGCAATGCAGGAGCTGGCGGGACATCCTCATCTCAAAACGGGAAAAATGCAGCAGGATACGGCTGCGGCGGAGGTGGCGGCTATACGCTTTCAAATGGAGGCAATGGAAGCGGCGGATATGGCAGAATAGCCTGGAATAAATATTGGAATACAGCTGCAAATGCCTATAAAACGAGCGGCAAAAACGGGGGCGGAGGCGCCGGGGGAAACATATTAACCTATACAATATCTGTAAATTCAGGCGATACTATAAAATTCAAGATAGGCAAAGGTGGCGCAGGGGCTTATGTACAAAATAATACAGTATTTCCCGCGCAAAACGGCGGTTTTACTGAATTTGGCAAACTTAAAGCAGGCGGAGGATTTGGCGGGAACAGCCCGCAAGCTGCTGAAAGCGGAATTTTCAGCGCTGGAATTGGCGGAAACCCTTCTGCAATATGCGCTTATGACAATAAAAGCTTGTTAAATAATAGTGAATGCATACAAAGCAGCCAGGGCAAACCCGGAAGCGACACTGCTGGTGGCGCCGGGGCAGATATTGCAGATAAAAAAACAGAATACGGCAAAGGAGGTGCAGGCGGTATACAGGATAAGGGCGAAAACAGCAATGGTAAAATGGCTTCGGGATATGGTGCGGGCGGCGGGGGCGCCGGTTTAAGGGATTTAGACAGAATTGAAAACCCGTCAGGAAGCCAAAATAACCCAAATTCAGGCGGAAGCGGAGCCCACGGCAAAATTATTTTGCAATGGTATTAGGATTGATTCAAAGGCTTCGGTTTATACTTGGTACGGCCTTCACTCTGTCCGTCTTTAGGCTCCTGTGGGTGTTTTGGTTTTATCCGCCTGTGCAATCAGTCCAGTGTCTAGCTGTCCACCTTTAGGCTCCTGAGGAAATCAAAGATTTCCACGTCGCTCATCAATAGTTACATTTTGCCGGGTTCATCACCCGTCAAAATTTCACCCTGGCTTACGCAATTTTTAGATGAACAACTTTTTGTGGTATTGATTTTAGTAACCTTATCAATACCCTTTTTTTATGCTAAAATTTAGGCCATGAGAATTAATAAATATATTGCTCAATCAGGTATCGCCTCTAGAAGAAAGGCGGATGAACTTATTGAAGCAGGCAGAGTAAAAGTAAACGGACAAGTTATTACAATGCTTGGATACGAAATTAGAAGACGCGATAAAGTAAGCGTTGACGATAAACTTATCCATTGTAAAAATTTTGAATATTATAAATTTTATAAACCAGCAGGATACATTACAACTGCATCTGATGAAAAGGGCAGGAAAACAATTTATGATATTTTGCCTGAAACAATGTATTCAATGAAACCTGTGGGCAGGCTGGATAAGGATTCTTCAGGCCTTATAATACTTACCAATGATGGAGATTTAATCTATGATTTGACCCACCCTTCGATAAAGGTATCAAAGGTTTACAGAGTTACTGTGGATGCAAAATTAACCAAGGCTGAACTTGAAACTTTGGCGAGCGGAATTGAAATAGAAAAGGGAAAAATTGCCTACGCTGATGTTGAAGTATTGGAAACTTCAAACAAAGAAACTCTTTTAGAGATGACATTATACCAGGGCATGAACCGTCAAATCCGC
>CAJUNK010000009.1 GCA_910587815.1 Candidatus Gastranaerophilales bacterium | reverse complement strand
ATTTTAAATGGAAGCTTTATTGATGTATCTAAATGAATTTAATCAAAAAAGATTGAAAGCAAAAGTAAGAAAATTTGTTGAAAGCGGATATTTTCAAAATTTTATTCTTGGGATAATTATAATTAATTCAATTTTACTTGGCGTAATGACATATCCTGATTTAATGGCGCATTATGGTAAACTTTTGCATCTTGTATGCAATATTTGTGTTGGTATATTTACTGTAGAAATAATTCTTAAACTATATGTTTATGGAAAAAAATTCTTTAAATCTGGCTGGAATAATTTTGATTTTATAATAGTCTTAATTTCCCTTGTTCCAACAGGCGGTGCTTTTTCATCTTTCCGTGTGTTTAGAATTTTAAGGGCGCTTCGTGCTTTAAGACTTATCACCCAATTGGAAAAATTGAGAATCATTGTTCAAGCTATTGTAGATTCAATTCCAAATGTTGGGTGGGCTTCTGTTTTATTGCTTGTTATTTTTTATATTTTTTCAATAATGGGTACAATGCTTTTTGCAGGCCATTTTCCTGATTGGTTTGGAAGCATAGGAAAAAGCATGTATACACTTTTCCAGGTGATGACTCTTGAAAGCTGGTCTATGGGTATTGCACGGCCTGTTATTAGTGTCTTCCCTTATGCTTGGGTGTATTTTATATCATTTATTCTTGTTTCATCCTTTATTGTAATGAATGTTATTGTAGGCGTTGTGGTAAATGCAATTAGCGAAATTAGTGCTGATATTAAAAAAGAGAAGGAATCACGCAGATTAAATTTAAGAAAACGTGATTTGAGCACTGAATTTTTAAAATTAAAAGAACAGATGAATATAGTGGAATCTATGCTTGATTTAGAAAGAACACAGGCAAAATAAAACTATTAACAGGCGACAAGGCTTTAGCTGTGCACAAGGTACGAATGCTACAGATAATGTCATCCTTGGGGTATAGGATAATTGATATTTTTAACGCAGTTTGTTGATTTAACGCCGTTTTCATAAATGAAAGTATCTAATGTGCAGCTCGGAACATGAAAGCGTGAGCCATGTGTGAAGCCCGGTAAGGACAGGCGTATAGCCTGGCCGTGAGGGCGGGAACCTTACGATGGCGACGTAGGATAATTGAGTAAAAATTTGCAAAAACGTGAGATTTGCAAATTTTCACGAAATACCCACAGGAGCCAAAGCATTAAATAAACTTACCCGAAATTCAACCATCAAGATTTTGGAACCTTATCTTAAATTTGCGCGCTTGACAAAAAAAAAAAAACGGTATGATTGAAAGTAAAGGGTATAGTATTTAGGTTGAATTTTGCCGTCATTGCGAGGAGCGTTAGCGACGCGGCAATCCATAAAAAACACCAAAACTACACCCAAAAATCAAGGAAATTGTTTTTAAAAATATTTAAATCTTAAAAATCAAAAAATTGTTTATCTATTCTTAAAATAAAGGTTACTAAAATTATGAAAATTAATTTTAATTTTGTGCTGCGCAAAAAAAGCGTAAGCCGGTTTTTTGCGCATCTTTGCACATGGTTTAACTATTTCCATCATTGCGAGGGTTTTTCCCTCCGTCATTGCGAGGAGCGAAGCGACGAAGCCCTCCAAGAGGACCCAACTTGCACGAAATCAAGATTTCGGCAAGTGGAGGCAATCCATAAAAACTCATCAAATAAACACACTAATCCTGGATTGCCACACTCCCGTTGGTCGTTCGCAATGACACCAGCCTTTTCCCTCGTGGAGCTCCTCATGGCACTTTTGGTGGCATCACTTCTTATGGCGGCTCTTGCCCCTGTGATGACAAAGAAATATAAAGAAACCGTGGAAGTGAATGGCTCCAGTAGCGGTGTGCGGATGGATTACACTAAAACTTTCACAAAAGATACAAAATGGATTGTTCCAAACGGCGTAAACTATATCACCGTGACATCCATCGGCGGTGGTGGAGGCGGTGGCGGCGCAAGTTACGGGTATAAAGAAATAACATCGTCAGAATCAAACTGGGTGGTGCCGCAAGGTGTCACCAAGCTCCGCGTATTTATGACGGGTGCAGGGGGCGGCGGCGCCTCCGGCGGACAAAAATTTGCATCGCAAATCGGTGGCATTCCTGCAACAACCGAAACTTCGGATGATTATTTAACCGAAGGTGAAACCAAAATTGATAAATTTCAAAAGTCTGGATACGGAGCACCCGCATTGGATGCAAAATGTGCAGCATCAGGTGTTACACAATGGACACTTTTAGCAAATGAAACAATCAAGGTTTCCCCTGGAAACATTGCGGGTTCAACCGTTAAAGTAACTGCCTGCGGTGGAGGCGGCGGAGGCGGAGGTGGTGAGCGCAGCTCTAGCGGCGGCGGAGGTGGTTCTGGCGGATATGCCACAAAAATACCCATCATTTTAAACGCAAATGAAATTTCTATTAAAATTCCTGGTGGTGGTGCTCCAGGGTCAGGTGCGGCCACAAATAATATTATTGTTGGTGGTTATTATGCTGGTGGCGGCGGAGGTGGCGGATGGACCGAAATACTTGCTGGTTCCGCTGGTGGCATAGGGGGAAGCCAAGGTGGATACGGCTTAGATAACTCAAAATCGGGCGATGCTTCAGATGGACACAATGCTTTAGGGACACCAATGGCGTACGGGGGCCAAGGTGGATATTCTATTTCAGGTGTTACACCATGGGGTTCTGCGGGTGACGGTGGCAGGGCTAGTTTTGATGCAGGCGCAGGAGGTGGTGGTGCAAGGAGGGATGGTCAATGCGGTTCAATGGGTGCAGGCGGTGGAGGTGGAGGGCCTTTAACAATTATAGCAGGCAATACTACGATATTCCAGGTTGGTGGTGGAGGAGGTGGGGGTGGCTCAACCAATGGTGGTTGTGGAACAAGTAAATGGCTAGATTTAGGCGGCGGCGGAGGTGGTGGAGGTGGATATGGAGGCGGCGGAGGCGGCGGAGGTGGTGGTGGACAACCGAATTCTTCTGCTGGAAGTGGTGGGAACGGTGCTGGTTGTTATTCAGCCAATACTGCTGTTGGAATTAGTGATGGCAATAAAGGTGGTAGTTTTCAGCTTGGCGGATATGGCGGTGGCGGCGGTGGCGGCAGTAATGGCGAAAATGGCGCCCGTAGTGCAAATTCAGGCGGTGTTATTTCAGGCTCTATTTTTGATGCTAAAAAATATTGCAGTGGTGGAAGTGGCCAGTATGATACATCTATAGATGGTTTGCCCGGTTTGCCTGGAAAGCAAGGAGCACTGCGTTTGTATTATGGTGGTGCTGCAAAATCTAACGTATATAAATGCCAATACAAAGATAAATCTAATTCAGGTTCTGGTGGCGGTGCAGGGCAAATTTGGATTGGTGAAATTGATGTCACCCCGGGGCAGGTAATTAATTTCAATATCGGCCTTGGCGGAGATGGCGGAAATAAAGATACAGGTGTTGGAATTAACGGAAAAGACGGCGGTTCTACATCTATTACAATAAACGGCAATACATACTCTGTATCAGGCGGAAAAGGCGGCAGATATGAAAGTGATGATACGTATATCGCAAATTCAGGAGGCCTTGGCGGCGGCATAAAAACAAACAATTTTAATAACAGTGCAAAATATAATAATTGGACAAATATAGAATACACAAACGGCGGTTCTGCAGGTTTGCAGGGAAACACCGTAGCTAACGGTGCTGGAGGCGGAAAGGGCGGAAATACCTATAGAAAAGACGGTACAATCTTGCAGGGCGGAAACCCTGGCGGTGCGCAGGCTGACGGTTCAAATGCAATATCAGATAACTACGGCGCAGGCGGCGGAGGTGGTGGCGGTGTAATAAATTATGGAAGTAATCCGGGCCATGGCGGAAAAGGTGCAAACGGATACATATACATTGAATGGGGCAGCGCTAATGGTGGCGGCGGTGCATCAGGCCAGGTGGTAACAGAAAGAAATGTGCTTGTTTCCGCTGGTTCAACCATAGAAATAAAGGTGGGCAAAGGCGGCAGTGCAAATGATGTGCTCACGGTATTAAACGGCGTAAACGGTTATTTTGGCCAAAAAGGAAACGATGGCGGCGAAAGCTATATTATCGTTCCGCCAAATATTGAAGAAAAGCACGGTTTTGCAAAAGGCGGAATCGGCGGATATCCGGCAGGTTCCAGCCATGGAACGGGCGGAAACTTTGATGATTCTATTGTAAATTCTACAAAAGGCCAGCCCGGAAATGATGAATTTGGCGGAAATGGCGGTAATATAACGCAGGCCTTATGCCCGCTTATTGAGGCTATAAAAGGCCTTGGCGGCTGCGGGGGCAATCTTACAATTTCAGATTCTGACCCTGTTAATGCTTGCGCTAATCCATCATCAGGCCCTGTGGGCAAAAACGCTGCAACCATAGGTGGTGGCGGGGGTGGCGGTGCTGTGAAAGAAAATGCGGCATACAAAGGTGGCAACGGCGCAAATGGTGCTGTGATTATTGAATGGAATAATTAAACGATAAAACAAAACAACTTTTTGGGTGCTGTTTAAATGTAACCTCAGCACCCTTTTTTTTGCTTTTTTATTTTGTCTGTGGGAAAATCGGCTTGTAATATATGTATATAAACATTAATAAAACTTAATACAAGGGGCAAAATCAATATGCTAAAAATTGCAATTCCAAATAAAGGCAGGCTTTCAACAAAAATTTATGAACTTTTAAATGCAGCAGGGCTTTCTTTTGAATCTAAAGATGAAAGGTGTCTGCAAATTAAAGCGCAGGATGGTAAATGCCAAATAATTTTTGTTAGAACCCAAGATATTCCAAGGTTTTTGGATGCAAAAGTAGCTGATATAGGGTTTACAGGCCTTGATGTTGTAAAAGAAGAAGGTTTTGATCTTGATGTTATAAAACGTTTTGATTTTGGCTATTGTGATATGGTTGTTGCTGTTAAAAATTCTGACGGTTATGAAAAAACGGAAGATTTACCTGATTGCATTAATGTTGCAACATCTTTTCCAAATATTGCAAGAGAATATTTTAAAACTAAAGGAAAAACTGCAAAAATTATTGAAGTTTCGGGTGCTGTTGAAATTACCCCAAACCTTGGGCTTTCAGATGTTGTTGTAGATATAACATCCACAGGTTCCACCCTAAAATCAAATAGTCTTAAAATTATTGATAAAATTATGGATTCAAGCTGTGTTATTGTGCAAAGAAAAGGGCTTGAAACAGAAAAAAACAATCAGGTAAAAAGCCTGCTTCTAGCAATAGACGCGGTTTTGGATGCAAAAGAGAAAAAATATTTAATGGTACATGTTCCAAAAGAAAAAATAGGCGAAATAAAAGCATTTTTACCAGGGCTTTCTTCTCCTACAGTTACAACGCTTTGGGGTGATGACAAAAATGTCGTTGTGCATGTTGTTGTGGATAAGGATAAAATTTATGACAGCATAAATAAATTGAAAGCAATTGGCGGCCAAGGTATTTTGATTTTGACCGTAGATCAGATGGTGCGCTAATTTTGCCATTATAAAGGTGCGAAAATATGAGTGAGATTCCTACAAAAGAAATACAAAAACTTCTTCAAACCATGAAAACTTTGCGTGGTGAAAACGGCTGCAAGTGGGATAGAGAACAAACACATCAAACCATCAGACAAAATATGCTGGAAGAAGCTTATGAGGCTGTGGATGCAATAAATAGTAATGATATGAAACATTTAAAGGAAGAACTTGGCGATGTTTTATTGCAAGTGGTTTTGCATTCTCAAATAGCCGATGATAACGGTTGTTTTTGTTTTGAAGATGTGGCGCGCGGCATAAATGAAAAATTAATTCACAGACATCCGCATGTCTTTGGCAATATCAAAACTGAAAATGTGGATGAAATTTTAGCAAACTGGGATAAATTAAAAAAAGTAGAAAAACCCCACAGAAAAAGCGTCTTAGATGGAATATCACGTGCGCAGTCTCCTTTAATGACGGCAGAAAAATTGTCCAAAAAAGCTGTAAAACAAGGGTTTGAATGGCCAAATGAAAAAAGCTTGATAGAGTGCGTAAAATCTGAATTTCGAGAATTTATCCATGCAAAAACTTTTGAAGATAAAGAGATGGAATTTGGGGATATTCTTTTTGCACTGGTAAATCTGGCTCGTTGGAATAAATTAGATGCAGAACAGTGTTTGATTAAGGCTAATAAAAAATTTGAAACAAGGTTTAGAAAAATGGAAGAAATCTCCCAAAAAGAATTAACAGAACTTTCGATAGAAGAATGGGACGATCTTTGGAAAAAGGCTAAAACCTTGACAGATGGTGAATATTAATAATATTTTCTTCTTTTTGGTTTATATTCTTTGTTCATTTCTTGCGGGGATGGTATGGAAATGATTTTTCCTTTAAACACTCTTGGATGAAAATTTAATTTTTCTAGAATTTCTTTGGCTTCTTGTGTGTTTTTTGCTTCTATTAGAATAAGACCATAAACTTTTTCTAGCGAACTTAAATCTTCTATTTTAGATTCTTTGCCAATTACAATGCCATCTTGCACGGTTTTAATTTTTTGTGTAGATTTAAGTGCACTGTTTCTTAAATTTAAAACACCAAGGATTGTTGTTACATCCTTTATTAGATCATTTTCATCAATGCCGTTTCTTGCCCAATAACCCTTTTGTTTGGGTGCTTCATATTTGCTCAATATTTTGGAACCGTCAGATGAAATCCAAGTGCTGATATGCAATCCGTTTAAAATTTCTTCAGGCGTTTTTTCAGATAATTTTTTCTTTTCTTTTTTAATGTCTATGTGTTTATATGTATTTCCATCTATTTTATTTATTAAAAGCCCTGAATCTTCATCTGGTGAGGGTGCTAAATATCCCTGGTTTGTGCGATGACGATTTTCTTCACTTGCAAGTGTTGAAAGAGTTTTGCTGTTTCTTGCTCTTTGGATTAAATGGCGCGCATCAATATCAGGATGCATAAAAGACATAGGTATACCCCTTTTAAAAATTTTAGTTTAACCAAACTTTCTTGACAATTTATAAAAAACAGGGCATACAAAATTTTTGCCCTGTTTTAATAATAATTTTTTAATCTTTTAATGTTATTTTACAAAAAATGAAGCATCAACTGTTGCGCGGAATTTGATAGTTCCTTCTTCTGTTGGTACAGAAGCGGCTTCATCCATTGCCATTGCATTTCCTGCGGATTTCAGACTCATATTATATCTTGGCTGATTGTATGTATTTGTGCTGCATTGGGTGTTTACATGCTTTACGCCTGTAATGCTTGTACCAAGGGCAGATACTGCTGCTTCTGCCTTTGTTTTTGCCATAGCAGATGCCTTTTTAATCATTGCATTGCAGGTAGCTTCATTTGTATCAAGTGAATAAGACAGGTTTGAAACTACATTTGCACCGTTTGAAAGCCCTGCTGATATTATTTTTCCAAGTTTTGATACATCCTTAATTTTTACTTCATAAGAATTTCTTGCATTGTATTGTACAAAAATTCTTACCCCATCTTTATATCTGTATTCTGGGCTCACGTTAAATGCAGTAGTTTTAACAGTTTCACCTTTTGCGGTGTCTAAAAGCTTCTTCACGGCTTGAATTGAAGCGTTTGCAGCTTGCTTATTGGCTTCTGTTGCTTTCGTAATATCTTTATCTGATGTTTCAACGCTTAATGTAATAGTGGCCATATTTGGTACAGCCTCAGCGCTTGTTTCGGCGTAAACTGAAATATATCCTCTTTCATTTTCTGCTGCCTGAACAGAATTTATTGCGCCAATACCTGCTGTTAGGGCAAACGCAGAGCCTAAAATTACTGTTGTTAAAACTTTTTTCATAAAAATTCCTCCTAAAATTTATTGTATTAATTAATTCTCAATCAATTTCTTAAATTCTTCTTCATCTAAAATTTTAATACCAAGGCTTTTTGCTTTTTCAAGTTTAGACCCCGGGTTTTCTCCTGCAATTACAAAATCTGTATTTCGGCTGACAGCTGATGGAGTTTTTGCACCTAAGGATTTTAAAATTTCCTGTGCCTTATCGCGTGAAAATTCATTTAGGGTGCCTGTAATTACAAAAGATTTTCCTTTTAATTTTAAATTATCACTTATTGTATAGGTGTTTTCAGGCTTAATTCCAAGAGAAAGCCCTTTTTCAATTGTTTTTAGGTTATTTTCATCTTTAAAATAGGCAAAAATATTTTTTGCCATCTTATCGCCAATACCTTCAATTGCGCTTAAATCTTCTAATGAGGCCATTTTAATCTCATCAATTGTTTTAAAATATTGAGTTAAGATATCAGCGCTTTCTTTGCCAACAAGCCTTATTCCAAGTGCATTTATGAATTTGTTTAATTTGCAGTTTTTACTATTTTCAAGTGCCGTAAGTAAATTTGTGGCAGATTTTTCTTTTATTAAATCAAGTTTCATAAAATCGAAAAGTGTCAGTTCGTATAAATCTGCCCAGGTTTTTACCATATTTTTATCAATTAATTGTGCTATTATGCCTTCGCCAAAACCTTCAATATCCATCGCATATTTTGATACAAAGTATTCAATCTTTCCCTTTAAAACATCGGGGCAAGTTGGGTTTGGGCACCAAAGGCCAACTTCATTTTCTTTTTCAATAAGGCTGGTATCACAGCAAGGGCAGCATTTTGGCATTTTAAAAGGTTTTGAATTATCCGTTTTTTCTGCTTTTAAAACCTTTGGTATAATTTCTGCCGCTTTTTTTACCAAAACCCTGTCCCCCGGCATTATATCAAGCCTTTTAACCTCATCAAAATTATAAAGACTGGCGCGAGAAACAACACTTCCTGCTAAATTTATAGGTTCAAGTATTGCAACAGGGGTGATAACGCCCGTTCTTCCTACCTGAAAAGCTACATTTTTTAAATCTGTCCAAACAGCCTCTGGCGGAAATTTATACGCTGTGGCCCATTTTGGTACACGGGATGTAAAACCAAGTTCATTTTGGCTATGGATATCATCCACCTTTATTACAACGCCATCTGTTGCAAAATCAAGGCTTTTCCTTATTTCATCAATCTTTTTAATGCATTTTATAGCACCTTCCACCCCTTTAACAACAGATATTTTATTTGTTTTAAACCCTAATTCCTTTAATTTTTTCATAGTTTCAGAATGGGATTTTGGAATATCTTTTCCTTCGAAAATACCACCATACACCCAAATGGATAAATCTCTTTGTGATGTAATTTTTGGGTCCAATTGACGGATGGAGCCTGCTGCCGCGTTTCTTGGGTTTGCAAAGGTTTTTTGTCCCGTTGCTTCCTGTTTTTTATTTAATTTTTCAAAGGATGAAATTGGCATATAAATTTCACCGCGAACTTCAACATCCACAGGTTCAAAAAGTTTTAAGGGGATGCTTTTTATAGTCTTTAGATTGTTTGTAATATCTTCTCCGATAAACCCATCCCCGCGCGTCAACCCCTGGATGAATTTACCGTCTTTGTAGGTTAAAGCCACTGCAAGTCCGTCAATTTTATATTCACAAGCCAAAGGTATATCTTTGTTTTGCACTTCACTTGTGCCAAAAAGATTCATCTGTACCCCTGCGGGGTTTAAATCTTTCATCACCCTTTCATACCATTTATGAAGTTCATTTTCATCATTTGAATTTTCTAAGGAATAAAGCCTGTTTTTATGGGCGATTGCTTCAAATTTTTCACTAATGCCGCCCACCCTTTGTGTGGGTGAATCAGCAGTAATTAATTCAGGGTGCTTTTGTTCAAGCTCTTCAAGTTCTTTGAATAATTTATCGTATTCATAATCTTCTAATTTTGGATTATCTTCAACGTAATAAAGATAGCTGTTTAATTCAATTTCTTTGCGTAATTTTTCAATTTTTTCTTGTATATCCATATTAAATATTCTATTATAAAAGGATGAGTTTGTTAAAATTATTAAGTAAGAAACTGAATCGTACACTATTTACAACGCCATCCCATGGTCAAAAAGCCCCTTTTTTACCAAATTTAAATAATTTTTACAAATGGGATTTTTCTGAAATTGAAGGTTACGATAATCTTTTAAATCCAAATGGTGCCATATTAATGGCTGAAGGCAAAGCATCAGATATTTATGATACTAAAAAAACCTTCTTTTTAACCCAAGGCTCCACCACTGGGATATTGGCTATTTTAAAGACAGTTTTAAAATTTAATGATAAGGTTTTGGTTGCAAGAAACTGCCATAAATCAGTATATTCAGGCCTTGTTTTAACTGGTGCTGTTGTTGATTGGTTTATGCCTGATACAAAATCTGATATAGCGAAAAATTTTGGCATAATGGGAAAAATAGATCCTGAAGAATTAAAAGATACGCTAAAATTAAACCAATATAAAGCATTTATTATGACAAGCCCCACATACGATGGTATATCATCCGATATTGAAGAAATTTCAAAAATCTGTAAAAGCTATGGTGTACTTTTAATAGTAGATGAGGCCCATGGGGCATTGTATAATTTTTCAGATTTTTTTCCAAAAACTGCAATTCAACAGGGAGCAGATTTTAGTGTAAATTCTTTGCATAAAAATGCAGGAGGATTGAACCAGTGTGCACTTTTACATGTTTCAAAGGATTGTCCTTATGATTGGCGTGAAATTCAAAATTCCATAAATTTATTTCATACATCAAGCCCTTCTTATCCAATGATTGCAAATATCGAAGCAAATATTAATTTTTTAATCTCAAACAAGGGAATAAAAGCAATTGATGAACTTGTTTTGAATAATTTAAAGTTTCAAAGGGAATTAAAGGAAGAGGGCTTTGAATTTTTAAACGAAGAATGTGCAGATGTTACAAAAATTGTGTTAAAATTAAATGGGGCGGATTGTTCCAAAATATCTGATATATTGTTTGAAGATTATAATATTGAAGATGAAATTTCAAGTGAATTTTCCTGCCTTTATTTAACGGGAATAGGCACAACAAAAGCAAAATTAGACAAATTGAAAAATGCATTAATTGATGTTAAAAATAAAAAATTTGATAAAATTGTGCAAAATGAAGCTAAAATACCTGAATTTCAGCCCTATCCTTTAGTAAAATTGCAGCCTTTTGAGGCATTTAATAAAGATTATGTTTATGTTGAAAAAGAAAAAGCACCGCTTATGGTTTCATCCGAAATGCTAGTTCCATACCCGCCGGGTATCGGTGTTCTATATCCAGGCGAAGCAATCCAGAAAGAACATCTAAAGTATTTAAATGATGATGTTGGGGTAATAAAATTATGAAAAAAAGAGCAATAGTAATCGTTATTGATTCTATGGGCATAGGTGCTATGGAAGATGCCGAAGAATATGGTGATTCCCTAAAGTGTAATACGCTATGTAATTTAGCAAGGGAAAACGGCGGAATTTATCTTCCAAACCTTGAAAAATTGGGCCTTGGAAATATAAGACGAATTACAGGTGTTTCAAAAACAAAAACTCCGCTTGGCCAATATGGCGTTATGAAGATGAAATCAAAAGGTAAAGACACAACAACTGGTCATTGGGAATTAATGGGCCTTGTGTTAGATAAACCTTTTAAAACCTACAAAAAATTTCCGCAAGAATTGATTGATGATTTTATTGAAAGAACAAAATGCAGAAATATACTTGGAAATATTCCAGCCTCAGGCACTCAAATAATTGAAAAGTATAATGCTGTGCATATAAAATCCAAATTTCCAATAATATATACAAGTGCTGATAGTGTTTTTCAAATTGCCGCAAATATAGATGTAATAAGGCTTGAAACTTTATATAGATGGTGTGAAATTGCACGCGAACTTTTAGATGAAGGTGATTATCGTGTATCAAGGGTGATTGCGCGCCCATATCATGTTTTAAACAATACCCCTGTTAGAATAGGTAAATACAGGCATGATTATTCGGTAAAACCGCCAGCTGATACCATTTTGAATACAATAGAACAAAATGGAATGTTTACATACGGCATAGGTAAAATTAATGATATTTTTGTAGGTTCAGGTATTACAAAATTTACCCCAACAGGTTCAAATGTTGAAGGGCTTGATATAACACTTGATGCAATAAAAAATGACAATTCAGATTTAATTTTTACAAACCTTGTGGATACGGATATGTTATATGGTCACAGGCGTGATGTTGCAGGTTATGCAAAAGCAGTTGAAACCATTGATAAAGCTCTTTTTAATATTATAAATTCCTTAAATAAAGAAGATTTGTTGATTGTAACAGCAGATCATGGCTGCGACCCTACATATAAGGGTTCCGATCATACAAGAGAAATGGTGCCTGTTATCTTCTATTCTAAAGACATAAAGCCTGGAAATATTGGCATAAAAGAAAGCTATACTTATGTTGCAGATAGAATAAAAGAATGGCTTTTTTAAAAAATATCCTTAAAAAAATAAAAAAGGTTTAAAAAATGGCCGGATTTAACCCGCTTCAAATAATCACAAGAATAGCAAATAATGTTGTTTTGGGTGCAAATATTCAAAACAACAATGCAAATAATGCGCAAAACACCCTAAATAGCGGTTTAAACACAGGTTTTGGTAATTTTGCCCAAAATATGCAACCTCAAAATGAAAATAATACGCCCTCATTTTTTAAATCTACACCATTAACGCTAAGCCTTACATCAGAACTTAAATTAACCACAATTGAGGTAGAGCAAAAGGCAAATTATGTAAAAGATTTATTAAATCTTCCAAAAGATTTTAAGGAATTAATAAATCAAATTGTGAGTCAAACAACGCAAAGTAATAATATCAGCCAGCAGATGGCAAATGAATTGAATCAGCTTTTATTTGGGGATAAGGTCAATCTTTCAATGTTGGCTGAACTTTTGAAGCAAAATTCAAAAGAGGCGGTGCAAAAATTAATGATGACTATTGCAAATGTTGCAAAATACGGTGCAAATGATGTTTCAAATTTGAAAGAATTGATGAATTTATTTACATCTTCTGCTGCCTTTGCTACAGAAACTCAGGCACTAAAAACCCTTATGCTTCTATATTTGCCGTGGCTGCCATTATCTGCCAGGAATGAAAATAATCTTGATTTTACGATAGATATTTTTGATAAAATAGATGGGCCAGACCCCGATACGCTTGAAAGCGATGAATCTGTAAAGATTTTAATGCAGACGATAAATTTTGCAAATGTTATTGCAACTCTTACCATGAATCCTTTGGGCCAGGTGGATATTGATGTTGTAGCAGGGGATGATTTTCCACATAAAAGGGTGATGCAGCTGATTGAGGAAGAATCTTCATTAAATAATGTAAAATCAAATATTTCATCAGGTGTTTCAAAAAAAGCTGACGCTAATGTTTCTGAGTATTCAAGTAATGTTAAAATAACGGCTTCTGGTTTTGTAAGTCCGAAATTAATGCTTATGGCGCAAAGTTTAATAAAAATCATAATAAATGTTGACTATGAAAAATCTGTTATTAAAAATAATGCAGAAGGTAATGACGAAAGTAAAGCTTAGTCAAATTTAGGTTATTTAATGTATTTTTATTCTGTTTCCCTTAATTTTATTTAATCGTTGCCGTCGTTTTATATGAATATCCTAAAATATAAGGAAAATTAAGATATGAGATTGCAAGGTTATATAAGCCAAAGCCAAAGAGGGTTAAATCAATCCATAGGTGCCATGCACATGCAGATGGAGCTTATGGGTGTCGCACAAGAAAATATAAATGGTTTTGATAAAATAGGCTATCAAAGAAAAGATGGCGTTGTTTCATCTTTTGCAGAGTACATAGGAATCCATGGTGTTTCAAAGGCTGTAGATGATTCTGTTGGGCGTATTGCAAGAACAGACAAACCGCTTGATTTTGCAATAGGTGAAAAAGGATATTTTCAGCTTTTAAATAATTCTGGCTCTGTGGAATTAACACGCGATGGCCGTTTCAAGATTAATGAAAAAGGTGAACTATTAGGTCTTGAAAATCAAAAAGTTTTAACGCAAGGGGGAAGTCCCATCGTTCTTCCTTTTACGCCCGAAAAGTATGAAGATGTGCGTGTGGATGGAAATGGCAGATTGTGTATCTTTAACCCTGCAACAAGAAAAATGGAATATGTAGATACCATTGGAGTTGTATCTTCTGATGGAAACACTGTAATAGAGCCAAATATAAAACAAGGCTGTCTTGAATTTTCAAATGTTTCTATGGCGCAGGAATTTTTGGAACTTGTTCCTTTAAGAAGAACATTTGATGCAAACAGGCAATTGTTCATGATACAAAATGGTGCACTTACAAAGGCTATCCAACAGATAGGTAGTGCTTAAAGATAATTAATAAAACTTAACAATATTTATAAATTGGAGAATTAAAACGTGACATCAGGATACAACCTGCAAGGTTTGATTAGAAAAAATACTTTAAACGCCATCACACAGTTTGATAGGATGGGGTATTATTCTGAAAACATTTCAAATTGGTCTACAAACGGCTACAAAGCTGTTCGTTTTGAAGAAATTTTAGGCGAAAATGGCTATTCTAAAGCTGTTATTAGAACGGACCATTCAAATGGCTCTATTCAAGTAACAAAAGCACCCCTTGATGTTGCAATAGATGGACCAGGATTTATTCCAATAACATCACAAGGCGGCGAGATATATTACACAAGGGATGGTTCCTTTTCTCTTGGCAAAGACGGTATTTTGATGAACTCTAATAATGATATTGTAGGTGCAGGCATTAAAATTCCTGCTGAATCAATAAAGGTTGAAATCAGGGGAAACGGGGATGTATATACCTATAATAATATCCCAGGCGATGGTGAATTTCAGGGTACAATTCCACTTGTAATATTTCAAAACCCTGAAGGTTTAAAGGAAGTTGGCAATAATAGGTGGCAAAAAACTGAAAATTCAGGCGAAGAAACTTTGGTAAACGACCATAATAGAATTTGCCAATACAAAATAGAGCGTTCAAATGTGGATATATTTGAACATGTTAATGACATTATGAGGGTGAATGCAAGCCTTTTGGCATCTACTACTCTTATGAGTGCTATTGATACAATGTATGAAAAAGCAATAAATATTAAAGATTAATAAAACCATTAAATGAGGATTAAAAATGCCCTATATACCAAATAACCCTATAGCAAAATCCCAGCTTTATCTTGATTTATTGTCAAATAGACAAGAAGCGCTGTCTAGCAATCTTGCAAATATGGATACACCGAATTATGTAAGGCGGGATATTGAATTTTCACAATATCTAAATGCAGGCGGCTCGCTTCTTGAGACAAGACTTAGTCAAAAGCTTGGCCCTTCGGGAGTTATAGCTGCAAAGGAACAGCAATTGTCGGCAGCAGATGAACTTGCCCTGATGCAACAAAATTCTATACTTTATGCTGTGGCTGCAAGGCAGATGAGCACAACAATTGCAGAAATAAAAACCGCAATCAGCGTTGGTAAATAAAGCGTAAGCCGGTGTTCCCAAGGAGCAGATGATGAATCTGCGACTGGAACATAACAATGGCGACGTAGGATGTGAGTGCACCGGCACGAAACACCCACAGGAGCCAAAAACCACAAAAACACACCCTAATATAAATAATGAAAGGCAAATAAAATGGGAATAATGGATTCTTTTGAAATAGGCAGAGAAGGTGTTAGTGTACACTCTAAAAGGCTTGAAATTGCTGCCAAAAACATTGCAAATATGGATACGCCAAATTATGTTAGAAAAATTCCTGTTTTAAATGCTACAGAAGATATATCATTCCATGGCCTTTTGAATACAATGAAAGAGGACGTTTTTGGTGTGGGCACAATTCCATTTTTATCAGGCGGGGTAAAATTTTCAGGTCTTGTGGAAGACCCTACTGAAGGAGAAAAAATTTATCGCCCAGGACACCCTGATGCTGATGAATACGGCTATATTAGGGCATCAAATGTAAATCCCATGGTTGAAATCGGAGATGCTGTCCTTGCAAATAGAGCTTATGAAGCAAGCCTTAGTGTTTTATCTATTGCAAAAACTATGGCGAATCGTGCGCTTGAAATTGGTAAATAGTTTTTTGCTGTTTATGCTGCCAATTCTTGATATGTGAATTGGATATTTTGTCTTGCAAGTTCATCTTTGGTTGTTACGATTTCTTGGTCTGAATCCCAAGGATTAATTAATGTGATATTATTTCCGCTTACAGATTTAACACTCCAAAGGTGTCCTGAATCTGCGCTTGCACCTGTGGTTACAGCACCTGCATTTAGTGTGTTTAGCATATTGCTTCCTGGTCTAAAGCTTAAAGTAGCAAATGTATTATTTTGATTATTTTGCACCTGGCTGAAAAGTTCATTAATATCAGCGTTATCACCAATAGACCAATTTGTGTTTCCAGTTAAAAGTTCTGTTAAATTGGTTGATCTGCCGCTATTTAATGGATTGATGCCGCCTTCTTGTGCAGTAGCGGTGATATCTGCTGAACTAGTCTGTATGTCACCGTTTCTAACTTGAGTTAGATAATTTTGCATTGCAACTTCCATTAAAAGCACATCATCATCGCCATTTGAATATTGGCCACTGTTTCTTGCTGCTCTTAAATCTGCATCTGTAATATTTATTGCCCAGTCTGCGCCATTAAATTTTACTGTGTATGTACCGTCATCATTAATTTGTATTGCATCTTTTAATATTTTTTGGCCTTCTTCTGTGTTGCTTAATGCTTGCAAGCTTGATAACAACCAGCAATCGCCTGTTTGACCTTGTTCAAATCCTTCAATTAAACCGTTGATATCAAAATTTGTGTTTGCTTTGTTATTTTTGCCTTGTTCAATTTCAGCTTCAACTTCGCTTAATTTTTGAACTGTTTCATTAAGGTCATCTTGTGCTTTTTTAAGTTCGTTTGTTTTTGTAGTTTCAACGTTTGTTCTTGAATTTTCATAAGCTTTAATTGCTGCCTTTGTTGCAGGGCTTGCATCTTTTAATTCTTCTGCCATAATTTGGTCTTTTTGAGTTTCAAGCTGGCCTTTTTCACCTTCAAGTTGTGCTTTTTCTGATTCTTGTTGTTGTTTTTGTGCTTGTAATTGTGCAAGTTCAGCCTGTTTTGCAGCTATTTGGCTTTGAAGTTCAGATTTTCTTTCAGCAAGTTTTGCATCTTTTTCTTTGTCTTCTTCAGTACCTGATGGGGATGGAAGAGAATTTAGGGAATTTTGAAGATTTGAAATTGTGTTTTGGGTTTGAGTAATAGAGGCATCAGTTTGTGCAATTTCCGCTTCTTTTGATGAAACTTCTTGTGATTTTGCAGTGATAGCAGTTTCGCTTTCTTTGATTTGGGTTTTTACTTCTTCATTGATATTTGTGTCTCTATCTATTGCAGCATTCATGTTTGCTTCTGCATTTTGCATATTTTGTTGTGCATTTTGTACTGCTTCATTTGTACCATTCTGTATTGCACTAATGCTATCTCTTTGTGTTTGAGCAGTTTGTTCAAGAATTGTTTTCTTTTCTTCAGGGGTTTTGCCTTCAAGAGCATCAATATTTTTTTGTTCAATTGCAGGTTGCGCAATTCCTTGCTGGTTAATGTTTACATCTGCATCTTGCGCTAATGTTGCATTTTTTAAATTTACGATTCTTTGTAGACCGTCATTATTGATATTTATTTGTCCAGTTGTGTTTTCATTAGTATTATTTACATTAGCTCTTCTTGTATTGCTGCTTACTCTTCTTGTGTTGTTTCTGTTTGTTTTTGTTTTGCCTGCATTATTTTGCCATAGGTTTTTTAGCATTTCAGTATCGCTAAGGATTACATTTTTGTTGCCCTTATTTAAAGGGTTAAAACCAAAACCATTGAATTCATTATTGTTTTCTAATTGGCCCATAATTTCATCTACAAGCCAGCTGATTTGACGTTTTTGGTTATTTGAAAATTCAATGGTATCACCGCCAAATACTTCGTTTTGAATTTCTTCAAACAAGAATTCATAATTATTTGAAGATTGTATATTTTTATTGCTTTTAATTGTTTCTAGCAGATTGTTTAAAAATGTGCCTTGAATAGCATTAAAAAGAGACATACATTATTTTCCTTTTGAACACTTCACATATATATAAAGTATTTAAAAAGTATATAAATTCAAATATCTCTAAAATTGTTACAAAGCTTTACATTTTATTTTGCACATTGGGTGCTTTGTTTTGAATATTTGTATCAGTTTTTGTATTTTTGTCATGTGCATGTTCTACCCGATACACAAGCCTGCTTGCAATTAGAGGAGTTAAAATTCTTTTTGCAAGAAGTGTTGCTACAACCATTGTGGAAATTGCACTAAATGATGTTTTTGCAGCATTAAAGGCGCGCTTATTGTCTTTTAGCGGTTTAAATATTTTTTTTGCAATGTTGTTTTGGAATTTTTCATTTGACATTAAAAACCCGGTGCTAATTTGCACTACAGCAGTTGTGATTCCTGAGGCTAAATCCATGTGGGCGGAATATTTTTTCTTATCTTCCGGAATTTTATCATTTTTAAGTGTATTATGTACTCTGAGTCCGTAAGCAAACACATCCTTTGAAACGCTGGTTAAAAGTAAGGTGCGTGTTAAAAATTTAGGATCGTCACATTTTTTGATATGATTGACCATAAATTTTGAATTTGCTATATTAGCTAAAACACTTTGTATCTTCATATATTTGCACCACTGTTTCCTGTTTGTTTAATAAATGTATCTATTGATATTTTTGGTGTAAATGCAGGCTTGTCATCTAAATTATTTGTTTTGTTATGTTTTAATGCCTTTGCTTTTTCTATCTTGCCTTCTTCTTCATAAATTTTATCCATAACAATAGGATGTAGCTTGTTTTCTAATCCGCAGATTAAAGGTGTTAACACAATTGCGGCAGCAAAACACAATCTATTTTGAAGATGAAAAAGTTTTTTGTGGGCATTTTTATATTCGCTGAATGATTTTTTCAACAAATCCTTGTTCTGTTTTGCAGATTCTGCAATAAAATCATCTACATTTTCTATAATTTTTTTACCAAGACCTTTTTTGTTGATTTTTTCAACCAATTCTTTCGCTTTTAAGGATTGTTCAGAGTTGGATTTGAATGATTTTTCTAAGTTTGAAACAAATATATCTTTATAGAATTTTTCATTATATTGACGGTTTGCGCCTTTATCAAACTTACCTTTGTTTGCGCTTTTTTCAATAGCTTTTGAACCAAAAAATAAAATCGGCACCTCAAGAGCAAGTTGAATTATGGCAGCCACAGGATTTTTGAAAGCGGAATACTCTTTCTTTTCTTTGGGTTCATCACTTGAAACCATTATAACAGCGGGCACCACAATGGCTTTGCCTAAAAAATCAAAGGCAATACTAGCTCCTTCGCCAATATCATCCATTTTGGCAAAGGAGTTTGCAAGTCTTTTTTGAATATTTGCACAATTCCCTGAAAAACCGGGTGCTGTGTTTACGTTGTTTATTTGCATAGCTTCCAGCTTTACAAAACTGCTAGAAATTTTTTTTTGACCAACATTGACAAGTTTTTAACTTATTGTAAATAAAATTTACAATAAGTTATTATTTAAATACAACACAAAATCAGCAATAGGTTTCATGGAAATGCTGTAGTATACATTTAGTTTGTTTTTTCTGCACTTGATTATTCTTGCTGCTTTTAATTTTGCAAGGTTTTTAGAAATATGCGGCTGTTCATATTTTTTTAAGGCTTCTACTATTTCATTAACACTTTTTTCTCCATCTAATAGCAAGTCAACAATTTCAAGCCTCACATTGTTTGAAAGTGCTTTAAAAATTTCGGCTTTTTTTTCGCACAATAAAATTTCCTGTAAATTATTTTTCATATTTTACCTTCAGCAAATTAAATATATTCCAATTATGGCATATATATTTTTGTATGTCAATTAACGACTTTATAAAAAACAAGATTCAAATCCAGCAACACAGCGCTGTGCGAGCCGGTGCTGAAAGCACTGCGCAAATAAAGTCGGCGCACCGAAAAGGCAAGAGTCCCGGTGTAGTAGTTGGTGTTATAATTACCATTGTTCAGGTTCCCTCTGTAATATGCGTCTCCACTTTTTAACGTGCCTCCCCAAAATTCTGCCGGGTAGCAGTTGTCAGCCCATGTGGTACCCGTGGCGGCGCCCTTGCATCTTTTAGTAGTGGCTCCGTAGTCAGGATAGCACCTCACAGAGCCTGAATCTTCACCGGTTGTGTTGTTACAAAGCTGCAAACTGATTTAATTTGCCTGGTGTACTGTGTTACTATGTAATTTATTCAGCTTTATTGTAGGTAAATAATTTAGTTTAATAAATTATATGTTATTAAACGGCATCTATGCAAAATTATATGTTAATTTTGCATAGAATTTAATCATATAGTATGATTTTACCTTGACGATTTGAATTGTGCTGGCAAAATTTATACCAGCCTGCCTGCTCTGTTGAAATCCATAAACTACAACACTCTGAGGCATTTTATAGATTTATTTTTGAATGATTTCTATTTCATTATTATCAGGGTCTAAAACAAAAGCAATTTTTTTGATTTTTTCTGTACCATCTTGTGCTTTTAATTTTAATTCGTAGGGTTCATATAAAAATTTATACCCAAGTTTATATACTAGGTTTGAAAATTCATCCATATTATCAGTAGCAAAGGCAAGATGTCCAAAGCAATCTCCATTTTGATATCCATTTTCAGGAATTTCAAAATTATTTGTTAATTCAATTTCTGGTGCACCTTCATATTCTGCTAAAAAATATAGTTCACAATCATCCAAAATCTTTTTATCTTGAACTTTTAACCCTAATAAATTTTGATAAAAGTCTAATGATTTATTGATATCTTTTACTCTTATCATTGAATGTAAAAATTTCATTTATAAAGTCCTCATAAAATTATTAGAAGTAATTATACAACAAAAATATGATAACAAAAAACCCTTGGATTTAATCCAAGGGTTTTTTAAGCTTTGTTTTGCAGAATAAATTATTCAATAATTTTATCTACAACACCTGCGCCAACTGTACGTCCGCCTTCTCTGATAGCGAATCTCATACCTTGTTCAATAGCTACAGGAGCGATTAATTCAACGTCCATAACTACGTTATCACCAGGCATAACCATTTCGCCTTCGAATTTGATTGAACCTGTTACGTCTGTTGTTCTGATGTAGAACTGAGGACGGTATCCAGGGAAGAATGGAGTGTGACGTCCACCTTCATCTTTTGTTAATACGTAAACGTTAGCTGTGAATTTAGTATGTGGGTGAATTGAACCAGGTTTTGCAAGTACTTGACCTCTTTGGATATCTTTTTTATCAATACCACGAAGAAGTGCACCAATGTTATCACCTGCTTGGCCTTGGTCAAGAAGTTTTCTGAACATTTCAACACCTGTTACTGTTGATTTTTTAGTTTCACCGAAACCAACGATTTCAACTTCATCACCAACTTTAACAATACCACGTTCAACTCTGCCTGTAGCAACAGTACCACGGCCAGTAATTGAGAATACGTCTTCAACAGGCATCAAGAATGGTTTGTCTAAATCACGAACAGGAGTTGGGATGTAGCTGTCGATAGCATCCATAAGTTCCCAAATCTTATCAACCCATTTATCTTCGCCACGTTTTACTGATGAATTTGCTTGAACTGCTTCTAAAGCTTTTAAAGCTGAACCTTTAATGAAAGGAATATTGTCGCCATCAAATTCATAAGAACTTAACATTTCACGAACTTCCATTTCAACTAATTCTAAAAGTTCTTCATCATCAACCATGTCGCATTTATTCATAAATACAACTAGTTTAGGAACACCAACTTGGCGTGCAAGAAGAATATGTTCACGAGTTTGAGGCATTGCACCATCTGTTGCGGCAACTACAAGAATTGCACCGTCCATTTGTGCTGCACCTGTAATCATGTTTTTAACATAGTCGGCGTGGCCTGGGCAGTCAACGTGTGCATAGTGTCTTGAATCTGTTTCATATTCAACGTGAGCAGTTGAAATGGTAATACCACGTGCTTTTTCTTCTGGCGCAGCGTCGATTTCATCAAATTTTTTAGCTTCTGCTTGACCTGCTGCAGCCATACAACCAGTAATAGCAGCTGTTAAAGTTGTTTTACCGTGGTCTACGTGACCAATAGTACCAACGTTAACGTGCGGCTTGGTTCTTTCAAATTTTTCTCTAGCCATAAGATTTAATTTCTCCTTTTTGTATTTTTATTTAGGGTTTATTTTCTAGTTAATTATTTTTTGATAGCAATTTGCCCATGACGAGATTTGAACTCGTGGCCTCTCCCTTACCAAGGGAGTGCGCTACCCCTGCGCCACATGGGCTTATTTTTTATGTTAACCTTTTGGCTAAGGGAGCGCTTCCTCTCATAAAAACCTGACATTTAGTCAGCTTTTTATTCGGCAGAGTCCCTGCGCCACATGGGCTTATTTTTTATGTTAACCTTTTGGCTAAGGGAGCGCTTCCTCTCATAAAAACCTGACATTTAGTCAGCTTTTTATTCGGCAGAGTCCCTGCGCCACATGGGCTTAATATTAATTAGCGCAAAGTTTTAATAAAAAAATGGGCAGAGGTGGATTCGAACCACCGTAGTCGTTAGACGGCAGATTTACAGTCTGCTCCCTTTAGCCACTCGGGCATCTACCCATATCAGTTTTAAATGTTCAAAATTGATGAGTTCTCATCTTGGTATACGCTCCGAGTGGCGGTTTTTCAACTTTCTTTGTTTAATCGGTTTAAAACTTGACATTTAGTCAGCTTTTAAACCTCAAAGTCTTTCACTTACTCGGGCATCTACCCATATCAGTTTTAAATGTTCAAATTTGAAAAATTAGCCGATGATGGGACTCGAACCCGCAACCTACGGTTTACAAAACCGTTGCTCTACCATTGAGCTACATCGGCATAATTTCCAATAGTACTATGTTATTCAAGACAAGCTAAACTGTCAAGTGATTTTCTTTCTATTTAATAATTATTTTTTAAAATATCCACCAAATTGCTTATAAAAATTCCCTTATAAAATTTGAATAAAAGCTTAGGACAAGGCTTTAGAGGTTTTATGTGTTTTAAGCAAAAATTATAAAATATTTTTTTTCCTTTTAAAGTTTTAATCTTTTTAAACCAATATAAACAAATTTTGATTGTATTTTTAGTGTAAGCTTTTTTTATTTTTTGAAAATTTTTATATTTTTTTATTATTTTTTCGCCCTCAGATATTACGCCTATGATTTCAAAAATTGCATCATGCTGGTCTTTTCTAATAGTTTCTTTATGACCCTTTCTATAAAAATAAACAGGTTTTTCTATCATGTTTATTGTTTTTGCGCAAATTATGGTTTTATAAAAAAACGGTAAATCTTCTGCTAGCTTGAAATTTGGGAAATAAATATTATTTTCTATTAAAAAATCTTTTTTGTATGCTTTTGTACAAAGTTCTGGATTTGTATCCAAAATATTTCCTTCTGTATTATCAATATTTAAATTTTCAAAATTGTAAAGTTTTATATTCAAAGGGTGACATAATTTAATATCATTTTTATGTTCACGAAGCACATAAAAAGGTGCCAAAATAATATCTGGTTCATTATTAAATTTGGCCTTAAAATTTTTAAGTGCGTCTTTTTCTAAATAATCATCAGCATCTAAAAATACAATATATTTTCCTTGTGCTTTTTGGAGTCCAAAATTTCTGCTGTATGAAACACCTGAATTTTTGTTTCTATATGTTTTTAATTTGGAATCTTTAAATTCTTCTAAAATTTTTGCGCTATTGTCTTTTGAACCATCATCTATTGCAATTATTTCAAAATTTCCGTCAAAATTTTGCTCTAGTGCGCTTTCTATACACCTTTTAATATATTTTTCCTGATTAAAAACAGGGATAATAATACTAAAATCCATTTCATTCATATTTAATATTTTACAATAAATTTGTGTGTTGTATAATAAATTTATACGATTTATTGATGGAAAACTATGGGATTTTAAGCGAAGCTGATGAGAGTTATTCAAACCAGAAATGATACTATAAGACTTATTTTTAACCCAAAAACTGATGGTCTTTGTCTTAGCGATTTTTTAATTGTTAGAGATAATGAAGACAATTTTTTAGGGCAAATTGTTGAAATATATGATGATAAATTTAATCAAGAAGAAAATGTTGCAACAATAAGATTAGTGTTTAGAATTCTTTCTGACCGTCAGATTGTACCTTATGATAACTATACTCCTTCAAGAGAGTGTGAAATTGCAAAAATAAAACTTGAAGAAATTGAAAAATGCTTAAACGTTGATAAAACCACAGTTCCTTTTGGTATAAGCACAAAAAACAATAAAATAGTAAATTTAAATTTAAATTTCTTTAATAACAATCCTGTTGTTTTTGCAGATAAGCTGGATGAAGTTAATTGTGCATTTGAAAATATAGCGCAAAAATTAAAAGCATTCAAAAAAGTTGTTGTAATTGACTATACTGGAAACATAAATATCCAAAATGCAAAAAGAATAAAAGCAAAAGATGATTTTAAACTCCCTCTTGACTATTATTCTCTTGAATATATTTGGCAAAAAGCTCTTAATCAAGTTTCAATAGAAGCTCAGGCAGAGCTTGAAGATATGTTTGTTGAGCTACAAAAATTTGTAGCATCTACAGAAGATAAATATATACCGTTTCCAAGATTTATAAAAGTGATAGAACAGCAATACAAAGCTACTCCTGCTGTTGAATTAAAGTTACTTTTAAGCAGATTAAAAAAATACTGGGCTCAAGATTTATTTAGCCGTTCAAAAAAAGAATTTCAAAGTATTTCAAAGGCAGTTCAAAAAGAAGATGTCACAATTATTGATTTATCTAATTTAAAGCTTGAATGGCATAGGGAATTTTTGGAATTTGTTGTAAGACAGATTAAAGATTACGACGCTTATTTGCTTTTAAGATTAAATGAAAATAACTCTAATCCTGAAATAATCAATAATTTATATCTTAAAAATCCAAAATTGAATATAATCCCAAGTATTTCATACGGTTTTGTAAAATTGCCGCAGGTAATGGAATTTGCAAGAAACTATATTCTATATAAAACCTTAAATCCAAGGCGTGATTTTGGTTTTGCAAATTTCCAGGTGGCATCATTGAATTCTTCATCATTCCTTGTTTTTGGTAAGGATACGATGGATTTTATGTTTGTATTGAAAAACTATGTTTATAATGAAGAAGATTTAAACAAAGAAGAAGAAAAGAAATTATATATAGATTTAAATCTTGAACTTGAAGAAATGACATCTGTAGAGCTTGCAGGTGGGGATTTTGAATTAAAAAATATTCATATACAAGGAGCTAGCCCAAATAAAACAAACCAAGATTTAGAAAAAAATCAAGGTGCTGCAAAAAAAAGCAAGTTATCTGATGAGGTAGGGCTTGATGACATTCTTCCGCAGGCTAAAGATGAGATAATTCAAAGCGAAGAGGTGCAAACTGTAGAATATAAAGAAATTGAAGAAAAATCTGAAACTGATAATCTAGAAGAATTTCAAGATATTCCTTTAATTAAAGAAGAAACCGAAGAATTCAAAGCGCCAATTCAAACTGAAGAAGATTATAAAACCGTTGAAACAGAAGTTGTTACAGAACAAGTATACAATGAAACGGTTGCTGATGATATTCCATACACGCTTGAAGAAGTTGGTGCTTCATCTACGGATGTTCCCATTGTTGACGCTGATGAAATGCATGCAGAAAATGCCAACAACGCAGATGACACTGATGAAGTGCAAAATTCAAATATGGCGGAATTAATTGAAGCTAGCCTTAAAAATGATGAAGAATACATGAAAGAGCTTTCTAAAAATGCAGACTTAAAAAAGGAAGATGACGATTCTAAGGCTGTTGAAATCCCTGTTGCAGAAGAAGACTTAGACTATTTTATAAATCCTGTAAATGAAGAATTGGCAGAAAATGAAGCTCAAACATCTGATGGTAAAGAAGATGTAATGCCAGATGAAATTATAACAACACAAATGATTGAAGATGCAGCAGCAAATGAAGAGCTGGCAAATGAGATAGAAGAACAAGTGCAGATAGATTCTAAAGAAGAGGATTTATCTGATAGCAATGAAACCTTAATTGAAGATTTAAAAAAAAATTCTTCAAAAGAAGAAGAGTCATTAAATAATAAAGCAAAAGAGCAAAGCAACAAAGATATTAATGCTGAAAATGAAGAACAAATAAGCGATAAAGATAGCGAAGATACATCTTTGCATGAAATAAAAGCACAGGCTGATAATGTTTTGGCAGATGAAAATGATGCAAAAGAAATAAACTCTGCAATTGAAATAATGGAAGCAAAAGAGGCTGATATTCAAGAAACTGTTGAAGTTGAAACTAGACAAGAAACAGCAAAAGAGCCTGCTCAAAACATTGAAGAACGCAAAACAAAGCCAAAAGATATATCCAATGCGCCTGCTAATGAAATTCCAAAAGAACCAGTAATAATTGTAAAAGAAAAACCAAATCTTGTTATTGATGATTTTACAGAAGAAGAAAGCGAATCTCAAATACCTTCTCAAAATGAAAACGGAACAGATGCAGAAGAAAATGGGGAGGAAACTTTGAAAGAACTTGCCCAAAAATCCATAGATGCGAGATTTGATGAAGTTATTGGTGAAACAAAAGCGTTAAAATCTACAGAAAGCAATAAGCTTAAAATTACAGAAAATGTTTCAATAGATTTAAATACTATTAAAAACACCGAAAATACTGGAAATTCACTTCCTGTGTTTAGCAATAGTGCAGATTCAGATGAGGATACAGATTATAATTTTGAAGAAGGCATGAAAGTTTTTCATGAAAAATATGGCGCAGGCAGTATTTTAAAGGTTGTAAAATATTCAAATAGATGTTTGCTTCAAATAGAATTTGAAGACACAGGAAAAAGGCTTTTAGACCCAAAAATCGCAAGAATAAAACCTGCCAAATAGCATAAAATTACTCATCACAGATGTTGTTTTGTGTCTTAAAAAGCTAATTTATTTTATTTTTTCACCATTTCAATGTATTCAACTGCTTCTTCAATTGTATCAAACACGCGAATAACATTATTTAAAAATACGTAATTTAAAGCTTTTAATACATCTTCTGAAGGTTTAACTATAATGAAAACCCCGTTTTTCTGTGCAGTAGCTTTATAAACTTCTGCAAAAACGTTTGCATAATTATCAGAAAATATTTTCACATATTCCATATTAAAGATAATATTTGGCTTACCTGTTAAAACATTTGTGTTTACTTCTTTTAAGATGTTTTTGATGTATGTTTCATGGTTTATTTTATAAACTGATAAAACACAAATATCATTATTGATGTAATATTTTTGAAATTCTTCATTTGATGTTTTGCTAACTGAATCTGATATAAATTTCATCACTTTTTCATGCCAATCTGGCTGTTTTGGAATAAATTCATCCACACCAAGGCTATAACATTGCTGCACCATTTGTTTATCATCAGTGCCTGATATTACAAGTACTTTGAAATTTTTATTTTCTTCATTTTTAATTTTATTTGCTTCTTTTACAAGTTCAAAACCATCATCTGCATCTGGCAAGAATAAATCTACTAGCACATAATCAAAATGTTTCTTTTTAAATTCTGAAATTGCTTCCTCTTTGTTTCTTGCAACATATACATTCATGCCAATTTTTTTCAACATTGATGTTAATTGAAAAATTGATAATTCCATATCATCAACAATTAAGACATTTAAATTTTCAGCAGTAAAAAAACTAAGAGGGTAATTAAAAAAGTTTAACTTTCTCTCAATTGCAATTAATGCTTTTGAAACAGTGGATTCATCTGCCATATCAGGATTTGCATCAATTCCTGATATTTTAATTAAATTAAATAGCTGTTCTTTTGATAAAGTAATGTCTTTCATAAGTTTAATTATACAATATTTTTTTAAAAAACACACGTAAAAATTAAATGGTATAATGAATTTGGACGATATGAGGGTAGGTTAAATATGGAAACAAAATTGAACACAAGTGCATTTGGAAAGAACGATATAAGGGGAATATTTCCAACGGCTGTTAATTCTGAAATATTTTTATATGCTGCAATGGGGTATGTGAAATGGGCTATTGAAAAATTTAAGGAAAAAAATATTTCAAAACGTACAGATGAATTGTGTTTCTGTGTTGCTATGGATGCAAGACTTCATTCTAATGAATTAAGAAATGCCGTAATTGAAGGGATAACAAAACTTGGTGCAAATGTTGTAGATATTGGTCTTGCACCTACACCTCTTGGATATTTTAGTGAATTTGCAAAAATACCAGATAATATTTTAATGGGCAATAAAATAAATGGTGCCCTTATTATCACAGCTTCTCATAATCCAAAAGAATACAATGGTCTTAAAATGACATTTGATAAGCACAGTCTTTCTGAAGCTGACATAAAAGAAGTTAAAAAAATGGCAGAAAATGTTTACAGTCTTGATAAAGAAGGCAGGCTGCAATATATAAAAAAAGGAAATATTATTGAGTTTAATCTTATTGAAATCTATTCAAATAAACTTTTGGATGGTTTTTCAAAATGTGCAAATGGTCTAAAAATTGTTGTAGATAGTGCTAATGCAACAGCAGGCATTGTGGCTCCTAAAATTTATAAAGAAATGGGTGCTGAAATTATAGAATTATATTCTGAACCAGATGGCAATTTTCCAAACCATCACCCCAATCCATCAGATGAATCCACTTTGGATGATTTAAAAAAAGCGGTTTTAGAAACAAAAAGCGATTTTGGTATAGCATTTGATGGTGATTCAGACAGAATCGGTGTTGTAGATTCTGATGGCAAAATGGTTTCAGGGGATAAACTGCTTTTAATCTATGCACTGGATTTAATAAATACCTTAAAACCAAGAGGTGAAAAACCCACTGTTGTATCGGAAGTTAAATGTTCTCAAGTGCTATATGATACTATTAATGAATCAGGCGGAAATGCGATTATGTATAAAACAGGCCATGGGTATATAAAATCTAAAATGAAAGAAACAGATGCACTTTTAGCGGGGGAAATGAGCGGGCATGTTTTCTTTAAAGATAGATACTATGGTTTTGATGATGCAATTTATGCCGGCATGCGCCTTATTGAAATTGTTTCAAAAAATAAAAAACAAAACCCTGATTTTAAAATTCAAAATTTGCTTGAACCTTTTAATAAAGTGTTTATTTCAAATGAAATTAGATTTAAATGCGAAAATGAGTTTAAAAAACCTGTCCTTGAAGAATTAGGCACAAAAGTTTGTGATGAATTATTTAATTCACACATTAAAGATATTGTGACTTTGGATGGTCTTAGGATAATATTTGAAGATGGTTTTGCACTTATTCGTCAGTCTAATACAGAACCTGTTTTTACAATGCGCTTTGAGGCAAAAACCAAAGAACAATGTGAATGCTACCAAAATGCACTTGTAAATTTAACAGATGAAATAGTGAAAAAAATATCCCAAGCGAAAGTCTAATAAATATTAAACTAAAGCATAGATTAAATTTATTATACATAAATCTAGTAATTTAATTTGGCTTTGTTGGTATAATAAAATCTATGAAAACGTCAAAAACTATAAAAAATTTAATATCATCGCTTTTTGTCGCAGGTATTTTATGCCTTGCGTTAATTGTGCAATATGGACAATCTGTAAATGCCGCAGAATCTGCAACCGAGCAAATAACAAAGATTGAAACAAGCCTTTATGGTTTGAATTATTCAAAAGATACTGATGAAACTAGATTATCAAGAATTGAAGAAGAAGTTTTCGGGTCTGCTAATTCTAAAATTTCAATTCAAGAAAGAATAAACAAATTAAACTCTGCACTTGGCCTTGAAACGCTTGCCGAAGCTAATTCTTCACTTTCTGATTTATATACTGATGAAGCAGAAGGAATAAATTATCCTGCTGTTGATATACTTGAATTGCAGCTTTTGGGAAAAAATTACAAAACAGATAATATCTATAAAAGACTGGAACGCCTTGAAGGAAAAGTTTTTGGAAAGGCGCAAAAGGGAGATTTGGCTCAAAGAACAGATAGCCTAAAGGCAAAAATTTCAATGATGAAGCCATCTTCATCTCTTCCAAGTTATCAAACAGGCGAATATTATACGCCAAACAATACATCTGGCGGTGCTTTTGAAGAATATACAGAAGATGATGTTATTGCAAAATCCCGTTCTGATGCAAAAAAACGCTCAAGAAAACAAAGCCGTGATAATTACAATTATGAATATAATTATGGCGGTTCTGATATAGCGCTTCAAATTGCAGGGCTTGAAAATACACTATTTGGCCAAACGTTTTCTTATGACCCTATGGCAGTACGTTTGAACCGTCTTGAACGCCGTATATTTCAACGAGACTTTGCATCTGATGATGAATTTGCAAGGATAGAACGTCTGCAAGCAGCATCAACTGCAAAGAAAACAGCAAAATATTATGATAACAATAAATTTCAAAAATTTGCATCCACTGGCATGCAGCTTGGCACCTTTGTTTTAATGATTTTGGCATTGATATTGTAAGATTTTTTTAACCAAATCCATCGGGCATGCAGCGCACCGAAAAGGCCATAGTATATGGACACTTGCCTGTAGTATTGTCACATGCGGGATACAAACCACCATTACTCATATAAATAGCCTTATACTTAGAATATTCAAGCGTGCTTGACCAAATGTCATTCGGGTAGCAGTTGTCAGTAAGCTGTAGTTTTTGCTATACGGCTCCTGCGAGCTTTCGCTCTTAATTCGCCTGCTCCATTTTCCAAAGTGACATTTGGTCACTTTCTCAAACGGAGTCCTGCCCTTGCAGTACGCTGCATTTGGCTTCACCAAATCCAAGCAGGCGCACCGAAAAGGCAAGAGTATACGGGATTGGTCCATAGCCTATATTACCATTATTCAGATAAAACCTCTGGTAATACCCCTCATCAGTGCGCGTAGATGTCCAAATAGTGTCTGGGTAGCAGTTGTCAGCGTACGTAGTACCTGTGGCGGCGCCCTTGCACTGGCCCCAGCCCGGGTTGCACCGCACAGAGCCCGGTGTGTAGCTGGTGTCGTGGTAGGCGTCACAAAGCTGTACCCGATACAAATGTGGAACCGGTTCCCTTTGCCTGTCTTTGTTTAAAGCAAATACAGCCGCATCAAATGTATTGAAATATATAAAGATTTGTTACAATATCTTAAATAAACTTTAAAATATGGTTGCAAAATTGCATCTTAACCAAAAGCCGCCATTGTTGTTTGAGGTTCTGGCTTGCGCTTAGCTCCTGTGGGTATCTTCGCCAAATTTACTATCGCATTCGCTGTCGTAAATTGGCTTGATTATCCTACAGAGCCTATCAATAGTTCCATTTTGCCGGGTTCATCACCCGTCAAAATTCTACTCTGGCCTGTGCTTGGTATCTTTTGACGATTTGTTTTCCTTTGCTGCAAAACCCCGTAAGGCTTTGTACTCCAAGGTTTTATAAGGTTATTATATCATTATTCCTTCTTTTGAAAAACAATTTTATCATCCTTAACATCAATCGTAATTTTGTCTCCATCGCTAAAATGCCCAAGCAACAATTCTTTTGACAAAGGATTTTCAATCTGTGCCCTTATAGCTCGCTTTAGGGGTCTTGCTCCATAAATCGGGTTATATCCGTCTAATGCCAGTTTTTCCTTAGCATTGGGGGTAATTTCAAATTCAATTTTTCGCTCATCTAAAAGTTTTTTCAGATATTGAACCTGAATATCCACAATTCTGCTTAAATCTTCTAATCTAAGCGCATCAAAGAATACAGTTTCATCAATTCTATTTAAAAATTCAGGCTTAAAATACATCCTTAATTTTTCTGTAACATCCTCTTTGGTTTTTTCCTTGTCAGTTTCTGAAACCAAACCTTTTATGGTGTTATCTAAAATAATATCAGAGCCAACATTTGACGTTAAAATGATAATTGTATTCTTGAAATCTACTGTTCTGCCTTTAGAATCTGTTAAACGTCCATCATCAAAGATTTGCAGCATAATATTGAATACATCAGGGTGTGCTTTTTCAATTTCATCAAAAAGTACAACACTATAAGGTTTACGCCTTACTTTTTCTGTTAATTGGCCGCCTTCATCATATCCAACATACCCAGGGGGCGCCCCAATTAGCCTTGCTACAGAATGTTTTTCCATATATTCACTCATATCAATTCTAATGAGCGCATCTTCATCCTGAAACATAAATTCTGACAATGTTTTTGCAAGTTCGGTTTTGCCTACACCTGTAGGTCCCAGGAATAAAAATACACCAATTGGTCTTTTTGGGTCTTTTAGGCCGGATCTTGCGCGGCGAATACTATCTGAAACAACGCCCACGGCTTCATTTTGACCTATGACTCTTTTATGTAGAATGTTTTCCATTTCAATTAATTTTTCTGATTCAGATTCAACCAATTTTGAAACAGGCACCCCTGTCCATTTTGAAACCACCTCTGCAATATCTTCATCTGTGATTTCTTCCTTTAAAAGAGCATTTTCTTTTGCAATTGCCTGCGCGTCCTTTGAATTTTCCAATTGTTTCATAAGTTCTGGCAATTTTCCGTATTTTAATTTTGCAGCAAGCTCTAAATTTGCCTCCCTTTCTGCAATTTCAATCTCTGTTTTTAATTTTTCAATTTCTGATTTTATCTGTGCTTCACCCCTGATGGAGCATTTTTCAGCTTCCCACTGGCTTTTTAAGATATCTGCCTTGTTTGAAATCTCATCCAGTGCAGTTTTTACCCTGTTTATTTTATCTTCATCGTTATCATCCTTTAAAGATTCAAGCTCTATCTGCAATTGCAGTCTTTGGCGTTCCAATTTATCAAGTTCTTCTGGCATTGAATCAATCTCTATTCTGATGCGCGATGCTGCTTCATCAACTAAATCTATAGCTTTATCTGGCAAAAATCTATCCTGAATATATCTGTTAGATAAATTTGCAGCAGCAACAAGGGCACTGTCTTTAATTCTAACGCCATGGTGCACCTCATATTTTTCCTTTAAACCCCTTAAAATTGAAATAGTATCTTCTACACTTGGTTCATTTACAAGCACAGGTTGAAAACGTCTTTCAAGCGCTGGGTCTTTTTCAATGTGTTTTCTATATTCATTCACCGTTGTGGCGCCGACCATCCTCATTTCACCGCGCGCAAGTATCGGTTTTAGAAGGTTTCCTGCATCTGTTGAACCTTCTGCTGCCCCAAGGCCTACAACTGTATGTAATTCATCAATAAATAAAATCACTGTCCCTTGAGATTCTACAACCTCATTTATAACCTTTTTTAGGCGTTCTTCAAATTCGCCCCTATATTTTGCCCCTGCAACAAGCGCGCCCATATCAAGAGATATTAATCTTGTATTTTTAAGGCTTTCAGGTACATCACCTCTTATAATTCTTTGTGCTAAACCTTCTACAATAGCAGTTTTGCCGACTCCTGCTTCCCCTATTAAAACGGGGTTATTTTTTGTACGTCTGTTTAATACCTGGATAATACGGCGCACTTCTTCATCCCTGCCAATTACAGGGTCTAATTTACCAAGTTTGGCACGTTCTGTTAGATCAACGGAAAATTTTTCCATCATTTTAAATTCGTCATCTGCTGTGTTTGAATCCACAGTTTTATTTCCTCTAATTTTTTTGATTGCATTTAAAATTGCAACCTCATTTATTGAAAATTTGTTAAAAATTTTATTCAAAGCTGCCTGATTATTATTTGTGGCAGCGTCTTTTACAATACAAAGCAAAATATGTTCAGGGGATATAAATTTATCCTTCATTTTATCGGCAATTTTTTTAGCATCTTCCATAATTTTTAATGTATCAGCTGAAAAATAAAACTGCCCGCCTGAAACTTTAGGTAATTCATTCATTAAATTTTTTATATCCGCAGAAAAAATACTTCCTGTAAGTTTCAAGCTTGAAAATAATTCAAAAAGCCCGCTATTGCCGCCATCCATTGCATTTTCACTTTTGCCGTTTGCAATATTTGCCATTGAAAGCATTATATGAACAGGTTCCAGCATAGCGTTATCATTGGCTTTTGCTATGCTTTGCGCCTCAATTATTACATTTTTTGCACTGTTTGTTAATTTTTCAAAATCAAACATAATTTTACACTTTCCTTTAAAACTTCTTATATCTTTAATGATAAATACATTTTTTCAAAATATTACAAAAATTAACATTAAATTAATTATTTAAAATACGGGGCAATTTTTGGATAAATACATACTTTATATATATAAAGCGGTTATAAAACTGCAAAATTTCTTAAAAAAATTGGATAAAAGAGAGGAATGAATTTGTCCGTAAACGGCATAAAACTAAATAATGCTGGATATATTAAAACGCAACACATTAAAAACGAAGCTGTGCAAAATTTTAATGTGCAAAATAAGGGCAATATAAATTTCACCTCAAATTCCCTTGAAGCTCCATTAAATACGGATGCTTTTGAAAAAAATATAACGCAAAACAATGATATAAACGCACTTGAAAAAGAATTTGATGAAATTAAAAATTCCCAAGGTTTCATTGGAAAAGTGTGGGATGGTATTAAAAATTTATTGCACACAAAAAATGCTTCAAACAGTGTTGAAGACATTATAAAAAAGGCTAAAAACGGTGAAATATCAGCAGATGCTGCCATAGAACGCCTGAATAAATATAAAGAAGGCCAAAAAATGTGCGTTGATATTATTGGCGATATAGTTTCGGGAATTGGTGCTGTGGGTGCTGCGGCATTGGCCCCTGTGACAGGCGGTGCATCTTTGCTTGTGGCAGCAGGTGCAGGTGCTGGTATTAAAACTTTAATTAAAACCACAGATGCCGTAATAGCTGGTAGAGAATATGGTATTACTGATTTTGGGTATGATATTGTAACAGGTTCTATAAACGGTGTTATGGCACCATTATCAAACGCTATAGGCGGTGCCGCAGGCACGGGTGTTGCAAAAGCGCTTGGGCTGGAGGCTGTTGAAACTTGTGCCAAAGAAGCTGCAAAAGAAGCTGGCAAAGCTGGTGTAAAAGAGGTTTCAAAATCGTTCATATCAAGGTTATTAGCAAAACAAGGCACAAGTTATGTTATAAAAGAAGGCGCTAAAGGCGGAATTGGTCTGGTTGCTGCAAAAGCAGCATCTTATGGTGTTGATATGGCTGTAGATGGCGCACTTTCAGGTGCAACAGATGCTTTTGCAAGAGCGCTTGCAGAAGGCAGATTTGAAGATATGCCTGAAGATATGTTGAAAGGCACATTTGGCGGGGCAATTGGCGGTGTTGCAATAGGCGGCTCTACAAGGCTTATATTTAACAGCGCCACAAAATTAAACCAAAAAATATTTAATAATGTGACAGATTCTGTATCTGAAATCAAGCTAAATGAAGCTAATTTAGACGCATCTACGGTAAAATTTTCTAATCTAAATGCTGAAAATGTTTCAGATGAAATATGTATATCTAGGCTGCAAGGTGCTGGAATTATAGATGCAGATACTACGATAAGCTTTACAAGACATGCGTTTAATAACCTTGATGATAGCGCAAAAGCCTTACTGGAGGCTAATCCTGTGCTGAAAAATTTCTATGAAACACTTGATGATGCATCTTTAGCACGTTTGACAGCTAAACAAATTGAAGATGACCTTTTAGATGAAGCCTTTATGAAGGGTTTGTCGATTGATTTTTCAAATACGACCATAAATGCAGGCACACAAGAAGCTCGTAATCTTGCTTCTGTCATATCAAAAAGAAATGCATATTTGCAGAAATCTTCTGTAGCACAGTTTGAAGCTGCTACAAGCGGCACAAACGTTGATTATTTTAACAGATCAAAACAATTTGGTTCTACACTTGATAAGATAAACAGTAAATTATCTAAAATGCCTGCAAGTTCTTTTGATGAGGTAAATCAAATAGTCGCAGATGGTATTGGTACCAGAGCAATATTTAAATCTATAAATGGTGAAGACGCACTTAAAATTTTAAAAAATGCTGATATTACAGATGGTGAAATTCAAATTTTGAAAAATTTATGGAATATGACTGATATAAGTGATATTACTGTAGATGAGGCTGCACTTTTAAATAAGGCAAATGGTTTACTTGCACAGGCGCAAACGCAAGGATTTGTGGATAGGCTTGCTAAAGCGATTCAAAATAACGAAATTTCAATGACAGAAATTAACAATTATGCTGGCCGTGATGGTATAGCATACTTTAGTGAATCGCAAATTAAACAATTGCACGATGCATGGCTGGAATCTATAGATGCACAAAATGGTTATGAATTTAAAGTTGTAACAAAAATAACAAAAGACGGCAATCTTGCACGCGCCTTGGGATTTGATAATGAACAAGTTGCTCAAATTTCAAAAGAATCAGCTAAAAAATCAGGCTATACAGCTTGCCAGACTAATTTTAAATATTCAAACTCTGCTCTTGGTGAAGGTCAGTTTAGAGGGGCAGAAGTGCAAAAGTTTGCAGAATATGAACATTTTCCATACGATATCAAAAAAGGCAAAAATACTGTTACGGAAAAAATAATGGAATTAGCCAGCAGTGGCAAAATTGATGTGGCGGAACAGCTTGATGAATATCAAACTTTGGTTCGCATAATAGCGCAGGATGATTCTCTTTATTCCAAATACAATGATTATTTAAGGCAGACCTATAATTATTTAAGGAAAAAAGAGCTTGGTATATTGGATATAGCAGATGCTGTAGAAGAGCCTGTATTGAACCTTCCTGGACTTACTGCTTATCAAAATGAATTGTTGTCAAAAGAATGTTTAGAAAGCTTATCAAATAAAGAAGCATACACGTTTGTAAATAAAAAAGCTGCATAAAAATTGGGGTATTGAATAAAAATACTCCTGCGCAAAAAAAATTTTCTTCACGTTTTTAAAACACCATAAAGGTAAAATAATATGTATACACGAAATAGTGTTTTTTATTCCCCTAATATGTTACAATTTTGCGCAAGAAGGTCTGTAAATAAAAATAATGAAGATTTTGTGCACAGGCTTGAAAATGGGCGCAACAGGCTTGTTCGGTTTGAAAAATATACAGATAAGATGATGATGGAAGATTGTAATAAATTTTTAGAATTATTAAGAAAAAATGTAAATAATGACACAGTGCCTGAATTTGGGAATTTTGCACCAATTGCATCAAATATGAAACTTCAGGATAACAGCGGCCTTGTTTTTCAGATTAGGCCTGTTGAAAAACACCCTGAAAGAAAAGAATTAACAACTAGTTTTATAAATTCTAAAACAGGCGGTATTGTATCTAGAAGCAGACTTTTTGGAGATAAACAGAAGCTTTTAGAATATATTAATTCTATTGATGAAGATGCACTGAAAAAAATTGTAATGAATTGCATTGTTGATACTGAATAGCAGTTCAACATATTAAAAAGTTGTTAGTTTTTGTCTATCCTTTCTTTTAATAAAAATTCCGGCTTAATTTCAAATAATAAGCCGGAATTTAAATTTATTTAGTTTTTTGAATTATTGGTTTAACCAGTTTTCTTTAATATTTAATCTTACAGGTTCTAATAATACAAAATCTAATTGTTGTGATTTATGTGTATAGAAATTATGACCCTTAAATCCCCTAAAACCAATCTTTTGAAGGATAGGATTGTGGGTAAATTCAGCCACCTGCGGTTCAGCATTTGCAACAGTAATGAATTCAATTCCTGTATCTGAACCTTCTTTATCTAAAAGTGTTTGTGTTTGGAATACCATCTGTGCGTTTTTAAACATCGTAGTGCCTTTTTTAGCCTTTTGGATGGTGCCCTTTATTTCTTTACCAATTGGAATTAATAAAACTTTATCTTTTGTTACAAAATTTACAAGTGTTCTTGCAATAAACTCATCGCCAACTTTTGCTTCTTTAGACCAAATGCATTCCATAACGCCCAAAGGAAGCACTGTTCCTGCTGGGATTATAGCCATATCGCCATCCAAATAAGCACTTTCAACAATATAGCCATCTATTTTTCTTTGCGGCATAACTGTTTGCAATTGTTTATTTGGATGAATTTTTACAAGCTCAAGCATCCGATGCAGCCATACTGCAAGCTCACCCCTTGTTGCAGGACGGTTTGGCATTAAGAGTCCTTCTTCGCCAGGTCTTACAACAATTGCATTTAATTGTTGCGCCTTACCTGTTCTAGTTAGTGCCCATTTTGGAAGCTGATTTAAATCGCTATATACAGGATTTAATATTTCATAAGCCTGTTGTGCGGTTAATTCATTAAGGTTTAAAGCACTCATAATTGTCATAATAACTTCAACCCTTTTTACCTGGCCATTTGGCATGTAATTTCCTTCAGGTGTTCCATACATAACATCAAAATGGGAAGCTATTTGAATATCTCTGTATGCCCAGTGTTTTGGACTTAAATCGTTATATATTGTAACTGTAAAATTGTCTGTATCTCTTAAACCTAGAGCTTTTGTAATCATGGCTGTAAATTCAGCTCTTGTTACTTTTTCATCTGGTTTAAATGTGCCATCTGGATATCCTACAAGAATTCCCATTTTTTTTAGAGCCATAATGGCATCATAAGACCAATATCCTTGATGGGTATCTAAAAAATCATCAGATGGGGCGCTAATAGCCTGGTTTACGCAAAATGCAAAAAATATTGCGATTAAACACAAAACTTTTTTAAACATCATTTTCATACGGTTTTTTCCTTACTTACTTATTTATTTTTATGCAATTTCTTCAATGCTGCTTTTGGTGTTTTTACTTGGCAATTCAATAACTTCAGCAACATTTAATTTTTTTCTAACTATGTCTGCGGTGATGGTATATGTTTTTATATCAGTGTTTGATGGAACTTCATACATAATATCCATCATAATTTCTTCTACAATAGACCTTAGCGCACGGGCGCCGGTTTTTCTTTTTATGGCTTCTTTAGCAATTAAATCAACAGCTTCATCTTCAAATGTTAAATCAACGTTATCCATTTTCATAAGACAGATGTATTGTTTCATTATAGCGTTTTTCGGCTGAGTTAAAATCATTTTTAGTGTTTCTTCATCTAATGGGTCTAATACTGAATAAACAGGAATTCTACCAATAAACTCAGGGATTAATCCAAATTTCAATAAATCGTCAGGCTGTAATTTTTTCAGCATTTTTTGAGCCTGAATTTCTTTTTCTTTTGCACTTATTGGTTTTGAGCCAAAACCTACGGTGCTCATTGTGCCACAGCGTCTTTCAACAATTTTATCTAATCCAACAAATGCACCGCCCACAATAAATAAAATATTTGATGTATCAATTTGAATGAATTCTTGATGCGGATGCTTTCTGCCTCCTTGCGGTGGTACATTTGCAACCGTTCCTTCAATCATTTTTAATAATGCCTGCTGTACGCCTTCGCCGGATACATCCCTTGTTATAGAAGGATTTTCAGACTTTCTTGCAATTTTATCAATTTCATCAATATAAATAATGCCGCGTTCAGCTTTTTGAGCATTGTAATCAGCTGCTTGATACAAACGAAGTAAAATGTTTTCTACATCATCACCTACATATCCAGCTTCTGTCAGTGTTGTAGCATCTGCAACAGCAAATGGCACATTTAACATTTTAGCTAAAGTCTGTGCCAAAAGAGTTTTACCAGAACCAGTAGGCCCTACAAGTAAAATATTGCTTTTTTGGATTTCAATTTCAGGCTTTTCATTGTTTTCATCCATATTATGGGCAATTCTTTTGTAATGATTGTAAACTGCAACAGAAAGCACCTTTTTTGCATCCTGCTGACCAACAATATGTTCATCAAGATATGCCTTAATTTCAGCTGGTTTTGGAATTCCTTCAAATAACTGATCTAAATCTGAAATTTTTTCTTCCTGTTTAATGTTAAATAATTCTTCATCAAGAATTTCATTGCAAAGTTCTATACATTCATCACAAATGCACACATCTGGCCCTGCGATAAGCTTTTTAACCTGGTCTTGGGTTTTACCGCAGAAAGAACATTTTAAATTCGGATCGTCATTTTTTGGCATTTATTTCTCCTAGTGTATCGCGATTTTTATAATAAATGGGGCTTTTATTCTATTTATTTTCTTCCATTGTAATAATTTTGTCAATCATACCATATTCAAGAGCTTCTTCAGGAGTCATGATATAGTCTCTGTCTGTATCTTTTTCAATTTTCTTTAAAGGTTGGCCTGTATTTGAAGAAAGAATTGAATTTAAAGATTTTTTGATTCTTAAAATTTCATTTGCCTGAATTTCAATATCAGTTGCCTGACCCTGGGCACCGCCTAAAGGTTGGTGAATTAATACTCTTGAATGTGGAAGTGCAAGTCTTTTGCCTTTTGTGCCTGATGATAATAAAAATGCACCCATAGATGCCGCCTGGCCAAGACAAATTGTTGAAACATTTGCTCTGATATGCTGCATAGTATCATAAATCGCAAAACCCGCAGTAACAGAGCCGCCAGGGGAATTTATATATAGCATAATATCTTTTTCTGGATTTTCTGAATCTAACAACAAAAGCTGTGCTACGATAAGATTTGCAACCATATCATCAATCGGTGTGCCAAGGAAAATAATTCTTTCCCTTAAAAGTCTTGAAAATATATCAAAAGACCTTTCGCCTCTGGATGATTGTTCTATTACTACAGGTACAAAACTCATATTTTTATAATCCTTTCAATATTTTTGTATTATCATTTGGCTGCTTTTTAATACTATCAGCTTATTCGAAGCTGTTTATTTTGCCTTAAAAGTATTATTGTTTAATAAAATATCATTTACTTTTTTAGTTGCTATTTGCTGCGTAATAACACTGAATCCTGCTGGATTTTGTCTTATTTCTTCAAAAATTTGGGCACCTGTTGTATGGTACATTTGTGCAAGTTGGTTTACTTGTTCAAGTATATCATTCTGCCCAATCTTAATATCCTCTGTTTTTGCTATTTTTTCAACAATTAAAGAATTTTTAATACGTTTAATGGCTTCATCTTTAAATTTTTTGTTTACTTCATCTTTACCTTCTTTTTCAACAAGTTCATCAAAATTTTGACCATGTCGAAGAGCATTTTGCTTAGTTTCTTCACGTATTGCATCAATTTCTCTATCAATCATTGATTCTTGGATATCAATTTTAGTATCTTCAAAAACCTTGCTAAATACGGCTTCTGTTTTCCTTCTTTCGTTTTCAGCAACAGTTGTTTCTTCAATATATTTGTTTATATCAGCTTTAAGCGCTTCTAATGTTTCAAATTTTCCTGCTTTTTTAGCTAATTCATCATCTAATTCAGGCAAAATTCTTGTTTTAATTTCATGAAGATTAATTTTAAACTGAGCCTTTGCGCCCTTTAATTCATCTTGGTGGTAATTTTCAGGGAAAGTTACGTCAATTGTGAATTCTTCACCTTTTTTATGTCCAACAAGCCCTTCTGCAAAGCCAGGAATAAAATTAGAATGTGCCAAATCAAGCGTATAGTTTTTTCCTGCCCCATGTTCAATGGCTTTATCGCCTACAAATCCTTCAAAATCAAATACAACAGTGTCATCAGATTTTGCTTCGCGGTCTTCTTCTACTGTTTGCAGTGTTGAAAATCTTTGTCTGATTGTATCTAGCTCATTTTCTAAAGCATTTTCTTCTGCCTTGTATTCTTCATATTCAATTGTATTTTCTTTATATTTTGCAAGTTTTACTTCAGGTTTTAATTCTGCTTTTACAACCATAGTAAGGTCTTTACCGGTTTCAAATTCGTAAGATTCAATATATGGCTGCACTGCAAGGTCAAGTTTGTGTTCAGTTGTAACATCTGAAAAAGCTTTTGGAAAAAGGTTTTCAATAGCTTCAGCCTTAATTCTTTCTGTGCCTACATATTTTTCAACAATATTTTTCGGCGCTTTGCCTTTTCTAAATCCTGCTATATTAACATTTTGGCTTATTCTTTTAAATGCTCTATTATAGGCATCTTGAGCCTCTTTTGCATCAATTGTCATATCAATTTTTGCAACGTTACCTTCTAAAATTTCTAGTTTGCTTGTCATAAATCACCTATTATTTTTCTAAATATGTATATTAGTATAACTCAAAAACAAAAATCATGGTCAATTTGGTGTATAATTTTAGCATGGGCAATACAAAAATTTTAAACAAATTAAAAAACCAAATAATTGTTTCGGTTCAAAGTGCTTATCTGGAGCCATTATACGATGAAGATATCATGATTGCAATGATAAAATCGGTTATGTCTGGAGGTGCTGCGGCACTTAGGTTGGCTGGAGTTAGGGATATAAAAAATGCAAGGAAATTTTTCCCCGATACACCAATTATAGGTATTACAAAGCCAAAAATCATCCCTGAAAATTTTACAGAATTAGTCTATATCACACCATCTTGTGCTGATTGTGAGGTTGTAATCCAGGCTGGGGCTGATGTTGTGGCATTTGATGGTACAATGCGGAAAAGACCTGGTGGAGAAAAATTGAAAGAAATAATTGATTTTATTCACTCTGCTGATAGGCTTGCAATGGCTGACATATCTACATTTGAGGAGGCTGTAAACGCTTCAAAGCTAGGCTGTGATATAATTTCCACTACATTGAGCGGATATACAACTGAAAGTATTCTTGTAAATCAAGGAAAAAATCCTGAAGAACCTGATTATGAGCTGCTTTCAAAGATTGTTGAAAATATAAATACGCCTGTAATTCTAGAAGGGCGTATTTGGACTCCTGAACAATCGGCCAAAGCCTTTGATATTGGTGCTTTTGCCGTGGTTATTGGTTCTGCAATTACAAGACCGCACGAAATTGTGAAAAGATTTATAAAGAAAGGCTTAAAACATTGATGAATATTGAAGATAAGGCACTTGGAATAGATATTGGCGGCACAAAAATTTATGCTGCAATTGTGAATAAACACGGCGAAATCCTTGATATGCCTGAAAAATTCTCTACTCCAAAAACAGTAGAAGGCATAAAGGAAACCTTATCAAATATTATTGAAAAATACTCAAAATCTGCTTCAATTGTGGCTTTAGCCACAGCAGGTGCTGTAAATAATGAAAATACAAAAATTTTAAGTTCTACAGCAAATATGGTTGAAGGATATTCTGAAATTGATTTTCAAAGTTTATCCCCGAAAACCCCTGTTTTTATTGAAAATGATGCCAATTGCGCCGCATGGGCTGAACATACTATAGGGGCTGCAAAGGGTGCACATCATTCAATTACACTTACTTTGGGAACTGGCGTTGGTTCTGGCATCATAATTAACGATCAGTTATTAAAGGGTAAATCAGGTGCTGCGGGCGAAATGCACTTCAAGATGTCAATAGAACGTAAAAGGTCTTGCACTTGCGGTACTTTTGATTGTTTTGAAGCCTATACATCAGGCAGGGGGCTTGTTTTAACATATAAAGATATTTTAAACCGTGATTTATCAACTTATCAGATAATTGAACGTGCCGAAGAAGGAGACCCTGGCTGTATTTTAGCGCTTGATATATGGCAAAGACACTTGGCAGACGGGCTTATTGGCTTAAATAATATTTTTGATACAGAAATTATTGTGTTAAGCGGCTCTATGGCGCAGTTTGTAGAAGTTGAATATGTCCAAAACCTTATTAATAGGGAAGTTGTAACAACCCCGGTTGTTGTAAAACATGCATCAGCAGGCAATTTTGCTGGTTTAATCGGTGCTGCATTACTTGCATTTAATAAAAAATAAGATTAAAATTCATTGTTTTTATGCGCAAAATGCGCGCGTGCGGGCGGATTTTAAATTTTTAAACGTATAAAAATCCTCTCTATATACGCATTTTACACGTTTTTAAATTTTTTTATCTGTGCAAAAAACACCAAAACCTTTACACTGCGGGATTTTTATGCAATGCTATTTTTGTATAAAAATCATATTTTGTGTTGGATAGCCACGGTCGGCCAAAGCCTCCCTCACAATGACGAAACATCTAAAACATGTAGCCTTCAATATGAATTTTTATACCGTAAAGCATAGTGAATAATAACATCTTAGCGAATGTATAAAGCGAAACTGTTTGAGGAGGCGCGAGGTTATCAGCTGGAGCGCCGACGAGTTTTGAGCAATGAAAGATGAGCTTAGATGTTATATGAACGGGCGACCACCGTGTATAAAAATTTATGTTGAATGGCTAGATACCCAGTGCATAAGATGCTGAAACAAGTTCGGCATGACAGGTGGGGCTCAGGATGACGCGGGGGTGGTGGGGCAAAAGTAGTCAAACAAGTTCAGGGTGACAGAAAAGTTTGGATTGCCGCGCTTTGCTCGCAATGACGAGTGTATGCAACCATGAAATAAATTTAGGATGATAAGGGATATGTTTTAAATACAGTGTCTACAACCCAAACACCACAAGGTTTCTAACTGTTTTAACGTCCATAGGCAGGCTGTATGGTATAATTTCAGGCTCTTTTAAATTTTTATCAAGCGCCAAAGCCTCTCTAATTTCTGTTTCCACATCCTTTGCCTTGTAAAAAATCCCGTATCCGCCAGGTTTTACGTGCTTTTTAGCTAAAGGTAAAATATCTTTAATTTTTCCTACTGCACGAAATGTAACAATATCAACATTTTTGCGAGGTTCATCCTCCGCTCTGCTGCAAATAATTGCTAAGTTTTGTAAAGATAATTCATCTTTTATAATTTCAATAAATTTTGTTTTTCTGCTTCTTGAATCATTTGCTATAACATTAAGTCCTTCAAAAGCTATGGCTAAAATTACACTTGGAAAACCGCCCCCTGTGCCTATATCCAGTAATTTTCCGCCATTAATTGTCTTTTTAAATTCATCCCACAAAACAATGGAAAGGCTGTCATAGATGTGCTTTTCAAATAAATTTGCAACTTCATTTTTGCTCATTAAATTTGTGTGCAAATTGTATTCAATGAATAATTCTTGCCATCTTTGAAACTTCAAAATCTGCTTGTTGCTTAGTTTTATGCCAAGTTTTTCTTCAATAATTTTTATCTGTTTTTCATTCATATTCTTTTAAAATTTCTTTAAATTCACTATTTTCCATTTTTATTTTCATATCATTTATCCGAATTGAAATACGTTCTTTATTTTCTTTTGAAATACTGCTGCCAAGTGCTTTTCGGGCTTTTAGATAGCTAATGAGTGCATCTTTGTTATTTTGCTTATTGTAATAATAATCACCAATTTCAAGATATGAAATTGCTATTTTAAAACTGTCATCAAGTTTTAAGGCGCTATCAAGGGCTAAATTTAAGTATTTTATAGATTTTTCATTATCATTATCCCTAAAAAGCCCGGATAATTGCTTGCTTGCAAAATAAATTCCATTGTTATTATTTTCTTTTTTATCAATTTCAAGGGCGGCTTCAAAGTTTTCAACAGCAAGCTGAAAATCATTTATATTGCTGTTTTCAGTCCAAAAATCAATGTAAATTAAACCAGAATTTGCAAAACAGGTGGAAAGATTTTTTGCTCCATTATTTTTTCCTGTCTGTATGCTTATTTTATAGTATTTAAGAGCATTTTGGGGTTCTTGTCCATTATCATACAAAAGGGCTGTTTTGTAATAGATTTCAGATAAAAGTTCATTATCCGGGTTGTCTTTATCGCCTGTTTCAATTGCTTTTTGATAATATTTCAAAGCAGATTCAAAATTATTTTCTGTTTCAAAAATTTCACCAAGTTCTAAATATCCTTTTGAAATAGTGTTTTTAATTCCTGTAAATGCAGTATCATCAGTGTTTACAATTTCATTTAGGCATTCTTTTGCTAAATTAAAGCGGTATAAATTTTTGTATAATTCTGCTAAAGATAGCAAAATACCAATATATCCTTTGGAATCACCCAGTTCCTTGCATATTTTTTTTGCATTACTATATGCATTTAATGCTTTTTCTATATCATGGATTTTAGAGTAATTTTTAGCTAAAGAAACTTCAATTTCTTTTACCATGCTTTTATCGGAAACTTTTCCCAAAAGCCCTAATAGACAAGTAATTGCGCCATTATAATCATAATTTTCTTCAAGTTTTTTAACTTCATCTAAAATATTTTTTTGTGCCTTATTTCTTCTGAATTCTTTTATTAAAAGCTCTTCTTCATCGCTCAAAATTTCTTCCCCAAAAAGCGGCCTTTGAATATTATTTATAGAAGTTTTAGCTTCCATATTTTGAGCATTGGCTGTATCTTTTTGGAATTTTTTGCCTCCTTCAAGTGCTAGTTTCATATACCATGGGGTTTTAGTTCCAGATGTTGCCTGTGATGCGGCATTTGCAGCAGGAGCAATGTATGAAAAATCAATTCCTTCAAGGCTTTTTGGTTTATTTATATTTGGAATTTTAGATTGCAGAAAATCAATTTGTTTTCTGATACTTTCTCTTGATAGCCTTAAAAGCCTATCTTTTGGGCTTTTTGATAGTTCTTGTTTGTAAATTTCTATTAAATTTTTATAATTATCAATCTTTTCTTGTATTGAAAGATTTCCCAAAAAATATTGTTTTAAATAATCTTTTAGATAAATTTCATTATCAAATTTTGAAATCAGCATTTTTCTGTATAAATAATTTACAAGTGAAATATCACCAAGATTGTAATGTTCAATAAAATCAATCTTAACAGAATGATTCAGACAAGACATATTTTGTAAAAATGGCAGATAAATAGGTGGCACAAGGGATACAATCTTTGATAGTAGAAAATCATCAAATTCAAGATTTCTTTTTTTAAATTCATCCATAAATTCTTTTAAGGTTGTATTTACGGTGATAATGTATCTTAATGCCATTTTTAGATACAGTTCATACCCTTTTGTTTTATCAAACAATTCTTTGATATCATCTTCAGAATAGATTTCAAGAGCATCTTGAACCTTTAATTTAAAAGTTTCAAAATCATTTGGCAGAATATCTATTATCTGAAAATTTAATCCTTTATCTTTGAAAAATTCAGGATTTAAAACCCTTGATATCAGAATTAGTTTGACGTTTTCAAATTTGCCAAGAAGTGCTAAAAAATCCATAATTTCAGAATTTTTAGAAATTATTTCAAAATTATCTATAATAATAAGACTTTTTTTATCCAAATTTTTAAAATAAAAACTTACTTTTTGGGCAAAATTTTCTGTTAAACTTTTTTTCAAATTTATTTTTTTATTTATTGAATAAAACCTTAGTGTGTCGTAAAACCCAAGCAAAAAATCATCTATAACACTATTTTCAAAACAAAGGTGCTGAAATAAAAGTATATCTGTGTTTGTTTTATCTAAAACCTTGTTTACAATTTCACTCTTGCCGCAGCCCTGAAATCCTGCTATATAGAGTAGGTCGTCTGTTGAATTTATAAAATCATAAATTTGATTTAATGTGTCACTGTTAAATTTTGTAAAATTTTTATCCATAATAATTTCTATCTGTATACTTATTTTACAATATTTATTGAACTTAGTGTTGTGTTGATAATTTTTTTGTTAAACAATGTAAATTTTTATCACCAAAAGTAACAAAAAAATGCTTTTAGAAGTGTTTTTATACATGTGTGTTAGTTTCGGAGCCTGTTGATGCCAATATCCGTTAATCAAAATTTAAACCGTGCGCAAAGCTTTAAAAGTGTGCTTTCACCGTTAAATTCTGCACAATTGCAAGCACAAAATGCAACGGTTCAAAATAATATTCAGCCTGCAATTCAGGCCCAAAATAATGTATCTGCGCCTGCCATGATAAATCCGGGTGTTCAAAAGCCTGTCCCAATGCAGCAAAACCAAGGTTTGCAAAATAATATGGTAAGTACGCCAAATCAAGCCATTGCGGGGCAGAACAGTAATATTTTAAAACCAAATTCAGCATATATGCCAGGTGTTGGCACCGTGCCTTCAGGGTATTTTATAAAAAGCGAAGAAGGGCATGGAAATGAAGACCATATAATTAAAAAAACACCGTTAACCGGTGCTAAAATAATGGCAGACAAAATTACAAAGGATATTTTTGTATATGCACCAAAAGGCATGCAGGGTTCTAAAAACAGTAATTTTTATGAATTTTTATCATTAGGTATCATTCCATATATAGCAGGTTCCGCTGGATTAATTGCAACTTCTGTTGCTGCTAGCAAATTTTTTAATCCAAATGACACAAAAGCGTCTAGAATGATGGCAAAAAATACAATTGCCGGAGTGCTTTTGTATGCTGGCATGAAATGGCTGGGTTCAAAAGTTATAAATGCAGGCACAAAAGCGCTTACTGGTGTTGATATGGAAATGCCTTATAAAAAAGTAATCAGCGAGCTTCCTGAAAACGGACAGGAAAAAGTTGTAACGGAATTTCACAAGGTATTTGAAAGTGTTGATTTCCCAAGATGGGATTTAATTAATAAACAAGGTGAAGAGCATGGCAATAGGTATGAATATTACGATAACATAGCAAAAGATAAATTAGGCTGTGAAGAACCTTTGAATGCTCCAGACCAGGTTGTTCAGCCATTAATTAAACAAGCCTTAACAAAAGCAATGGCTGCAAAAAGTATAGCTTCATTCTTATGGGCTGCAACTGGTGTTGCAATTGCTGCACAGAAACCGTTCTCTGAATTTATGAGCTATCAACAAAAGCCTGGTGTATTAAAAGTTGTAAAAGATTTTGTTCCAAAGTTTACAAAAACTTTTGCAGAATCAGCAAAACAGCTTTGGAAGGGTTCAAATACAGCATCTTCTGTTGTTGGCAAAACTTTGATTATAGCAACTGGTGCTGTTACGGCACTTGGTCTTGCCAATGTTAAAAGAGGCTACAAAATCGACAAAGAACCTTCAAAGAGCAAAATAGATTATACAAAAGATTATATGGAGAATTAATGATTAGTCCATCTAACAGCATTAATACAATGAAAAGCCATGAAGACAAAGTATTTGAACGTCTTTTTGGAAATTCAGGCTCTCAAACTGCAATAAGCCCAAAAGGCAGGCTTGTTCATGAGAACCCAATTCAGGCTGCAAAATCAGGTGTTGTTGGTCTTGGCAATGATGTTGTTAATTTAACAAAGGCATTGAAAAATGGAGAATCTGATGACCATTCTCTGGGAAAATTAAACGATTTAGGGATGAAACTTGGCGGGATAGGAATTGCAAGCTATCTATTTACAAGAAGAAATACCCCTAAAGCAAAAGTTATGGAATTTGCAGGTGCTGGCGTATTTTTTGCAATGATGAATTTATGGCAAAAGATATTTATTGCCACTCCATTAAAGCTTAGATTTGGCGTAGATATTAACCAAAAATATATTGATTCACAAGGCAGAAGGAAAGAGCTTGGCCAAGATAATCAATATAAACCAAATTTGAGAACCAAAGAAGAAAAAGATCAATTGGCAGATAGAATGGGGCTTCCAAAAGATATGGAATTCCGCGGTGAATATGCCGAAGAAAAAGAAAGAAGAATTACTCTTCAAGGAAGAACCTTAAATATGCTTACAGCAGGCGTTGCAACTCCTGTTATGACAGCTCTTATTTGTAACCAGATTGAAAAATATATAGATACTCCTTTAACCAAATATGAGCTTGATAAAGCTGGTGAAAAAGCAAAGCATATTCGTGATGTTGCAAACAAAAAAGCTGCAAATCCTTTGTATGCAAAGAAAAATGAAGAAATATTAAAATCTGTAATGAAAAATCCTGGCGCTGTTGATGATGCCATGTTTAAAAAGCTGGCCGATGCACTTAATCCTGCAACAATGGTTGAAAATGGTAAATTTACAAAAAATATGCCTGATTTTTCACCAAAAATTGCGCAAGATTTAAAAGCAATGTTCGCTTATTCTATGGATGAAAATGCTGCATCAAAAGATATGTTTAATTTATTCTTGGAACATGCTAAAAAAGAAGGCGATAATATTGTAGTAAAAGCGGTTGATAGAACAGCTAAAGGTGGTATTACAGAAGTTTCTATAGATAAAAAACAACTTCAAGATGCAATAAAAAATGTTGTAGAAAAAGTTCAAAAAGGTGAAATAGAATATACTGCAAATGGCATTATGGATGCTATTTCAAATGATAAGGCTTTATTAAAAACTGTTGAATATACAAAAACAAGCCTTGATAAAAGTGTTGTAAGTGCGCTTAAAAATCAGCGTGTAATGGAACTTAGACAACAAGGCATGGCAAAAGATGCCGCATTAAAACTTGTTGAAGGCGGCAAAGATTCAGTATTTAATAAAATGATACAAGATGCAAATGCTCTAAGCGGCAGCAATGTTAAAGTGAGCAAAGAATTAAAAGCTATTCCTGCTGATTTGGTTTCAAAAGATGGCAAAAAGGTATTTGCTGATTTTGTGGAAGGTTTAAAACAAAAACAACTTCCTGCATATTTGAATAATGTTGAGAAAAACTTCCAAACTTCAAGAAAATTTGGTGCTACATTATCCACTATTGATGATATTGTAAAATCTGTTGATAATTCATTTGGCAGACAGTATTTTAATATTGTTGAACGTGTGTTTGATGTTATGAAGCCAAGTTCAAAAGAACTTGAGAAATTAAGGTCAAATTCTGATTATGCAGCAGATTATCTGCAAAAATCACTTGCAGAAATAGCAGGTGATAAGGGTAAATATAAAGAATTATTTACTTCTATAACAGAAACTCCGCTTATAAGCGATAAGGAACGAACAAAGCTTATAAACAATCTATTAGAACAATCTAAAGCTAAACTTCATACAACATCTACAGGATATCATCCTTCCTTGAAAACATTAATTGCTATGACAAACAAAGATGCGGCTAAAGTTTCTGGAGTTTATGCCGATATTCAAAGATATGTAAATGAATCCTTACCAGGTATTGATGCAACCAAAAATAGAATTCTTCTTGCTCTTGATTTAGAAAGCAGAATAAAAGAAGGCGAGCAGGGCGTTGGCATCTATAGCAAAAAAGGATGGAATGCATACAAAAAAACTCATCCGGAAGTTAAAGAAAGTCTTGAAACATTTATTGAAGATTCAAGAAAAATACTTTATAAATCAACTCCGGGCGATTTTGAAAATACTCACTATATCAAAGGTAATGGTGCATACTATGAAGCTTTAAATCATGGCATGTTCAATGAGCCTTTGAGTGAAAACACGCAGGCTATCTTGAAGAAAGTTCCAAAACGCATGAAAGAACTTCCTCAAAAATTAGAAGAAATGAGAGTATCTTTAATGGCGATAGGCTCAAAAGGTTCAGGCTTAAAAAGAGCAAATGGCGATACGCGTTATGTTTCAGACTATGTTAATACCTCAAACTTTGTGGATGGCAATATAATAAAGGATGAAAAACTTCGCGGAATATTCTACAAGGCAGCAGCAGAAAATGATGCAATCAAATATCAAAAAGTAGGTAAACCTTTAAGAAGTTTTGCCTTTGAAAATGCAAGCCAAAAATTTAATTCTAAAGCATGGATGAAAATATTTGCACCTATTGCAATTGGCCTTGTTGGTGTTACATTCCTTGCACAAATATTTATTGGCAGAGATAAAGATCAGCATTTATATATGAAAAAAGACGCAAATTCAGGAGCAGTGAATGGAAATAAATAAACCAACAATGAGCCCTTTGCTTCAAGGGTATCTTCAAAAAAACGGCATTGCCCAAGAGCCAAAACAACCTGAAATTCAGGTGCCTGCGGCTCAAGTGTCTGCTATTGTTCCTGGAAGCGATTTATTAAAAGCCTACCTTTTAAAACAGCCTGGTGCTTTGAATACCACCCAGGGTCTTGTAGCGCAAAATGTTACCAATGTTAATGGCGTAAATAAAATTGAAGGTATTACAAATGTTCAAAATGGCCCTTGGAAAAATACATTAAAAAGCCAGTTGAGAAATAATGAAGCTACTATTATGGCTGTTATTCCAAGAACCATGAATGCAAAAGACCTTGACGGCAATGGTTTGATTCAAGGAAATGAAGTCTCAGGAAACTTTATTAATGCTGTAGAAAGATTATCTGAACTAAAATCCCTAGGAATAAACACTCTGCACATCCTGCCCATTCATCCTCCAGGAAGAACAGAAGCTATGGGTACAGCAGGCTCTGTTTATGCGCCTGATGATTTACTAAAAGTAGACCCTGAACTTGTAGATGAAAATCCGCCGGAACCTGCAAGAAGTGAAATTGCGGCAATTTATAAACAAAGAACCGGTAAAGATTTGGTTAATATGACAAAAGCAGACCCTGAAGTTGCTTTTGCACAATGTCAGTATTTTGTAGAACAATGCCATAAAAATGGTATCAGTGCAATGCTTGATTTACCAAGCTGTGTTTCTGTAGATTTTTCAAAAAGACACCCTGAAATGATGGCAAAAGAAAAAGACGGCGTAACTGATAAAACACCGGGTGGTTGGCGCGATATCAGAATGCTTTCTCCTTGGGAAAATGAAGAAAAGCGCATTTTAAACAAAGATGTGCTTGATTTGCACAGAAAATATATTGATATGTGCGTAGGTCTTGGTATGGATGGTATCAGGGCAGATGTTGGCCGTGCAAAACCTGTTGAATTTTGGAACGTAATTATCCCTTATTCAAGGGCAAAAGACCCTGAATTTGGCTGGTTGGCAGAAACTTATACCTATGAAGACGCTTCTCCGCAGCTAAATATGCCATACGATAGGCCCGAAGACCTTTTAAAGGTTGGTTTTGATTCTTATTATGGACAGTACCACATCTTTAATCAGTGGACAAAAGCTGAAGATTTATACAAATATGTAATTGAAAACATTGAAATGAGCAACAGAATGGTGGATGGACCTAGAAGCTTGATTGGTTCATTCTCTACCCATGATGACCAAAGCCCGATGTTCTATGGTGGTGCGCCTTGGGTAATGTTAACCACAGCTTTGCAATCCACATTGCCTCAGTTGAATCCTTATTTTGTAGATGGTGTGCAAACAGGAGATTACTATTTGTATCCTTATGAAGGAACTAAAAATCCTGAAACAATGACCGATACAAATGAATGTACTGTTCATAAGGGAAGAATTGATATCTTTAATAAATCAAGAAAACCTGGCGGAAACAATCCTGAAATTGGTGAATTTATGAAAAAAGCCATGGAATTAAAGCAAGGTGAATATAAAAAGCTTATAAATGAAGGTTCATTTGTTGTTCTTGACAATGATAATCCTGAAGTTATTTCTTATGCAAGACATTTAAATGGCAAAACATTACTTACAGTTGTAAATAGGGATGTTAACCACAGAAATTCTGCAAAAATAAAAATTAATGGATTAAAACAAACGCAGCAATTAAACAATCTTCTTCCTGCATATTCAGGAAAGAGCCAATTCCAAACAAATGAAAACGAACTTGTTGTGGATTTAGCACCTTCAAGGGCTCATGTGTTTGAAATAGACACACCTAATGTGGAAAAAGGTGCAAAAGCCGTATATAAACAGGATATGGCAATGTATAGGCCAAATGCAGGCCAAAAGAAATAATATAAAACAGGCAATTTTTGATAATTTTGCGTTTTATATTGGTATAGTATAAATAAGAAGAAGACAAAATAAGATAAGCGTAAGGGGAATATTTGTGGACTCATTATCATTTGGCAATATACAAAATTTAGATGCTAAGAATCAGCAAGTATCATTTACCGGGCAAAAAAGCATAATTGAAGAAACTGGTGCGCAAAAATATAGATTTTACGCTCCGCCCTTTAATGATAAAGTTGTTGACAAAAAAACAGGTAAAGAACACCACTATGCTCTTGCTGTGGAATTAGTTGCTGTTGCTGAAGAAAAGGATAAAAACGGTAATGCTACAGGCAGGCTGATTACACAAGGCGCCCCAAAGCTTCTTGAAAATTCTATTTCGCTTTTAAAATATGGCAATGGTGTTTTTGATGTTGATGCAAAAGATTTTCAAATGCCAAACACCGATATGGTGGGTTACAGATTTGTCTTAATTGATGAAGATGAACTTAAAAAAAACAAAAATCTAAATCTTGCAAAACAAAACAGCTATCTTCTAGATTCAGGCGCTGTGGCAGAAGGTGAAAGCGGTAAATTCTCTTATTTTTCAAAAAAACAAGGTTTTGTAAATAAAACAGGCCCTATGTACCATATTTTTCCAGATGCCTATAATGTAAAAGATAATAAAGATTTTGTTAGAAATCATTTTAATAAAGCAGGCGGTAATATTCAGGGTATTATTGAAAAATTAAAAGAAAAAAATAGTGAACTTGACCCTTATGAAATGATAATTTCCACCCCTCTTTTTGGCGCAGATGATATATCATCCCATGGTTATTGGACAATGAATCCATACCAGATTGCATCTACAAAAGGTACTTTGGAAGATTTTAAAGAATTGCAAAATACCATGTTTGATAAAGGTAAAACATACGTTGCAGATGGTGCTTTTACATCTTTAAGTATTGAATCTCCACAGATGCAGCATTTTTTAAGATGGGGCAAAGAATCTGAAAGTTTCAACTGGATAAAATTTGATAAAACAGATGCACCAAATGCAAATGTTCCAATTGGTGTGTTTCCTGATACTATTGTAGCTAAAACTGATGATAAAAATTCGCCTGATTATAAAAAAGCTGAACTTTTAAAGAAAAATATCGGCTTTAAGGTTATAAACCCTAAATATATTGAGGCTGACGGCAAAAACAGGCTTAATTTATCTGATGATGAATTTGAAAAGTTAAAAGGCTTAAAAGGTCATGAGCTTGGTTCACAGGTTGTTAAAAATCCAAACTACGATAAAACTAAGCCTACTTATATTCAAATTATCGATAAAAGACTTACAGATGATAAGCAGCTTTTAGATAATACAAAAATTATTACAAAATATGCTAAATCAAACACTAAAAACCATTATGATATGACAGAGCACCAAGATAGTGCTATGCCTTTTTATTTTCCTGTTAACCCTGAAGATAACAGGTTTAAAACAAAAGGCGCCACTCTTGAAATTCTTGATGAAATTGGTTATGTTTCAAAAAATGGCAAAAGAAGAAAAGGTTATGATGCATTTTTCCAAATGGATCAATATTCTATCACTAGAAAAGGTGAAGCTGGCGGTGCCAGCAACTGGGATGGTAATGTAGATTTATTTAAAGCAAATATTACAAATCCATCTAATGACCCTGATAATATTATAGGAAACAAGCAAGTAAAGAATTATTACTATAATATTGCATCATATTGGACAAAATTAACTGACGATTCTTTAGTAGAACACATTGCAAAAGGTGTTTCAACAAATCCTGATAAAACTTTTCAAAATATTAGCAAACAACACCATATAGATAAATTTGTTCTTGATGATATTAAAAGCACAGTAATTCATAGCAAAGAATTTAATAAAAATTTTAAAGACAGGGTAACAGGCAAAAGCACGGAAGAAGTTTTATTAAATTCAGTTGTTGATTTTCCTCTTGAAAGTGTTGAATTTGCACCAGAATTAACAGCAGTATTGTCTACAAGCCACATTACTCCAAGGCCTACAAACAAAAATGATGACGAAACACTTCCAAAGGTAAAATTTCTTGATAAAATGTCTAAAAATGCTCAAAATCTTTACAAAGATGATATGCAAGATTATCTAGTATCTGTTTTAAGTGCGCTGGATGTCAAAATGCCAAAAGATCAAAAAATCTTTGAAAGTGGCAATGTTACCCAATTGACAGATTATGGTAAAGCTTTAACTGGCATAATATCTTCTGATGTTATGAAATTTGGTGTTACAAAAGCATTATTTAAAGATATTGATGTAAAATTTGATGAAAATGGAAATCCTGAATATGATGAAAACATCAGATATAAAGGGATTTCAAGTCTAGGTATTAAAGAGCCGACTGCAAAAGATGAAGCTAATGCTGTATTGAAAAAATTGAGAAGCGGCTTTAAATCAATCACAAATAACGATACAGAAGCATTGGTAAATTCTTTACACAAAAGATTTGGAAAAGTTAAACTTGATGATATCAAAACTGCAAGGGCAATAATTGATAAAACAGGCGCTGGCTTAAACTGGCGTTTTGATGCTGCAAAAGACGTTGCAGACCTTGACCAAAGACGTGCTCTAAATCCACATGTTTCATTTGAAGATTGCTGGGACAGCATAATAGATTTTTGGGGTAGTTTTATCAAAAATATCAGAAAACAAAACCCTGCTTCTTATGTAATTGCAGAAGTTACAGACCTTTGGAGCTTCTCAAGATGGCAGCATGGTAATAAAAATGAAATTGCAAAAGCAACCATTGAAGATTTTAAAGCAATGAACAGCGATGATCAAAAACAATACATTGCTAATTTCTTCACAAAAGACATACAAAAAGGTGATAAAGACAATGTTTTAGGCAAAGTAAGTCCTGAAGCAAAAGATTTTATCAATGGCAATACAAAAGATTTATCAAGACCCGTGTTTAACGAGCTTAAAAACATTTATCTAAGTGACGATAATTTGGCCATTAACGCTGTATGGGGTAAAGATTTTGGTAAATTTATAGACCCTAATATAGCTGAAAGAATGTTTTATGAAAAAACAGGTGCTACAACAGGTAGTAATTATTCTACATTCTTTGGCCTCTATCCTGAATTATTCGGCCAAAATTATGAAAACGGCAATACGGCAGATTGGCGCCTTTATAATATGCAAACTTTCCAAAACAGTCTGAAGGATTTCTTCAAGTCTGCCTCTCCACAGTTTATAAATGGAAGCCATATTTTTGTAAATAACCATGATAAACCGCGTCCATTCCATTGTGTTGCACTTGATATGGAATTATTCCTTGGTGACCTTAAAAATGATGCCGATAAACAAAGGGCTGAAAAAGTAACAGGCAGCAAAAAAATTGACCAAATCAGCTCTATGGGTGTTGCTGTTGGTGAAAAATACTTAGAAACCTTTGAAAAAGGTATTGATGAACTAAATTCTGATTCAAAAAGCGGCGTTAAAATCAGTGATGAAGAAAAGAAAATCATAAAGCAGGCAATAGGTGAGCTTGCATCAGGTAAGTTCTTAAATACGCCTGCCAATATGAATACATCACGTGCGTTTGGTTTTTCACCATTTGATGTCACAATGAAAGATGTTATGCAACATGCAAGATATATTGCAAAATCAAAAGGTATGCAATGGCCTCTTGCAGATGGCAAAAAATATGATAACAAACAGTTATCAAATGCTGAACAAAAAATCATCGATAAAGCCTTTGAACAATTTAGTCCTGATTTAGATAAACTTGGCTCAATGTTTAAAATGATGATGTTTTCTGTTGGTGTGCCGACAATTTTTGCAGGCGATGAAATGGGGCATTCAGGCTATGAAACTGCAACCAAAAACACAGAACTTGCAATTAGAAACCTTGTTCACCATGGCTGGATAAGTGAAACAGAAGGAAAAGAATTTATTAAAAAATTCTATAATGAAGTGACCGCTGCTGCTAAAGTGCATAAAAACCCTGCTCTTTCTGCTCTTGCAGATGGTTCACCATTGATTGTTCCGCAAAACAGGCTTGTTGCAAACCTTAATGAAAACAGGAATTTGGTTCTTGACCCTGATGGTAAGCCACAAACTGATGCTATAGGCAATTTCATCAGAAAATCTGCCGAAGAAAAAGAAAATCCTTCATACAGTGCATTGTATAAATATAATGACAAGGGTTCAAATGTTCTTGTTGTTTATTCAAATAAACAAATGCAAAATGAAATGACTGATACCAAGGGGCATCTTCTTGATGCAAAAGCAAGAGCAAAAGCACCTTTGGATAGAAAAACTGAAGATAAAATTCCATACATTCAGCTTGGATACATTGACCCTTATCAACAAACCGATGTAAAAAGGAAAAAACGCGACGTAAACGGCTATCCTGTTATGACGTCTGATGGTAAATTTGAAACAGAAAATGCTTCAATGGATAAAACCGTGGGCAATGTTGCAAAAGATGGCGAAAAATTCAAAAAAATAAAATACAATCCTAAAAAAGCCCAATATGAAGACGATGGTAAATTGTATATAGTAGAAGGCGGCAGATTGTATTCAGCAACAACGGTTGGGCCAAACGGTATAAAAATTGCGCCAAAGGCCGATAAAACAAAACCGATTGAGCTTGATGATGTTGCAAACGTATTCTATAAAGTTTCATAAAACAATTTAAAATAAAAAAGGCCTCAAAAACGGGGCCTTTTTAATATATTATTTTAAATTAACAAAGCAGTATAGCCTTCCATCATTATCACGCCATCTAAACCATCCGGTTTTTGTTTTGTTATCATAAGTTGTTACCTTAACAAGTACCCAATTGCCTTGAACAAGCCAGGGGCTTATATATTTTGCATATTTAAATTCATCAATTTCACGTGCTTCTTTGTTTGGTCCTGAATATAATTTTTTATATTCATAAGGCAGGTTTCTATAAATATAAATACCATATTTTTTTCCATATTCAAGTAATAAATCTCTATATGAATAAAATTTTGCATAACTGTTTTTGTTTTCTTTTTTTATCCAGCCAAAAAGTTTTAATTTTTGGTTATAGCAAACTTCTATCCATTCGTCATTTTCATCTTCAACACTTAATAGCACGATATTATCCTGCGGAAGGAAAGTAAGAAAAACATCTGAAAACTTTTCAGTATTTTCTTTATTTTCAAATAAAAGGTTTCCTATATTATTCCAATAAATTTTTTGTAAAATTTTTGAATTTATGTCTGGTTTTTCATAAATGGTGACAAAATTTGTAATTTTTGCAGCACCTATTCCATAGTGATTTACAGAATTTGTATAAGATGGCATAAAATCTGCTTTGACTTGTTGGAATAAAAATGATAACAATATTAAAATGAGAGGAATTATTTTTTTCATAATATTTTATTATAAAGTTTTTAAATTTAAAATTAATCCGTGAAATGTATTAAATGTAACATTTTGTAAATTTTCTTGCTTGACTTAAAGCTTTTACGCAGTAAGATTATTTAAGCTAAATTTATTGTATAAAATGGGATTAGAATTGCATTTTTGATAAATATTTAGCAATAAACCTTAATATTTTTTAAAAAAAACAGCTGTATATAATTTGTAATTACATATATTAGAGGTACGTAAATGTCAACAACACAATATGCAACCAGAGTTACTCCTATGGGCATTCCACCAACCCGTTTGAGCGAACTTCCTGATTTGATTGAAATTCAGAAGAAATCGTTTGAATGGTTCTTAAAAGAAGGCTTAAAGGAAGAATTCTTATCGTTTTCTCCTATTAAAGACTATACAGGAAGATTAGAATTGCATTTTCTTCCAAATTATACTTTTGATAACCCTAAATACACTATAGAAGAAGCTAGAATTCATGATTCAACCTATTCAAAACAATTAAAAGTTATGATGAGGCTTGTAAACCGTGATTCCGGTGAAATTAAAGAACAGGAAGTATACATCGGCGATATTCCTACAATGACCGATAAAGGTACATTTATTGTAAATGGTGCAGAACGTGTTATCGTTTCACAAATTGTGCGTTCTCCTGGTATTTACTACAAAAAAGAAGTTTCTCCTACAGGAAAACGTCTTTATAATGCTACTTTGATTCCAAACCGTGGTGCATGGTTGAAAATAGAAACTGATTCAAACGATTTAGTATACGTAAAAATTGATAAAAACAGGAAAATCCTTGCTACCACTTTATTAAAGGCGTTAGGTATCACCCCTGTTGAGATGGAAACATTATTTACTCACTTTGAATTTTTAAAGAAAACTTTAGAAAAAGATACTACAAATTCAACAGATGAAGCTTTGATTGAAGTTTATAAAAAATTAAGACCAGGCGACCCTGCATCAGCTGCTGGTGGCAGGTCAATTTTAGAAGCAAGATTTTTCGATGAGAAAAAATATGATATCGGAAAAGTTGGCCGTTATAAATTAAACAAAAAATTAAACTTAAACCTTCCTGAAACACAAAGAACAATCACAGTTCAAGATATTGTTGCAGGTATTGAATATTTAATCAATTTAACCTACGATGAAGGCGTTTTGGATGATATCGACCACTTGGGAAATCGTCGCATCCGCTCTGTTGGTGAATTATTACAAAACCAATTTAGAGTTGGTTTATCCCGTATTGAAAGAATAGTTAAAGAAAGAATGACTTTGCAGGATTCTGAAACTTTAACTCCATTAAATCTTTTAAACGTTAAGCCGTTAAATGCTGCAATTAAAGAATTCTTTGGTTCATCACAATTGTCACAGTTTATGGACCAAACTAATCCTCTTGCAGAATTAACACACAAAAGACGTATTTCAGCATTAGGACCTGGTGGTTTAATGAGAGAACGTGCAGGGTTTGCCGTTCGTGACATCCATCCTTCTCAGTATGGACGTATTTGCCCGGTTGAAACTCCTGAAGGTCCAAACGCTGGTTTGATTGGTTCTTTGGCAACTCACGCCAGAGTAAATGATTATGGTTTTATTGAATCTCCATTCTTTGTTGTAAAAGATGGTGTAGTAACAGAAGAAGTACATTATCTTACAGCGGATGAAGATGAAAATTATCGTGTGGCGCCTGCTGACGTTGAATTAGATGAAAACAGAAAAATTAAAGAACCGTTTATACCAGTTAGATACCGTTCAGAGTTTACAATGGGCGATTCTAAAAAGGTAGACTATTTCGGTGTTTCACCTATTCAAATCATCTCTGTTGCTACATCATTAATTCCATTTATCGAACACGATGATGCTAACCGTGCCTTGATGGGCTCAAACATGCAACGTCAAGCTGTTCCTCTTTTAATTACCCAAAGACCTGTTGTTGGTACTGGTTTAGAAAAAAGAGCAGCGAAAGACTCAGGCATGGTGTCTGTTTCAGAAGTTGATGGTGAAGTAATCAGGGTTGTTGGTGAAGAAATTCATATTAAAGATGACAACGGCAAAGTTCACCAACATCAATTATTAAAATACATAAGGTCTAACCAAGATACTTGTATTAACCAAAAACCGTTAGTTCGTGCTGGCCAAAGAGTTAAGGCTGGCGATGTTATAGCAGATGGTGCTTCTACTCATAAAGGCGAACTTGCACTTGGCAAAAACGTTCTTGTTGCATATATGCCTTGGGAAGGATACAACTTTGAGGATGCTATCTTAATTAATGAAAGACTTGTTTATGATGATGTGTTTACATCTGTTCACATTGAAAAGCTTGAAATAGATGCACGTCAAACGAAGCTTGGGCCTGAAGAAATTACAAGAGAAGTTCCTAATGTTTCTGAAGATGCGGTTCGTCATCTTGATGAACGTGGTATCGTTAGAATTGGTGCAAGAGTGTATGCAGATGATATTTTGGTTGGTAAAATTACACCAAAAGGTGAATCTGAACATCCGCCAGAAGAAAAACTTTTGAGAGCAATTTTTGCTGAAAAAGCACGCGATGTTAAAGATAATTCTCTTCGTGTTCCTCATGGTGAAGGCGGAAGGGTTGTCGATGTTAAGGTATTTGACCGCGAAAAAGGTGACGAACTGCCACCAGGTGCAAATACTGTTATCAGAGTATATATAGCCCAAAAGAGAAAAATCTCTGTTGGTGATAAATTATCAGGGCGCCATGGAAACAAGGGTATTGTTTCAAGAATTCTTCCAAAAGAAGATATGCCTTTCCTTCCTGATGGCACTCCGATTGATATTGTATTAAACCCTCTTGGTGTTCCATCACGTATGAATGTGGGTCAAACTTATGAATGCTTGTTGGGTTTAGCTGCATATTTGACTGGAAACCATTATGAAGCTCCGCCATTTGATGAAATGTATGGTGCAGCACAGTCTGAGGTTGCAACAAAAGAAGAATTAATCAAAGGTATTAAAGAATCAGGACATGATTGGGTAAGAGAAGATGGTAAAGTAACCCTTTATGATGGCAGAACCGGTGAACCATTTGATGAACCTGTTGCTGTTGGTCTTTCTTATATTTTGAAACTTGTCCACCTTGTTGATGATAAAATTCACGCAAGAAGCACAGGCCCATATTCACTTGTTACTCAACAACCTTTGGGTGGTAAAGCGCAATTTGGCGGCCAAAGGTTTGGTGAAATGGAAGTTTGGGCACTTGAAGCTTATGGTGCTGCTTATACTTTGCAAGAAATGTTAACTATAAAATCAGACGATGTTAATGGAAGAAGCAGAGCTTATGAAGCAATAGTTAAAGGTGACAATATCCCAAGACCAGGTATTCCTGAATCATTCAAGGTACTTGTAAGAGAATTACAAAGTATCGGTCTTGATATTGCTGTAGCTAAAAAAGGCGGTGAAGAAGTTGATTTAATGTCTGATACGGATGATTTAAGAAAATCTGCTCCAAAAAGAGTGTTATCAGATATGGATTCAGAATTATTGAATATCAATTTCTTTGAAACACCAACAACCTTTAAAGACTAATCATAAAAGAACTAAAGAGAAAAATTAAGGAGACAAAAGTGTCAACAAGTATAGATTATTTTGATTATATACGAATTTCAATAGCATCAAGTGAAAGGGTATTAAAATGGTCTTATGGTGAAGTTACAAAGCCTGAAACCATAAATTATAGAACTCTAAAACCTGAACGTGACGGCCTTTTTTGCGAAAGAATCTTCGGGCCATCAAAAGATTGGGAATGCTATTGCGGTAAATACAAAAGAGTACGTCATAAAGGTATTATCTGCGAACGCTGCGGTGTTGAAGTAACTGATTCAAAAGTCCGTCGTCACAGATTAGGCCATATTAAGCTTGCTGCCCCTGTTAGCCATATTTGGTTTTTAAAGGGTATTCCAAGTTATCTTGGCCTTTTATTGGATATGACATTAAAAGATTTGGAACAAATTATCTATTTCAACAATTATGTTGTTGTTGATGGCGGAGAAAGCCCATTTAGAAAATTCCAATTATTAACAGAAGAAGAATACGAAGATTACATTTTAGAAAATGAAGATAGCCAATTAAAAGTAGGTATTGGTGCGGAAGTAATCAAAGAATTATTATCTGAAATAGAACTTAACAAACTGGCCGATGACATTAGGGCTGAGCTTGATTCTGCGGGCGGTTCTGTTCAAAAAAGAGCAAAATTAATCAAAAGACTAAGATTAGTTGAATCTTTAATTGAATCTGAAACTGAACCAACTTGGTTTATTATGGATGTTCTTCCTGTTACTCCTCCAGATTTAAGGCCAATGGTTCAATTGGATGGCGGACGTTTTGCAACATCAGATTTGAACGATTTGTACAGACGTGTAATCAATAGAAACAACCGTCTTGCAAGGCTTTTAGAGATGGGTGCTCCTGAAATCATCGTTAGAAACGAAAAAAGAATGCTTCAAGAAGCTGTTGATGCTCTTATTGATAATGGTAGACGCGGCAGAACTGTTGTGGGCCCGAATTCAAGACCTCTAAAATCATTATCAAATATTATCGAAGGTAAGCAAGGCCGTTTCAGACAAAACCTATTGGGTAAACGTGTTGACTATTCAGGCCGTTCAGTTATTGTTGTAGGTCCGCAGTTAAGCTTAAATCAGTGCGGTTTACCAAAAGAAATGGCGATAGAATTATTTAAGCCGTTTGTTGTAAATAAATTAATTGAACGCGGTTTGGTTCAAAATATTAAATCCGCTAAAAAGAAAATTGAAAGATCTGAACCTATTGTATGGGATATTTTAGAAGAGGTGGTTGATGGACACCCTGTATTATTAAACCGTGCCCCAACCCTTCATAGACTTGGTATCCAAGCGTTCGAACCTATTTTGGTTGAAGGTAGAGCTATCCAATTGCACCCGCTTGTATGTACAGCGTTCAACGCTGACTTTGACGGTGACCAAATGGCGGTCCATGTGCCTCTTTCAATTGAAGCGCAAACTGAAGCAAGAATGCTTATGCTTGCAACAAATAATATTCTTGCTCCTGCAACAGGTAAACCTATTATTACACCTTCTCAGGATATGGTATTGGGTATTTATTATCTAACCATTTTGAAGGATGAAAGTGCACCTGTTAAAGGGTATTTCCATAATTTCATGGATGCAATTTCTGCTCTTGAATTAGGAAATATCAAACTCCACGATAAAATTGTCGTAAGAGATGAAGCTGGAAAGAGGATTGAAACTACCGTGGGAAGGATAGTTTTCAATGAAACCGTAAGAAAATCAGTGTTATCACACTAATTAATAAAGATTAAAAATAAAGAGGGAAATATAGAAAATGACAACTTTAACTCCTGATACCGCAGCAAAAAAGAAAAAACATATAGACTTTATAAATAAGACTGTGGATAAAAAAGGTTTGAATAAGCTTCTTGCTCAAATCTATTTAGAGATGGGTGGGGCAAAAACTGCTGAACTTGCAAACAATTTGAAAAATTTAGGTTTTAAATATGCAACAAAAGCTGGTACCACAATTTCTATCCATGATTTATCGGTTCCATCTGTTAAAGGTGAACTTTTAAAAGAAGCGCAAGATCAAATTGAACAATCTACCTATCGCTATATGAAAGGTGAAATTACAGAGGTTGAGCGTTATACAAAGGTTATTGATACCTGGTCTGAAACAACTGCAAGGTTAACAGAACAGGTTGTAGAAAACTTTGATAGATTGAATCCTGTATATATGATGGCATTCTCCGGTGCTAGAGGTAACTTATCTCAGGTATCACAGCTGGTTGGTATGCGTGGTTTGATGGCAGATGCCCAAGGCCAGATTATCGACTTGCCTATTAAATCAAACTTTAAAGAAGGTCTATCTTGTACAGAATATGTTATTTCATCATACGGCGCACGTAAGGGTCTTGTAGATACAGCGCTTAAAACAGCTGACTCTGGATACTTAACAAGACGTCTTGTTGACGTTGCACAGGATGTTATCATTCGTGATGCAGACTGTCACACTGAAAAATCTATCAAATTAACCGCTATTATGGATGGTGAAAACGCAATTGTTCCATTGTTAGATAGATTATTAGGAAGAACTGTTGCGCAAGATATAACAGATAAAGACGGAAATGTTTTAGTTGAAAAAAATAAAACTGTTGACCGTGAAGATATAGCAAAAATCAAAGATTTAAATTTAACAGAAGTTGATGTACGTTCTACATTAACCTGTGAATTAGAATATGGTATTTGCCAAAAATGCTATGGCTGGGCAATGACAACACAAAAGCTTGTTGATATAGGTGAAGCTATTGGTACAATTGCTGCTCAGTCAATCGGTGAACCTGGTACGCAGCTTACGATGAGAACATTCCACACAGGCGGTGTATTTAAAGGTGCTGGTGCCATGAAACAGGTGCTTGCTCCGTTTGATGGTAAAGTTTCAGGTGCACCTAGAACAAGAGAAATGAGAACACGTCATGGTGATGTTGTTCAAGTTGCAATAAAAGAAGCTGATATTGAGTTTAAAGGTGCAAAAGAAACCGAAAAAATCCATATCCCAGCTGGTGCAAAAGTTCTTTTTGTTGATGGTTCAGAATTTAAAAAAGGCGAAAAAATTGCTGAATTTGAACCTGTATCAAAAGGTGATGGTTCACGTTTAACAGAAAAAGCTACAAAAGATATTACATCTGATATTTCAGGTGAAGTTGTGTTTGAAGATTTTGTGGCCGATGAAAAGAAAGACCGTCAAGGAAACATTTCAAGAACATCAAATAAATCAGGTATTGTTTGGGTATTAGGCGGTGATGTTTACACACTTCCTGCTGGTTCAAAAATTCTTGTTTCAGATGGCCAAAAGATTAAAAAAGGTGAAAAACTTGCTGAAACATTAATAGTATCAGAACATGGCGGCGAAGTTCGTGTTAACAATTCACTTGAAGTTGAACAGGTTGATTTTGAAGGCAGAAAAATCAATAAAATTGTTGCTGGTAAAGAATTAACCATTGTTATCGCATCAATTATCCCATCAAATGCTGTATTTGAACAAACTAAAAAAGAACAAATTTGGCATGTAACATCAACTGATGAAAAATATATTGTAAAATCACCAATTGATACAACTGTTGAAAATGGCATGATTATTGCAGAATTAATCGATGATGAGCACAAAGTAAGTTCATCAGGTGAAATCAGATACAATGGCATTGAAGTAGATGAAAATCAAGTGGTTGTTCAAGGCGGTGAAGTGGTATTCATTCCTGAAGAAATTCACCAAATTTCAAAAGATTCATCCCTAAAACTTGTTGAATCAGGAACATACGTTGAGGCTGGATGTGAAGTTGTAAAAGATTTATATACTCACATTGATGGTATTGTAGAAATTAAAGAATTTAACGATATTATCCACGAAGTTATCGTGCGTCCTGGTGAATTACACACTCTTGATTCAATAAATGACCTCAAGGTTGAAGAAAATGAAGTAATTAAAGCAAGTACCGTTGTTGCAGGCAAAATCAAAGCAAAAGTTGATTCAATTGTAACAATTGTTGAAAATGAATCTGATGTACTCGAACTTGATGATTTAGATGAAGAAATAACAGAGGATATTGATGAAGTTGATTCACTTGATAAACAATCTGTTCAAATCTTAATTAGACCAGTTCAAAGCTTTAGGATTGAACCAAAGGATGTATCAATCGAATTTGATACAACCGATGAATCAATTGAAATTCTTCCTTTGACACAATTGCAATATAAAGATGGTGCAAGGGTTAGAAATCTTGATGGTGCTGTTTTAACACGTACATCACTTGTTCTTTCTATGAGCGGATATTTAAGCCATCTGAAAGGTCTTGTGGAATTGGATAAAGACGGCAATTTAAAAATTGTTGTACTTGAAACTTTAATTGTGAGACGTGAACAGGAAGATGGTTCAAGAACATTATCTTCTACTCAAACCGAATTATTGGTTGAAAATGGTCAAATAATTGAACCAAGAACCCCTGTTACAAAAACACAGGTGCTTTCTGTAGATAATTCTGTTGCATCAATTAAATCAACTGATAGAGATTTAAGAAGGTTATTATTGGTTTCAGAAAAATATGAACAAAATATGCCTATTAAATCAAAAGCTACAGTTAAAACAGGCGAATTTATTAAACTGGATAGCGTAATTTCAGCATCTGGTGATACATCAACAGCGTCTGGACAAGTGATTGAAGTAAATAAAGATTCTGTAACTGTAAGGCTTGGCCGTCCGCATTTAATCAGCCCAGGTACACTTTTACAGGTTGAAAACGGCGCTTTGATATTAAGAGGCGATTTGCTTGCAACACTTGTATTTGAAAGACAAAAAACAGGCGACATCGTTCAAGGTCTTCCAAGGGTTGAAGAACTTTTAGAAGCAAGAAAACCGAAAGATTCTGCAATTGTTGCGGAAGAAGACGGTGTTGCTGAAATTGAAATTGAAGATGATGTTGCAAGACTGTATATCGTAAATGAAAACGGTAGAACTGAAATCAAATACCCAATTGAATCTAGCGTTATTGTTATGGATAAACAAAAAATCACAAAAGGTCAGCCTTTAACATCTGGTCCATTGAACCCGCACGATGTTATCAGGTTAAGAGGCACATTTGCTGCACAGCAATACCTTGTGGATGAAGTTCAAAGGGTATATCGTTCTCAAGGTGTTGAAATTGCCGATAAACACGTTGAAGTTATCGTAAGACAGATGAGTAAGAAAGTGAAAGTTGTTGATTCAGGAACAACTAAACTTCTTCCTGGTGAACTTGTTGAACTTAAAGTGATTGAAGCTGAAAATGCGAGAGTTGAAAAAGAAGGCGGAGAAGTGGCAACTTACGAAGCATTGTTACTTGGTATTACAAAGGCTTCCTTGAATACTGAATCCTTCATATCAGCTGCATCATTCCAAGAAACAACAAGAATTCTGACTGAAGCTGCTGTTGAAGGTAAGAAAGACCTGCTTCGCGGCTTAAAAGAAAACGTTATTATTGGTAGGTTAATCCCAGCAGGCACCGGCTATCATCATTTGATAAATGCTTCAGAAGAAAAAGAAAAAGAAGCATTGCGCCGTGCGCAGCAGAAAAATCAGGCAAGAAAACCTTCTGCAATTTTAGAAGAAATTGAAGGAATGTTTGGCACTCCTGATTTTACAATTGAGTAAAATAAATTAACAAAAGTTAATAAAGCTTAAAAGCCGTTTGAAATCATATTCAGACGGCTTTTGTATTCTTGAATATCGACAAAAAATATTTTTTTTATCTTTTAATAAAATATGATGAATAATTCTGTCTTCCATATAACAAATATAAATTTTTCACCAGCTTTTTGTGCAAAAACATCAAAAAAACAGCAGGAAGAAACAAGAGTTATGCATACAGATGATTATGCAACCTTTGATACCGTGATTGTGAAAAAGTACCCTGATGATTTTGGTGCAGCAACAAAAACTGGTGCCTATAAACAAGCCTATGTGAAGGCTTCTATGGGGTATACAAAACAGGATATTAAAACCACTCCTGCAAGCAAGGTAAAATTGGATGCAAGGCTGGGTGTTACAATTGAATTTTATGATAAAAAACAAAACACGATAAAGAGATTTTTATTAAACCGAAACCATGATATCAGCAAAAATACTGCAAATGTTGAAAGGCAGATGAGCGGCGAAACTGTATGGATAAAAATTCCAATTAGAGAAAAATTTGTAAAACCAAGAGCTGAATTAATTGAAAATGGTAAAAGAACTGCAAGAATTGTTTTGAATGAAAAGGGCGAAAATATAGCATCAGAACGTGATGAATATTCTGATGAAGCTATGAAAAAATTATATGCTGCAATGAAAAGTTTAATTGATGATGTAAAAACTTTGGAAATAGATTTTCCGCACAAACAGGCGCAAGAAATCTTTAACATTTAAGCCGCTATCTAAAAATAGACTTGCGGCTTAAAGAATTTTTAAATCCAGCATACCGCAGCCAAGGGTTGCGTCAGCCGGTGCTGAAAGCACTATGGCTGCGAAAGGTGGCCTTGCCGCCATACCCGTCTATGGCAAGGAGCGCTTCAGCATACCGCAGCGCGCGAGCTTGTATGCTTTATGCAAGATAGCTCGTTGCTGATTTTAATGTAGTTTCAAATCCAAACACAGGCAACCGAAAAGGCAAGGGTACTTGGGTGTGCGCCGTTATTGTAATAACTACCATTGCTCAGAGCAAAGTCGTGATACTTGGGACTGCTATAAAGTGTACTGGCCCAAATAATGGCCGGGTAGCAGTTGTCAGCCCAATTCTCACTTGTGTAACCCCTGGCGGCGCCCTTGCAGCCACCAGCATAGTTGTTGCACCGCACAGAGCCTGCTGTATAGCTAGTGTCCCAGTTATTGTCACAAAGCTGCAAGCCAAAATGGTGCAGTAGCATACAGCCCAAATATGACAATAAAATCAGATGTCTGTGTCAAAAAATACTTGCGGGTAACTTGGTTTGATAAATATACTTTATTCAAACGGTGTTTGCCTGTTACTAAAGCACATTTTTATATGTCTTAAAAACAGTCAAAGGCTGTATCATTCAAAAATGACCCCGCATTATGACGATTTGAATTCCACAAAAACTGCCAAAATCACGTAAACCCTGACACTCTTTTTTGTGAATACAATTAAATATATGGTTAAAATACAAATTTTGCAACCAAAAAAATAAATGCAATATCTGTCGTTTTGGAGAATTTTATTAAACTTAAATAAAGTTAAAATATCTTTATATTTTAAATAGGAGGCGCCAAAACAATGAAAATAAATTTTATAAAAAACTTTTTACTTATAATATCGGCATTTTTGTTCTTTAATCTGCCATCATCAGCTGATGAACTAACGGATGTGCAGACATTTTTTGAAAATTATATAAAATCTGCAAATTCATATTCAAAATCTGTTGTGAATTATTATATGCCTGATGCAAGAATTATCCGCGTAGTGGTAAAGCCTGATGGCACAAAAGAAAGCGTTAATTTTTCAATGGATAGGTATAAAAAAGAATTAAAAAAAGGTTTGCCATTAGCAAGGCTTTCAAAGTATAAAAATAAATACACAAATAAAAACTTTGAAAAACTAGGCAACGGCGATTATAAAATCACAGCTTTAAGAACCCCAAACGGTGATAAAAAAGGGCTTCCTTTTTATTTCATTGTAACAAATACTGATGATGGATGGAAAGTAAAAGAAGAATCTATGGATACAACGGTTCAAAAATTTCTGACATCAAAATAATCGCTTATAAAAAAGAGGCTTATTTTTAAGCCTCTTTTTATTAGAAAATATTTAGCATTGTTTATTGCGATATGTTTCTGCAATATATAATAACGTATCTCTATCAGGCTTTTGTACAGCCGCATTATCATTGTGAGAGCATTGGCCTGCAATATCTCTAAAACCTTTATTTATGCTTTGCGAGGATGTAGTATCAACAGTGGTGCTTGCTATAATATTATCTCCTCTATCAGTGATTTGAATTTTGCAGTATGGCTTTCCTTCAGGAAGGCCTTCATTATTTTCTTTTTCGTAACAGCCGTAATTGGTTCTTAAAAAGCAATCCTCTCCGGTTACTTGAGAAACATAGTTGTTTATGTGTGATAAACAATCCTTAATCATGCTACTTGTATCTTTATTTGTAAGCTTCCAAAGTTGTTCTTGTTCCTTATTGTTAATAATTAATCCTTTAAAGCCCACGTTAGAACCTAATTTTGTTATCATAATAAATTTCCCTTTTTGATTTTTTTGTAAAACTTATGGTTTGTAAAAACTTAGGAAAAAAATAAATTGCCTTTATGTAAAATTATGTAAACAAATATTAACAAAACCCCTCATTGCAAGGGGTTTTTATAATTTGGTTTAAATAACCATAAAATGTAATGGTATAAAATCGCACCTTATTTTTGGTTACTAAAATCAGAAGCATTTCTAAGGTCGTTTAAATATTGCTGGCCATTCATTACTTCCTGATAAAGTAAATTTAGATTTTGTTCCAGCTTATTTAAAACTTGCTGAGCATAATTTTGCGCACCATCTTTAATTCTAATGGATTCTTCATTAGCGTTTAAACGTACACTTTCTGCTTCATTGAAGGCCTTCATTTTAATATCTTCGCATTCTTGAATAACCTGTTCTCTAAAGCTTTTTGCCTTTTCTTCCATATCGCGCATTATGCTGGATTCATTCAGCATTCTATGACGCTCATTTTCGGCATCTGCAATTATTCTATCAGCTTTCATTCTTGCATCTTGCAGGATGTCATCTTTTTTTCTTAAAATAACATGTGCATCTCTTATTTCATTTGAAACAGCATCTGGGAAGCCATTTATAATTTTAGATAATTCTTTACTTTTCACTACAACATAATGACCAGGAACGATGTGCAGACCAACCTCCCAAAGTTCGTTCAATTTATCTATTAAATCGTACATTTTTTCTTCTGATTGTGACATCTTAAAAATCTGCCTTTCGTTGCTTATTTTTATCCTTTTGTAAATATTCTACCACACTTTTTGGAACAAATTTAGAAACGTCCTGCCCCAAAGATGATAATTCTTTAACGATGCCAGAACTGATAAAATTGTATTTTGGCTTTGTGATTAAAAATACTGTGCCAATTTCAGGGGCTATAGCCTGATTTGTTTGTGATAATTGCATTTCGTATTCAAAATCTGACACTGCGCGCAATCCTCTGATTAAAAATTTTGCACCCATTTTTCTAGCATAATCAATAGTAAGGCCATCAAAAGAGCCAACTTCTACATTTAAAAGCCCCATATCTTCAATAGATTTTTTGATTAATTCCACCCTGTCTGATGTTGGAAGGTAAGATTTTTTAGAATTATTTTTTAATACCGCAATAATGACCTTGTCAAACATAGACGAGGCGCGCTCTAAAATATCAAGATGTCCTTTTGTTACAGGGTCAAAACTTCCAGGGTATACTGCAATCTTCATTTTTGTTTTTTACCTTTATGAAAATATTATATAATCAAAATTTTTTCACCCAAAACACATGTTTTTACATGCACCCCAATTGTAAAGAATTTGTTACAATTTCATTGTGATGACAGCTCGTTTCTATTAATATTGTGAATAATTAAAACGGAAGTTAAGGGTTTATGTTTAAAAGATTGTTTTTAATTTTATTATTTTTGTTTGCACTTATTTTGCCTTCCAATGCGGCATTTAATATTGGTGATATTCACTATACTATAAACCCCTTAATTGTACGCAATTGTCCGCCAGAGGCAAATTCCCATAGTAGAGTGATTGCAACACTTCCTGAAAAAATAACTGTTGAAATTGTGCATTCTATTTCAGATGATATTGGGGAATGGTATCAGATAAAGTGGTATAGCAATGTAAATAAAACTTATAAAACAGCTTGGGTTGAATATCCGGTTTTAGCTGTAAATGTATTAGATATACCAAATGAAGAACGCAAGGCTGCAATTGATTTTATAAAAGATGTCATAATGGCAGATTTTGATTCTGATACATTAGATTATTACAAGAGACACCAAAGATATGATGAAGCCATAGAAATGCTAAATAAAAGGCTCTATAATCTTTTTATAATATCTGACTTTAGTGCAAAAGCTCATAATAGCGCAAATCCAAATGATAAAAAAATGCAAAAAAGCGTAATGGATAGTATAGGTTCTGCCTTTGGATTGCGGGCAGCTTTATACATATTTAAAGATAAATATAATTTTGCACTAAATGATTTTGATGAGGCTATATTTTATAAAGATGATAGCTACACCCTCCATAATGCTAAAGCAATGATATTGTTTGAACAAGGGTATTATTCAAAAGCTAAAGCCTCATTTTTAAAAGCTAAAACTATGGCTGCAAAGGTTGGTAACGAAAAAAAAGTTATAGAAATTAATCGTTATATTTCAAGAATTGATTATGAACTTGCAAAACTAAAATAAGCAAAAAATGACAAAGAAAGCCTTGAATTGAAATTTCCTATGATGATTCAGGTAATGTGCCGCATAATAATGTTCATATTGCTATTACTTTAAAAAAAATAAATATTTTTATCTATGCTTTATGACTTTTTTTATAAAATCATTAATTTAGATGATATTAATAGGTTTAGTGTAAAGTATTATAACTCTATTGCCGAATTCATCAGTATATGCTGAAAAATTGCCCAGTGCATAAAATTATGCAAAAAGGGCTAAAGGCTAAGGGAGTTTTAAGGTAGAAAATGTTTAATCCTGCAATTCAAAGCTATATAAATTCTTCAGGTGAAGCACAGGCTAAAATGCGTGCTCAGCAATTAGATGCATATATTGATGCTATTTATCCTGCTGCGCCAAAACCTGCGCAAAATACACCCGATATTAAAGCTCCTTTTGGCGCAAAACCATTTAATGAAGTTTTAAAAACATCAGCTGATTCAAAGCAGGTTTTTAAATTGGATGAACCTCCTGCAATTCCATTTGGTGCACTTTCTGTTTCAGGCAGAAATAAAAAAATGTCTAAAAATGAAATCTTGAGTTTAATTGATGCTACTGCAAATAAATATGGTGTGGATAATAAACTTGTGCGTGCCCTTGTAAAGCAGGAATCAGGTTTTAATCCAAACGCAAAATCTTATGTCGGTGCTATGGGTTTGATGCAATTGATGCCATCTACAGCAGCAGGTCTTGGTGTAAAAGACCCTATGGATCCTGTTCAAAACGTTGATGGAGGTGTAAGATATTTAAAATCCATGCTGGATAGGTTTAATGGAAATAAAATTCTTGCTCTTGCAGCTTATAATGCAGGTCCAAATGCTGTAAAAAAATACAATGGCATACCACCCTATAAAGAAACCCAAAATTATGTACGCTCAATCTTGAGTATGTACTTATAAAAACAAAAACAAAATTATTAAAATATAAGGAAAATAAACTATGCCTGAAGGTTTCAGCCCAAAAATTAATTTAAATGAAAGAATAGAACCCTCAAAAATTACAACAAAATTCACCCCAATGAGGCTTAATAATTTAGAGCAGCCTGAAGCGCCTAATTTTAAAGGGGTTCTCACTAGTCTTGTTGAAAATTTAAACCAGGATTTAAATGCACCCGATCAATTGACAAAAGATGCCATGAATGGCAAGGCTGATGTCCATGATGTTATGGCAGCTATTGCAAATTCTGAAATTCAGGTAAACATTGCAACCACAGCTGTTGGAAAAATCATCCAATCGTATGAAAAAATTATGCAAATTACAATCTAAAGTTAACGAATAATCAATTTAATAGTATAATTATTTGTGTAATAAACAAAAGCATATACTAAGTGTGTTAATAAAATTAATAAAACTTAGTAAAAGTTAGCAAAACAAGCTGGTAATATAAAAACACCGGCACAAAAACCAGGAAAGATATAAATTGCCTTATGGATTTTAGCAAGATAATGGAAAATAAACCGTTATTTTACGGCATAATAGCAGGTATTGTTATTGTGCTGCTTCTTGTAATTATTGGCGGTGTAGCAATTTCTATGAATGCTAAATCAAACAAGGGTGTTGTGAAAGAAAAAATAATAAAAGAACCTTATGACCTTTTTACAACCGATAAAATAGGCCAGGCGCTTGAAGTTCAGGCACTTTTAGCACGCCAAAATATAAAGGTGCAAAGAAGGGTGGATGGTACAAAATCCACACTATACCTTATAAATTATACGCAGGATGAAAAGGATAGAGCTCTCCTTGCAATAGTAAGAAGCGGAATAGTAGATCAGCACATTGGTCTTGAAATCTTTGATAATGGAGATTTTACCTCTACAAAAGAAGATAAAAGAATAAGGCTGATGCGTGCTATAAATGGTGAGCTTGCAAGGCTAATTAGAAAACTTGATGGCGTTGAAAATGCCCAGGTATTTATCTCTATTCCTGAACAAACGCTCTTTGTAAATAAACAAAAGGTTTTAACTGCAACTGTTCAAGTTCAGCTGGAGCCAAATACTATCCTTGATAATATGAAGGTAAAAACCATCACAAACCTTCTATTAGGTGCAGTGCAAGGGTTGCAGGCTGAAAATATTTCGATAACTGATACAGATGGTAATGTGTATTCAAGTATTATCGGCGGCACAAATGATGCACTTTCTAAAGCGCAGGAAAACGATAAATATATGCAGCAAAAAGTTGCAATGCAATTAGATAGATTAGTTGGCAAAGGAAATTATGTAGTAACGGTTTCCACATTTTTAACCCAGGCTCCTGTTGAAAAAACGAGCATAATTTATGACCCTCATTCAAAAACTGCCGTAAATGAGCAAGGATTTTCAGAAAAATTGGGCGATGTTTCAAATGATTCAAACTCTGCAACAAATGCAGTGAGTGTATATTTGCCTTATGGCGTACCTGGTTCCGGTGCTAATTCTACACAAGATAGAAAATATATAAGACAGGCCCATGAAACTCAATACGGTGTTTCAAAAACTCAAGTAAATGAATATATGAAAGAGGGCGTAATAGAACAAATTTCCGTTGCAGTATCTTTAGAGCAATCCGCCATTCCCATGAGCATGACAATTCAAGAATTAAAAGAATTAATCGCAAATGCGGCAAGCCCTTTGGTAGATCCTGAAAATGTTTCAATTGCATTTGTAGAATCAACATCCCCAATTTTAGCTCCAGATAGTCAAAACCAGCTTCCAAAACCTGAAGAATCCGGAAATCCTTGGTGGGTAGTGGGTTTAGCACTTTTAATAGGTCTTGGCTTTGGTTTAAAACATATAGCTCAAAAAGTGAGAAATGAAGCAGAACGCCAGGAAGAAGAACTTGAACTTTTGAGGAAAAAAACAGAAGAACAAGAAAAACAATTACAAGATGTTAATCAAAAGGCTGCTGAGTTAATACAAATACAATCTGAAATGGCACAAAATTTAATAGAGCAGCAAAATATGCAAATGATTCAGGCGCAAGCTGCGGCTCAGGCTGCAATAAATGCGCAAATGCAGCAAAATCAGGGTGAAAGACAGCCTGCTGGTACAAATCCTATTAATATAAACGAAGAATTAAGCGAACTTTCCATGGATTTTAATGATATTGATGAAAATATTGCTGTGGAAAAATTGAAGAACTGGATTGAAACAAACTAGCCCATATTTTAAAAACGGGGTAGAATGTAATTAAAGGGAAAAATCCGGTGGCAGATGAAAAAAGAGTTATAGAAGGGTTTAGCCCGCAAGATTTTGCAAAAAACCTGGCAGGACAAGCAAGCCAGGTTATTCCTGCTGATATTTCATCTGCGGATAAAAAATTTATAATAGATATTGTTTATAAATTTTGTGTACTTTCAGGTGATGCTCTTGTTAAAGATGCTGCGCTGAATTTAACTGCGCCCCAGGCTTCATTAATTACCCAATTTATTGGCGAATGGTCATTTCATAAATCTATAGACCTTCTTCGTGCAAAAATAAATCCCCAGCTTCGTGAAGGGATTTTGCAAAGGGTTGCATTTACTGTCTTTGAAATCGCAAAACAAGCTGTTGTAAAGAAAATGCCGCAAGAACAGATTATTCCTTTGGTAGAACATCATGTAAACACCTGCTTTAAACAAGCAATCGAAGATTTAAGGGCAAAAGGTGTATTGGATGAAAGGGCAACAGATAATGTTTTGCACCAATCGAACATTGATTCTATGGCAAAAACAGAAGCTCAAGAAGAATCCAAGGATGTTGTGGGTGCGGCAATGTCTGATGCAAAAATTCTAAAGCTGGCATCTTTGGCGCTTTTAATTAAAAATTTTCCAAAGGAAAAGATAAAAAATATCGTTACAAAATTTAATAAACCTGAAGCCCAGGTTCTGATTCAATATCTTCAAATGCCCGATTTAGATGCCAAGGTGGATAAAGATATTACAGCCCGCTGTATAAATGAAATAAGACAAACACTGCCTGAGCCAAAGATAATAAGCCTGGAGAGGTGTTATAGAAAACTGTTTAAAATTATTAAAAAATCGGATAAAAAAACAGTTTCAAATATTATAAAGGATGAAAGACCGCAAATAAAAGAATTTGTACTTTCTATATATAATAAGGATGAGGTTATAATTCCTGCACGTGCAGCAGCTGTTGTGTGCAAATATTTAGAAGAAAAGCTTGTATGATAATAAGAAGAAGGGCAATAAAACAAAATAATGTTAATCAAAATGAGCTTGAAACCCTTGTTGGTGAATCTGCTTTGCAGGATAATATATTGCCTGAAAATACAAATAATGCACAAATATCTGCTCAAGATTATATAGAAAATCCAGTTGATTTTGAACCTGAAAATGAAAATACAAACGTATCAAATGCAGATATTTCTGATGTTTTGCTGGAATCTGAGCAGCCAAAAATGTCTGTTGACGGGCTTAATACGTCTATTGAGACTGAAAAGCAGGTGCAGCCAGCAATACGGCAAACAATGCAGCCCGTGCAAATTCCTTCTGCCCCAAGGGTTTTGACTCCTGAAGAAGAATTAAAACAAAAGCTGGATGAGGTTGAAAAGATTGATATTTCAAGTCTTGAATTTAAAGAAAGATTTGAAAGACGTCGCGGGGAAAGGCGCAGGGGCTATAGAAGAATTGATGAGCGCACTTTGGTTTCCCGCGCGCAGGAAGAAGCGCAAAGTATTAGGGAACTTGCTGCAAAGGAAGGGTATAAAAACGGTATTGCAGAGGCCACAGCTGAGCTTGAAGGTTTAAAAAATTCTCTTGTTGAATTTTTATCTTCTAAAAAAGAAGCCTATGACGCGCTTTCTGATGATATGCTTGAATTATCCCTTGAAATTGCAAAAAAAATAATTAAAAAAGAGGTGGAATTATCTGGCGATGTGCTGAAAGGCGTGCTATCAGAAGTGTTTGATGAAATTTCATCTAATGAAGAAAAAATAACAATTAAAGTAGCCCCGGATGAGGTGGAATTTGCGCGCGCATCAATGCCTGAAATACTTGAAAATTCTGCACTTGACGCCAAAATTGTAATCATAGCGGATGAAGCTGTCGAAAAAGGAAGCTGTGTAGTTATTACATCAAATGGTGTCATTGATGCTAATTTTTCAACTCAATTATCAATTATTCAAAATGCCTTTGGCATCTATAAAGGAGGTGCCTAATGGCAAAACCAGCAGCAGGCGCCCAAAACAATCCTGTTTCAGAAATCGCTCTTGCGATATTTGTAATTCTGCTCATCTTAATCTTATTGATGGAGATGCCAAATTGGGTTATAAATTTTTCAATTTCACTCAATATCACACTTGGCATTGTGCTGTTGATGATTTCCCTTTATGTGCAAAAGCCGCTTGAATTAGCAGCCTTTCCTTCAATTATCTTGATTGGAACTATGTTTAGGCTTGTTTTATCAATTGCATCTACGCGTCTTATTTTGGCAAAAGGGGATGCAGGCCAGGTAATTGAGGCTTTTGGGCAGTTTGTAACAGGCGGAAATATGATAGTTGGGGGTGTAATCTTCCTTATTATCACAGTTGTGCAGTTTATGGTAATCACAAAAGGTGCTGAACGTATTGCGGAAGTTTCAGCCAGGTTTGCCCTGGATGCTATGCCTGGTAAACAGATGACAATTGATGCGGATTTTAACGCAGGGCTTATTTCTCCTGAAGAAGCTGTAAAACGCCGTGAAGACTTACAAAGAGAATCATCTCTTTTTGGTTCTATGGACGGTGCAATGAAGTTTGTAAAAGGGGATACTATTGCAGGTATTATTATTACTGTTATAAATATTCTTGGCGGCTTAATCATAGGTGTTGTGATGAATCAAATGCCAATGGCAGATGCTGTTTCCAAGTATACAGTGCTAACGATTGGTGATGGTTTGTGTTCCCAGGTGCCATCATTATTAATGTCTATTGCATCTGGTATTGTAATGACACGTTCTACTGCGGCTTCCACCTCTTTGGGTAAGGATGTTTCTTCGCAAATTTTATCAAAACCGCAAAGTTTATTCTTTGCTTGCGGCTTTTTGATGTTAATTGCCCTTACTAGTGGTTTTACGGGGCTTCCATGGTGGCCTTTTGTCTTATTTACAATAGTCATTGCTGTTGCAGGTTTTTCTGTTCTTGTAAATCAGGATGTACAGCAGCAATTGGGGCAATTGGATGCCGTGAAACAAAATATGCAAGACCTTGTAAATCCAAATAAAATGTATGAAAGGCTGGGCGTGGATGTTCTTAGTTTGCAGGTAGGGGCAGGCCTTTTGGTGATTGCGGACCCGGACCAGGATGGCCAGCTTTTGGCTAAAATTGCTGCACTCCGTCAAAGAGTAACAGATGAACTTGGTTATATTATCCCAAACATTCGTATAATGGATTCTTCAGCCATTGCGGATAATGAATATTTGATTGCAATCCGCTCAAACACTGTAGCAACAGGTATGGTTTATCCTGGAAAATTTATGGTAATTGCAGATCAGTGGGAAGCTTTAGGTAAAAAAGTGCCTGATAATGTGATTGTAAGTGTGGACCCGACATACCAATCTCAGGCATATTGGCTGGATGCCCAGTATATCAACAAAAATGACCGGATTACAGCTGTAGATTCTGTTGATGTAATTGTAACGCACTTGCAGGATTGTGTTAGAAAATATGTTGATGAAGTGATGACTAAAACTGATGTCCTAAAGCTGATGGAGCTTGTAAAATCGCAGGATCCAACCCTGGTTAATGACCTTGTGCCAACGATTATCTCCACTTCGGATTTAAGGAAAATTTTTGTAAATTTAATCAGAGAAAAAGTCTCAATCAAAGATATAATCTTTATTTTCGAGCGTCTGTGCGATTATGCAAGATTTTCAAAAGAGCCTGATATCCTCTCTGAAAGGCTGCGTGCGGCCTTAGGGCGCCAAATTTGTCTTGCAAATTCTAATAAAGACAAGGTTTTATATGCTCTGACATTGTCTAGTGAATGGGAAAAAACTTTGGATGATTCTTGTCAGCGCACAGAACTTGGTACAATGTTTTTGTTAAATCCTATGCAGGTGCAGGAATTGATTGAGACAACCGCTAATACTTTAATGAAAGCGCACCAGGCAGTGGGTAGTCAGCCTGTAATTCTTTGTTCGCCAAGGATTCGCCTGCCTTTATACCAGATGTTAGAGCGCCACATTCCAACAATAGTGGTAATTTCTTATTCTGAACTTATAACAGACATTAGAGTGGAAGCTATAGACACAATAGGAGATGGGTATTAGGTATATTTTGCCGCACAAAACTCTTTTATAATGCGCCTTTAACGCTTAATAATCTCCATAATCCTTATGTTTCAAGAAGTTTATATGTTTTTTTAACCCGTATTTTGGCTGAAATGCCTAAAATCATTATAGGGCAAGTGTTTTATTTGTTTAAAAACCCAAAAACATTTGATATTATAGTATTTTAGCCTAGTTAAAACGTTATAAAAATTACTAAAAATTCATAAATAAGTTAAAAATCCTGTAATAGTATATTTTTCACGTGTATAAAAACGCTAGAACGTCACATTTGCAAGACTTATAGCCCAATTTTAGAATACAAGTTTTTGTTGTTCAATTTTTTGATTATTTAAAATATTCCTTAAAAAAGTTTTTCTATGATATTTTGTTGGCCCATATTTTTTTATAGCATCAATGTGTGCCTGAGAAAGGTATCCCTTATTGCTTTTCCAGCTGTATTGTGGAAATTCTGCATCTAATTTTAGCATAAAATTATCTCTTTCCACCTTGGCTAAAACGCTTGCTGCTGCTATACTTGCAGATTTTGAATCGCCTTTAATGACTGTTTTTTGCGGAAATTCATACCCTTTGACCTTGAAATTCCCATCTACAAGCACCATACACGTGGTTTGCACTTTTCTTACCACATCCATGCAGGCATTTTTCATAGCCTCAAATGTTGCATTTAAAATGTTAATTCTATCTATCATATTTTCATCCACCATAGTTATTGAATTTATGGTGCATTCTTTTATGATAGGATATAGTTCAAGTCTTGTTTTTTCACTAATTTGTTTTGAATCGTTAAGTTTATTAAGTTTTTGAAACAATTCTTCATCATATTTTAAAAAACATACAGCAGCCGCAAATACAGGCCCTGTAGCCGGTCCGCGCCCTGCTTCATCTGTTCCTATGATGAGTTTGCATTTTGATTTTTTTAATTCTTCAATGTCAAATTTAAATAATTCGCTATTATCCTTGATTACAGAAGGTTTTGCGTTTTTAACAACGTCTTTACTCTTTTGTGAATATGGCTTCGAGCCTTTTTTATAAAATTTCATCAAGTGTAATTTTTCCTATTTTTCCATCTCTAAAATTCAGCAATATAAATTGTGCACATCGCACCACATCTGGCTTTCCATCCTTTATTAGCCAGTTTCTTTTTAATGCGATATTTTCTATTTTAACATCTTCGTTTTCTAAATTATAGTACTCTCGCACTTTTTTTTCATATTTTTTATCTAAAATTTTGAGCAGTTCACCTGCCACATATTCGTTGTCATAGGCATTTTCGCCGATTGAATTTACGCATGCCAATTTTATTGCAGCCTCCTGATTTGGCTGTGCCATAGGTATAATTCCTGGTGTATCAAGCAACTCCACCTTATCATGTACGCGCACCCATTGTTGTTGGCGGGTGACCCCTGCTTTTGCGCCAGTTTTTGTCTTTGATTTTTTAATTAATTTATTTATGGTGCTAGATTTTCCAACATTTGGCATTCCAATAACCATAACCCTTATAGCCCTTGGCAAAAGGCCTCTAGCCACCATTTTATCTGTGATAGGTTTTGATATTTCTAGAATTTTATCTATTATAATCTTGATATCTTTTTGACTTTGATTTGTGGTTAAAAGGCAAGGACAGCCTGTTTTCTCTTCTATATATTTTTTCCATTTTGGGTTTTCTTTATCATCCGAAAGGTCACTTTTATTTAAAAGAATTATTCTTGGTTTTTCTCCTAAAAGTGTCTTGGTATCACCATAAGAGCTGGATATTGGAATTCTTGCATCCAAAACTTCCAAAATTACATCTACAAGTTTTAATTTTTCTTTTAATGCTCTTTGTGCCTTTGCAATGTGTCCAGGGTACCAATGAATATGGCTCATTTTGTTTATTCTTTCCTTTTATTTATCCGCCAGGTACGGTTCTTATACGTTAAAAGTACCGTTTCTGCGGTACTTTTAACTTTCTAAATATTTCTTAATATCATTTAACCGTAAGGCCGGCAAATTTTAAAATCTATCTTTTTTCAAGCTTTTCTCTAATTCTTGTAGCTTTGCCTGAGCGTTCTCTTAAATAATATAATTTTGAACGTCTTACATCACCTTTTCTTAAAACTTGAATTTTTTCAATTCTTGGAGAGTAGATAGCAAAAACTCTTTCTACGCCAATTCCTTGGAAAATTTTACGAACAGTTATTGTTTTGCTGATGCCGGAACCGTGTTTTTTAATAACAGTACCTTCAAAAGCCTGTGTTCTTTCTTTGTTGCCTTCAATAATTCTAACAAAAACTTTTACGGTATCGCCAGGGTTTGTTTCAGGCATTTCTTTTTGTGTATATTCTTTTTCTAGTTCGCTAATGATGGGATTCATTTTATTTACCTTTTCTTTGATTTTAACTATAAATAAACTACTGTACGACCTATACTAAATCAAACAATGTTAATATTCAAGTCCTTATTACAAAATTTTAAGCAAAAGCTGCCTAAAACTTTATAGTGCAAGGTTCTTAATTGTTCAAACTGTGCAAAGGTGCAGGAATTCTGCCTGCTCTGTTTACAAAAACGCTTGAATCAAGTTTATTAACACCCATTATAGGTGCTTCGCCAAGTAAACCGCCAAATTTTGCCTCATCCCCTATATCCTTGCCAGGTACCGGGATGATCCTTACCGCGGTTGTTTTTTTATTTATCATACCAATTGCCATCTCATCTGCGATGATGCCTGCAATGGTGCTTTCAGGGGTATTGCCTGGAATTGCTATCATATCAAGACCCACAGAGCATACGCTTGTCATAGCTTCAAGTTTATCAATCGTTAAATATCCATTGCGTGCGGCTTTTATCATACCTGCATCCTCTGAAACTGGTATAAATGCGCCTGATAGCCCTCCAACATAGCTGGAAGCCATAATACCGCCCTTTTTCACGGCATCATTTAACATTGCAAGTGCTGCTGTTGTGCCATGAGCGCCTGCCGCCTCTAATCCCATTGCTTCAAAAATTCCTGCAACACTGTCTCCCTCAGCAGGCGTAGGTGCAAGGGATAAATCTATCACACCAAATGGTATATCAAGCCTTTTTGCAAGGCGTCTGCCAATTAATTCTCCTGTAGTGGTGATTTTAAAGGCTGTTTTTTTAATAGTATTAGCTACTTCGCCTAAATCTGCGGTTTTTGACATATTTTCTATTGCCCACCTTACAACGCCTGGGCCTGAAACACCCACATTTAATGCAGCTTCCGGTTCATTTACGCCGCAGTATGCTCCTGCCATAAAAGGGTTATCGGTTACAGAATTACAAAAACATACAAATTTTGCAGCACCTAAACCATCGGCATCTTTTGTAAGTTCTGCTGCCTTTTTAATAACATTTGCAGTTTTTAAAACGCCCACCATGTTAATCCCAGCCTTGGATGATGCTAAATTTAAAGATGAACACACCCTCTTTGTGCGGGCAAGTGCTTCCGGAATGCTTTCCATAAAACGTTTGTCGCCATTTGTGCATCCTTTTTCAACAAGTGCCGAAAACCCGCCGATAAAATCTATTCCAACTTCATCCGCTGCCTTGTCTAAAACCTCTGCAAGATAGACATAATCTGCATCTTTAGCGGATTCTGCGACAATGGAAATTGGGGTTACTGCAATTCTTTTATTTATAATTGGAATTGAAAATTCATTTTCAAGGTCCTGTGCGTAATTTGCCAATTTTGATGCATGTTTTAATATTTTATCGTAAATTTTTCTGCCCACAGTTTTTGTATCTTCGGCTGCACAATCTCGAAGGCTTAAAGCAAGCGTCACAGTTCTGATATCAAGATGATGCACCTTTATCATCTCTATTGTTTCCATTACATTTTGTACATCAAAATCTCTCATAAAAATCCTTTAATTCTCATTGCATTACTTGTTTTAACAGGCTTTGGATGCAAAATTAAATAGAGTGCATACCATCAAAAATTTCTTTTCTTTGAACCCAAACTTCCATATCCACTTGCTGGCCTGAATTTACGATGCCATCTTTAATTTCTTTAAAATTTTTGTTTGCATCTTTTATGCTGCAAAGCATCATCATTACAAAATAATCTTGCATAATTGTTTGTTTAATATCTTCAATATTAACGTTTAAATCTGCAAGTGTGTTTGCTATTTTTGCGACAATTCCAACCTTATCTTTTCCTGAAATTGTGATTATTATTTTTTCTTCACTCATAAAAATTTCCTTTAATGTGGCCTGGTGCAATTTTAAATAAGGCCTTAGTGTAATTTTAGCGCAACCTATTTTTTTACATCGTCTTTAATTACGATTAAATTATTCATAATCTTCATAGCACAGGTGGGCAAAACTACATCATTCAGGCCATTTGCAATGCTTATAATGCTCCCTGCTTTTAGTGTAGTTTCTTCTCCTTTATACATAAAGGTGTAATCTGTGTTTCTGTCTGATCTTATTGTGATTTTATCCATTTTTTTGTCCCTATTCTAAAAAATTAATAAAACTTAATAAATATTAATATTACCTGTCTGCTATATTGATGCAGTTGGTTTTGTTTAATATTTTACAATGGCAACACCAGAGCTTGTGCCTAATCTGTCAGCGCCTGCATTTATTAAATCAATAGCTTGAACCCTTGTTCTAATGCCGCCAGATGCTTTTACGCCCATCCCGCGTCTTGAAACAGTTTCACTCATCAGACGGATATTTTCTGTTGTGGCGCCAAGCCCTTCTTTTAAAAAGCCTGTTGATGTTTTTACAAAATCTGCCCCGGCTGTAATGCAATTTAGGCAAGCCTTTTTAATTTCATCGCGTGTTAAAAGGTCCACTTCCAATATCACTTTTAATTTATGGTTGCCGCACATATTTTTTGTAGTTTTAATTTCATCAGAAACCCTTTTATAATCTCCCATTTTAATGGCAGAAAGGTTTATTACAGTGTCAATTTCATCCGCACCTTCTGTTATAGCTTCATGGATTTGTACTAAAGTTGTATCCATACTGTTTGTGCCCAATGGGAAATTTACAACAGTTACAAGCTTAACATCGCCGTTTACTTTATTTTCACCTGCTTTTTCATTGATGTATTTTCTTGCATATTTTACAAAATTTGGGTTTATACAAACGCCAAAAAATTTATATTCAAATGCTTCATCAATTAATTTTTTAATGTCGTTTTCTGTTGCACCCGGCTTTAAAAGGGTGTGTTCAATATATTTTGCTATGTTCATAGCAAATATTATACCAAAACCTGATTTTTAGCGCCAGCGCTAAAATTAATACAAGAATTAATATTTTCTACTGTTATTTCTAAAATTCTTTTTGTAGCTTCCTTTGTATCATAGGCAGTGTGCGGGGTTATAAGCACATTGTCCATCTTTAAAAGTCTGTTTGCAACAAGGAAATTTTTCAAACAATTTTCTTTTATGCTATCAAAATACACTGCCTGATGTGGCTTTTGCCATAACATATCTTCACATTCTATGACATCTAATGCAGCGTATGCCACTCTTTTATCTAAAATGGCGTCATATAGCGCATTTGTGTCTATTATTTCTCCGCGTGCAGTGTTTACAATAATCACACCCTTTTTTAAAGAATTTAATCTGTTTCTGTCAAACATTCTAAGTGTATCAGGTGTTAATGGTGTATTGATGCTTATAATATCTGCGCGTTTGCATAATTCATCTAATGAAACATATTCTGCATCTGTATTTTTATTGATATCATACGCTATAACATCCATAGAAAAGCCTTTTGCAATTTTTACGACCTTTGAACCTATCGCCCCTGTGCCTATAACGCCCATTGTCTTTGAGTATAATTCAAGTCCTACGTATTTATCTAATAAAATGTTTCCCATTCTAAGGGCATTATTTGATTGCGGAATTTTTCTAATTAATGAAAGCAGACTTGCAAAAACATATTCTGCAACAGTATAATCGCCATAATTTGGCGTATTAAAAACATGAATATCTCTATTGCGCGTATATTGCATATCAACATGCGAAAAGCCTACTGACCTTAAAAGGATAAATTTTAAATTTGGAAATTTTTCAAGCGTTTCCCTGTTTAACAATGACGGGGTGAAAACAGATATTATATCTGAATTTAAAGTCTCATCGGGGGTTTTTGTTGCAGGGTGAAGGCTTGTGTTTATATATACTGCTTCCATCCCTTCTGGCAAATGTGTTGAAAGATATGCTTCTTCATGTGGAAAAGTATCAAAAAATGTTATTTTCATAATGATTATTTTTAGCTTGAATTGATATAAAAAAGAATCCCCAAAAGAGCAGTCCCTAGGGTGGTTATTGGGCTTTACTATGATGGGGAGTTTTAAAACCATTCGGCTGAAATCTAAAGATTTCATTGCGTTGGATTAATTTTAGTTTAAATTTTTAAATATCTAACTGAATAATCTAACCAGCGCTTTTTGTACCGTGTAGTTTTGTAAAGGTCAAAAAGGGTGAACTATTTTTTTATTATATTCACATTACAAAGCTTACTATATAAAGATTTTTTGTCAAGTACATTCATTTAAATTGACGTCAATTTATAAAGTTTATTGAAGTTATATTTGCGGTATGTCACATTTTTAGTATGGATAAAGGGCTAAAAGAAAAGTATAAAAGTGCTTCTAACACTCCAAATGAGCCAATTTTTACAACAAAAGATGTGATGAATATTATCGGCTTTTCTTCTCAAAGTACTGCGCAGCGTTTTGATAAAAACGGGCTTGTGGAAGCGCATAGAAATGCATTAGGACATAGAATATATACTTACAATCAAATAGAATATATGAAAAAGCTGCAAAAGCTTATTGAATTTGATATTTCATATCTTACAATTAAGACTATGTTAGATTATGCACAAGCCAAGGGTGATGATAAAGAAATGTTTGTTGAAACTTTTATAAACCTTTACACAAAACGTCTTTATTCAGAAAACAGAAACAAAGCAAGAAAATTAAAAAAGAATAAATAGTTACCTGAATTTTTTGTCTTTTTAAACGCTTGTCTTTTTATCTATAGTTTTGTAAAGGTCAAAAAGGATTAACAATTTTTTTATTTCTTTTGTATGATAAAGCTTACTATATAAAGATTTTTTGTCAATACTTGAAATTTATATTAGCAACTAAACATGTTAGCAATTGAGATAAATGTTGCTAATTGTGATAATCAATCACATGAGAAAAGAGCTTAAAATAAAATATGATGAAGCTGCAAAAACCCCATCTGAACCGGTTTTTACAATTAAGGATGTAAAAGAAATTTTAAAACTTTCTTCTCACATGTCTGTTCAAAGATTGGACAATGAAGGCCTAATAAAAGTTAAAAGAAATTCACAAAACTATAGAATTTATAGTTATAACGATATTGAACTTCTAATTAAAATACACAAACTTTTAAAATTAAATGTTCCATTAAAAAACATCAAAGTTTCAATGGAATTTGAAAAATTCAAAGATAGGGACCCTGTGAAATATTTGGATGAATTTGCAGAATTTTTCACAAAACGCCTTTATTCTGAAAATAGAAACAAAGCAAGAAAATTAAAAAAGAATAAATGAAAAAAATACAGGTTATCACTATAATTGCCTTTTTATGTTTCCTTTTTATCCAAAGCGAAATCTATTTAAAATCAAAGAAAATTCCAAATTTTGACTTGAATTTTGAACAAAATTTTAAATATAAGCATTTTGAATTTAAAAAAACTGTAAAAAAACTAAAACCCGAAAAAATAACCCAAAATAATATAAAAAAACAAAATGCGCCTGTACCTTTTAAAAGTTCTCTATATAAAAAATTTGGGGATAATTTTTGCAGTGTTGAAATCTTTTTTATAAATCCAAGCACGGTTGGCAAACCTTCAACCACCTGCAAAACCAATGCCTGCAAGGCATTATTAGAAAATATAAACAATGCTGAAACTTCAATTGATTTTGCACTTTATGGTATAGAAGGGCAAAAGGATGTAATGAAAGCACTTTTGGATGCAAAAGAAAGAGGTGTAAAAATAAGGGGTGTAACAGATAGCCGCCCGGATAACACCTTTGTTTATTATGATACAAAGGATTTAATTAAAAATTTCAATACTGTTTCAGATTTTAACACCCCATATATGCACAATAAGTTTTTCATCTTTGATAAAAATACTGTTTTTACAGGCACAATGAATATTTCAAATACAGGAAGCGGCGGGTATAATGCAAATACTGTGCTTTTAATTAAAAATGAAGATGTGGTAAAAACCTATACTGATGAGTTTGAACAGATGTATGCAGGTTATTTTCAAAAACAAAAACAAAATATTAATAAAAAAATTAATTGTGCAAATGGAAATTTACATATAATGTTTTCACCGGCAACAAATCCTTATGAAACAAGGATTTTACCTATTTTAAAAAATGCTAAAAAAGAAATTTTTGTAAGTATTTTTTATTTGACCCATAACGGCATAATTGAAGAATTAATAAATGCCAAAAAACGCGGGGTGGATGTGAAGATTATCTATGATGCTGTGGGTGCTTCAAATAATAAAATGAAGGTAAAAAATTTAAGAGAAAATGGGATATTTTTAAAAGTGGAAAACTGGGGCGGCAAAAACCATGAAAAGAATATGGTGATAGATGGAAAAATTTTCATTACAGGCAGTGCTAATTTTTCACATTCTGGCATGGGACGCAATGATGAAAACATTTTAATTTTTGAAAATTCTGAAATAGCAAGCTTTTATAGGGAATATTTTTTAAAACTTTATAATTCTTTGGATGAAAAATATTTAAGGTTGATTCCAAGGGCGGAAAGCTTTGAAAGTATAAATTCTTGTTATGATGGAGTGGATAATAATTTTGATGGCAAAATTGATGCTGAGGATGATGGGTGCAAAGTAAAAAAATAGTTTTTACCACCAACCTTATTTGCTGCTGTATAAACCAAATGTAGTATTTTGCGCTTTTCTCGTTTGCAAGTGCAAAATGTTTCAGTTAAAATATTAATATAAGTTACAATTAGGGATAATGGGGAAAATGGAATTTTTTAGGAAGAACAGAAGAATAATTGTGGGTGTTTTAGTTATCACAGTTGCAGCTTGGATGATTGGCGCCACTATATTATTGCCGCTTCTTGCAAATTAATTTTTAAAAGTATGAATATAAAATTAAAAAATACTATCATATATTCATTAATCGCTGTTTTTTTAATCTTTGGAAATTCGGCTGTTTTTGCTACAAATCAAAAACAGATAGAACAAAAGCGTGCTCAGGCAAAGAAAGAAATTCATAAATTAAAGCTTTTAGAAAAAATTGAAACAAATAAACTCTATAGAAACCAGAAAAAACTGGAACAGACAGAGCAGGATTTGTATCAAAACAGGCAGCAATATAAAAATGCGCAAGAAGAATTATACACACTTCAAATTCAGCTTGAAAATGCAATGAGAAACTACAGGGCGCAGCAGCACAGCACAAACAAGCGAATAAATCAGATTTTTAAAACAAAAAGAAAAAGCTACATAGAATTTTTACTTTCTGCAAGAAATGTTAACAATTTTTTAGATAGAATTTATTTTGAAAATATTGTTATGGATATAGACAGGCAAAAAATTGCCAAAACCCAAGAGCGTACAAGGCGTATAAGAGAATTAACAAGAAGGCTTGAAAATCAAAAAAATGAACTAAAAGTATCTATTGAAACTATGAACCGCCAGCAGAAAAATATCCAAAGCGCGATTTCAAGAAACGAAAAGATGATATACAAACTAAAGACAGACCGCGCTACTTGGGAAAAATCTGAAAGAGAACTTGCTCGCCAGTCTAGACAAATTGAAGATATGATTAATAAAACCGTTAGCAAAACGGGCAAGACAACATCTATTACAACCACTGCAAATTTTGTTCGTCCTGTTGGAGGGCCATGTACATCACCTTATGGTACAAGGATTCACCCTATATTTAAAAAACAAATTTTCCATTCAGGGGTTGATATCGGAGCACCTTATGGAGCAAATGTAAAGGCTGCAAATTCGGGTAAAGTAATATTTACGGGCTGGTATGGCGGATATGGCAAGGTTGTAATTATAGACCATGGCAAAGTAGGGGGCGTGCCTACAACTACACTATATGCGCACCTTTCAAGCTACAGGGTTGCAAAAGGTGCAAATGTATACAGAGGCCAGGTTATTGCAAATATTGGAACAACAGGTTATTCTACAGGGCCGCACCTTCATTTTGAAGTAAGAAGAAATGGTGCTACGACCAATCCTTTCAACTATATCCCAAGATAATAAATGTATGATTTTTTCTAATTTTGTTGTAGAATAATTTTATAGATTTTGGGAGTTACAGTAATTAATATCACCGGTAAAAATTCTATAAAAAGATGCATTGCAAGCCATACTTTCAATAAGGGTTTAGCTGTGTTTTTATCATTATGCACTTTTTGTGTATCGGATTTTATCTATCAAAGTGCTGATGCTTATGAAACTGTTCAGGCTGAAACAGTGATACCAAAAACCACAGAGCCTGTTTTGCCAAACCATGTAAGTGCTGATAAGCCGGAATTTTTAAACAGCAATAAGAATGCCCTTGGGCAAACCATTGTAAGGGGCGGCGCAGAAAAAGAATTTTATATTCCAAACCCTATTGATGAAATTATCCTAAAAAAAATTAGGGAATCAAACGCAAGAAAAGAGGCAGCTCAAACCCAAGTTTCATCTGAAAAGAAAAATGGTTTAACAATAGATAGTAAAGAGCTTGAATATTTTGATGATAGGGGAGAAATAGAGGCTAGAGGCAATGTTGTAATTACAACAGGCGATAATACTGTGTTAACATCAGACAGAGCCGTGTATGATAAAAATGCAAACGTTATAAAAATGTATGGTAATGTTTGTTTGAAAAGGGATGGAAATACTATAAACGGCGAATATATGGCGATTGATTTGAATGAAGAAAATGCTTTGATTGATTCGCCAATAATTGGTGTTGGTACTTTTATCAGGCTGCGCGCAGAAGAAGGATACGCCTATACGGATAGACTGGAATCTGTAAATGGCAGTGTGGAGCTTGCAAAAAAGATAGAAATGCGCCTTCAGACTTCAGGTTTTAATTCTTATGATAAAATGCTAATACAAGATGAAATTATTGATTTTGATATTAAAAAAGAAAGATTATCCCCATATAAAATTAAAACCAAAGAAATTTTGGTAGAATCAAAAAAAGACCATGACACTTTAACATTAAAAAATGCTGATTTATATTACAAAAAGTTAAAGCTTGTAACAATTAATTCGATTGAACTTTTTTCAGATAAAGAAGTAAATTATGTTGAAGCAAATATTCCTGTAGAGATAGGTTCTATTAGTGATTTTGGACAATATGCAGGCATGGGTTATATTTTTAAACTTCCTGCTGGCGGAAATTTAAAAGTGGCGCCTGCACTTGTGTATCGCGATGAAGTTGGCATAGGTGTTTTGGGTAAACTGAAGACCAAGCGCTTAAATTTAGATGCCGCTTGGGCTACAAGCAGTGAAAATTTAATACTTGATGGTGAATATAATTTTACAAATAATCTAAAAGCAGATTTTGGCCGTCATGCATACAAGGATGAATGGTTTATAGGCTCTAAAAGGGCTGGGCATCTTGCGCAATTGGTTTATGATAGGCAGCACCATATTGAAGATTTAAGAGCAAGTTTTAGACATAGATTTACAGCTGGTTATGCATCTGATTATGTTGAAAGCCGACAGGAAGATAATAATTACGGTACAATGCGTTTTAGATGGCAATCGCAATTAAATAAAAATTTATTTAGCATTACAAATAGAGAACAAGATATGGGTTTAAGCCTTGGTGTTATGGGACAAACTATGGCAACGGTTTATGGCACAGGTGAAACCTTTGGCTTGGTTCGTGGCGGACCTGTTATAGAATCCAGGATTAAAAATTGGAAGTCTAGTGTAAATTATGCAATAGGTGGAACCCATGGCTACAGCCCATTTAGATTTGATGAATACACTTATGGTAAATCATCTATAGGTATAGAAGAAAGTCTAAAACTATGCAAGTATTTATCAATTGGATATAGAGGTGTAATAACGCCGAAAAAAGATAACGAAGATGGTGATTTGATTACAGAAAATAGAATCTATGCTGTTGTTGGGCCGGATGATATTAAAGTTGCATTTTCTTATGACAGTGTAAGGCAAAATGCATATTTAGATTTTATGTTCTTGCTTGGAACTGACCAAACAAATGTTGCATTTGAAAAAATGACCATAAAAGATCCTGATAAACTAAGAAAAAAAGAACCATTTGTTTTGGGTAAGGATTTAGAATACAGAAAAATAAAGGTGCCTGAAAATCTTTAATTAAATGTATGACAAAAATATGCCTGTGCAAAAACTATTCCGGGGATTATTTTAAATAATCTTTGAATTTTTTATCTACATCAAAATAATACCCGCACCCATCCAGTGTTGTTCCTCCATTTTGAATAAAGGTTGAATTTATTGAAGGATAATCTCTGCAATACAACGAACGGAAGAAATATCTTGTGCACCTGCCATTATCTCCTAAAGATTTGCACCTGAATGTAAGTGCGCCATCTGTAAAATCATTTTCATCGCAAATTTTGCCATTTATTTCAAAATGACGATATCTTCTGTTCCTTTTTTGTAATTTTATAAAATCATCTTTGCTTTTTATATATCCGTTTTCATCTGAAAATAAAATATTTGCGCAGCATTGTCCGCATTTTTTGCATTTTCCTTTTACAACATATTTTGAAGAAAAAAGTTTGTTTTTAATATATTGTAATATATCTTCATAAATATTTTTTGGGTTTATAATCATCTAATCAACTACCTTTATAATCCCTTTTATAATGGGCTTAATTGTATTTGTGTATTCAAAAATTTGAAAAATATAAAATCCTTTTTTATTTATCACAAAATAATCCGTATGAAATTTTTTATCCTTTAATTCCACTGTTTTATTATACAAATATTCATACCCAAAAAACTCATCTGCATCATCATTTTTTCTAAAAACCTGCACTTTAATGAGTTTAGTTTTAAAATCATTTGGATTATAAGCAATGTAATACACCTTATCTCCCTTTTTAAAAGTATTTTGTGGTGTATACCCAAGTTCTTTTGAAAAGGGAGTGGATGAAAATAGTATGCCTGGTTTTGTTTTATCGCATCCGCTTAATAATACAAAAGAGCAAACCAATGATAATAAAATAATTATTTTTAATGATAGTTTCATTTCATGTTTAATATGCAAGGCGGTTATACAGGCCTTTTATGATTTCTTTAACATTATTTATTGCATCTTCATCATCAGAATATTCTATGAATTTTTCATAACAATAAATTGCATCATCAGGTTTGTCTTGATTTTCATAGCAAATGCCAAGTGCACGCCACCCAAATGCAAAATCTTTTTTTATATTCAATGCCTTTTTAAAGTTTTCAATGGCATCAGGCAGATTTTTTTCATCATATTTTACAAGACCGATATTAAAATATGTATTTTCGTTGTTTGGGTCTATTTCAAGGGCTTTTCTATAGTATATTTCTGCATTTTTGCCATCTTCTAAATATTTGTATGCATTCCCTGTTTTAATGTATAAAATATCATCTGTAATGTCATCAATATATTTTAATGCTTCTAGATATTCTTTTAAGGCGCCATTGTAATTTTTCACCTTCATATAGCTGTCTGCAAGCGAAATTCTTGCCTCCAGGCAATTCTCATCATTTTGGATAATTTTTTTAAATGCTTCTTGTGCTTTTGTGTCTTCATCCATCTTTGCAAGGCTTTCGCCATATTCAATCAAAACATCATTATTGTTTGGTTCTATTACTATTACCTGTTCATAAGTCTCAATAGCTTTTGTTTTATCATTAAGGCCTTCATAACTTTTTGCAAGGCCAAGATATGCTTCTGTATTACTTGAATCAGCTTCAAGTGCTTTAGTATATATTTCTTTTGCTTTTGTAAATTCTTTTTTATCTTTCAAGCTATTTGCCTGTGCTACCATATTGCCTGTTATGCTTTTTTTGATATCACTGCGTGAAATTTGATATTTTTGAAGTTCAATATCATCAATTTTGCTTACTTTTTTGAATATTTTGTCTGCTTCAATATATTTACCTTCTCCTGTGAGTGCAAGGCCTTTATTAAACATTGCGCGTAAATTGTTTGGCTCCATTAAAAGTATAGAATCATAGATGCTAATAGCTTGCATAAATTCACCATTTTGATAGTAACTTTTTGCAAGCTCATTTTTCATATATTTACTATTTTGTCCAGCAGGAACCTTTTTAACCCCCTCTTCTAATACTGCAATAGCGTAAGTGGGATTATTGATATTTTGATATAATATGCCAAGGTTTAAATATGCATTTGAATCTTCAGGATATGCCTTAATGTAATCCTGATAAGCTTTTATGGCGTCATCTGTTCTTCCTATTCTTGCAAGTAAACTGGCATAATCAAACTTTAAATTTTCTAAATCAGGCTGTAATTCAAAAGCTTTTTTGTAATTATTTAATGCTTCTTCATTTTCTTTTAAATGCGCTTGTACAATGGCAAGGTTTCCATAGGCCATAAAATCACTGTCATTTAATTCGACTGCTTTTAAAAAAGTTTCTCTTGCAGGAATATATTGTTTATCTCTTAAATATGCAAGCCCAAGGCTTGAATATTCTTTAAAGTTTTTTGGATTAATTTCTTGTGCTTTTTTGTATTCTTCAATCGATTTTTTGTATTCTTTTAAATTTAAATAGCTGCTTGCAAGGGAACATCTGGCATCTATTGAATTTGGGTAATCTTGCAAATATATTCTATAATATTTTATTGCATCTTCATAATATCCTGCTAAATATTTAGAATTTGCCAGGTTTAAATAATTATGCCTGTAATTTGGGTTTAAATTCATTGCCTTTGAATAGAAATTAAAGGCTTCGTCGTATTTTCCCTGCTGTTTATAAATATTTGCAATACTGATATATAAAAAAGCATCTTCAGGATTTAATTGAATTGCCTTAGAAAAAATTTCAGCAGCTTTATCCAATTGGCCAACCTGTGCATAAAGCCCGCCAAGCTTTGTTGTTAAAACAATATCATCTTTTGATGTGTTTAAAGCTTTTAATATTAAATCAAGAGCATCCTCAAGACGTCCCTCGTTTTCAAACTTTGCTGCCTGATTATATAATTCACTTGCCTCAAGTGACATTTTTGCATTTGCAGATGACATATTAATTGTCATATTTCCTGCAATCAAGCTAAGCATTATAAAAAAAGCCAATACATTATTATTCTTCATCTATCCTACCTTTGTCATTTCAAGCACTTTTAATGTCTTGCATTCTTTTCCTGTTTGAGTATCTATATATTTTCTTAAAAGATTAAAGCAGCTTATTACCACTTTTTCGTTTACTAAGTCATCATATTTTGTGGGTTTATCAATATCAGAATCTAGAATTTCGCACAAAAAATCTTTTATTTTACTGTGAATCTTTATCCTGTGGGTGTTATCACCGGTTTCGTTGATACAATCTTTGCAGATTACCCCTCCGTTTGCAGATGAAAAATACCCCTCATCCTTTATTTGGACAGAACATTTAAGGCAATGCCCAAGCTCTATTCCAAGGCCTATTTCTCTCATAAATTTTAACTGAAACTTTAAAACATTTAAAATTGTATGTGTATTATCATTTGAATTTGAAATATTTTCAAGGGTTTTATAAAAAAGCTCATATATGTTTTTATTAATTTCAGGAATTTCTTCTGTATTTTCTTTGCAAAAATTTCCTATAATTTCAGTTAAATATATTGAATAGTTTAATTTATCCAAACTGTATCTTAATTTATTAAAAGGATTAATAGCTTGTGCTTCTCTTATAACATCCAGACTTCTTCCGGTATTTAACATTAATTTATTACAAACAAGTGTCTGCATTCTTGCACCAAGTTTGCTTTTTGGTTTTTTAACACCCTTTGCTACACCTTTAATAAGTCCCTTATCTTTTGAGAACATAACAACTATGTTGTCATTTTCGCTTAAAGGGTATGATTTAATATTTATTGCATCTGTTGTAAATGTGTTTTGAAAATTACTCATTTTTAAAAATTCCGCCCCATCATAAAACCTATGCAAATACTTTCTTTATAATTTCTTCGTTTATAAATTCTTCACAAAGTTTATCCTGGTCTGAAAAATTATGTTTTATAATGCAATTTTCATCAACTGATGTGAACATTTGCCTGTAAAATTCTTTTTTATCATTTTCCCTTGATAAAATATAAACTTTTTTAGGCCTTGCAACATCATAAGCGGTCTTTATAAAATCAAAGATTATTTCCTTGTTTTCATCTAAAGGTGGATTAACCAAAATCCAAATCTGGGATTTTATTAAAGCTGCAAATGCTCTGTGCCAAAAAACAGGGTTGCAATCAGGGTTATATGAATTAACCGCATAAATATCAGGAAAAGCAGCCCCATCGCAGTGCGGGCACTGTACACTCAAAGTTCTTGTATTAAAATCTGTTTTTAGAGTTCTTAAATTACAGTTTGAACATACAAAAATGTTTGTAGAGCCTACCATTGGGATTAAATCAAAGGCTGTATTTTTATCCTGTGCTTTTTTTACAAAAGGAATATCAAAATCTATATTCTTATCCACAAAAATTCTTGAAATGTTTTGGCTTTGAGATGCCGTTATAAAAGAAACTTTCCCTTTGGATGTAGTTAACATTGAAATTATTTTATCTACATCTGATGCGCTTGTATCTAGAAGATGCGTAAGGGATGAAATTTGTTGTAAAACATTGTAATCTTGGCTGTTTTCACTTTTTGAAAACAATAGGTTTAAATTATTCTTATAATCTTTTACCTTTGAATAATCTATATCGTTTCTAAAATCATCATAAAAAACGGCAACATTTTTAACACTATTATCTTCATGTGTTTTTGGCTGTTCTTGCATCTGTGCCTGTGACTGAACTTGCATGGTTTGAACGCCCCCTGGTGCGTAAGGTTGGATATTTTGGACTGGCATTTGTGCTAAATTTTGCTGCGATGGGGTACTTTGCGCAATTCCTTGTGCTGGCTGTTGCGCATAGGTTTGCCCTTGATTTTGTATTGCAGTTTGACTAATATTTTGTGAAGCTGGGGCTTCATTATATGGCCTATAGTATGTGTTTATTTTGATTTGATTTGCTTCAGGTAAGGCAGGTTGCTGCATAAATGATTGAGAACCTTGCGCTTCAGGTTGATTATTTGAATTTATAATATTTGCAAGTTCTTTAATGTCATCTGTGCCTGCGGTCTGCTCTTGTGTTTGATTAGGCTGTATTTGCTGTGTTTGAGCAGCATTTTGCACTGTAATTCCTGGTTGTAAGGTATCTGGCATTACATTTTTGCCGCTATCGTTTGGCAAAATTTTATTTTCCCAAGATATTTCTTTGATTGCCTTTTTGGACAAAATATCTTTTATTGTAGAACATAAAATATCTGAAATTTCGGGCGGATATTGCTTTTCTTCGACAATTTTTAAAATTTGTCTTAAATCATCGGTAAGCTCAAATTCATGTCCTGTATGAAATTTTTCATGGAGCTTGTAGGTTCCCATCTTTAAAAGCTGGTAATCATTTTTTCTAAGTGCCACCATAAGTCTTTTTATGGTCATATCTTCTGATTCAGGAAATGGTGCCATTTTTTTCCTCTACTTTCCTCTATAATAAATCATCCACAGGGTTTGCGCTTCCATGGTATATTCCGCGCATCATCTGATTTAATTCTGTTGTGTTGTCACTTGCATTTAATGCTGCATCTTTATCTATAATGCCGCCTTTAAACAATTTAAATATTGAAGCATTCATTGATATCATGTTTTGTGAACCGCCTCTTTTGATTGATAAATCCACTTCTTCCATTTGATTTTTTTGTATATAATCTACAATTGCAGGGGTGGAACTCATAATTTCAAGCGCAGGTGCAAGACCTGCATTATTTACCCTTGCTACCAATTTTTGTGCAATTGTTCCTCTCAAAACCTTTGCAAATCTATCTCTGATAAAACCTCTTGTGGAATCATCAAAAAGCCCTAAAATTCTATTTATTGTTTGAGAAGCTGAATTTGTGTGAATTGTAGAAAACACAAGGTGACCTGTTTCTGCCGCATTTAGGGCAGATTCCATAGTGTCTCTATCCCTTATTTCGCCAACCACAATAATATCAGGGTCTTGGCGGAGTGCATATTTTATACCATCAGAAAAAGAATTTACATCTACACTCACACCCCTTTGTGTGATTAGGCATTTTTTATCCGTATATAAAAATTCAATAGGATCTTCAATGGTTACAATATGTTTTGCTTTTTCTTTGTTTATAATTTCAATTAAAGATGCAATGGTTGTAGATTTACCTGAACTTGTAGCCCCTGTAATAAGCACAATGCCGTTGTTATACTTTGTAAATGCTTCAAGCGAATTTGGAAGAGACAATTCTTCTAATGTTGGAATTATATAAGGAATAGTTCTAAGTGTTAGTTTTGGATACCCCAGTTCCTTGCAATAATTCACCCTGTATCTTGAAACCCCTTTTATTTCGTATGTAAAATCTATGTCATTTTTTTCTTTAATTTTTTGTGCCAAATTTCCATAAAGCATAGTGTTTAAAATGTTTTCAAAATCTTCTTCTGTAATTGGCGGCTCGTCAATTTTTACAATATTTCCTGCTATTCTTAAAGATGGCACTTTGCCAATCTTTAAATGAATATCAGAAGCATTGGTTTTATTAACTTTGGTTAGAAATTCCTCTATATTAAACATCCGATAATATCCCAAGATAATAATGATACAACAACATTTTACACTATATTGGTCATGGTGGCATTTTTGTTACATATCTCTTTAAATATTTATATTGTAAAGTTTTATTAACAAGAATTATTCAGCTTTGGCAATTCCTGTCTCTAAAATGTTTTTATTAAAGTGTAAGGTTAGTTTAAAATTTAATAAAAGGTTTATTGGAAGGAAGTTTAGTTATGAGTTTAGGACTATCAAGCTACAGTTCATTAAACGGACTTGGTTTAATTACAGGGGGCACATCAGGTTATGGCTATGGTGGTTATTACACTGCAAGTGATGCCTATACTGAAAATGCTAAAAAATCTATATCAAATAATTATGATATTCAAACTACGCAACAATCATATTCAAATCTTCAAAACACTGAATCAATGTCATTTACTATGCATTGCCAGGTAATTCAAAATATGCTTCAATCAGGAAGAAGCGACGATGCCCTGCTTGAATTTAATAATATGGTTGATGAAATGGCAGGACTTAGCCAATATGCAAATTATAACGAACAACAATTGAAAACTTTGGCGCAAAACCAGTATAAAAGTGCCACAGGCTCTACTCTTTTGGGTGATATATCAAAATATGGAAATTCTTCATTTACTACAGGTTTTACAAATTCTATTCCTATTATTGGATTATTATTCCAATCTAACAGTAAAAATGATTTAATCTCAGAAGTAACAGGCACCAAGAAATCCACCCTTGGAACAGTGGCTAAAATCGGTGGTGCAGCAGTAGGCGGTGCAACATTTGGTACGCTTGCAGTTGCTACAAATACTGTAAGAAAAGCTGCTAAAGGAAGTGCTATAAAGGATGTTGTTGCAAAATTAGGCTCAACCAAAAAAGCAGGCAAAGTAGCACTGGTAGGCGCTGCAATAGGTGCAGTATGCCTTGGAGTAAAATGGTTGTTTGATAAGGCAACAGGTGCTACAAATAAGGCATCTGCTTAAAAAAGATTTAAAACTCTCTCCTCTAAAATCCAAAAACTAAACTTTTAAACAAACACCCCCTCTTATTTAAGAGGGGTTTATTTTAATATGTATGTGCCAGAGTGTAATTTTGACGTATGATAAACCTGGCAAAATAAAACTACTGATAGATAATGAGGCTTTAATACGCTTACAAGAGCAAGCCAAGACTTACTTGTAATGACCTATCTTTCAATTCTTTCTTTTAATTCTTTTAATTCATAGGTAAGTCTGTTTAGTTGACATGTAACAGGGTCTGGGATTTTATTGTGCAATAATTGTCCTTGAATAAAAAATCTCTGTTGAACAATTCTTCCAGGTATGCCCACCACTGTAGAATGTTCTGGTACATTATCAATAACAACGCTTCCTGCGCCTATATTTGAATTGTCTTCAATTGTAATGTTGCCAAGCACTTTTGCGCCTGCTCCAATTGTTACAAAATTTCCAATTGTGGGGTGGCGTTTACCTGTATCTTTCCCTGTTCCTCCAAGGGTTACACCCTGATAGATTAAAACATTGTCGCCAATAATTGTGGTTTCGCCAATAACAACGCCCATGCCATGGTCTATAAAAAACTTTTCACCAATTGTAGCGCCTGGGTGAATTTCTATCCCTGTAAAAAATCTTGCGCTTTGCGAAATCATTCTTGGGATAAATGGGATATGCCATTTTAAAAGCTTATTTGCAATTCTATAAGCTAAAAGCGCGTGAAATCCTGGATATAAAAGGATTATTTCAAGAATACTTTTTGCAGCAGGATCTTTTTCTTTTATATTTTGAATGTCTGCTTTTACACGTCTGATGCCGCGGATTATTGAAAGAGGGTGCTGTTTTGTTTCCTTTTTTGTTTTAGAAGACGATTTTTGCATATTTTCTTTTTCCTGCTTGCAAAATGCCGTTTTCATTGATTTGTGTTTGAATATCAGATATTTTTTCGCCCTCAAATTTCACACCGCCGCCTGCAATTAATCTTTTTGCTTCACCTTTGCTTTGTGCAAAATTTAATTCTACTAAAATGTCTACAATATTTGTTGAATTTACCTTTTTTTCTTCTATATCATTTGGTATGCCTTTATTTTGCACTACATTTATGAAATCATTTTGTGCTGCATCTGCTGCATCTTTATCGTTATACATTTTGGTGATTTCATAGGCAAGGCGCATCTTTTCATCTCTAGGATTATTTTCTTTATTGAATTCAATGTCTGTTAAAAGGGTAAAATATTTTTCCATTAATTCATCCGGGATGGACATTAATTTTCCGTACATATTTTTGGGGTCTTCTGTTAGTGAAATGCA
>CAJUNK010000008.1 GCA_910587815.1 Candidatus Gastranaerophilales bacterium | reverse complement strand
CGGCCAAGGCCTCCCTCGCAATGACACAGGAAGCCTGTGGAATACCAAAGGCCCGGTGGTTTAAGGCTTTTGTGCGTCTTGGTTTTATCCGCCTGTGCAATCAAAGATTGCTTCGCTTCGGCTAAAGCCTTTGCAACGGCGGCATCGTAAGGTTCTCGCCCTGTGTCCGCTGCTCAACGCAGACGGCCACGGCCTACCCTCTCCTAAAACGTGACATTTAGTCACCTTTTACTTGGCAGAGTACACACGGCAAAAGGAATTTTAATGATAAACAACTTATTTTGGGATATTCGCAAATTTTTCATTCATCCGGGTATCCCCTTTTTTTATTATTTTAACATATCAGGTTTAAACGGTCGAAACTGATTTTAAAAGCTTGGCTTCAGCAGATGAAATCTCATCAAAATTTTTAAATTTTAATGCACCATATAGTCTTTTTTTCTTGATTAAATTTTTTATACAATTTATATCAGAACAAACATAGGCGCTTCTACCTAAAATTTTAGAAGATGGATTTATATATAATTTTCCATCGCAAAGTGTTATTTTTATTAAATTTTCTCGGTTAAAAATTTTTGCGCAGCCTTGACATTTTCTGTTAATTTTATTTACCATTTTTTATATCAATATCCTATACAAATTGTATTTACTAGCAATTTATCTTATAATATTATAAAAATAAAGCACAAAATGAATGAGATGACCGAAAAAGATTATAGTCATTTGGAAGGCGTGGTTTCCACGCTGAATAAAATGTTTGAAATAAGCGCTATCGCGGGTCAGGCTGTTGATGTTAATGATTTAATCATCAAAATGTCTGATTTAATTTCTGCAACAATAAATAATAATCAAATTTCTTTTTATTTATTTGAAAATGCAGTGTTTAAAAGCGTAATTACAAACCAAAATGCCCGTTTGGATGAATATTTTGAATATGAAAATGAAGCTTTTTGGTCTATTATGAGCAAGGGCAACATCATAAAAACCACAAATGAAAACCATCATCAGGTTTTTCATTCTTTTTGGCAAAATAACGGCCTTAGCAGCCTTGAAGCACAGTATATAAGGGTTTTCTTCGATAAAGAAAAAAACATGCCTGTGTGCATTTGCTTTATTGGAAAAAATAATGATGGCTCAACAGAAATTGATGAAGAAAATTTAAGTTTCTTAACAAAAGTTTTTGAATACATGGAGCCTGTCATTGTAAAATTGCTCCACAAAAAAAGCCAAGATGATAAAATTCAGGAATTGCAAAAATCTTTATATAATATTTCAATTCTTTATAATATTTCGCAAGCTGTAAATTTTATTGATGACCTTAAAAGGCTTTTACAGATAATTTTAAGCAAAGCGTTAACAACGCTGGAAGCTGAAAAAGGCTCTTTGATGCTTTATGATTACACATCAAATTCCCTGCAAGTAAAAGTGGTGTATGGCTTGAACGATAAAAGGGTAGAAGAAAACATAAACAACGGCCTTATCCAATGTTCCCAAATTAAAGCAGGAGAGGGCGTTGCAGGAACAGTATTTTTAGAAAAAAAAGCTATAATTACAAATTTGGGCTCTAATGACCCAAGATTTGTAAACAAAGATTCTCTGCCAAATGTACAATCGCTTCTTTGTGTTCCTTTAATTGCAAAAGGTGAAACAATAGGCGTTATAAATATCTCAAACAAAAAGAACGATAAATTGTTTAATCAAAGAGATTTGGAGTTTATGACATCCCTTTCAAATCAGGCTGCTATAGCAATTGATAATGCTAAATTGTATGAGCTTGCAACAAAGGATGGTCTTACAAAATTATATATTTCAAGACATTTCTATACGCTTTTAGAAAACGAAATTAGAAGATGTTCAAGATATAAGCATAAAATGTCTCTTTTGATGATGGATATTGATAATTTTAAACGTATAAATGATACTTACGGCCACTTAATTGGAGACCAGATTTTAAGAGAATTATCAAACGAAATTTCCCAAACCGTAAGAAAAATTGATATCCCTGCAAGATATGGCGGAGAAGAATTTATTGTAATTTTACCTGAAACAACAAAAGAGGATGCGATAGTCATTGCAGAAAGATTAAGAATTAATATATCAAAAATCAAAGTACGTGCAAAAGACGATATATTCATATCCCCTACAATAAGTTCTGGAATCTGCCAGTACCCAATGGATGGAGAAGATGCTAAAACTCTTATAAACAGTGCTGATACTGCGCTTTATCATTCTAAAAACAACGGCAAAAATGTTGTATCTTTATTCAGCCAGGAAGGGTGTACGCTGGTACCAAGGGAAGAAGATAAATAAAGGTTTATAATTTAAAACCCTCTATTTTAGAGGGTTTTGTTTTATACAAGCTTATTTTGAGTATAAATTAAATTGACCTAATTTTGCCAGGATAACAACTGGTTATATAAAGAGTTAGGCAATCCTATTCTAATGCTACCGGTTTATTTAACTCAGATTGAATCTTATTTTGGGTTTCTACCATATCAAGCGCCTCTTCTATTGTTTTAGCTTGTCCATATTCAAGCAGGCGTTTAGCTCTGGTAACATCAATCATTTGTTTTTCTAAATCAGCTTGTTGGTTTTGAATTTTTTGTTTTCTTTTGCTTATTTCTTCCCAGCCAGATTGTCCTTTTTTGCTTATTAGTTTGTTCCAAAATTTTTCTATGTTATTGTCTTTGTCATCGATGCATTGTAATTCAACCTGTTCATTTTCATCGGTTGTTTCTTTTACAAGCTTTTTGGCTTCTTCTTTACATGATGATTTTTTTACTTGTTCTTCATCATTAACTTTGCCAATACCACTTGCAGGGATACCTGCGCTTATGCCGCTAATGTTAAAATCTGTCATTTTACTTCCTTTCTTTTATCCTAAAAAATATAATTATTTTTTCGGATAATATTTAGACAAACTTTAACATTTCAAAGTATAGCGTTACAAAAATTAACATAACAATATTTTGCCATTTAAAATTTCAAATCTACATGCCGATATAATTTTTTAAATTTCCACTAAGGTTTTGATTTTTGCAAAGTTTTTTAAGTTTTGAAATAGCCCTTGTTTCAATTTGACGGATTCTTTCTCTTGAAACACCATAGCGTGTACCAATTTCATCAAGGGTTTTTTTCTGCCCGTTATCATCCAAACCATAGCGCATAATTAAAACATCTTTTTCCTTTTGGTTTAATTGATTTAACATTTTATGTACATCATCCAAAAGGTTTTCCTGAGTTACTTTTGTATCAGGGGTCAAATGGCTTTCATCCACAATAAAATCTGCAATTTTTGATGAATCATCTTTTTGATTTGCCGGTGTTTCAATGCTTATCGTGCTTTGTGCAGATTTCATTAAAGCAGATAATTTTGATAGCGGCATGTTAATTTTTGCTGCGATTTCTTCTTTTGTAGGCATTCTGTTTAATTCAGTTGATAGTTCTATTGATGCCCTTTTAATTTTTCCCAAAGTTTCAATCATGTGCACAGGAAGCCTTATCATTCTTGATTTATCGGCAATGCCTCTTGTGATAGATTGTTGAATCCACCAGGTTGCATAGGTTGAAAATTTGTATCCTTTTGTGTAATCAAATTTCTCAGCAGCTTTCATTAAACCCATATTTCCTTCCTGAATTAAATCAAGAAAAGAAAGACCGCGGCCTATATATTTTTTTGCAATACTTACAACAAGTCTTAAATTTGAACTAACCAGTGTTTCTTTTGCTTTTGTAGAATTGTTTTCTTTAATTTCTTTTGCAACAACCATTTCTTCTTCATAAGAAAGGAGAGGGATTTTTCCTATTTGCTGCAAATAAATTTTCACAGAATCGTCTGCTATAACACTTTTATAGTCAACTTTTTCTTGTTTATTGACATCTATAACTTCATTTTCATCATCAGAATTTAGAATGTCTTCATTTTCTTCTGTTTGTTCTTCAATTTCTTCAAAATCTTTATTTTTATTTTGTGCTTTTGTTTTCATTGGTCTCTCCTAAAAGATAAAGCCATTATAACTTATTTTTCAAATTTGCCCAAATATATAATATTATTTTGAATATTCTGTTTGTCTAACTGTTTCATATATAACAACAGCAGCGCATGATGCTACATTCAATGATTCAAATTGTGATGGTACTTTTATTTTAAAATCTGCCTTGTTCAAAAGAGTTTTTGAAATACCATCGCCTTCTGCGCCAAGGACTAGGGCAAAATTCATATCTTTATAATTAATGTCAAAATAATTATCACTATTGTTCATATCTAAGGCAATTATCCACCAGTCGTTATTCTTTAAATAATCAACAGCACCAGACAGACTATTTGCTTTTATTATTGGAATGTGATTTACAGCGCCTGCTGATGTTTTTTCAACAACTGGTGTAACAGGACAACTTCTATGATTACCAATTAATATCCCGTCATATCCTGCTGCTGCCATGGTTCTTATTATTGCACCAAAATTATGCGGGTCTGATACGCCATCTAATATTACAAGTTTTTTGAATTTGTCTTTTGGGGCATGCTCTATAAAATTTTCCAAGGAAATATATTCAACAGGTGAAACTGATGCTACAACACCTTGCAGATTAATATCTTCGCCTGTTTCTTCTTTTATAATTTCTAAATATTTATTAAGATTTGTAAATTGGATTATTACGGAATTATTAAGGGCTAATTCTTTGATTTTTTTTAATCTGTTGTCTAGCCCAATATTTTTTGAAATGTAAATTTTATTGATTCTTTTAGGGTTTTTTGATAATGCTTCAAGTACTGCATTTTTTCCCCAAATGTAATTTTTCATGCTTTTTATACTCCATATATTGTATTTTTTGTTAAAATTGTTTCCCAATCACTTTAATTATTGTATTATAAATTTCATATATAAGTATGATTAGAGTTAAAAAAGAAAAAATGAGCAATGTTTAATTTTGCCGGTACAACACACAAACAAATAGTTGGAATTTCAGTTACACCAAACATTGGTGTAGAAGTTCTCATTACTGATAGGAAATCAAATCAGGTAATCAAGTATGGACGCAGGTTCATTGAGTACAATTTCTCAACAAGGGAAATTCAGGATTACGGTGCATTCAAAGGTGCTGTAATAGATTTATTCAATGAATTGGATATCAATCCGAAGTCAAACGTATTTTTGACACTGCCAAATGTACATTTTGACTTTATGAATCTGCCTTTGATTATAGGAGAAGATGCAATTAGCAATGCTATTCTTGCAAAAGCAGAAGAATCCTATATATTCAAAAGAGTAGAACCTGTTTCTGCTTGGCTTGATATCAACACAAATGCAAACACTGATACAAGACACATTGTTTATGCATCATTCCAAAAAACGGTTGTTGATGAAATAAAAGATGTGTTTGCTGATATTGGTTCAAACCTTGTAGGTATAGAATCATCATACAGTGCAATTTTGAGAGGTGTTTATTTCTCAAATATTTGTTCTCAGGAAATTGCAGAAAATTATAGCTGGAATGTATTGTTAATTAATACAAACAGTTATGCAATCTTCTCTTTAGTTGGAACAAGACTTGTTGATTATCAAGAAGTGCCTCTTGCGATTAAATCTTTCTCTTATGAGGAAGCATATCAGGCAATCACTACTTCTGTTTCACAAATTCTTCCAAATTATCCTGCAAAGAAACTATTAATTGTTTCTCAGGCAGATGATATTTGCGCAGAAGTATTAAAAACACAAATTATATTTGATGAAAAAATAGAAACAATTGATTGTAATAAATATGCAAAACGTCCTTTTGTGGATGTTGCACCTGAAATTACAAGCAAGGAAGCTTCTTCTATCACGCTTTCTGCTTTGGGTGCTGCTAATAGTCAAATGTCAGATTTCCTTGTATTGAATATTTTGGGACGCGGAGCTGCAAGCCAACAAACCTTGTATGCAACATTTATGTTCCTTGATAAGGAAATACTTGTTACACCTGATTTTGTAAGGGGTGTATCATTCTTAATATTCTTTGCAATATTGTTTATAGGCTTTATGATTGTAGGGCTTCTACGTGTTGTTACAAACATTCAGGATAGAAACCTGCAAGATTATAAAACAAGAACAACTACAGCAGAAACCAACATCAAAGAATTCCAAAACCAAGGCGGAGTTGTGGACATTGATTCAATTGTCAATGAAATAATGGCTGCAAATAAACAGGCTATAAGTTTTTATGATTCTTTGGCATCAGATATACCAACAAACCTTTGGTTAACATATTATTACAATAAAGATGGCAACAAAGTGGCTGTTGAAGGTATATCAACAACAATAAACGATATTTATGGTTATTATAAGAGCCTGAAAGTTATTTCACCTCAGTCAAGTATTAAATTAAACAGGCTTCAAGTAGTAACAGGTCCATTAGATGAAATGGATTTAGATATAAATGATACTAAAAAGATTTTTGATTTTGAAATCGCAAACATTGCTTCTCCAAAGTCTTTGAAGGGCACAGCTGATAATCAAGATTCACAAAATCAACAACTACCAAATTCATCAGGTTCTCAAAGACCCGCAGGTGCTACAATAGCTCCTCCTGTTCTTCCAAAATTAGAACCGGTTGATATGAACTAAAAATAAGGAAAAATTCAAAAATGTTTCAGATAGTTAAGGATAACTTTGTCTATATCATATTGGTAATTGTAGCATTTGTGGCTGGTATATATTTTATTCCTCCGCGTGCAACAGAAACATACAATAAAATTGTTGAAACAAATAGTGCAAGAAAATTATTGAGCGAAAAAGAATCACAACTTAATAATTTAAGATTGCAGGCAGAAGCTTCAAGCAGAACAAAAACTACAATTCAAGAAGGCAAAAAAATATATGAGCTTGAAGGTGCACAATTTAGTGGAGAAGCATCATTTGCTCCTTTGTTTGAAATCGTATTAACAATTGCACAAAATTCAGGTATTAGAATAAGATCAATTGATTATAACTATCAGCCTGAAGAAGACCGCATCTATGCTGCACATATTTCTGATTATAATGTATGCGAACTTTCAATTGTGGCTGTTGGAACATACGCACAACTGCAAAACTTCTTTAGAGGGCTTATGAAAGATTCAAATCTAAATTATCTTGCAGAAGTTGAAATGCAGCCTTGGGAAAAAGATAGAACTATCTTAATTTCAAATGTGAAAGTTAGATTATACACAAAAACACCTGGTGCTCCAACATCTGTTCAGGTTCCAAAAGGTGGCGCTCAACCAATGGCTCCAGCTCTTCCTTAAAAAAGTTTAAATTGTAGACTAGAAATGACCGGCAAAAACATCTGTCGGTCATTTTTTATTGCATGTTTTGAAATATTTTTAAATATACATTTTTATTTTTTATTTTTACACCTGCTCATTACCCAAAAAGGTAATATTATTTTTTTGATGAAAATATAAAATAAGTTTTGTAAAGTTAGACTTTTTAAGGAATGGAAAATCAATGCAAAACACTCAAAATGCTGTAAGGGCGACATTTATGCAGGCGCCTGAAGTAAAAATGAAAGAGCTTAATAATTTATTTTTTGAATTAACAACAAAAAATTGCAATTTAAAATGTAGTCATTGTTATATCAAAAGAAATCCTTATAAACAAGAAAAAGATTTCATACATCTTGATAAAATAAAACAATCTTTAATTTTATCTAAAAAAGAAAACTTAAAATGTATTTACTTAACAGGGGGCGAACCTATGCTGCATCCTGATTTTAATACTATTTTAAGATTATGTTTAAAATTTTCAAATGTTACTGTTATGACAAACGGCACTATGATAAATGATAAAAAAGCCCGTTTTTTAAGAAAAATTGATGATGAATCAAGTTTTGAAACAATCTATAGAATAAGCATGGACCATTATAATGAACAAAAAAATGATGAAATAAGGGGTCGTGGCAGTTATAGAAAAGCTCTTCTTGCAATTCAGAGTCTTTATAAATATGAATTTAACCCAATAATTTCTACTGTAAACTACTACAATGAGCCCAGGGAAGAATTGTTTAATGGTTTTAAAAATATGTTAAACAAAATAGATTTTGAATTTGAAGATATAAATTTAAAAATTATTCCATATTTCAATCCTGATTCTAATACATTTGAGCAGGTGGAAACTAACAATTTTGATGAAAATATGCTTGATTGTTCAAATTCAAGAATTGTAAGCTCTAAGGGTGTATTTTGCTGCCCTATATTGTGTAACGATTTTAGAGCACGCACAGGTGCCACTATGGAAAGTTTTTCTAGAAAAGTTTACCTTGATACAGAAAAATGTTTTACCTGTGTTGAAAACGGCACCAAGGCCTTTTGCAACAGCTGGTCATAAGTTTTAAGATAAAACAATTACATACCTTTTGTTATTTTTGCGTCTTGTTTAATTTATCAAGACGCATTTTTATATTTAAAATCATTTTATAATACTAATTTATCCTTCTCATTAATTTTCTTTTTTTAGAATCTTTCTTAAAATATTTTTATGCGCATAAAAATATTTTTGATTTTCATCTATTTTGCCTTTGCTCTCCAATTTTCTTTTGCTGAAACACTAAAGGGCGGCACCACTTTTGATGCCATACCAAAAGGTTTTTTTGGCACTTGGAGAGTTATATCAAAAATGCAGCATTCAAACAATCCTTCAAAGTTTAACAAATTAAGTGTAGATATTTGGAACCTTTCAGGGGCAGCAAACGTCTTAGTACTTGAAAACGCAATCACCGGCGCAAAATCTTCAATTCAAATTGAATCAAAAAATGGTGATTTTGATGGCAAAACATTAAAATTTCAAAGAGTCAAAGAGGAAAAATCAGGGAAATATAAATATATTCAAAGGGAGAGCCCTGAATTTGTGCTGGATAATAATGTTTTTAAAGGTTTTGATACCTTTATTATTGAAAAATATGAAGATAATAAACTAATATCTAAAGATGTAGTAAAATATGTTGTAATAGGACAAAAAATATCAGGAGAGAGCAAAATAAATGAGTGGTAAAATATTTGATACTATAGTTTTGGGAGGTGGCCCTGCGGGGATGAGTGCTGCAATGTATGCTAAAAGAGGTAATTTAGATGTTGCAATAATTGATACATCCACCCTTGGCGGCCAGCCTGTAAATTATCTTGAAATAGAAAATTACCTTGGGTTTGATTCTATTGAAGGATGGGAACTTGCAGAAAAATTTGAAAAACATATAGATAAATTTAACATTCCAAAATTTATGATGGAAGAAATTCAAGAAATTGACCTTGTTTCAGACATCAAAACAATAAAAACATTAAAAAACGAGTATAAGGCAAGAACCGTTATCATTGCAACCGGTGCAAGCGCCTCTAAGCTTGGTATAAAGGGTGAAATTGAACACATTGGAAAAGGGGTGAGTTATTGTGCGGTTTGCGATGGGGCTTTTTACAGAGATAAAACCGTTGCAGTTGTAGGCGGTGGAAACGCCGCAATTGAAGAAGCGGGTTATCTTACAAAATTTGCAAAAAAAGTTTACATAATTCATAGGCGCGATGAGCTTCGTGCAGATAAAATTGTGCAAGAACGCGCATTTCAGAACAACAAACTTGAATTTATTTATGATACCATTCCGCTTGAAATTAATTCAAATGCAGAAGGGTGTGTGGGAAGCATTAAAGTTCAAAATGTTAACACAAAAGAAATAACTGATTTATCAGTGGATGGAATATTCCCATATATAGGTTTTACACCTAATGTTCAAGGGTTTTCAGGGCAGATAATGCAGAATGAGCGTGGATTTATCAAGGTAGATGATACCATGAGAACAAGCACTATGGGTGTATTTGCAGTAGGAGATGTGCGTGTAACTCCGCTAAGGCAAGTAATTACAGCTGTTGCAGATGGTGCAATTGCAGGCGTGGCAGCATCAAAATACGTTGAAGAACTGAAAACAACCGCAGCAAGCGTTATGGAAGGATAAATATGAAAGCATTGATTTTTGATAATGGCTTAAAATTGGATGAAAACTATAAAGAACCCACAATGAAAGCAGGTGATGCCCTAATAAAAACAACACTTTGCGGCATTTGCAACACAGATGAAGAAATAACAAAAGGATATATGGGCTACAAAGGTGTTTTAGGCCATGAATTTACAGGAGTGGTGCAGGATGTATTTAACAGCCAAGATGAAGGCTGGATAGGTAAAAGGGTTGTGGGAGAAATCAATGCAGGATGTAAAAAATGCACATGGTGCGCTAGGGGCTTAGAAAGACACTGCCCAAACAGGGGAACTCTTGGTATTTGGCAAAAAGAGGGGTGTTTTAGCGAATATTTTACTCTTCCTGTTTCAAATTTACTTGAAATTCCTGAAAATGTATCTGATGAGGAGGCTGTATTTATTGAACCTTTAGCTGCTGCTTATGAAATAATTGAACAGGTGCATATAAAACCTACAGATAAAGTGGCACTTTTGGGAGACGGAAAACTGGGGCTTTCAATTGCACTTGTTTTGGGGGCTTTAAATATTGATATTACACACATTGGAAAACATCAAAACAAGCTTGATATTTCTGCATCTGCCGGTAATAAAACCCTGCTTTTAGAAGATACAGCGGGTTTAAGACAATTTTTTGACGTTGTAATTGAGGCTACAGGCTCCAAAGGAGGGTTTGAAACATCCCTAAACCTTGTAAAACCAAGGGGAATACTTGTTTTAAAAAGCACAATTGCAGCAAATGAAGGTTTGAACCTTGCCCCTGTTGTGATTAATGAAATCACTGTAGTAGGGTCCAGATGCGGTCAATTTGCCCCTGTGATGCGCCTTTTAGAGCGTGGTGCAATAGATGTAAAACCTCTCATTACAAAGATTTTACCATTTGAAGATGGGATAAGAGGTTTTGAATTAAATCGTCAAAAAGATACCTTGAAGGTGATTTTGAAAGTGTAAATAAAGATTATAATTTTATTTTGCCGTATCTTTTGCTGATTTTTCAGATTCAGCATCAGGTGCGGCTTTTTTAATTTTCAAAACATCATTTTCTACAATATATTCTACTTTATCTTTTTCCGGATTTATTTTTAAAAGTTTTAAGATTGTAGAGTTTATAAAAAGGGCCCAGCCCCCTCCAGACCTGAATAATTTGCGTTCCATACACTTACCTTTACTATTACATTTACTAGACAAAATGATAATAAATGTGTATATTAGATTATACAGTATATTTTACACAGTAAATAGAAGGGGAAATATGGCATACAGACCAAGAAAATCGCTGAAATCAGATATAAATAAAACAAAAGCTCAAAGAGTAGGGGATGTTAAACAATTAATAGAAATTATTTCGCATTTCGCACAGGAAGACAGTAATATTCCTGAATATTTTTGTGTGCTTACAGAATTTTTAGTTTACAAATATCAACTATTTGAGCAAGAAAAATAGTGAACACTTTGTTGTATAATACAATCTATGGAAGATATGATTGATAAAAGAATAAATAATTTAATTGCCCCAAGACAGCTAGTTACACAGGTTTTGACTGTTTTAATAAGCGGTGTTGTTGGTGTATTATTTATACCGGATTCTCCACTAAAAGCTGGATTATTCGTTTTAGGTGTATATTTTATTATAATTTTGAGTAAAAATTTAATGGAAATAATGTCAGAATTAAACGGATATTTGTATAAAAAACAAGGAAAAAATAATGGATAGTGCTTTAAATTATTTTGGGCTGATTGTAATAGCAATAGGGCTTTTTGGCCTTACACATGCTTTTTCTATTGGCGTAAACCACAAAGTTGATGAAGAAAAATAGCGGTTTTTTAATGGATAAGGATTTTTTAAAAGAACAATTAAACTGTCTTAGAAATGAAATGACCCACCTGTGGGGGTCTACGTTTTTGTTTGGAGGAAGTTCTTTAATGTTATTACTTAGAGGTGTTTCACCGTTAGAATATATTATTGGTATTATTGGTTTGGTTGCAGCTATTGTATTTTTTAAAGCATATATTATAAAACGCAACAAAACTGTTAGGATTGTTAATAAATTGAAGGAAATAAATAATGAATTATGATGAAATTTTCAGACTAATAGGGCTTATCGGGTTTTTTATAGTACTGCCTCTTTATATGCTGCATGGGTATTCATTGGCAAAATTTGATGATTTTTCTAATAAAAAATCATAAATAAATTACCCTCTTATTTTTTTAAACAATTTTGTTAATTTTAAAAGTGAGGTATATGTAGCAAGAATTACAAGATTTTCGCCTGGTCTTTGTTTTTCAAGTGCTTCATCCAATGACCTTTTAATATTGGCATCAATCAGCATCAAACTTGTATCACAGCCTGCATATTTTAATCGAAGCGCCATATCATCAGACCTTGAACCCGTTAAAAAGAAATTTCCTTTAAAATCTTTTAAACTTTCAAAATCAGAATCCCAAAGCCAGCTTACATCTCTGCCATCAGCGTAATTATCATTTATTGAAATTAAAATATGTGCATTTTCTAGGTTTTTTAAACCTCTTAAAACTTCTGAAGCACCTACAGGATTTTTTATTAAATAAACCGTTGCAGGTTTATTGTTTAACATTATATTTTCATTTCTGCCAAAGGCCGGTTTGTAGTTTTCAAGTGCTTTATCAATAAATCTGCGTTCTACACCGTTTATAAGAGCACATGCAATGGCTGCAAGTGCATTATATGCATTATACAGGCCTGTTAAATTTACTTTAAAATTATATGAAAGTTCTTTATAGGTAATATTTAAAAAGAAATGATTTGAAAACATTTTTACATCAGCTTTTATATCAGGCTGAGGACGTCTATAGCCGCATTTACAATACCATTTGCCAAGCTGCGAATAAAACATTTTGTCATATTTTAAAGGAAGTGTGCATTTTGGACAATAAACCGTTTCTGTCGGGCTTTTAGACATTTTGTCATAGCCTGAAAACTGGATGCTTTCTATGCCATAATATATTTTTTTTCTTTGTCCTGATTGCAATTTTGCATCTATATCACAAAGTGTGGGATCGTCTGCATTTAAAATTAGTGTGGTATTATCGTTTAATTCTATACCGTTTTGAATTTTTTGTTTTGTAATATTTAATTCCCCATACCTGTCAAGTTGGTCTCGGAATAAATTTGTAATTACAAGATAATCAAATTTCATTTCGGTAAAAAGTGTGGAAAGATAGGCCTCGTCACATTCTATAACATAATTATCAATACGCTGCACAGGATCTTCTTTTAAAACTTTGTATAATCCTAATGCTATTGCTGTTGCAATACCGTTTGGCATATTTGCACCAAGCTCATTATGAATGACAGAATGTTCCGCTTCTTTTAAAATTTGTGCTAAAATCCCTGCTGTGGTTGTTTTGCCATTAGTTCCTGTTATTGCAAATTTATCTGAAATAGCATAATCTTGTGCATCAGATAGAAACTCTTTATAATTTTTCCTCAAAATTTTGCCAGGAAAACTTGTTCCTTCAAAATTTAATTTTTTCAAAAGAGAATGTATTTGTTGTGTATTTTTTAAAGCTTTATTAAAATTTGGCACGATACTAAAATAATCCACCTTGTGTATAGAATACTAGTCCAATATAAATTATAATATCAGAATGATAGAATTTGGCTACATTTTAATAATTATTTTTGAAATATTTATTACAATCATAATTGTTTCAGGGTTAATTTATCTTGAAAATAAAATAAAAAATTGCCTTGAGGCATTAAATATAGAGGCTTCAAACACATTAAATACTTTACGTAATGCAAGATTAAAACTAAAAGATTTTAATACAAAAATTAATGATGCTAAAAAATTTGATTTCAAAAAAATTAAACAAATTTTATCTTTATGTTTTGATATTATAAATTTTATACTGCTTTTAAAAACTTTAAATTTCAAAAGTGGTTTATCTTATGGTTTTAAGAATAAATTTTTAAAAGGCCTTTTGGGTGGCTTTAAAAAAGGGCTATCAAGCCTTTTATTTAAGAAATTTGTGCAATTTTTAAAATAGTATTGTCTTTTAGTATAGTAAATTAAATTACCCTTTCAGATATTTTTTTCTTTGTAATAAGTTTATAAACTTTTATTAAGACAAACATATTTTTAAGGGAGTGTCTTTATGCTAATTGAGAAAAGATTTCAAGAAAACGAAAATTTCGCACTGCTAGAATTTCACAACGTCAATAAAGAAACTATACCTTGGCTTGAATGTTTAGCTGGCGAATATCATTGCAAAGTTGAAAAAAAGGAATGGAGAAGTAAATACAACAATTACGTCGTTTATGATTATGAGCCATTTTGTTCTGAAGGCTTTGAAATTACGGTTACTTTATCCTCTAAAACACCTGAATTTTTAAATTTTGTACGATACCTTTATGATGCAAAAATGCAGGTGGTAAATTATTTAAACGATTGTGTAATGTTGTAATTGACGAAAAAACAGGGCTTTCAAATATTAAAGGCCCTGTTTTCTTATTGATATTTTATATTTTATTGAACATCTTGAAAAATGTCTTCAATATCTTCTTCCGATATTCCTTCTGATGTTGATAAAATCAATGCTTTATAGGTATTTACTTCTATTTCATCAAATGTTTTTATAAAAGATTTTGGAACTCTAACGGTTTCTTCTGCTATTGCTTCTTTTGTTTCAGTATCCTTGAAAAATAACTCTGTCATTGCTTTATAGCGCTTAGCATATCCTAAAATATATTCTTTCATTGCATCTTTGTTTATTGCTTCAAGTTCAGATGTTTTTATCCTTGAAACCACAATCTCATAATACCTGTGATATTCAGCAGGTGTTTTTTCTTGCGCTTTTTCTTCCTCTTTTATTTGTTCTTCAATAATTGTTTCTTGCACCTCTTTTGCTTCAGCTATGCGCTTTTCGATAAACATTCCACCTATAAAAAGCATAAATGAATATGCACAAAATATTAAAGTAAAACTTAATCCCTTTATAAATGCCTGCATACTACCATTCCTCGTTTTAAATTATTGCGTATGCAATTATATCATATTTTTAACCTTGTTTTTTCAAGCTTTCAGAGGATTTTTTATAGTTATATTTTTTAAAATTTATTTATCAATAAACATACAATCACCATAACTGAAAAATCTATATTCTTCTTTTACAGCATCATTATAGGCTTTCAAAATTAAATCCCTGCCTGCAAGAGCACTAACTAACATAATAAGTGTTGATTTTGGAAGGTGAAAATTTGTCAAAAGCTTGTCTATAACCTGAAATTTATATGGCGGATAAATAAAAATATCTGTTTCATCTTTAATAGGCAGAATTTTTCCGTATTTTTTATATACAGCCTCTAATGTTCTTGTAACAGTGGTTCCAACCGCAATAACATCATTCTTTTTTATTCCATCTTTTGGGTTCAATGTTTCATTTATTATACTTGCAGCATCTTCTGTGATTTCAAAACTTTCAGTATGCATTTTATGGTCTAAAATATTTTTTTCTTTAACAGGTAAGAATGTTCCAAGCCCAACATTAAGTGTTATATAAACTATGTGTACACCTTTTTTTTCAATAGTATCTAGTATCTCGGGCGTAAAATGAAGCCCTGCTGTAGGTGCTGCAACACTTCCAGGGATTTTTGCAAAAACCGTTTGGTATGTTTTTTTATCTTCTGAAATATTTTTTCTTTGAATATATGGTGGCAGCGGGATTTCCCCGTATTTTTCAAGCACACTGTTAATATCATCACCTTCAAATATAAGTTCCACAAGGTTTTCATCCGGACCCGATAACGTAGAATCCCCTTTTTTCAGCAGTTTTACAGTTAATTCATCTGAAATTTTCACAGTATCATTAGGTTTTAGACGTTTTAAATTCTTGATAAGCGCATACCATAAGGTTTTTTGCTGTATTTTAGAATCATCAGAATTTTCTTTTGCAGGATGCAGCAAGAATATTTCTACTTTTGCACCTGTTTCTTTAGTTCCAATAAGCCTTGCAGGAATAACTTTGGTGTTATTTAATACTAGTACATCCCCTTTATTTAAATAATTTACAAAATCAAAAAAGTGCTTATTTTCAACGCATGAATTTTTCCTTGAAACTACCATCATTCTTGAATTATCACGCTTTTTTAATGGTAATTGCGCAATAAGTTCTTCCGGAAGAAAATAATCAAAATCTTCTAAATTTTTATATTCAGGTATTTGTTGTACATCATTCATTTGTTGTATAGTTTGTCAATCTTATAAATTGTTAAGTATTTTTTAAAATTTGGTTTTTGTCTTAAAATTATTATATAACAAAACCCCTAAAATAGGGATTTTAAATGAAGAACGGAGGAAAAGCAATGACAATAAGGATTGCAGATAAAGAATTTTCCACAAGACTTATGGTTGGAACAGGAAAATTTGATGATTTTGAAACAATGAAAAAAGCCCATGCTGCAAGCGGTGCAGGGATTATAACCGTTGCAATCAGAAGAGTTGATGAAAATTTTCAAGGCCATGTCGGTCTTATGGATCATATTGATTTAAATAAATACTGGATCTTACCAAATACAGCAGGCTGTGCAAATGCAGAAGAAGCTGTTCGGATAGCAAGACTTTCAAAGGCTATGGGTATAAATAACTGGATAAAACTTGAAGTTATTCCTGATCCTAAATTTTTACTACCTGATCCTATTGAAACATTAAAAGCAGCTAAAACACTTGTAGATGAAGGTTTTGTAGTACTTCCATATATAAATGCTGATCCTATTTTAGCAAAAAGATTAGAAGAAATAGGTTGCGCTACAGTAATGCCTCTAGCCTCTCCAATTGGCTCTGGACAAGGGGTTGTGACAATGGAAAATATTAAAATAATAATTGAACAATCAAATATTCCAGTTGTTGTAGATGCTGGAATTGGCGTGCCATCTGATGCGTCTCTTGTTATGGAAAAAGGTGCTGATTTTTGTCTTATAAATACAGCAATTGCAAAAGCGCAAGACCCTGTCAAGATGGCAGAAGCCTTTAAAAACGGGGTTATAGCAGGACGTCTTGCTTATGAAGCAGGAAGAATTCCTGTAAAGCAATATGCAAGCGCTTCTTCACCTATTTCAGGCATTGTGGGTAAATAAAACACTATTTTTGGGCAGGTTTTAAATAAAATTTATACCTGCCCTTTTTTAAATATAGAAATTGTTTAACTTAAAAAATGAAATACTTTATAAATTTTCTTTTATCCTTGATATACAAGGAAAAATGCTGTATTTGCGGTATTGATTTAAGCTGTGCAAAAAGTGAAAAAATTCTGTGCAAAAACTGTTTAAAAACTGTTGAAATTTTATCTGGTTTTGCACAGACAAAAATCAATGGTGTTGAAATCTTTTCAGCCTGTATATATAATGGAATTGTACGTACTCTCATCCATAAACTAAAATTCCAACACAATAAAAATATAGCAAGGGTTTTAGCCAAAATACTGACTGATTTTTTTGATAAAATTTTAGTAAATAATTCTTTAGATATTCTTTACGTAAAAACACCTAAAACCGTTGCTGTAGTGCCCATTCCAACCAACAGAAAAAACGTGCAGATAAGAGGATATAATAACGTTTATGAAATAGCAAAAGAATTTGCCGAAATTAATGGTTTTATATTAAAAAATGATATTTTGATAAAAATAAAGAATACAAAACCCCAATTTGAACTAAAGAAAAATCAACGTAAAAGTAATGTCTCAGGCTGTTTTAAGGTAGATTTAAAAAATTATCACAATGAAACAATTCTTTTAATAGATGATATTATTACAACTGGTGCAACATTAAATGAAGCTATAACTACATTTCAGGCAGCAGGCATAAATAATATTGTTTGCATTACCGTATCAAAGGCTGTTTAAAATATAAATAGTTTTGCACAAGTTTTGAAATATTTTTGAACATGCTGAAATCCAATATTTATAATATATTTAGATAGTTTTGCACAATTTTTAGCCCTTTATTATATATTATTATTCATGTTTATAATATAATTATTTTATAATATAAGGTATGTTTAAAAACAGGAAGGATACTTTTAAAAAATGGAGATTATTTTAAATAAAGAAGATTTTTTAAACGGTATAAAAGTAGTAAAAAATATAACATCTTCAAAAGGTGTTCAGCCTGTTTTGTCTAATATTTTAATTGAAACAGTATCTAATGATAGAGTAATGTTTCTTGCAACAGATTTGAATCTTGCAATCAGTTTTAAGTTAAAAGCAGAAGTTGTATCTGAAGGTAAAATTACACTTTCAGCTAAAACTTTGGAAGAAATTGTAAATAAATTGCCTGATAAACCAATTGTTTTAAAGTTGAACAATGAAACCAATGTGGTTACAATTTCTTGTGGAAAATCAAAATTTGAACTTATTGGAATAAATGCAGAAGAATATCCAAAAGTATTTGAAGATAAGCAAAATACAGAAGAAGATAAAGAATTTGAAATAAATACAGGACTTTTAAATAAAGGAATAAAACAAACCGCTTTTTCAACAGCACAAAATGAAACAGGAAGTGTATTATCAGGTGTTTGCTTTAATATAAATGAAAATATTTTAGAAATGGTAGCAACTGATGGTAATCGATTGACCCGTTCTAGAAAAGAAATAAATTCAAAAGGTGAAAGTGTTATGTTTATATCCCCTGCACGCACCTTGGTTGAAATTTCAAGAATAATTTCAATGTTAAAGGATGAAACAGTTAAGTTTATCTTAAAGAAAAACAAAATTGTTTTTGAATTTGAAAATGTAATGTTTCAATCAAGATTAATTGAAGGTACTTATCCAAAATATCAACAATTGATTCCAACCACAAATGAAAAAAATGTTTCTGTCAAAAGAGAAGACTTAATTCAGGCTATTGAAAGAGTTTCTGTGATGGTTAATGAACGCACAAATATTGTGAAATTTAATTTTGAAAATAATGGATTAGAAATTAGCACAGATACACCAGAATCAGGTTCCGGTAAAGATTTTATAGATATCAGTTATGAGTATGAAAATCTTTTAATAGCTTTTAACTATAGATATGTATTAGACAGTTTAAAAAACATGGATTCAAAAAATGTGAAGATTGAAATGTCTACAAACCTTTCAGCATCTATATTTAAGCCTGAAGCAGAAGGTGAAGAAGATGATAATTATATTTGTCTAATTATGCCAGTGCAGGTTCGATAAAGGGTAATAATATGAAAGTATCAGCTCAGGTTCCAGCAACTATTGCAAATCTTGGATGCGGTTTTGACTGCCTTGGATTGGCACTTCCTATTTTTAATACAGTAACTGTTGAAGAAACTGTTTTGCCAGGTTCAGGAATAGAAATCAATATTATAGATGAAGATGGTGAAAATGATACAAGCAATATTCCAAGAGATAAAAGCAATATTGTGTATAAGGCAATTGAACTTTTATACAATTACATTGGACAAAGTCCAAATGAATTAAAAATTTCAATAAAAACACAAATTCCTGTAGCAAGAGGATTGGGGTCTTCTGCTTCTGTTATTGTTGGAGGGCTTTATGCAGCAAATGAACTTTTAGGGCGTCCTGCTGATGAAGCAGTATTGTTGTCTATTGCAACAGAAATTGAAGGACATCCTGATAATATTGCGCCTGCAATTCTTGGCGGGGTAGTACTTTCTGATTGGGAAGGGGACGGTTCTGTTGTTGCAAATAAACTACCTTGGCCAAATGATTGGGTTGTAACAATTTGTATACCTGATTATGAACTTTCAACAGAAATTTCAAGAAGTGTTCTGCCAAAAGAAGTTTCTATGAAAGATGCAATTTATAATTTAAGGCATTCAGCCATGTTTGTGCAAGCAGTTTATGAAAAAGATGAAGAACTTATGAAATTATCTTTAAAGGATAAATTGCACCAGCCATACAGAATGAAACTTGTGCCGGGATTATCCCAAATTATGAATGACTTAAAGCATACTGATGGTGTATTAGGATGTGTTTTAGCAGGTGCAGGACCTTCTGTTGCAATTATTCAAAATGGCACAAAAAACGATATTATAAAAGAAACAGTACAAAATGCTTGGAATAATATAAATGTAAATGCACAAATTTACACTCTGCCTGTTTTAAATGAAGGGGCTAAAATAATATTATAGATAAAATAAGGAGATTATTTTTATGAAAAAAACAATGATAGTAACACTTTTGGCATTACTTATGACATCAGGTGCATCATTTGCAGCAGGTATTGGATATGTTGACTATGCAAAAGTAAGGGCTGAATATCCTCTTGCAAAAAAATATGCTCAAGATATTGATAATAAGGCAGCATCAATTAAAGCTTATGCTGATGCTCAACAAAAAAAAGCAATGAGTGCAAAAACACCTGCTGAAAAAAAGGCAATAGCTGACGCTTCTGTTAAAGAAATTCGTGCAAGACAACAACAATATGCTGCTGCATTAAATAAATATGAGGCAGAATTAACACAAAAAGTTGTTGCAGCATCTGAAAAAGTGCGTGCAGCAAAAGGTTTAGATATTATTATTACAAAATCAACAAGGGTTACAGGTGGTGTTGATTGTACAGCAGATATTTTGAAAAATCTTAAATAAGGATAAACCATTAATTTTATGTCACAGTTTTATTTTGATGTAATAGTGGTTGGTGCAGGACATGCAGGTTGTGAGGCGGCAATTGCCGCCTCAAGACTTGGTGCAAAAGTTTTATTTACTACATTAAACATTGATAATATTGCGCTAATGCCTTGCAACCCTGCTATTGGCGGACCTGCAAAATCAAATCTTGTAAAAGAAATTGATGCATTAGGTGGTGTGATGGCAGATGTGACTGATAATACCTATATGCAGTATAAAATGTTAAATTCCTCTAAAGGTCCTGCTGTACGCGCTTTAAGGGCTCAGTCTGATAAACGTGAATATAAACATTTTATGAGAAATTTAATTGAGGGTGAAGAAAATATTACATTAAAGCAAACACAGGTGACCAGCCTTATTTGTGAAAACAACGAGATAAAAGGTGTGGTGGATGAACTTGGGCTTGAATATTTTGCAAAAAGTGTGATTTTAACTACAGGAACAAGTTTAGAAGGAAAAATATATATTGGTTTAAAATCCTTTAGGGCAGGGCGTCTTGGGGAACAGGCTGCAATAGGCTTATCTGACAGTCTTTTAAAATTGGGTCTTCCTTTGAAAAAACTTAAAACAGGTACCCCTGCACGTGTGGATGCACGTACAATTGATTATTCAAAGCTTATAATCCAGCCTCCTGATGCACCTGATGATAATCCTTATTATAAAGGATGTTTAAATTTCTTTTCATTTAAGAAAAACCATCCTACAAGAAAAATGGTGCCTTGCTATTTAACAAAAACAAATGAAAAAACCCATGAAATCATAAGGGAAAATCTTGATAAATCTCCAATGTATCAGGGCATGATAACAGGTATCGGGCCAAGATACTGCCCTTCTATTGAAGATAAAGTTGTGCGTTTTGCGCATAATCCATCGCACCATATTTTTATAGAACCTGAAGGTGAAAATACTTATGAAACATACGTTCAAGGGTTTTCAACAAGTTTGCCTGTTGAAGTGCAGATTCAAATGCTGCATTCACTGCCTGGTTTAGAAAATGTTTCAATGATAAAACCCGCTTATGCTGTAGAATATGATTCTGTGCCTGCTGTAGAGTTAAGTCACAGCCTTATGACAAAGAAAATTAAAGGTTTGTTTTTAGCAGGGCAAATAAATGGTACATCAGGATACGAAGAAGCTGCTGCACAAGGCCTTATAGCAGGAATTAATGCGGTAAAATACGCATCAGGTGAGGCTATGATTGAATTAGAGCGTTCAAGTTCTTATATTGGTACATTAATTGATGATTTGGTGACAAAAGATTTGGCGGAACCATACAGAATGCTGACTTCCCGCAGTGAATACAGACTAATTTTAAGACAGGATAATGCAGATTTTAGACTGATGGAAGTTGGCAAAAAAATTGGTCTTGTGAAAGAAGAAAATTATCAAAGATTTTTAAACAAAAAACAGGCTATAGAAAAAGAGATTGAAAATTTAAAAAATGCCAAAATTTCTCCAAGCCTTGAAAATAAAGAAATATTAAATAAATTTAATGAAACTTTAGATGTGGGACAAAGTGCATACCAGCTTTTAAAGCGTCCAAACGTTGATTTTAAAGTGCTTTATGAATTAGGATATGAATTTAATGAAACCCTAAAATCAAATTTGGATGATAAATATTTTATAAAAGAGGTGCTTGAAGAAGCCGAAATTTTAATAAAATATGATGGGTATATAAAAAGACAAAACGACCAAGTGAACCAGGCGCAAAAGCTTGAAAATATAAAAATTCCTGATGATATAGATTATTCTGATTTAAGACAAATTTCAACAGAAACAAGAGAGATTTTAATAAAAATTCGCCCCAAAACGCTTGGTCAGGCACTAAGGATAGGCGGAGTGAAGCCTGCCGATATATCTTGTTTAATGGTGATTATTGAGGCTAAAAAATATTCTAAAATATAAATAGTGTGTAATTTAAAATATAGCAAAGAAAGCATGCTGTTTTAGAGTTGAAAAAAATAAATAATCGTTTATAATTAAAATACCAGGGGCGGTAGCCGTTCTACTTACTACCGTCAACTGTAAAAGGCTGAAAACGGTGCCTACTTTTTCAAGTGGGCGCCATTTATTATGTACAGAATTAAAAACATTAAGAATAGACTTAAATTAAATTCGTTCATAAAAAGCCCTCCTTTCATTAAGTATCTGCCAGCCCTCTGGCTGAAATTATTTGTTGTGCTGGAGTACCTTTTGAAAACACAGGCTAGCCCCCGGTGTTTAAAATTTCAAAGTGCTTTTATAATTTTATTCCATTCTTTTGAAGAATTTCTTCTACTTTTTTTGTAAAATATTCTTCATTTTTATAAAATTCTTTCACAGAAGGGTTAAAAATAAAGTCCCCTTTATCAGCAACCAGCCAATTTAGGTTAACATCAAAATTTTGCACAAGGGTTTTTAGAAATTCAAGTGATGGTTTTCTATCGCCTCTTTCATAACTTGTGTATGCACGATATGAAACGCCGGTTTGCAATGACATTTCTTCTTGTGATAGTTTTAATTCTTTTCTTATTTTTTGAAGTTTTTTACCGAACATATTACATAATCCAAAATGTAAAGATATGTAAATATTTACCAATTTGTGTTGATTTATTTACCAAAATGTGTTTATATTATAAGTATATTTTTATTTACCGAATAATACCATAAAATTGGTTAGTTTGCGATATACTATGTCTGATTACTATGAAAAATTAAACGAAATCCGCCTGGAATTAACTGCCTGCATTATAGAATCGCAAATTTTGTTTAAAAAATTAAGCGAATCTGATATAAGTTATGAAAATGTTATTCTGACTGAATTAGGCCAGAAAATTTGTAAACAAACCCGCAAAACATGTGAAGATTTTGAAAATGTTTTGGATAATTTTAAAATTTTTGACTAAAATCAGCAACATGCTTTATTTTATTTAATGAAAAATATAGTATAATTCTTTAATATAGGAAGGGTTATATTGTTGAATAATACATTAGATGTAAAAAATAAAGATTATGCTGAAATAAAAGATAATTTAATATCTTTGTTTAATATAATTATTGAAGATAATAAAAAGGTAAATTTTTCAGATATTGATGAATTTAGAAAAATGTCTATTGCAATAAAGGCATTTGATTTAGTTTCATTTTCAATGTCTTTATTTGCATACAGCAACTATAAAATGCGTAAATTAAGCTATTATAAAACTCTTGCTATATTAAATGATGCAAAATATTTAGCCCTTTCATCTTCTTCATATATGGCTCAAAAAATAAATATGTTTTTTATGGGGTTAATTGAATTTGAGGAAGGAAATTATGATGTTTCTTTAGAATTAATTCATAGAGCTTTAAATGTTTCAATTGAAGAATATGATTTTGATGAAAAAATAGCAGATATTGAAGACAAAATTAAAAAATTAAACCAAAAGAAAATAATTTCAGAAGAAAAGCCGAGTTTTGCTCCAAACCAAACAGGAGAAGATCCTTTAATTGCTCTTTTAAAAGTGGGAAGAAGTATTGCGCTTGAAACAAATTTAGATAATCTTTTAACCATTGTGGCACAGGAAATAAAATTGGCGCTTGATGCAGATAGATGCACTGTTTTTCTTTTAGATGAAGAAAAGCAGGAATTATGGTCTAAAGTAGCGCTTGGGATGAACACAAAAGAAATCCGGTTTGATGTAAATTTAGGGCTTGCAGGCCATGTGGCAAAAACTGGTGAAACCGTAAATATTAAAGAAGCTTATAAAGATGCACGTTTTAATAAAGAAATTGATAAAAAATCCGGCTATGTAACAAAATCCATTCTTTGTATGCCTATTAGAAACATGAGTCATCAAATAGTGGGTGTGTTTCAGGTATTAAACAAAAAAGACGGGTATTTTACGGAAAAAGATGAAGATTTATTGATTGCAATAGGCTCTTCAGCAGGTATTGCCCTTGAAAATGCTACACTTTTTAATAAACAAAAACAATTTATTGAAGAACAAAAATTATTATTATCAAGCTTTGTAGATACGCTTTCAGCCTCTATTGATGCCAGGGATAAAATTACATCAGGTCATTCAAAACGTGTCACAATGTATACCATGCTTATCTGTGATAAATTAAACTTTGATGAAAAACAAAAAGAAGTCATAAGACAAGCATCTTTATTACACGATATAGGAAAAATAGGCATAAGAGATTCTGTTCTTCAAAAAGAAGGAAAACTGACTGATGAAGAATATAAGCACATTCAGCAGCATGCAAAAATTACTTATGATATTTTATCTAAAATTTCTTTTTCAAAAGAATATGAGAATGTTGCAAAAATTGCCGCATCGCATCATGAAAAATATGATGGTTCAGGGTATTTTTTAAAGTTAAAAGGTGACAACATACCTCTTGGCGGAAGAATTCTTGCAGTTTCTGATGTATTTGATGCTATCACATCAAAAAGACACTACAGGTCTAAAATGCCTATTGAAAAAGCAATTGGTATTTTAATAAAAGATTCTGATACGCATTTTGATAAAAAAATGACAGATATGTTTTTATCTATTGAGGCAGATAAAATCATAAATGTTATGACAACAGATTCAAAGACACTTGATGAAAATGATAAGGCGATATTAAACAAATATACACTTTATGATATTTATGCCCTTATGACAGAGCACAATGAAAGAGAACACACTCTTGAAGAGGAAAGATTTGTATCAACGTTTTTAAAATATTATAACGAGACAGAACAAATACAGGATGACTAACAAAAAAAATAAAAAAGGACAATTTAATATTTTTTATTTTACAGCATTTTGTGGTGTATTATTTAGTATGCTTTTAGGGCAGCCTGTTTTTTCAGAAGAATCAAAAGCGTTTAATTTAGTAACGGTTGTGGATAATTTTTTAAACCTTGATGGGGATTCAAAGAGTGCTTATGATTCTTTAGATGAAAAAACAAGACAAAGACAAGAATTTATTGAAACAACAAGAAGGTTTAACCAGGGAAATGTTTCTGTTGCATATAACGATTATTCAAAAATAATTTCTGAAATGGATAATGATATAGCACTTTTAGTATTTTCAAAAAGTATGTATGAAATAGGTTTTTTCACCCTTGGGGATGTTGCAATTTCAAAGGTAAAAAATCAGCCTTATTTTCAAAAACAAATTGAAAATCTTAAAAATAGCTATAAAGACAGTTATCCTTTAGATAAACAAGAAGAAATATATCTTGCAAAAGCGTATGCGTCAATATATTTTGATAACACGCCTGAAGAAACCGCGTTTGATTTATCTAAAAAATCAGGGTTATTAGAAAAATCAGACTATGCAAATTTTATTATGGCACAGGCACTAAATGAAAGCAGACAATATCAGCAGGCATTAATGTTTGTGGATGAAGCCATAAAAAGAAACCCAAAAAACCCAAATTATATAAGTTATAAAATAAAAATTCTTGATAAATCAGGAAAAAGCAAAGATGCACTTAAACTTTTAGAAAAATATGAATATTCTGATATTATTACAACAGAATTTAAAAATAAAATTTTAGTGCAGAAAGAAAATATTCTTGCAAATTTAACAAATAATGAAAATGATAAAAAATTTCACCTGATTAATGTGATTTATCTTGAAGGGGATTATTACAGGGTTATAAATGAATGTCAGAACATATTAAATTTTAATAAGAATAATTATAAAATCTTAACCTTACAAGCGCAAAGCCAGCTAAATGCAGGTAAAAACGAACTTGCAAAGAAGAATCTTTTATTAAGTTATGATATTAATAAAAAATACGCACCAACACTTGTTTCTTTGGGGGATATTTTATTTATTGAAGGTAAAAGTGATGATGCCATAGAATATTATAAAAAGGCAATGAAGGCGGATAAAAACAATCTTTTAATAAAGATGAAACTTTTGGCTGCGTATAAAAACACACCAGGCTATGAAAAAAACCTTGCAAGTTTTGAAAAACAAATAAAAACCCAAATAAATGGCAAAAATTTATTTTATGAAAATTATGTGATTGCAATTAGCACGCTTAAAAATAATAAGAAACTAAGACGCGAATATCTTTTAAAATCTTTAGAACAAAATTTAATGTTTGAAGGCGCACAAAATGCGTATTTAGCATATTTAAACGAAAATAAAAGACAAAAAGCACTTCAAAACTTTCTTTATATGATTTCTTTTGTGAATAATTTTAATTATATTCACTATTATTACAGAGGAATTATTGAAATGGCGCTTGGCAATTTAGATTTAGCTAAAATTAATATGAGACACTGTATATCTTTAAATCCTTATTATGAACCTGCGGATAAATTTTTAGCAGAAATTGAAAAGGATGTAATTTAGGATAGTACCTTGTTTTAGTGATTTTTTAAGTGACATAGGGGTGTTTTGGTGTGGGATTTTTAAACCACATTTTTAAAGTAGTGATTTTTAAAGAGGCAAATCTTCTCTAAATGTGATTTTTTTATTTGAAGAGGAGCCAACAAGTGCAAAAATGGGGATATTTAAGGCTTCTAAAAGACAACAATCATCCGTAAAATTTTCATTTTGTAATTTTTTATGAGCTTCAAATATGGTTTTAAAATCAAACCCTTGCGGGGTTTGTGCGCAAAATACAGTGTTTCTGTCTATTGTTTTTATAATTTTTCCGCTTTTTTCAGTAATTTTTATAGTATCTGTGCTATAAGCCCCAACACATACAGCATTACAGGTTTTTAATTTTGCAATAGTTTCTTCAATTGTTTTTTTGTTTATAAATGGCCTTGCCCCATCGTGAATAAGTACTATATCAGGCGGTGTTTCAGCACATTTTAAAAGCCCGTTAAATACAGATTTTTGGCGGGTTTCTCCTGGTTTTGCAAAATCAATTTTAGCCTGATATTCAGAATTTGCGCAGGTTTCAATATGTTCTTTTACGTTATCATGACATGGCACAATGATTTTACGTGCAAATGGGATAAATTTTTTAATAGTAGTAAGGATTACAGATGTTTTTTCATTGTCTGATTGATTAGAATTTGGCATTTTTTCTAATAATTTATTAGAACCAAACCGGCTGGATGTGCCCCCTGCGGTGATTATTACATCTATTATGGTGTTATTCAAAATGTTCATATCTTAAATCCTTATCTAAAGACGTCCCATCTATTAAAATTTTCTTTTCCTTTATAACATATCCTATTACAGGAATATTAATATCATCTTTGATAAGCTCATAATCTGATTGTGCAATACATATTAATAGTCCAAAATCTTCCCCGCCAAACATCACGGTATTAAAATCTTCTGTTTTTTTTGGGATTTTATTAAATTTGATGTTAAATCCTGCGTTTGAACTTTCAGAGATTTTTTTTAACCCGTCATAAAGCCCGTCTGATGTGTCCATCATAGCGTAGGGTAATTTGCAGGATGTAGCAAGTTTTTCACTTATTTTTGGGCAAAGTTTTGGTTCAGTATGGGCTTTTATAAAATATTCTCTTTGTGAAAAACAGATGTCAGCTGGTATAGGGTTTAAATTTTCTAAAAAGGATAATCCTATAGCACTTGAGCCTGCTTCACCTGCTAAAAGCACAATATATCCTTTTTTTGCATTTTTTCTTGATGAAATATTTCTGTTTTTTGTGTTCCCGAATATTGTTATTGAAATATTTATTTTATCCCCGCCTGTAAGGTCTCCACCAATGATTTTAAGTCCATATTTTTTGCATATTTCATCTGCCCCTTGATAAAAATCTTTAATAAATCTTTCATTAAAATTTCCTGATAGAGAAACTGTTAAATATTCAGGCTTTGCACCGGATGCTAAAATATCACTTATATTAACCAAAAGTGCTTTTTTACCTAAATTAAAAGCTGAAATTGTGTTTAATCTAAAATGTACATCTTGAACAAGTGTATCTTGTGATACAACAAGGTTATAATCCTTTAGATAAGCACAATCATCCCCTAAAAAAGAATTATCTGAAATTGTATTTGATATTATGTTTAAAAATTTTTCTTCTTTATTCATTTTTTAAATACTTTACAAGGCACAAAAGTGCTGCAAGATAACTGTTTTTACCAAAACCTGCAATTTGACCTATACAGGCAGATGAAGTTATAGAATTTTTTCTAAATTCTTCTCTTTTTTGAATGTTTGAAAGATGAACTTCAACTGTCGGAATATTTACAGCTTTAATTGCATCTGTTATTGCAACAGAGGTGTGGGTATAGGCTGCGGGGTTTATTATTATACCATCAAAAATATTCATCGCCTTTTGTATCTTTTCAACAATTTCACCTTCAAGATTTGATTGAAAAAAATCTAATTCAACGGATTCAAACTGTTTAGAAAATTCCAAAAGTTCGTTATTTATGTTTAAAAGTGTTGTGTTGCCGTATATTTCAGGTTCTCTTATTCCAAGCATATTTAAATTTGGGCCATTTATAACTAAAATTTTCATAATTTTATACTTCCTTATCTTCTTTATCATACAGGAATTTTGCACTAATTAAAACATCGTTTTTTAACTTTTTGCATTTTAAATCTTTTAATTTTACGCAATTATTTACATTGTCAAAATTAAAACCTGAAATAAAACTTTTACCGCCACCAAATATTTTTGGTGCCATAAATATATTAATTTCATCTGCGCATTTTGAGGCTATTATGCTTGAATTTAACCCGGCTCCTGCCTCAATTAGAATGTTGCAGATGTTTAATTCATAAAGCGTCTTAAAAAGCGTGTCATAATCCTTAAAATCAATTTTTTGAATGTGACTTGGGTATTTGTTTTTAGAATTTGTGATTAAATAAATTTTTTCGGTATTATCTTTAAAAACATTGTATTCAAGCGGAATTATTCCTTTTCTATCCATAATTATTCTAATTGGGTTTTTGCCGTTTTTAATTCTTGATGTTAGGCTTGGATTATCTGCCATAACTGTGCCAGAGCCTGTCATTATTGCTTGAAATTTATTCCTTAATTTCATAACTTCAAGCCTTGAAACATCATCTGTTATCCATTTTGATTTTCCATTTTCAAGGGCAATTTTAGAATCAAGTGTCACAGCTGTTTTAATTAAAATATAAGGTTTATTTTGTGTAATATTTTTTATAAAAACTTTATTTAATTCCTTGGCTTCATCTTCTAAAATTCCTGGAATCACTTCTATGCCAGCATTTTGCAGCTTTTGAATTCCCCTGCCTGAAACAACAGGATTTGGGTCTTTCATTGAAATTACAACCTTTTTTATTCCCTTTTCAATTATTAAATCAGCACAGGGTGGGGTTTTTCCAAAATGAGAACAGGGTTCAAGGTTTACATAAAGAATGGAATTTTTTAATTTTTCATCATTTGTATTTAAGATTGCATTGCGTTCTGCGTGGTTTTCACCGCATTTTTGATGATATCCGGTTGATATTATTTCATTGTTTTTATTTGTTATAACACATCCCACCATTGGGTTTGGCAAGGTTTTTCCCATTCCCTTTTTTGCGAGAGCGAAACATTTTTTTATGAAATTTTTATAAATTTTTTCCATATTTTACATTGATTTTAGAGCTTCAATTAGTTTTATCACAGATGGATATAATATCACAATAAACATTGATGGCAGCATAAATAATATCATAGGAATGGTCATTTTAGCAGATGAAGTTTGCACAAGTTCTTCAATTCTTTGTTTTTTTCTGCTCCTTAAAGTGTCACAATAAACAGCCAGAGGCTGCGCTATTCCTGTGCCAAGTGTTTCAGATTGGATTAAAAGCGCCACAAAAGATTGCAGGTCTTTGCAGTGAATTCTTCTTGTTAAATTTTTAAGGGCGTCGTTTCTTGGAAGGCCGGATGAAACATCTTGAGATAGCCTTATAAATTCCTGGCCTATTGTTGGAGAAAATGCTTGAAATTCTTTCCCGACGCGCTCTACTGCGCTATCCAGCCCAAGGCCTGCCTCTGTGCAGACAGATAACATATCAATTGCATCCGGGAAATTTTTTTCAAAATCCTTTTCCCTTATTTTTATAAGCCTTTTAATTTTCATTTCAGGGTATTTGTATGCAAAATAGACAAACATAAAGCTTAAACACAAAACAACATGGTTTAATTTATATATTGTAAGCAAAACTGCACAGAATAATGAAACAAATAAAACAGCCATTAATCTTTTGTTTTCAAAATCTAAAACATCATCTTCTGATGAAGGGGCGCCAACCCTAATCAATAGCTCTTTAATTTTATTTTTTACATTAATATTTTTAATGTTTCCTGCGGTGAAAGGTTTTAAAAGTTCTAAAATATTATCAAAAAATTTTCTTGAATTTGTTTTATATTTTTTTCCAGCATTTTTAATGCGTATTCTAAGGAAACTTTCTTCTTTTTCAATAAAGACAAAAGTTACGTAAGCGGCCCAAATAGCAAATAGTGCAGGTATCAATAAATAATTCATTGTTTTCCTTTTATATTTCAATAGATAGAATTTTTGCTATACAAAAAATTCCAATACTAAGCATGGTGACAGAGATTGCAATTGCAATATTTCCTTGTGTGGTGTGTAATAAAGGGTCCATATATCCTGGTGATATAAAGAAAAGTATTATTGCAATTAATGGCGGCACAAGGGTTAAGATTATTCCTGAAAATTTAGATTGTGAAGTTTGAGCCTTTAATTGTCCCAGGGTTTTAAATCTTTCTCTTATTGTAATAGATAATGTATCTAATATTTTTGCAAGATTTCCGCCCACTTCTCTTTGTAAAATAACAGCTGTTGTAAAAAATTTTAAATCCATACTAAATGGCATAACACGTGTTAAAGATAATATCGCATCTTTTGTATCTATACCGAATGAAATTTCATCAACTGTATTTTTAAAAACCTGATTTATAGGAGAAGGCATTTCTTTTACTATTACATCAAAAGCACTATATAAAGAGTGGCCTGCACGTAAGGAACTTGATAATAAATCAAGTGCTTCAGGAAATTGCTGTGTAAAAAGATTGGTTCTTTTCATAATTAAGAACTTTATTATGATAAAAGGGATAAAAGAAGCTAATACCCCAAGAAGGATAACATAAGGGGTGGTAAATACTGCAATGATTAAAAAAGGCAGGCAAAAAAGTGCTGAAACCAACATAAAAACGTCAACTTGAATATTTAAATCTGCATAATAGAGTTGATCTTTTAAATATTCTGCCGGTTTAAAATTTTTAAGATATTTTCCTAAAAAGCCAAATCTAAATTCATTTTCCATCATTACAAAATCAGGGTTTATAACGTGAGATTGTTCAGATGAGCTTTTTTTAATGTTTTCAAGACGCTTTTCAATTTCAGGAGCTCTTGGCATGCGCACCTGATAAATATTTGCAACAAGTATAAAACATAAAAAACCTAATACGATTGAAACCAAAAGAGGTGTCATTAAAGCACTATCCTTTCAGTCTTTTTAATAAATCCAAATCCGCATGAACTGCTTTTTTTGGGAAAGATTGTTTTTGTTCTGCTGCCATTTGTAATCTTGCATTTACAATTGCATCTTTTGTTTGAATATTAGGATTTGAATTTTTTGTAAGATAAGTGTGGCGATGATTTTTATCAAAATATTGATGATTGATTTCAATGCCTCTTGCTTTTATTTTATCTATAAATTTTGGGCGTACACCTGTAGATGTATGCATGCCCATAACAGTTTTTGTGCCTGCACCTGTTTGTTCCCAAACAAAAATATCCTGCATTGTAATTACATTTTGCTCCATGCCTACAATTTCAGAAACTCTTGTTACTTTTCTTGAACCATCCTGAAGACGTGAAGCTTGAATGATTATATTTATGGCAGAAGCTATTTGATTTTTTATGTTTCTTTCAGGCAGGTCAATCCCTGAATACATAACCATAGTTTCAAGCCTTGAGAGTGCATCGCGCGGAGAATTTGCGTGCAGTGTGGTTAAAGAGCCATCATGACCTGTGTTCATAGCCTGAAGCATATCAAGAGTTTCGGCGCCACGGCATTCACCAATGATAATTCTATCTGGCCTCATACGAAGTGAATTTATAACTAAATCTCTAGCTGTAATTTCGCCTTCGCCTTCAATGTTTGGAGGCCTTGTTTCAAGCCTTACAATATGGTCTTGCTGAAGACAAAGCTCTGCTGAATCTTCAATTGTAATGATACGTTCACCAGGAGGAATTTTAGCAGATAAACTGTTTAAAAGTGTAGTTTTACCGGCTCCTGTTCCGCCTGAAATTACAATATTACAACGTGCTGCAACTGCTGCTTCTAGGACTTCTGCAATTTCTTTACTAATAGAACCCCAGCGAAGCAAGCTTTCCATTGTACCTGCATCTGCTTTAAATCTTCTAATTGAAAGGGATGGCCCATCTATTGCAAGCGGTGGAATAATTGCATTTACACGAGAACCATCTGATAATCTTGCATCCACCATTGGGGATTTTTCATCAATTCTTCTGCCGATTTTTGAAACTATACGTTCAATTATATTTTTAAGGTGGTTATTATCTTTAAATACAATTGATGTTTTGTATAATTTTCCATCTTTTTCAACATATACCTTTTTTGCCCCGTTTACCAAAATATCACTTATTGTGGGGTCTTCAAGAAGCGGGTCTAAGGGCCCAAAGCCTTTTGCTTCCTGAATAATTTCTTTTACAAGTTTATCTCGTTCATCCTTATTTAAGGGGATGGAGCGGAAATTTGTATTTAGCTGGCCTTCGATAAACTGGCGGATGAGTTCTTTTTGTTCATCGTCGGTATAAGATGACCAGCTTGGGGTAGAATTTACTTTTTCAATCAAAAGTGAATGAAGTTTTTCTTTAACTGATGAAAATTCTTCACTCAAAGGAGAAATGCCTATAAAATCATCATCGGATTTTTTAGAGGCTTGAGCATTATTATTTGTAGAATTTAATCTATCTTTTAGGGACAACTAGTTTTCCTCCTTTTTCTTAAAAATATCTAAGAGATTAAAACTTTTTTCACGTTTTTGAGGTTTAGCACTGTTTGTATAGGTGAAATTATCTGATAACAAAGCAGCAAGTTCTCTAAAACTTTTTGCAATATTTGAATGTGGGTTAATTTCGCAAACAGGCAGACCTTTATTTATGGCGTTAATTATTGTGAAATAATTGTTTGGTATTTTAAAATATACAGGATGTCCAAGTACCTCTTCAACATCTTCCACCTTTATTTCATCATTTTCCATATATCTATTTACAATAATTTTAATTTTATCTTTTGAATAACCAAGGCGCTTAAACAAATCAAAGCATCTTTGACAATTTCTGACAGATGGCAGATTTATGATTGTGATTAAAAGCACTAAATCTGAATTATCAAGTGCTGTAATTGTTTTACCATCAAAACTTGCCGTTGTATCAATGATGATATAAGAAAAAACATTTCTTAATACATTTATAAGAGTTGTAATGTTATCCGATGTGATAACTTCTGCCTGCTCTAAATCTGGAGGGTCTGCAAGTACATAAAGACTTGAATTATTGTATTTTTCCAGCGTGGATAATAAAAATCCTTCGTCAATTCTTTCTAAATTATTTATAACATAAGCTGTATCAAAGGATGGATTCAAATCTAAAAACGTTGTAATATCTCCCATTTGCATATTTAAATCTACAAGAGCAACGCGTTCTTTTGTCATATTGGCAATTTCAACAGCAAGATTTGTTGCAATTGCAGTTTTTCCAATGCCGCCTTTGTTTGAAAATGTTGTGATAACTTTACATTTTGTAGTATCGTTAATGTTTCCAAGTATTAAATCTTTTAATTTTTCAACAGATTGAAGAAAATCTGCTTCAATTAAAGGTTTTGTTAAAAATTCTCTTGCCCCTGCGCGAAGCGCTTTTATTACGGTTTCAGGGCTCATATCATAAGAAAGGACAATAATTTTTGAATTTTTAAGAGAATTTGAAATTTTTACAATAATATCAAGAGCCATTTGGGTTTTTTGGGAAATATCTACAATGATGAGATTTGGTCTGCTATCAAGTATAAAATTCATTGCACCCAAAACGTCGTTGAATTCCTGGGTTACATTGATATCCTGAATTTGAGAAAGATAATTTAATATAATTTCTCTAGAATTATTTTCAGGATCTATAATAACAGTATCTATTTTTATTCCCATGCTTTTGTTTTACCTTGAATTTTACTTAAATATTATCGGTTTGATTATTTGAAGGTGCTGTCATATTATCAACAATTTTTGGTGTAATAAATATTACAAGCTCTGAATCATTTGTAACATCTTTTGAATTTCTAAACAATACACCTAATACTGGAATATCTCCTAAAAGTGGCACTTGGGATTTACTTTTTGTTGCGGTATTTGTTAAAAGTCCTGCAATAATAAGGGTTTCGCCGTCCATTAATTCAACAGTTGTATCTACTTTTCTTGTTTTAAACCCAGGCACCTGTGTTTGGTCTCCGGTTACAATTCCTGCGGAACGGTCAATTTCAGATACTTCAGGGCTTAATTTTAATCTTACTCTGCCTGTTTTTTCCATAATTGTAGGTTTAAATTTTAAAATTACCCCTGTTTCTTTAAAATCGTAAGAAATGTTACCGTAATTTCCCACTTCTGATGGAATAGGCACTTCGTTGCCCACATTAAAGCTTGCTTCCTCATTATTTACGGCTAAAAGCTTTGGTTCGGCAAGAATTTTAATATCGCCCTTTTGCTCTGCGGCATTTACTGCCATAGAGATTTTGCTGCTTTGATTAAACAGGTAATAATTGATACCTGCGCTTGAAAATATTTGATTTAATTTTGTTAAAGGATTTTTACTGATAAGACCTGTTAAATATTCGCTAAGACTTGCTGCATCTTTACCGTATCCAAATTCAACCCCTAAATCTCTTGTAAAGTTTTTAGAAATTTCTGTTACTCGCACTTCCAGTAATACCTGTTTTGCAGGACTTTCTGTTATATCTGTTAAATTTATGTTATAAGATTTAGCAAGGTTTTGAATTTGTTCTTTTACATTTGTGGAGCTTATATAGCCGCTCATAACGGCACCTTGATTATTAAAGATTATTGTTATGTCTTCATTTGGGGCAATATAATCCACGGCTTCCAAAAAACCATCTGCATCTTGTTGAATAGTTAAATTATAAAAAACAGGGCTATTTGAATTTTTCCCCCAAAATATTAAACTTGTGGAGCCTGGTTTTTTGCCGTTTATGATTAATTGTTTTGGTGAAATTAAAACAATATCAGCCAATGCAGGGTCTGCAATAGAAACTCTTTTTATTCCTGTATCAAAATTTAAAATTTGTGATTTACCAACAACCCCATACAATTTTTCATTATTGTCTTGTACTACATTTGCAGCGGTGTTTTGGCGTTTATTTTGAATAGAGTTTACAACAGGGATATCGCCTATTATTTTATCTGAATTTACATCACGAAACTGAGCATAGGCAGATATACTGTGTGTAATTATAAATATTGAAATTATTAGTTTTAATATGTTTTTCATAATTATTCAAAATCCAATGTTTGCTTTGTATTTCCCTGAATTAGCTCAACAGTTTCAACCCTTTTTTTGGATGCAGGTTTTGTAGTTTGGGTGTATACCGCAGGTTCTTCCATTGCATAGTTTACGTCTTTTATATTTTCATCTTCATACGTCATATCATAAGATGGTGTATAGGAAAATGAATATGCACCTTTTTCCTGATTATTTCTTTGAGCAAAAACCAAAAGTTCTGTTGTTTTGCCCCCAGCTAAGCTTACAATAAACGAGGGAACATCTTCTTCTTTTATCTCTAGCAAAATAAGCTTATTTGCTTTGTTGCCCGCATCAGTTACTTTTAATATCTGAACATTTGAAATTTGAATTAAATTATTTGTTGTATAAATATCAACAAAAGCACCATCTTCTATGAAAGGTGCAAGCGCATTTTTGGGCATAGTTACTGCTACTGCTCTAAATCCTGGCTTTGGTTCATCTGTCATATTTTTTGTATCATTGAGGCTGCTTTTTAATATTGGGAAGCCGGTTTTTATTTCTTTTGATGTAGATGCGCCAATTACCAATTTTGCATCAGTATAAACACCCTTGGTTTTCATCCCTAAATCTTTCATTTCAACATCATCACCTGTTATGGTGTGGTCTTTTGGGATATCTTTTTTTGCAACAACATAAATTGTTGTATTTTCATCTGCTGAATAATTTATACCAATGCCCTTTTTTAATTTTTCAATTTCAGCGCGTTGTTTCAAATTTTCTTCATGTTGTTTTATTACAAACTGATAAGTGATGGCAAATATTGCTATGCCAACCAAAATTGATATTATTAACTGGTTTTTATTCTTCTTTATGCTCATAAAAATTAATACAATTCCACACAAATATTCTACTATATTTTATGAAGCAAGGGAAATGATTAAGTAATTTGAAGAATGTAAAGTTTTTATAGATTTTCTTTAAGAAAAATTATTAATTCTTTCAAAGCTTTTTTTGCAAAATCTTTTTTAATATCAGGTCTTGTTTTATATGTTGAATGATATTTTAGGGTATGAATGAATTTTTTATTGCCCTTTTTTAGACCAAAACCTATATAAACACTGCCGGCATGATTGTTTTTATCTCCGCCTGTGGGTGCGGCATAGCCTGTTGTTGCAATGCTGACATCAGCATAATCTAAAAGACCCCGAGCCATTTGGTAAACAACTTCATTACTTACAACGCCGTATTGTTCAATTGTATCAGGTTTTACATTTAGAAATTTTTGTTTTGCTTCAGGTGCGTATGTTACAAAACATTGTTTAACAAAATCTGATGCACCGTCAATATCTGTTAAATAAGAACTGATGAGTCCGCCTGTGCAAGATTCGCCAGTTGACACGGTTAAATTGTTTGCTGCAAAAATTTCTTTTATAGTATTTAGAACTTTTTTCATATTTTTAAATGTTAAAACATAGGTACATCAATAGGTTCAAGCAATAAAGCATCAAATTCTTGACCTTTTTTGATTATAACATTTTTACCTTTTCTAAACAGGTCTATAATGCTATCACCCACAAGATATCCTGCCCCTGCAATAGTACCACCTATTGCTGCAAATGGTGTGATTAAATATTTTCCGCCAGCAAACAATTCTTCACCTGATTTTACGCCCCACTTTGTTGTTTTTGTTATGATGTTTCCTGATTTATGCCAGTTTTCAGCTAGGGCGCTGCCATAATTTCCTCCACCGTCAATGCCGCCATCTTTGGTGAGTTTAAATGACGAGCTTATACCAGCTCTTATTGGTATTTGTTTGCCGTTTGGTGCCACAATATGGTCAAAATTTAAATATAAAACAGCTGATTTAGATAGCCTTTTTGCTTGCAATACATTTGAAGCATTTCCCCTGATTACAGTGCCTCTTGGGAGAAGAATTGAACCATCAGAATATATGTCTTTTGTAAGATAAGCACTGAACATATCGCCTTTATTCAAGCTTTCCGTTGTAACAGTGTTTGCAGCTTCAAGTTCCAGCTTTGTTCCCATGGGGATTCTTTTTGTTCTAGCATCTGCCTTTATTTGGTATGCTGAAACGCTTCGAATGCCTGACAATACAAATAATAATGCCATCAATATCGTAATTATCTTTTTCATTTTACTATCCTTTTATTTTTCAAGGTCGCTTATATAGATTTTCCCGAATTTTGCAGAAAGATCATCTATATGGTGCACTATATAATAATATCCATCTAAATCTTTTTCGCCTAAATCAATCATGGCGCCCCAATCGGCCCTTCCATGATGGGCTGCTATCATTTTTGCAATTTGAGGCTGGTCATTTGCCATGCAAAGTGAAAAACCATATTGAGAATGGCTTATCCAATCTTTTTTAAACTCTTCATTATATTCAACAAAACCAGTTTCAAAATCTATTTTATATTCATAAATTTTACCGATATCATGCAAAATGCAAGCTGCTAACAGTACATCTTTTTCTATTTTTTTGTGCATATTTGGAAAAACGCATTTTGCAAACTCTAAACATTCATAAATATGCTGGATTAAGCCTCCAAGATAATTGTGATGCATCATTTTTGCAGCAGGAGCAATTTTAATTAAATCTTCATTTTTAATCCAAACATCTTGAACAAAGTTTTTTAAATCTTCATTTTTAAATTCTTTAATGACGTTCAAAATATCTAAATAATGTTTATTTCTTGTTTCTTCATCTAAACCAAGGGAAGCTTCTTTTACAATTTCCATGTTGCTTACAAGGCAATTGTTAAATTTTTCATTGAAACTTGCACCTGTGATTTTTACAATATTTCCTGTTCTGAAAAGTTTTGAATCTAAACGATTCAGGGTTTCTTCCCATAGGATGCAATTTAAGGTAGAATTCTCATTAATATTTCTTAATTGGAGTTTACCCATTTTTGTGCCAGCTTTTGTATCTCCGACACTGTATCCCATAACTTCATAATCTGCGCTTAAATCAACCATTAGTTAATTTTATGATAATTTTTAAATTTTGTAAAGATATGTTTAAATGTCTTAATTATTCATCCGTTTTTAGTATGAATTTGCCGTTATTATTTTTTATATAAGTTTCACTGGGAAGTATTTCATTACATTTACATTTTTTTTCAGGGTAGTGAATTTGTTTTATTTTTCTGTTTTCATCAAATGTGCAAATTGCTTCCCTTCCCTTGTATTTGTTGTTATAAACGCGGAAATGAGCATTTTTAAGAATCCCATTTTCATAGTTATATTGTATTTGTATAGGAGAGATTAACATATCATATCCTGTTGAAATTTTCTTAATAGTGCCATTAGCATCAATGGTCGCATCAGTACAACCGTGCTCATCATCTAAATTAAAATCTCTAAGTTCATAATTTATATATTCAATTTCGCCTGCATTTGTGTGCGGATGTATAAAACCTGTTTGATGATTAGGGTTGGGTTGTTTTCCGCCAGGATAACCTATATAGTGAACTTTTGAATCGTAGGGGATGCCATCATAATTTTGTTCTACCTGAATTGTATAATAGCTGCGACCAGTGGTATTAAAATTGTGCAAGGCTCTGTATGTTCTGCCCTTTTTGTCTTCAAATTCGAAACTACTTTCGTTTTTGTGTTTTTTATGAGCATTTAAAATTATTTTATGATACTCAAGAAGTTTGTCTTCAAGACCAGAATTTATTGAATGTTCAACATATTTCGCCAATTCTTCTGTAGAAAGGTGATTTTTGCTAGAAAAGCCAAAACCATTTAGTGCTTGAATTGCGGCAAGTTCTTTTGGTATGTTTCTTTCGGTTTGATTTTGAGTTTCTATACAGTCACCTTGCTTTGTTTTTTGTGTAAAAGTTTTTCCTTTTGAGCAAATGTTTGATTTAAAAATATTTACTGGGGAGATTTTCATTATTTTTCCTTTATATTTTTATTGCTCATAAAAAACATAAAAATATAATATTTTGTTATTCTTTATTTTTGTTTTTATTTGTTAATTTATCAAGGGTTTGATTATTGATTTCTCCTCCAACCAACATAATTATTGATGTGTAATACAGCCAAACCATCAAAATTGCAAATGTGCCTATTGTGCCATAAACTCTGTTGTATGTACCAAGTTCATTTACATATAATGAAAACAACCAGCTTCCTAGTAACCAAAATACGCAGAAAAATAAAGCGCCGGGGACGATGCTTTTTCTTTTTAGAGAAAAATCTCTTGCAGGAAGAACATAATAATTAATCATTGCGAGGATAAACAGTAATATGAACGCAATTGGCCATCTTAAAATTAATACTGTATTTATAAAATCATCAGGAAGATGAAGATAGGGAGACACAACATACAAAATAACTTTTCCAAAAATGATTAAATTTATTGAAATAAATAAGAAAAAGGTATTTACAAATACCATTAAAATGGACAAAAACCGAACCTGTATAAAGGAACGGTTTTCTTGAATTTTGTTTGCGCGGTTTAAGCCCTTTATGATTACAGCTATCGCATTTGATGCCAAAAAAAGTGTTACAAAAAATCCGGCAATACCTATAAGACCGCCATTTTGAAACAAGTTTACCTCTTTTAGAACAGATGTTATCATTTTGACTACATCATAAGGGGCGACGGCAGATAAGGCTGTGAGTAATTTTGTCATAAAGAATTGCTTACCAAGCCATCCAAAAACAGCAGTTAAAAATAGCATAAAAGGGAATATTCCTATAACAAGCATATAGGCCATTTCGGCCGCAGCATTAGGGAAATCTTCATGAATAATACTGTCTACAAGATTTAAAAAATATTCTTTTATAAGTTTAAACATCTTTCAATTTCACAAACAAGCAGTTCTTTGGCTATTTTTAACGGTTTTTTTATTGTACAGCCTGCTGCATGGATGTGACCCCCTCCGTTAAATCGTTTTACAACTTCGCAAACATCAACATTATCACTTCTAAGGCTCACTTTTGTGGTTTGGTTGTTGCTTTCTTTTAATACAGCAGAAATTTCTACAGTTTTTATTGTTCTTAAAGTTTCTGCTATTCCTTCAGTGTATTCATTTGTTGCATCAAATTTGTTTAAATCACTTTCATTTATAAGTACAACTGCAACCTTGTTGTTAAAAAGAAATTCTGTCTTTGATATAACAGATGATTGGAATAATACCAAATTTTTGGTTTTATTGTTATAACATTTTTTTGCAATATCAGAATTGTTTACTCCAAGTTTTATTAACTGGGCTGCTATTTCAAGAGTTTCAGATTTTGTATTTTCATATCTAAAACAACCTGTGTCTGTTAAAATTGAAACATACAAACAATCCGCCATATCTTTTGTTATTTGAATATTTTTTTCCTTGAATATATTAAATAAAACCTCTCCTGCGCTTGAAGCATCTCCCACAACCCAATTTAATTTTGCATAACCATTATTTGTTTTATGATGATCTATATTTATGGTCATTTTTGCATTATCAAAGATAATTCTTGCCTTGCGGACAATTCTATCTATTGAGGCTACATCTACAGCAATAATTAAATCGTATATATCTTCTATATTATCTAGGTTTTTAGCTTCGTTTATTGCAGGCAAAAATTTATAAGTATCAGGAATACCAATTTTTGCATCTGTTTGAATAAGAATATCAGCCTTTTGTTTAAGAAAAAGCTTTAATGCACACATAGTACCCAAAGTATCCCCGTCGGGATTAACGTGGGATACGATGAGAATTTTTTTTGCCACATCTATTTCATCAAAAATTTTATTTAAAATGCTGTTGTCCATTATTTTTAAAATACCACAAACATTTTGATGAAAAAATGCTTTTATTTAAATACTGGTTTAAAACCATACCGGATATGGATTTTTACAATTGTAACAAACTTCCCAACCGCCATTTACAAGTTTTGCAGCGCAAGTTCTGCCATTAGAGCCTTTTGAACAATTTTCGTTAACAAATTCTTCACTTTCATTTGCACCGTATGGAAGAACAGATCCGCTCAAATAAAGGCCAAAGAAAAATACATCTCTACCAACAACATTTGGTTTTTGGCTACCATTTACATCCACCATAAATACGCCACAGAGTTTTTTGGGATCTTCTCCAAAAGTGCAATCATCAATTTGTCCTATAACTGGCTGTGTATCTCCAGGAGGTGTGGGATTGGTTTGGGAACCATCTTCTTCGCTTTCGGCAAATTTATTAGTGAATGCAATTAACATGCCATCATTCAATAAGAATCTTGTTTTGGAGTTAAAATCTTTTGCTATATCCATTTCTTTGCCATCGACATCTTTTACTGTATATCTACAGTGTTTAGATAGACCTTCGACATCTCCACTGCACATAAAGCCTACATTTAAACTTGGCATAATAACATTTTGGAGAATTTTTAATGAGGCGTCCTCGCCTCTCCATGTCCATGAAAATATGTTCCCATTAACAACAACTGAATTATATACAGCTTTATTTAAAGTAGCTGAAGCTTTTTTTAGTTGTTCTATTGTTGCATTTTTAGCTGTTAAATGAAGCATCGCAGGAATGGTCATAGCGGCAATTACACCGATAATACCGAGTGTAGCAAGAACTTCTACAAGCGTAAAACCTTTTTTCATTATCTTCACAATCTCACAATTCTACTTAAATCATTAACTTAATTTCTATTAAACCACATTTTTTAATAATTTAAAAGCAATTAAATGGTGTAAAAATCAAAAATTCACATGTAAAATTCTGTTTTGTATATTTTTTTTAAAATAATTTACGTTTTCAACCATTTTATAAAAGCTTTTTTCTAAGGTATAAAAATCATCATAAGGAAGTTTATTATCAAGGGTTTTTAATAATTTTTCAGCTTTTTTGTATTGATTAAGCTTTATTAAAATATCTATTTGTAAACTGTAGCATTTATACAAAAATTCAGTATCATCAATATTATTAAAAGAAATTTTATTCATATATTCCATAGCAAACTTATAATCATCATTTTTACTATATGTTTGTGCAATCAAAAACAAGCAAAGATTATTGTTTGGCTCTGTTTTTTGTGCTTTAAAAAATAATCTAAATGCTTCTTTTAGATTATTTTTTACTAAACAAATTTCCCCTTTTAAAAGTATGCTTTTAATATGATTTTTGTTGCTTTTTAAGGCTTTGTTAATATATTTTTGAGCTAAGTCAAGATTATTTTCATAATGAAAATAATCAAAGGCTAATCTATAAAATTTTTCTGCATTAAAATAAACAATGTTCATTTTAATATTTTTATATCCTAAACTCCTACAAATTTTATTCTACAAGTATTTATATTTTTTGGGCTAGATATTAACAGTATTATTTCTGAAACCATGTAACAGTGCATGTTAAAGTGGTTTTTCTACAATTTAATATTCTTTACAAACAATGCATATTATTTTTGGTATAATGTCATAAATTACTTATTTTTAACTTTAATCGGGAGGTAAAAGAGTGAATACTCTAAATGTGGAAGAAAATTGCGAAATTAAATTGTCTGAAAATGCAAAGAAAGTATTGGAAAAAAGATACCTAAAAAGAGATATTAAAGGAACTGTTACAGAAACACCAAAGGAGCTTTTTGAACGTGTAGCTTACACAATTGCTGATGCCGATAAAACTTTTGGAGAAAATGAAGATTCTATTAATCAAACAAAGAAAAAATTCTTTGATATGATTGCAAATGCTTATTTTATGCCAAATTCACCTACATTAATGAATGCAGGACGTGAACTTGGCCAATTGAGTGCTTGTTTTGTTCTTCCTGTTGAAGATAGTTTGGAAGGAATTTTTGAAACTATTAAAAATACAGCCTTAATTCATAAATCAGGTGGTGGCACCGGCTTTTCTTTTTCAAAATTAAGACCAAAAAATGATGTTGTCCACTCTACTATGGGCGTATCAAGCGGCCCTGTTAGCTTTATGGAGGTGTTTAATGCAGCTACTGAGGCAGTAAAACAAGGCGGCACAAGACGTGGTGCCAATATGGGAATTTTAAGAATTGATCATCCTGATATATTAGAGTTTATTAATTGTAAATCAGATTTAACAAAATTAAATAATTTTAATATTTCTGTTGCAATAACAGATAAATTTATGGAAGCACTTGAACGAGATGGTGATTATGAATTAATTCACCCAAATACAAAGCTGCCTGTACAGAAATTAAGAGCGAAAGAAATCTTTGATTTAATAGTAAAAGGTGCATGGAGTTCAGGAGAGCCCGGAGTAATATTTATTGATAAGATGAATAAAGACAACCCTACCCCTCTTGTTGGTGATATTGAATCTACCAATCCATGCGGCGAGGTTCCACTTTTATCTTATGAAGCTTGCAATTTAGGTTCTATCAATTTAAATAAAATGGTAGATACTGATGCCGATGGCAAGAATTCTATTAATTGGGAAAAACTTGCAGAAGTAACCAGGCTTGCAATACATTTTCTTGATAACGTTATTGTTGCAAACAATTATCCGCTTCCAAAAATTGCAGATATGGTTCAGGCAAACAGAAAAATTGGTCTTGGTGTAATGGGCTGGGCTGATATGCTTATGAAAATGGGCGTTTCATATAATTCAGAAGAAGGGTGCAAACTTGGGCGCCAGGTGATGGAATTTATTGATTACCATTCAAAGGTTGAAAGTATTGAATTATCCAAAAAACGCGGTAAATTTGGTAATTTCCCAGGCTCTGTATATGATAGGGGAAATTATCTGTCCAAAAAATATAAAGGCCAATCAGCAGGGCTTATTACTGATGAGATGTGGGCAAAAATGGATGAAGACATTGCAAATTATGGTATTAGAAATGCTACCACAACATGTATTGCCCCAACTGGAACAATTTCTATGATTGCAGGTGCTTCAGGTGGTGTAGAACCTTTGTTTGGGCTTGTTTTCAAAAGAAATATTATGGATAACACTGAAATGTATGAAGTGAATCCAATATTTAAAAAATATGCAATGGACAATGGTTTCTATTCAGAAGATTTAATGGCAGAAATTGCAAAAACAGGTTCTGTTGCACATATTGAAGGCATTGATGAAAAGGTAAAAGAAATCTTTGTAACAGCGCATGACATTACGCCAAAATCTCACGTTATGATGCAGGCAGCATTCCAATTACATACAGATAATGCTGTTTCAAAGACTGTAAACTTTGAAGAAGATGCTACAATGGAAGATGTGGCCGAAGCTTATATTTTGGCCTATAAAAATAATTTAAAAGGTATTACAGTTTATAGAAACAATTCAAGATATTCTCAGCCTATGCTTTTAGAAGGCAAAAAGGATGAAAAAAAATCTGAAATGCCTGTAGAACCTAAGGTTGAACATAAAGAATTGAGAATTGAAAAAACAGAAATTGACGCAAACGGGGTTGAAATTAAAACCGTTATTTGTCCTGAATGCGGAAATTCAATCAAAATGGCGGAAGGCTGCTTTATCTGCTTAAATTGTGGATATTCAGGCTGTTCGTAAACGGTTTAAATTTTATGATATAAAAAACCCCGCATGCAATTTGCGGGGTTTTTACTTTTTATTATTTTTTCTGTAAAGCTTTGTCTTTTTTAATCTCTATCGTGTCAACAATAACATCCCACATTATAATTATGCAAAATGAAAACGCACAAACAAGAACCATAACGTCTGCAAAATTGTTGTTCATTTTTCTTCTCCTTTGAGTTTATTAGTATAAAATCTTATTTTATGTACAATTGCGCCAATTGAAACAACAATTGTAATCAAAACAAATACTGCTGCTGTTGTTAATATGTTGCCAAGTTCTGTATTTCTTCCAAAATACCATCCTATAATGCCATATATGGCTGTTATTAAAAACGTCAGCAATAGTTTATAATAACTTATCTTTTCTTTCAAAAAATCTTTCATAAATTTTATTATACACTAAATTACATTTCATCCAAACCGTACACTATATTTTCTAAATCATCCAGACCTTGCCTTATTTGTTCAATCATAATTCTAATTTCTGATGAATTTTCTTCTCCTTTATTCCAGGATTCTAAAAAGATTTATCTTTGCTTTTAAGGTCAAATAAATTTTTTCTAAATCATAAATATTTATCTTATATCTTTCATAATTTCTCCATAACAAATAATTATCCATGTTTTATTCTATCATATATTAAGATTATCTATAGATTATCTTTATAAAATTTACAATTTATCTAAAGTTTTATAATTTTATAAAATTAATCTATGAGAAAAAAGTTTCTAAGTTTAAAAGGCGGCAAGGGAAGTGTATCTTATGGTGTAATCATACCAAAAGCTTTGCTTGAATTTATAGGTTGTGATTTAAATAATATAGATAAAACAACAATAGATATTAAATTAGACCCAAAAGGCAGAAAAATTACAATTTCTGACCCAGAAATTTTAAAATAAAATGGTAAAGGATTTAGACGAGCTTAAAAAAATTATTGGACAAAATGTCAAAAAATACAGAAATCTTGCTAAATATACGCAAAAGATTTAAGTGTTCAGGCAGATTTAAACGAATTATACATATCTCAAATTGAACGGGGTATCGGTATTCCAAGCATTTCTGCGCTTTTTAGAATATCAAATGTTTTAAATGTAAATATTCAGGATTTCTTTAAAAACTAACCCATTAAATACCCCCTTTGTCGCATAAAATTATTCCATTCTTCATCTATGTTTTTAGTGTAAAATATAGGAGAAAACAAAATGGAAAAATACGTTTGCCTGCTTTGCGGATATGTTTACGACCCTGAAATCGGAGATCCTGAAAATGATATTGCACCAAACACACCATTTTCAGAACTGCCGAATGATTACAGATGTCCAATCTGCGGCGCAGGAAAGGAACAATTTACAAAGCAAAACTAAAATAAACAGGCAATAATTTTGCCTGTTGTAAAAAATGAGGGAGAGCAATGGAAGAACAAAAGGCGCGCCAAATAGTAAATGAGGCGCAAGCGCAGGTTAATCATCTTTTTCAAAAAATTGATGAAATCGCTGAATATAACCAAATGAAAGTATTGAAAGCCTTTCAAAAAAATAAAATAGGTGAAGAACATTTCTATACAGTAACAGGATATGGCCATGATGACCTTGGCCGTGAAGCTTTGGATAATGTTTTTGCCGATGTTTTTAATACTGATGCTGCAATTGTGCGTCCGCATTTTGTTTCAGGAACACACACCATTGCCTGTGCGCTTTTTGGGGTGCTGCGCCCAGGAGATGCGCTTTTATCAATAGCAGGCGCTCCCTATGATACGCTGGATGAAATTATAGGCAAAAATGAAAATTGTGAATATTATAACTGTTCTCTTAAATCTATGGGCGTAGAATATGATGAAGTGCCGCTTTTGAATGATATGGATGTAGATTTTAATTCTATTCCAAAATATATAAAACCAAATACAAAAATGGTTACAATTCAGCGCTCCAGAGGCTATAGCCTTAGAAATTCTCTTACAATTGATGATATTGAAAAAATTATAAAGATTGTAAAGGATATAAACCCAAATATAGTTTGTTTTGTGGATAATTGTTATGGTGAATTCACTCAAAAAGATGAACCCACAGATGTTGGTGCAGATTTAATTGCAGGCAGTTTAATTAAAAACCCAGGCGGCGGCATAGTGGAAGCTGGCGGGTATTTAGCAGGCAGAAAAGATTTAATCGAAATGTGTGCAAGGCGCCTTACTGCACCTGGTATTGGTACTGAAGGCGGCGCTATGTTTAATCAGACGCGCGTTATGCTGCAAGGCTTTTTTATGGCACCAAGCGTGGTATCTTATGCCGTTAAAGGAGCCGTGCTTGCAGCAAAAGTGTTTGAAAATACAGGGTTTAAAACTCATCCTTTATCTGATGCTGTCCGTTGTGATTTAATTCAAACCATAAAATTTGAAGAACAAAAGGCGCAGGAAGCTTTTTGTCGTGCGCTTCAAAAATATTCCCCTGTTGAAAGTTATTTAACGCCGATTCCTGATGGGGTTCCAGGCTATGAAGATAAATTAATTATGGCAGGAGGCAGCTTCATAGAAGGTTCTACTATTGAATTATCAGCAGATGGGCCTTGCCGCCCCCCTTATGCAGTTTATATGCAGGGCGGTTTAAGCTATTTTCATGTTAAGCTTGCTTTGGTTGGTATTTTGGAAGAATTACTATAGTAAATTAATATCTATTAATGAATATTAATTATTATTAATAATATTAAATATTTCGTTTAAAATCTTAAATAATTCTTCCGCATCATCCAAAGGTATCATATTAGCACCATCGCATAGTGCTTTATCAGGGTTTGGATGAATTTCAAAAAACAGGCCTTTTGCACCTGATGCAACGGCAGCACGTGCCAAAAGCGGTGCAAAATCACGCTCTCCTGATGATGAATCTCCGTTTCCACCAGGCAATTGCACAGAATGTGTTGCATCAAAAATTACAGGATACCCCATATCTTGCATGATTTTGATACTTCTCATATCAGAAACAAGGTTATTATAGCCAAATGTTGTGCCGCGTTCTGTTATTAAAATTTTATCATTTCCTGAATCTATCACCTTTTGTGCAATGGATTTCATTTGATTTGGTGCTAAAAACTGACCCTTTTTAATGTTTATAATTTTGCCTGTTTTTGCTGCTGCTACAAGCAAATCTGTCTGTCTGCATAAAAACGCAGGAATTTGCAAAACATCTGCTACTTCACTTGCAGGTTTTGCCTCTTCTTCTTTATGAATATCTGTTACTATTGGCAGATTAAATTCTTTTTTAACATCTGCCAATATTTTTAATCCAACATCTAACCCGGGACCCCTGAAAGAATTTATAGAGGAGCGGTTTGCCTTATCATAAGATGCTTTAAAAACGTAATTTATGTTAAGTTTTTCTGTGATAATTTTTAACTTTTCAGCCGTTTTAAAAACTATATCTTTAGATTCTATAGCGCATGGGCCTGCAAAGATTGTTAGTTTATCTTTACCTATTTCAAAATTGTTAAGCATTATGGTTTTCATAGAATTTATTATATAATGAATATTAAAGTATAGCAATTTAATTGCTTTTTAAATGTTTGGGGAGAAGGAATTAAAAATATGGCAGCAGAAACTAAAACAAAAGAAACTAAAGCAAAAGCTGACAGCAAAGAAGATTTAGCCGCAAAAGAATTAAAAGAAGGCAAAGACAAAGCGCTCAAGATGGCGCTTGATAAAATTGAAAAAGATTTTGGAAAAGGTTCCATTATGCGCCTTGGGGATAAATCATCCGTAAATGTGGATTGCATTCCAACAGGTGCCTTGGCACTAGATATAGCGCTTGGGGTTGGCGGAGTTCCAAGGGGCAGAGTTATTGAAATTTACGGCCCTGAATCAAGCGGTAAAACCACACTTGCCCAGCATATTGTGGCAGAAGCACAGAAAAAAGGCGGCATTGCAGCATTTATTGACGCAGAACATGCCCTGGACCCTGAATATGCTAAAAATTTGGGTGTGAATGTGGATGAACTTTTAATTTCCCAGCCCGATACCGGCGAACAGGCATTAGAAATTGCGGAAGAATTGGTGCGTTCAGGCGCTATTGATGTTATAGTTATCGATTCTGTTGCAGCACTTGTTCCAAAGGCTGAAATTGAAAAGGCCATGGATGAACAGCAAATGGGCTTACAGGCACGTTTGATGTCCAAGGCTTTAAGAAAATTAACAGGTATTGTAGGCAAAACCAATACAACCGTTATTTTTATTAACCAATTAAGGCAAAAAATCGGCGTTATGTATGGAAACCCTGAAACCACAACAGGTGGTAACGCGCTAAAATATTACGCTTCTGTTCGTTTGGATATCCGTCGTTTTGATTCTGTTAAAAATAAAGAAGGCGAAGATATCGGAAACAGGGTGCGCGTAAAAGTGGTTAAAAACAAAGTGGCGCCGCCATTTAGAATGGCAGAATTTGACATAGTATACGGCAAAGGCATCTGTGCTTTAGGAAATGTGCTTGATGTTGCGGTTAATTTTGATATTGTAAAAAAAGCAGGTGCATGGTTTAGCTATAATGAAGAAAAACTTGGCCAAGGCCGTGATAAATCAAAAGAATTTTTGGATGAGCATCCTGAAATTTTAAAAGAAATTGAAACAAAAGTACGTGAAAAACTTGCAAATAAGGAATAGGAAATGATACTTATTACAGGCGGGGCGGGGTATATAGGCTCTCATAGTGCCATAGATTTTATAAAATCCGGCTATGATGTTGTGATTCTAGATAATCTTTCTGTGGGGCATATTGAAATAATTGATAGATTAAAAGAGTTTGCAAAGGATAAAAAAGGAAACTTTGTAGATTTTGTAAATGCTGATATTAGAGATACATACGCCTTGAATGTGCTTTTTAATACCTATAAAATAGATGCAGTTGTGCATTTTGCAGCGGATGCGCTTGTAAATGAAAGTGTTAATAACCCAAGAAAATATTATGAAAATAATGTTTTAGGAACTATTAATCTTTTAAATGCGATGGTTGAAAACAAAATTCCAAAAATCGTCTTTTCATCCACCTGCGCCACCTATGGTGAACCAAAAGAGGTGCCGATTGATGAAACCCACATTCAAAAGCCTGTTAATCCTTATGGCAATTCAAAACTTGCAATTGAATTTGCAATAAAAGATTATGCCCATGCCTATGGTTTAAAATATACAATTTTTAGATATTTTAATGTTATAGGTGCAGATGAAGACGGTATTTCAGGCGAATGGCACGATAATGAAACACATCTTGTGCCAAACATTTTAAAAGCGGATGAAAATAAAGTTTTCAGCCTGTTTGGGAATGATTACGATACAAAAGATGGTACCTGTGTGCGTGATTATATTGATGTTTGCGACCTTGCACGCGCACATACTTTAGCTTTTGAATATTTGTGCGAGGAAGATTCTAAAAGTACAATTTTGAACCTTGGTACTGGTGAAGGACAGAGTGTAAAAGAAATATTTTCAGCGGTAGAAAGTGCACTAAAAACAAAAATTCCACTAAAACTTTGCCCAAGGCGTGAAGGCGACCCTGCAAAACTTATAGCAGATGCAGCACTTGCGGGGGATACATTAGGCTGGAGTTCTAAAATACCGCTTGAAATTTCAATTAAAAACGCTGCAAAGTGGGAAAAGACTTTAAGTACACTAAAATGTACGGAGGCAAAGGCATGAAAGGCATAATTCTTGCAGGAGGTGCAGGCAGCAGATTATATCCTGCAAGTCTTCCTATTTCAAAGATTTTACTTCCCGTTTATGATAAACCCATGGTTTATTACCCGATTACAACCCTTATGCTGGCTGGCATTCGAGATATTTTAATAATTTCAAACCCAAGTGACCTTGGAAACTTTCAAAAAGTGCTTGGGGATGGTTCAAATTTGGGCGTAAAATTTTCTTATGCTGTGCAAAATGAAACAAGAGGTATTGCAGATAGTTTTCTAATTGCTGAAAATTTTATTCAAAATTCCCCTGTAGCATTAATTTTAGGGGATAATATTTTCCACGGGTTTGGTTTTTCATCAATGCTAAAGGCAGTGGGCGCTAAAACACAGGGGGCAACTGTTTTTGGCTATCAGGTGAACGACCCGCAAAGGTTTGGTGTGGTTGAATTTGATGAAAATAATAAAGCAGTTTCTATTGAAGAAAAACCGCTAAATCCAAAATCGAATTACGCCGTTACAGGATTATATTTTTATGACAGCAATGTTGTGCAATATGCAAAAATGCTGAAACCATCTTCGCGTGGTGAATTAGAAATTACGGATTTAAATAATATTTACCTAAAAAATAATGCACTAAGTGTGGAAATTTTGGGCAGGGGCTTTGCCTGGCTTGATACAGGCACTTTTGAAAGTCTTTTACAGGCAAGCAATTTTGTGCAATCTATGGAAATAAATACAGGAATGAAAATTGCATGTATTGAAGAAGTGGCCTACAGAATGGGCTATATCAGTGCAAATGAACTTTTAGAATTAAGTAAAAAATACAAAAATAACGGCTATGGCGCGTATATCAGAAAAATTGTGGAACAAACAAAACTAACCGTGGCATGAAAACCAATAAGTTATTAATAAAATAAAATTCAGGGTGGTACAACTCTGCCTCTAGCACAGACATTTTACTAAGAAATGGCTAGAAGGGAGAGTTAAAACTATGATTTTAGACAAAATAATAATGCTACTAATCGTAGCAACGCTATTCATAGTAGCATTTAACTTGTTAAATTCATAGGGTACTAAGTGAAGTCCTCGATTAGATTAAGAGCCTATCGGGGGCTTCCCCCTTATTTTATTATATCTGATTTATTATAAAATTCAAGCAAATAAACTGTTATAATAGAAAATCCCTTGAAAAAACAGATTAATAGTTTATAATAAATATACAAAGGGGCAAAGTAACGGCAATTACTGTGTCCTGTTTAAGAAATCGAAGGCATCTAGCTTTTATGTTGGATGCCGTTTGTTATGATTAGAATTAACAGAATTAATAATAAGGTCAAATTAAATTCACTCAACGGTATCACCTCCCTTTTTGAACTATCGGCTTTAAAAAGCTGAAGTAGATTGATTTTTGTATTTTAAAAAACAGGACTGCCCCATTTTGTATATTTAAATGTTCTCTATTTTGCTTTATTCCTCCCCTATTTCTACCTTTAGATTATCAAGAAAAACAGGCAGCATTTTTTCTACGTATAGTTTTATATAGTCAATATCCTTTTCGGATGCGCCATCAGGGATATAAAACTTTGCCGTTTGGCCGCTAAGGATTGGAATTTCAAAATTATATCCGGTTTTTAAATTATTTTGTGCCTGCCCTTGTGCCTGTGTTTGAATTTGATTTTGTGTTTGTTCCTGTGTTTCTTGTGCAGGCTGTGTTATTTGCTCTGTTTGTGCATCAGTGTTTTCTTTTATCTGTATTGGTTTATCGTTTTTGCAAATATTTTCATTTTTGATATCATTTTCATCAAGCCCGGCGTATAAAATCCCGTTTTGCAAAAGTCCTACAGATTCTGCGCTTTTTATAAAACATTCTGTTGCCCTGTCTTTTACGGATTTTATGATGTGATATTCATGCATCAGAATATTTGAAAGCTGTTCTTTTTGCGGCAATGCTTTATTTTTAAAACGTTCCAAAAGCTTTATATAAAGCGGAGGTTTATTAAAAGCTTCAGCTAAAAGTCGTTTTTTCTCATCATCAGTTGTGGGATTAAGAATATGCCTTGCGCTATCCGTCAATTGTACCGTGCTGCCGCCCGTTGTTATAAAACCGAATTGTTTTGATGCGCTGATTCTTGATAAGAAAGATTTTGTGGACGGGCTTGATAATTTAAGGAGGCTTAAAATACTTGCGTAAGAAACAGCTTTGCCGCCTAATGATTCTATCTGTTTTACAAATTCAATACTTTGTTCGATTGTAACAGCAGGATACAGCGCGCTTTTTTCCAACCCTTTTTTCTCAGGAATATTTCGTTCAATTGGCATGATGACCTCCATAGTTATTAATTTAATATAATAATTATAGAGCGGACTAATTTATAAGTCAAGATATGAACTTGTAACTTATTTTACGTCACAATATTAGTCCGAAATAAAATAATAAATGTTTTTTATCAAAGTAAGCAAAATATTAAAATTCTTATTATATTTAAATTTATGGTAAAAAAAGCATGCCAAATATTTGTGACGTAAATTAAACATAAAACAAACTAATGACAAAATAAAAAGGCAACTATTGCAGCTTATTTCTAATTTCATCCAGTGCAAATTCAAGTTGTTCACAATTTTTTCTTATTTGCTTACATATTTTTTCGCCTAATTATGCTGCAACACAGACCCTTGTTGAAATTTTGTAGCTTTCAATTGTTTCAAATAAAATTTGCGCTTCATAAGTGCTTTGGGAAATTTCTACTTTGAGATTATTTAAATATTCATAATTTTTCATTATAGCGTATTCCTTTCTATACAAGGGTATTATACTAATTTATGGTCTATTAGACAGTAAACTTAATAAAATTTTACGTATAAACTTTCTATATGTATCAAAATACTTATCGCAAACTTGGTTTAAATATTAAAAAATACAGGCTTTTAAAAGGTTTAACCCAGGAAAAACTTGCAAACAAAGTCAACCTTAGTTTGGATTTTATAGGTAAAATAGAAATTGCTTATTCGAAGCCTTCTTTGGACACAATAATATCCATTGCAAATGCTCTTGAAATCACCCTCAAAGACCTTTTTGATTTTGAAAATCTTTAATTTTGCCCTGATGTTATAAAATCATTATAATATTTGTATGGATGAAAGTGTTGAATTAAAAGTTCATAATATAAAAACAAAAGCTCTGAATATTCTTGAAAACACAAAACTATACGAATATAAAGGTGTTGTATCAAAGCTTTTGGGGTTAACTGTGGATGTAAAACTGCCAGGGTTAAAGATTGGGGACTTGTGCTACATTCAAACTTATACTGGCGAAAAGAAAGCAGCTGAAGTGCAAGCCTTTAAGGGTGAATTGGCGCAGCTTTTGCTGCTGTATGATGGTGAAGGTATTGGCCAGGGCAGTTTAGTCGAAAGTACGGGCGGACCTATCATGCTTCCTGTGGGGGATTTCCTTTTGGGGCGTCTTATAAATCCTTTAGGTGAACCTATGGACGGGCGTCCTTTAGATATTACAAACGCAGAATATGTGAACATAAATGGTTCTGTGCCAGATGCATTCAGCCGTCCTATTATCAAAGATATGCTTTCTACAGGTATTAGGGCGATTGATTCTCTTTTAACAATGGGCACAGGCCAGCGTATGGGTCTTTTTGCAGGTTCTGGTGTAGGTAAAAGCACTACTCTTGGTATGATTGCACGTAATTCAGAAGCTGATGTCAACGTTATGGCGTTGATTGGAGAACGCGGACGTGAAGTTAAAGAATTTATGGAAGATTCTCTTGGTCCTGAAGGCATGAAAAAATCTGTATTAGTTTGTGCTACAGGGGATTTGCCGCCACTAATCAGAATGAAATGTCTGCTTGCTGCAACATCAGTGTGTGAATATTTTAGAGATAAAGGTAAAAAAGTATTTTTGATGACAGATACTGTGACAAGGTGTGCTATGGCAGGCCGTGAAGTAGGCCTTTCTTTGGGTGAACCGCCTACTATGAAAGGGTATCCGCCATCAATATTCAGCTGGCTGCAAAGAGCACTTGAGCGTACAGGAAATTCTGAAAAAGGTTCTATTACTGCACTTTACACAGTTTTGATGGAAGGGGACGATATTACAGATCCTATTGTGGATACGGTGCGTGGTATTGTAGATGGGCACATATTTTTATCCCGTAAGGTGGCGGAGATGAATCATTATCCTGCAATTGATACTTTGGGCTCAATTTCAAGGCTTTTTACTGCGATAACAGACAAAGAACATCAGCAGGCAGCAGGAAAGATGAGAAAATTATTGTCTTTATACCGTGAAAACAAGGATTTGATTGACGTTGGTATGTATCAAATGGGTTCAAACCCAAAACTTGATATTGCAATTCAATTGATGCCTGAAATTAATGGATTTTTGCAGCAAAAAACAACAGATGCGGTATCACGTGAAACCACAATTCAAATGTTGAAAGATATGATGCGAAATGTGGATGTGTAAAGGGTTTACATACTGGTAGGCTTATTATTTTAACTATGCTTACCAAAATATTCTAACATATCATACTGAACTTGTTTCAGCATCTTACCGGCGCATGCCTTTATTCATTTGGCTAACATCTTATCTATCCCTGACTATAATTTTTTCAAGCGGCTCTGCAACGGTAAAAGAAACATTAAAGTTCATCTTTTATTGTTCAGGAACTCACCGGTGCTTCATATAATAAATAGGTTCAGCACCGGTTCAAACACCTTCACTTTATACATTCACTAAATGTTTCTAATTACCTTATGCTAACGCTTTCAAAAATTAATGTCGGGGATATAGGTTTATATGCTTTGAAATAACCTAATAAAAATAGGCCGTTACACCATTGCTTTTGTGATGGCATCCATTACCTTAGATACTTGTATAGTTTTTATTTTCAGGTTTTGAATTTGTTTTAATACGGTGCCGGAGCTGATTTTTGGGATAATGGCTTCTTTGAAACCCAGTTTTTGTGCTTCTTTTAAGCGTTTTTCAAGGTTATCAACCGGCCGGACTTCGCCTGAGAGACCAATTTCGCCAATTATTACAAGGTCATTTTTACAGCAAACATCACGTACACAGGCCAAAACTGCCATTGCAATTCCTAAATCTGCCGCAGGTTCTATAATATCCACCCCGCCAATTACGTTTATATAAACATCCTGTTTTGAGAGGTTTAATCCCACTCTTTTTTCAAGCACAGCAAGGATTTGCAGTAATCTATTATATTCTACCCCGCGTGCAACGCGTCTGGGGCTTGGGTATGGAGTGTTTCCAACAAGCGCCTGAACCTCTAAAAGCAGGCAGCGCGTGCCTTCAATAGTTGCAATAACTGTACAGCCTGGGCAATTTTCACCCCCTTTTTCGGATAAAAACATTTCAGAAGGGTTTTTAATTTCAGATAAACCATCGTCATTCATTGAAAAAACGCCCACCTCGCTTGTTGGGCCAAAACGGTTTTTAATGCTTCTAAGCATTCTGTAGGTTCTGAATTTATCTCCTTCAAAATTTATCACGCAATCTACCATGTGTTCTAAAACCTTTGGTCCTGCGATATTTCCTTCCTTTGTCACATGTCCTATCACAATGGTGGTCAGGTTTTTTAACTTTGCTAGGCGCATTAAAATATTTGTACATTCCCTAATTTGTGAAACCGTACCTGATGAGCTTGTTATTTGGGCGCTAAAGACAGATTGAATACTATCCACAACCAAAAAATCAGGCTTCAAATCTTCTATCTGATTTGAAATTTCTTCTAAACAATTTTGCGCTGTGACGTACAAATTTTCTGAATTAGCACAAAGTCTTTGTGCGCGCAGTTTTACCTGGCTTGGGGATTCTTCTGCACAGATGTATAAAATCTTTTTACCAAAATCCCCGATGTTTTTTGCTGCCTGTAGAACAAGGGTGGATTTGCCTATTCCTGGGTCTCCTGCCAAAAGCACAAGGCTGCCTTCCACAAAACCGCCGCCTAAAACCCTGTCCAGCTCCTCAATTTTTGTTTTTATTCTTATAGTTTCATCAAGCTTTATTTCATCAATTTTACTGTACCCTAAATCGCTTGATACAAGTGAGCCTGCGATAGCATTTGAGGGTGAATTTGTTTTAATTTCTATTTTTTGGGTTGAAATTTCCTCGGTGAATGTTGAAAAATTGCCGCAGTCCGGGCATCTGCCAAGGTATGAGACTGTTTCATAGCCGCAATTTTGACATACCCATTTTGATTTTACTTTTGCCATAAATTAAATAAAATTCTTTCCTATTGTATATACTATAAATGCTGTAATCCAGGCTATTGAACACTGCAAAACTACCACAAAGAAGGCATATCGCTTGCTTAATTCCCTTTTAACGGTTGCTATTGCTGCAATACATGGAGTATAAAGCAGTGAAAATACCAAAAATACAAACGCTGTAAGCTTTGTAAATATTTCAGGAAGCTTTGAAACATCTCCTACAAGCACAGTTAGCGTGCTTACCATGCTTTCTTTTGCCATAAAACCTGTAATAAATGCAGTTGCTATTCTCCAATCATCAATCCCTAATGGTTTAAATATTGGCAAAATAAAGGTGCCAAGCCCTGCAAGCAAGCTGGTTGAAGGGTCTGATACCAAATTCAGCCTGTAATCAAAATTTTCTAAAAACCAAACTATAATTGTGGCAAAGAAAATAATTGTAAAAGCCTTTGTAATAAATCCTTTTGCCTTATAGTAAATTAGCCTGTAAACGTTTTGCATACTTGGCATACGATAATTTGGCAACTCCATCACAAAAGGTACCGCTTCTTCCTTTGAAACAAAGATTTTTACAATGTATGCAAAAATTATGCCAACTAAAATTCCTATTAAATAAAGCCCAATTATTACTTCAATTTGATTTTGTGCAAAAAATGCACCTGCAAAAAGCGCATAGATAGGAAGTTTTGCAGAACAGCTCATAAAAGGGGTTAAAAATATTGTAAGTTTACGGTCACGTTCTGAAGGCAGAGTTCTTGTTGCCATAATTGCAGGTACAGAGCAACCAAAACCAATCAGCATAGGCACAAAACTTCTTCCAGATAAACCTATTTTTCTTAAAATCTTATCCATAAAAAACGCTACACGTGCCATATAGCCTGTGTCTTCGAGGATGGAGAGGAAGAAAAATAAAATTACAATTACAGGCAGAAAGCTTAAAACACTGCCAACACCTGTGCAAACACCATCTATTATTAAAGAATGAACAGTTTCATTTACACCCCAAAGGGAAAGGCCTTTATCTATCAGGTTTGTGACAATATTTACAATATTTTCCATACAATCGGATAAGAACATTCCTATGTGTCCGAATGTTACGTAGAAAATTCCACCTAAAATAAGGAAAAATGAGGCAAGAGCCGTATATTTTCCCGTTAAAATTTTATCAATAGAACGGGACATTTTATATTCAAGGGTTTCATCCGGTTTTGATACAAATTTATTGCACAAATTTTCAATAAAATTGAACCTCATATCGCACATTGCAGCACGGTTATCAAGACATACATCATTTTCCATCTGCTTTATTATCTGATTGCATGATTCCATATCATTATTATCAAGGTTCAGCGCTTCAATAATTAAAGCGTCTTTTTCGACAAGTTTTGATGCGGCAAAGCGCAAAGGAATATCTGCTGTTTTTGCATGGTCTTCAATTATGTGTAAAATTGAATGGACACATCTATGAATAGCGCCTTCTTTGCCGCTATTTGGTGTACAAAAATCCAGCCTATGAGGATGTTCTTCATATTTTGCAACATTTATGGCATGTTCTGTTAATTCACCTATGCCTTCATTTTTTAGTGCAGAAATTGGAATTACAGGAATGCCTAATTGATGTTCAAGCCCGTTTATATCAATGCTGCCGCCTGAATTTGTAAATTCATCCATCATATTTAATGCAATTACCATAGGAACGTTTAGTTCAATTAATTGCAGGGTTAAAAACAAATTTCTTTCAATGTTTGTAGCATCAATTATGTTTATTATTCCATCAGGTTTTTCTTTTAAAATAAAATTTCTTGTCACAATTTCTTCATTTGAATATGGTGAAAGAGAATAAATGCCAGGTAAATCTGTTATTGTAACGCCTTTATATTTTTTTAAAACCCCATCTGTTTTATCCACAGTTACACCAGGGAAATTTCCCACATGCTGATTTGAACCTGTTAATTTATTAAAAAGAGTTGTTTTACCGCAGTTTTGATTACCTGCAAGTGCAAGTGTTATGGTTTCTTTTGGCTTTTTATTTTTTCTATATTCATAAGTTTCGCTTTCCCCTATTTTTGAGTGTTCGATTGATGAAAATTCGATATTTTTTCTTGCAGGGGATGTGTCATTATTAATATTTGTGACTTTAATTTTTGCAGCATCTGCTTTCCTTAATGTTAATTCATACCCGCGAAGCCTGATTTCAAGCGGGTCTCCCATAGGGGCTGTTTTAATAAGATGCACCTTAACACCTGGTGTAAGCCCCATATCAAGAATATGAGACCTTAGAGCCTCATCTTCGCAATCAACAGAATGCACAATGGCGCTTTTTTTAATTCCAAGTTTATCTAGTGTTATTATGGTTTCAGTATCTGCGGTAGACATTTTAGGCAGTTTCCTTGTGTTTTCACATTGAATTATATCATTAAATTTTATACTTTAGTATGATAAATTTCTAACGAAGGGATAATTACAAAAATTTGAAAAATAATCTAGTATTGAACTATAAAGAAACACAATATTTATGCAATTTATATCTAACTGGTGATGGCAATACAGTGGAACTGAGGAGATCGGTTCCTTTTTTTTGCTTTATATCTTGAAAAATAGTAAAAATGCATGATATAATTATATTAAGAGAACTCTTTGACACGGTAAATCTTGCGACCGCAGCCAACAGGCAACAGTGGGGAAGCTAAGTCCACATAGTAAGGGTTCTCTTTTTTAATATTTATTAAATTCTTTTTCACTTAAATTTCTAAAAGATGTAAGAAAATTTTCTTTTTTGTTTTTGGTTGTTTTTATTACTGCCTGATAATATTTATTGTTTTTTTAAATAATATGATACTGTTTAAATTTGATTTAGATAAGGCAATTTTATCGGGTTTTTTTAAAATTATGTCGATATTTTTATAATCACAAGCACTAATTTCAGAATGTTGTATCATATTTTTAATTATGCTATCCAAAGAAAAATAAACAGAAGAAGTCTCGGTATTTAATAAGTTTAATTGCTTTGAATTTAAATATCCAACAAAATAACATCTGTTTAAAATGCTTTTATTAAAATATTTTCGTGCAAATTCAACAAGCTTTATTTTACTTATATTTGGATGCAAGTTTTTAATGATGGAAACAAAATTTCTGCCATCACCAATAAAATTTTCAATGTTTTTATAATCTTTCAAAATGACGATTCCAAGAGATAATCTTTCATTAAGATATCATAGAAATATACATTATTACATTGCATGTCATGTGGGTTTATTTTAGAATAAAATCTGAAGAAAGTGGGAGGGATATTTTAAAAAATGGTAATGGAACTTGATGCCAATAAAAAAATAACCAAAAAGCTCCCCCCTCATAATTTAGAAGCGGAAGAATCTGTTCTTGGTGCTATCTTAATAAATTCTGGCGATGTTCTAAACAGAGTGGTTGAAATTTTAACGCCTGAAAGTTTTTATAACCCCAAAAACCGCCTTATCTATGAGGCCATGTTTAATTTATACAATCAAAACAAGCCTGTGGACGCGCTTTCTGTGGGTGAATATTTCAGCGCCAAAAATCAGCTTGAAAATATTGGTGGCAGAGAATATCTAAACGATTTGATGATGGATACGATGTTAACATCAAACGTTGAATATTATGCAAATATTATTAAAGAAAATGCCACAAAAAGGCAATTAATCACAGCAGGCAGCGCTATTATTGAAGAAACTTTTAAAAATTCTGAATCTAAAATTTCACTTGAGATGGCAGAAAAATTAATCTTTGAAATTGCCCAGCAAAAATCATCTTCCCAAATGGAAGCACTAAGCAGCCTTTTATATGAAACTATGGAACAATTAGAATACAGATGTTCTAATAAAGGTTCTTATACCGGGGTTCCAAGCGGTTTTTATGAACTTGATGCAATGACAGCAGGGTTCCAAAAATCAGATTTATTAATTTTAGCAGCGCGTCCTTCAATGGGAAAAACGGCCTTTGCCCTAAATATTGCACAAAATGTTGCAATACGTTCAAAAGTGCCTGTTGCAATATTTTCTCTTGAAATGTCAAAAATTCAATTAACCCAAAGGGTTTTGTGTGCGGAAGCTGAAATTGACGCGCAAAGGGCAAGAACAGGGGAATTGCAGCCTGCTGAATGGCAGAAAATTTCTGCAATTTTGAACGATTTGCATCTTGCACCGTTATTAATTGATGATACAGCAGGGGTCAGCGTTTCAGATATCCGTGCAAAATGCCGCAGATTAAAGATGAATTATCCAGACCTTGGGCTTATTGTAATAGATTATCTGCAATTAATTGAAGACAGGAGTTCACAAGATAGAACCCAGCAGATTTCATCAATTTCAAGGGGTTTAAAATCTTTAGCAAGAGAATTAAATGTGCCAATTATTGCGCTTTCGCAATTATCCCGTAAGGTAGAAGATAGGGGCGATAAAAAACCTATGCTTTCAGATTTGAGGGAATCTGGTGCGATAGAGCAGGATGCTGATGTTGTAATGTTTATTTACAGGGAAGAATATTACGATAAGGAAAATCCTGAAGTAAAAAATAAGGCCAAAATCATTATTGCAAAACAAAGAAACGGTCCTACAGGCGAATTTGATTTATTATTCCAAGGCTCTACAACAAGGTTTAAAAACCCCATAAAAAGAGATGAAGATTAAATTTTAACAAGTTTACTTCAAAGAATTCTGCTTTGAGAGATTTTGTCTTAAAGTATTTTGCTTTAGTTAAACAAAACTTAATAAAATTTAACTGAATTTTACATTCTTTTTAAATCTTCAATGCTGTGAATGAATTCATCAGTTAATTCTTCAGAATATTTTTTGCCACGGGATTTTTTAATCTCTTCTACCGCTTCATTTTCAGAATATGCTTTGCGATATGGCCTATCTGAAATCATTGCAAAATATGAATCTACAATTAAAATTATTTGTGAAATTAAAGGAATATCATCCCCTTTTTTCTTGCTTGGATACCCTGTTCCATCCCAGCTTTCATGATGGTGTTCTATAATTGGAATGATGTTTGAAATGTGGCTTATGGGTTTTAAAATCTCTTGTGCTGCATAGATTGGGTGCTTTGTTATAGTTTCTTTTTCTTCATCGGTTAATGGGGATGTTTTTTTCAATAAATCATTTGGCAGCATAATGTTGCCTATATCATATAAAAGCATCGCAATTTTTAATTTATCTACATCTGCTTTTGATAATTCAAATCTTTTTGCAATTGCAGATGCAAGCTGCACTTTAGATTTTGTAATTCCTTCTTGATGCTGCGGAGCATAGCTTTTAGAAATTGTATCCACAACTTTGTATAATAAATCTTTTGTAGAATCTCCGCTTGCTTTTTTCTGCTTTGTTTGCAATTTTTGAGATAAATCTTCTGCCATAGAAGCGCTAAATGGAATTTTATGATTATCTAAAATTTGTACAAATGCATCTATTGCCACATTCTGCCATGATACTTCACCTTCTGTTTCAGCCAGTTTTACCTGGTTTCTACCGTTTTGTTTTGCAAAATACATAGCCTTATCTGCAATATCTGTTAATTCATCTAAATTTGATGTTTGTTCAATAAATGTGGCAACACCAATGCTTGCAGTTATTTTGCCTACACTTTCAACATGTTCTGCTTCAAGAGATGCCCTTATTCTTTCTGCTGCGATAAGACCGCCATTTGTATCAACGCCAGGAAGAATGATTGTAAATTCTTCCCCGCCCACCCTGGATGGCACATCGACAGAACGGGAATTTTTAGTGATAACATTTGCCACGGTTTTAATTGCAGCATCTCCTGCGGCATGTCCGTGCATATCATTTATGTGTTTTAATTTGTCTAAATCAAGAGAAATTAATGTAAAGGGCTGATTTAGCCTTAATGCTCTTTTTGCTTCACGCGCAAGTGCATCTTCATAAAATCTTCTATTAAATAATTCTGTTAAAGGGTCCGTTACAGCCTGTTTTTTTACTGTTTCAAAAAGATTTGCAATTGTAATTGCAAGTTCAATTTGACGGGCAAATAAATTTAAGAAATTAACTTCTGATTCTTTAGGTTCTTCTCTTGGAGAAAATACAGCCAAAAACCCTGTAAATTCTTTTGAAACTATAGGAAGCATCATAAAGGATTTTGCGCAGGTGGTTTTTTTGAATTCTTCAACCATTTCCGGGAAGTAGTTTTCCGGGAAAAGTAATTTAAAAATATTTTCATCAATAGGGTAAAACTTAAATTTTTTATTTTCTATAGCTTCGTATAATGAGGTATCCTTGCCTATGCTGATTCTTGTTTCAAAAAGAGGAGTTTTTATACAATTATCCAATTTCATTGAGAATTCATTTTGAAGATATGTTTTAAATGCAAAAAATTCACCTTTTGTATCAAGTTGCTTTTGAATAATACAACTGTATAGATAACGAAATTCTCCATGAAGGCTGGATACTATTGTTTCTAGTACGCTAGATAATGGCCTTGAAGAGTTCATCATATCCCAAACATGTTCCAATGTAAGAAGCGTTTGGTTTGCTTTGTGCAACTCTTCTGTTCTTTGTGCAATTTCTTTTTCAAGGGCAAGGTTTCGCTGATATATTTCAACAAAATCTGTCCTTTGTTGATAAATTTTGTCTTCAACCCGTCTTAATTTTTCGCCGGAATTTTTAATCCAATCAAAAAGTCCCATGCCCTTTATTATACAACTTTTTTTAATTTTTTTTCAAGTTATTAAGGGAATTTAAGAATTTTAGGGGAGTATGTGAAAAGTTATTTATGTTACAATTGCTTTGCAAATCAGTGTTTGCAGGGTGGTATTTGCCCTTTCCTTCCACACACGTTTTACTAAGGAAATTGTGGAAAGGAGGGTAGAAAACTATGATTAACAAAATAATAATGCTACTAATCGTAGCAACGCTATTCATAGTAGCATCTAAAATGTAAATCATAGGGTACTAAGTGAAGCTTCGAAGAAGTGGTATTTCTTTGGGGCTTCCCCCTATATCCTTATTATACAACCCTTTTTTCTTTTTTCAATATCTTTTGCTTGATTATGTTATACTGGCATAAGGAAATAGTGGAGATTTTTTATGAGAAACGTTATCTGTATGAAATGGGGAGATAAATTCGGCCCTGAATATGTAAACAGGCTTTATAAGATGGTTGAAAAAAATCTGACCCTGGAACATCGTTTTGTATGTTTTACAGATAATAGTGAAGGGCTTTTAGATGGTATTGAAGTACGTCCTTTGCCTGAGATGGAACTAGATAGCGCGTTGCCTGAGCGCGGCTGGAGAAAACTCACCGTTTTTAATGAAAAGCTTTCTGACCTTGAAGGACAGGCGCTGTTTTTGGATTTAGATATTGTAATAATTAATAATATAAATTCATTTTTTGAAGAAGAAGGCGAATTTTTAATAATAAAAGATTGGGATTTTCCAAATGATATCATAGGAAACTCTTCTGTTTTCAGGTTTGATATTGGAAAACACCCAAATACACTCACCCATTTTATCCAAAATGGAGATGAAGTGCGCGCAAAACACAGAAATGAACAGGCGTATTTGTCCTATTCAATCCATGAAAAAGGAGTTTTAAAATATTGGCCAAAAGATTGGTGTGTAAGCTTTAAAAGAAATTGTTTGCATAAATTCCCCCTAAATTATTTTATGCAGGCAAAATTTCCAAAGGATGCAAAAATTGTAATTTTCCATGGGCGCCCAACACCAACGCAAGCCCTGAAAGGGTATTTTGGTAAAATGGGCTTTAGATATGTAAAACCCACAAAATGGATTGGTAAATATTGGGAAGAATAGAAATAACACCCTAAAATCCCAGTATAACCATTAAAAACCTTAATAAAAGATATAATAAAGGCTGCCATATAAACAGGCAGCCTTTTAATAATCTTCTCTAATACTTTATATTTCTTCTTCCTGAATGTCATCATCATTCAGGGCTTTCAGTTGTTTTTTCTTTAAGTTGTGAACAACAGCATCCACCAAAAGGTTGTAAGATTTCATATCTTTCACCTTTGGCCCAAATTCCTTAACAAGGGTTTCTTCCACCATTTTTTCAAGACGTTCGTTATCTTTATGGATGCCTTTATTTTCATCAGGAATTAAATAATCAATATATTTAGAACCGATTTTATAATCCTGAATGCTTTTAAACATAAACCATTTAAGTTTTGGACTTAAATTTTTGATTGATTTTACAAACTTTAGATTTTTAAAATCCATTAATTTGCCCTTTCGGTTTTTTAACCTTCACTCTTTGTATAAGATGCCTGAATTTAAAAAGTGCGCTCTTTTTGATAATTGTTAACAAATGTTTACAAAACTATAAGTTCATCAAAATTTATTAATCCACACTTTAGATTAATTATACGCCATTTTTTAAATTTTGTAAATTTTTGTTTACAATTAGGGGTTTATCATTAAAGTTTTAAGTGGTTAGGTACGAAATACATTATATAAGGATGATAAAGGAGACTAATTTAAAATGGTCAGCGAATTTAATATAAAATCTTTCGGTTTTAACGTTATACCTGATAGAAAAGAAGGTGGCAGAAGCGTTACAGAGCAAACGGCAAAAAGCATTGAAAATGCTATAGGTACGCTTTGGGAGCCTGTTTTAGATTATTTAAAAACAAATGAAAACGTTTTTTCAGGCAATGTGAGCGCTGAAATACAAAGAATTAATATGCAGACGATGCAATTGGGCACAATTGTAAATGGCGGCAATGAAATTAGAAATATTGATATCCAATCATAAAATTCCTCCCTTCCTCTATAAAGTGAAATGAATGTTTATCTTACGGGCTCAAATAATTGAGCCCTTTTGTTTTGAGAGTTTTAACAAGAAATTTTCAAACTTTTTTTTGTGTTACAATATTTATAACCACGCTCCACGGGGTGTTGCAAACTCTTGACCGGAAGCCTAGGCCGGGTGCAGAGCCTACTGTGAGGACGTGCAAAATAACAATTGAAAATTTAAATATTGTTGATAATTTTTTTCGAAGATGGCGATTTATGCGGCTGAACCGTGTCAGGATGGTAACATAGCAGCACCAGGCCGATTGTTAACGGGTATTTTTGAAGAATTTAGGAGATATTTAAATTGTAGGTTTTGTTTTTCACATTCGATAGGTAGTGGCGTGGTTTTATTTTGTGAATGAGGGAATTTTAATGCCAAGAAAAAATGAAATTGAAATTGTTTTAGATGTTGAAACTACAGGGCTTGATTATACTAAAGAAAAAATCATTGAATTTGGCGCAGTTAAGCTTGTAAATGGCAAAATCACAGAAAAATTTGAAACCCTCATTAATGCAAAACAGCACATTAGAAAGTCATCCGAAGCAATTCATGGCATAAGTGAAGAAATGCTAAAAGATGCTCCTACAGAAGAAGAAATCTTTCCTAAAATATTTGAATTTATAGGTGATTATCCGATTGTTGCACATAATGCAATTTTTGATTTCAGCTTTTTAAATAGAACTTCAAAACGCTTGTATAATAAGCCTTTAGAAAATCATCACATTGATACGCAATTTATGTTTAAAGAAATATATCCCCAGCTTGAATCTTGCGGGCTGGAAGCTTTAATGAGTATTTTTAATGTGGATTTTTCTACCCGGCATAGAGCTTTAGCGGATGCAGAAGGCCTTGCGCTATGTTATCCAAGACTGAAAAAAATGTATTTCCAAAAATATGAATGGCAACTAAGCCAACTAAATAATATTGAATATCTATTTGAAAGATATTTAAGACTGCAATCTGCTATAACTACTATGCAGTCTGAAATTCAGGATTTAAGGTCTATTTTTAAAGTCTATTTTGAAAAAGGCGGTGAAGATATTGTTGCAAATTCAGGTGAAATTTTAACCTATAACTGCAAGAAAACTTTTTCCTATGATTTTCTTCAAATTAAAGATATTTTAGATGAAATAGGTGCTTTGCCAAAGGCGGTAAGACTTAATAATGCATTTATAGACAGACTTGTTGGCGGGGCAAGTTTAGATTCTGATATAAAAGATAAAATCAAGGCTGCAAGGTGCGAAATAACTGAAAATAAAACTTTTAATGTTGTAAAGCCTGATAGATACCATGAAAAACCTTAACTTATAGGTATTTTCATTTAAAGCAAAACGTTTTGTTTTAAGAGCTTTTTGTGGCTGTATGGGGCTTGGGTGTTGAAGAATTTAAAAAATTTTGAAGTTTTGTTGCTATTTGTTACGAAATATTAAACAAAAAGTATATAAAAAAGCAATATTTTTTGAATAAAAAACTTTATATAAGTACGAGAGAGAAAACAAAAACCAAGAAAACAAGACTACGAGAGAAAAAACACCACATTAAACGAGAGAAAAAGAGAGAAGAACACCACAAACAAAACCACATTTTACTATTTACTACCACATGAGGATACTTGCAAAATTTAGATTTAGAGCCATTTTTGGCTCTTTTTTATTATGTTTAAAGACAATTTTTTATGCTTATGTGTTTGTAAAAATATGAAAACCCGCATTTAGTGCGGGTTTTACAGTTAGCTTTTACGAATTAGGAAAATAATCACATATTAATTTTTTGCTTTTCCTGAACTTTAAAAGTTTTCCTATTTTTGCAAAAATAGGCTCAGGATGTCGCATTTTTTTGTATTTATCTACTAAAATCGCCTTTTTGACCAAGGTCCTGTTATATGCCACAGCTGCCGAAGGATTTGATTCTATATGGGGGGAAAGTTCCTGCAAATGCTGTTTGCAGGTCAAAATCTCTGCTTCTAAACGTTTTATAAATTTCTTATTCATGATAATTTGGGGTTTTTTAATTCCTCACTTGTGCCTTAATTATAGACAAATTTTTATCAATTATGGTCATCCAAAAAATGGAAAATTATATGTTTAATATGTTAAAATATGGTGTATTAAATTGTTAATTATAGCGGAATTTTTATGATAAAGCAGGGCAAAAAACGTGTGATAGCATACCTTCACACCCATTGGGATAGAGAATGGTATCGCACAAAGGAAGAATTTAATCTAAGACTTTTGGAAGTTTTTGATGAAATAATTGATGAGCTTGAAAAAGGCTCTATGCCTTGCTTTTACTTTGACGGGCAAACCTGCGCACTTGAAGACTATCTCAAATTCCGTCCTGAAAAATTTGATACAATAAAAAAATTAATAAAAGCTGAAAAGCTTTTCGTGGGGCCGTTTTTTGTCAGTGCAGATAATTTTTTGGTAAATGGAATTTCATTAATAAGAAATCTGAATTTAGGTATTGAATACTCTAAAAGCCTTGGTACTAGTGAATTTTTGGGTTATTTGCCAGATACTTTTGGTCATTCAAAAAGCATTTTTATTATCTTAAAAAGTTTTGGTATCTCTTACGCTCTTGCTTGGCGGGGGGTTGGGGCTTTATCGCATAATGATTTTAAAATGAACGGCGTAAATACAACAAAACTTGTATTTGGGTATTTTATGGATGTTTTGCACGCTATCAGCGGGTTTTCGCCTGATTCAAATGAGTTTTTAAATGGTGTTAATAACTTAGAAAAAATTCTTGATAAAATTGCCCAAAATTCTTCAGACACATTGCTTTTGCCTGTTGGGGCAGATCATCTTGCGGCTTTGAGCGGTAGTTTAAAATTAATTGATGAAGTAAATAAAAAGCTTGAAAACTATTATATAGAGCTTACTTCCCCCTTTGAATATGTCCAAAATGTTGACTATTCAAACTTTTCTATGGAAGGTGAACTTTTGGATAATTCTGAAACCTATATTTTGCCCGGGGTTTATTCTTCCCGTATACCTCAAAAGGCCTATAATGCAAGGCTTCAGTGGGATTTATTTAGAATAGTGGAACCTTTGAATTATTTTCTATCTGATATTACAGGAGCAAAATACACACAAAGCCTTGTTTTTGCAGCAAAAGAGTTTATCAAAAATCATGCGCATGATTCAATTTATGGATGTTCGATAGATGAAGTGCATAAATGCGTGCAAGCAAGATTTGACAAGGTTTTTCAGATAGTGGATGGTGTAAAACACAGGCTGGTTCGGGATTTTAGACGTTCATACAGTGAAAATATCGACCTGAAAAAGGTTTTAGTCAACGGCAAGAAGACAGATGCAAATTCTTCACGTTTGAAAATTGGTGCACTAAATCTTTCAAACCATAAATATTCAGGCCCTGTAAGGTTTATAGCAGATTTTAAAATGCCAAATGCCCAAGTAGTGCGCACATTCAAGGGGTTTAGCGATGAAATCCTTTATGATACAAGGCAAATACCTGTGACTGAACAATATTTACCTTTGTATGAACAGTTGATAGAGGTAAAAGATTTGCCGCCGTTTACATTTAGCCCTGTTGAATGCGTAAAACCCATATCAACACTGGAAATTAGCGAAAACAAATTGGCAAACTCTTTGATAGAATTAAATTTGAAGCGCAATGGGAAAAAAATTGTTATAAATTTTGTAGATAAAAGAAATGGTGCTAAATATAATGATGTCTTAAAAATGCTTGAATATCAGGATTTTGGAGATAGTTATAATTCTGCTTGTCCAAATAAACCTGTGGAATGGGCGCTTTTGGGGACAAAAGTAATATCAAAAGGGCCTATTGAAGCATGTTTAAGGCTTATTTTTGAGCATAATTTTAGACTAGATGTGAAACTATCAAACTGTTCTGAATTTTTTATGTTTGAAGCCAAATTCAGCAATAACAAGAAAAATAGAAAAATCCAGGCGTGTTTTAATCTGAAAAACCCTATAGATGCTACATTTGCAGAAGATGCTATTGGCTATGTGATGCGAAAGCACGACTATAATTATAATCCAACTGATTATATGCCGGCAAAGCCAAAGATAGAGGTAAAATCTAACTCTTATCCTATGCAAAGATGGCTGCTGGTGCAGAATTTGGGCGTTATTACATTGGGCTTGAATGAATATGAAATTTATAAAAATGAACTTAAAATCACTCTAAGCCGCGGTACAGGGCGCATTTCAGAACCAAAAAATTTAGCAAGATTTGTTCCTGCTGGGCCTCCTATAGAAACTTCTGATTTACAAAATTTAGGAAAATTAAATTTGAAATTTGCTTGTGCTCTAAATCCAACTATAGCTTCAATTCAACGTAATGCCGAGGTCTTTTATGGTTCTGTAGTGCCAATTTTAGGGGATTTTAAAAATGCGCGTCAAAAAACGTATTTGAATTTGCCTGAAAATTTAACATTTTATGGCCTAAAACCAGCAATGGATAAGGTTTATGGTGTATTTTATAATGAATCTGAAAAGAATATCATTTGGAAAGACAAAACTATATTGCCTAAAACCATTAATTTTATTGAATTGTAGCTTTTTCTTTTTCAGATTCTGCATTATCTTCTATAATTATGCTATTTTCCATAATTTTTTTGCTTGTTTCAAGGTTAGCAATTGTTTTCCTTTTTTTGTATAAAACATAGAAAAACGCAATGATAACAGCAGTTACAGCCACAATTACAAATTCAATATTATCCTTTATGCTTTCACCAAAAATCATTAAAACAGCGCTTACTATAAAAAAGCGCATTCCGCGCCCCACAATGGATGCAGCCATAAATGCCCAAAAATTCATATTTAAAATGCCGCTTGCAATAGTAAAAACCTTGTATGGAATTGGGGTAAAAGCTGCGAAGAACACAGCTTGCGGGCCATATTTATTATAGAGCGCTTCTACTTTATCAAATTGTTCTTGAGCTTTTTTGTTTCCATTTTTGCTTAAAAGTCCAAAAAGCCAGTTAAATACAGGCCTTCCGCCAAATTTACCGATAAAATACCCTACAGCACCGCCGATAGCAGACGCTATTGTACAGATAAATGCAAAATACAAAGCTTTTTGGGGATTTTGCAAATCCATTGCAATAAGTAAAAAATCTGGCGGGGGGACAAGGAAAAAGCTTTCTATACAAGAGTTTAGGGCTAATCCAACTGTGCCAAGCTGCGTAAAATATTGATTTATGGTATTTAACATTAATTTTTCCTTTATTTATAAGTATTTTCAAGATTTAGTATACGTTAAACACATTGCCTATCAGTGTTTTCAGATTTTAAACCTATTAAACTTCCTATATCTCTTACAATTCTTCCGTTTTTGTCTGTTGCAGTGGCACGAACTTCAGCCACAGTGCATATTTTGCCGGTTTCTTTAATTTTTATAATTTGTTCAAAAGTAACGCTTGTATTTGTAAAATTTTTCACCATTGTGGTCAAAATTACATTGTTCATTAATTTTGCAGGATATTTATATTTAATATTTATATCTACAACAGGCATTACAATTCCGAAATCTCGCGCCAATTCATCAATTCGGACTCCGTTATCAAATAGCCACTCTACGCGTCCTGCCTCCATCCACCTTAAATAGGTACCATGCCAAACAACCCCATAAGCGTCTGTATCAGCGTATTGCACCTTATATTCAAGAACATTTTCAAAAATTTTATTCTTCATTTTCCTTATCTTCTTTTTGTTTTTTTTCAGGTTTTTCTAATTCGGATAAATCCCTTGTGTAAGTAACAAAAGAGGGCGGCTGCAAGATTGTTCTTGCAAGCAAAATGTTATCAACTGTAAAGGCTTCAATTGTAATTGAATTTAATTTGTCATCTGGAGTTATGATGACACAGCCGTTGCATTTTTCGTTTATAGTATAGGCTGGAAGCTTTTTGTTGTAAGGATTTTTGTTAACTGCATTTAATTCTTCCACAAGTTTTTTTGAAATGGCTGTGGCTTTTAATTTTTGATTTGTAAGTGAAAATTCGCTCAATGCTTTTGAAGCAAAAATGCTTACATTTGTTTGAATTTGGGCATTTTTTCTATTTTCAAGTTTTATTAAGAAATTTGGAGAAACGTAAAGTGCAACACATATAACAAGCAAAATGGCTACAAAAATCTCAAAAACCGTAATTTTGTTCGGATTTTCATTCTTTTTTTGGGTGTCTTGTTTTAAATTATTTTCAAGATTATTTTCATTGCTGCCATTATTTTGTTCCATTTTATCTCCTTTTTCTTCGGTATTATTTAATGTAAAGACCTTTGAGCAGTCTATATTGTAGCTATTTTTCTATTACAAGGAATGATTTTACACGTCTTTGGGATGTGAGGCTTGAATAAATTTCAACATTTCTATAATTTAACGATGTGGAAGCTCCGCCATCCAAGGCCATTGCTTTATCTACCTTTAAATTTTTACAGAATTCTTTAAGTTCATTCATTGTCACTTTGTGTTGATTTGTAAATATTATAATATAAAGTATATCATTTTTTAAGGCAAGGGCTGTACGTTCCCGTCTTTTTAAAACATCAGCTGCTTGAAATTTTACTTTTCCACCCTGCATAATAACGAAGCTTTCATTTTCAAGGTTCATATTCGGATAAATTAAAGGCCCGCCCTGAAGACTGTGCTTTATTGTATAACCTGTCATTGGCGGTACAAAATGGCCTGTCATATCAAATAACAACTCACCTTTTTGATTTTCTAAAATGCGGAATTCTCCACGGTTTAAAATGGCTTCCAAGCGGCCTGATTTTCCTGCATTTTCAATTAATTTTTGGTTTGAAAAAGGTGTTTCTACCATTTTTTTATCTATTTTAACGTATGAAACAGGGGCGCCTGTCAAAATATCAAAAAAACCGCCATTTACAACAAGCGCAAAATTTTCATTATTTTTATAAATATCAGATGTAGTAGTAAGGTTTTGTGCCACATAGGGTTTTATTTTGTGGCCCATTTTTTTTGTGTTTATTTTAAAAATATATATTCCTTCTTTAGAATGTTCCATATCAATATGGTTTTTTCCAAAGGCGAAGCCTGGTGCTGAAATGCTTGCAGCTATTATAAAAACAAACATTAATTTTATTAAGTTTTTTATCATAGTATTACAAATCCTTAACTTTCTTAATTACAAAAATAGAGACGAAAAATGCAAAAATCGGGAATGCGGCCGCTAAAAATGGCGGCATGGCACCCTTTTGTGCCATTAAATCAAAAAATGGCAGGGTGATATAATATGCAAAAATCATTCCTACAGCCACAGTGAAGCCTATAAGCCTTTGGCTTCTTGGAGGTGAAAAACCAAGCAAACAGCCAATTGCAGCAAAAAGTATACATGTTAGTGGGTGAAGATATCTTTGATAAAATTTTGCCAAAGTATAATTATATTCATCTGTAAAATCTTGTTCTTTCAAGATATCTTTGTATTTTCCAAGTTCAGCTGTAGTAAAATACCGTTCTTTTCTTGTAGAATTTACTATCATTTGGTGTACATCACCTGCAAGTTTTCCTTCAAGAATTTTATAATTTTTGATATTTTTAATATCAGTGTAAATACCATTTTTATTGATGGTATATTCTTTGGCTGTGGGCAATAACCAACAATCGTCTTTTAAAATGGCTTCTGGTGCAAAAAGTATGCTTTTAAAGGTCATTGCATCATCATATTTTTCATTAGAAAAATTAAGCACAATAAGATTTTTAATCCCTTTATCGGTAAAATTTGAAATAATTACTCCGCGTGTAGGGATTTGTTTTTCATTTTTTTGAATATAAACAAAATGTTTGTTATATCTTGCTCCCTCGCCTTTAATTTTTGCAACATGCGGAATCATTTTATCGCTGACAAGAAAACATAAAAATGTGAGTGCAACCCCTAAAACCAATACTGGCGCCATTATTCTATTAAACGAAAGGCCAATACCCCTTAAAATACTAAGTTCTGAATTTTTGGAAAGCTTATCAAATGTAAATAGAGAACCAAGAAAAATGCCTACAGGAATTGCTTTTCCAAGAACTATTGGAAGTTCGTATACTAAAATTTTGACTGCATCTATAATTGGCAGATTTTCTGTGAAGATTTTTTTTATTGCTTTAACAAGTGTTTCTGGCGCAATCCAAACAATTATAAACAACAAAAGGCATACTAGTGTTGCCATCAGCACCTGTTTAAATATATATTTATCAAATATGCTTATTTTTAACACGTTTTTTTTCATATTTGGCCTTATAGTGTAAAATCTTTGCCCAGGTAAAATTCTTTTGCAACAGGATCTTTAGCTACATCTTCGCTTTTGCCTTGAATTTTTATTTTACCATCAAAAATTACGTAAGCTCTATCTGTAATGGATAAAGTTGCTTTTGGGTTGTGGTCTGTAATTAATACACCAAGACCCTTTTCACGTGCCAGCTTGTAAATATTTTCTTTGATTTCCCCTATTGCGATGGGGTCAATCCCTGTAAATGGTTCATCTAAAAGGATAAAATGCGGGGTGGCAGCAAGCGCACGGGCAATTTCTACCCTTCTGCGTTCGCCTCCTGAAAGTGAAATGGCACTTGCTTTTCTGTGACGTGTCATGCCAAATTCTTCCAAGAGTTCTTCAAGTTTTTGCTTTTTTTCGTTTTTATTGAGTTTTTCGTTTAATTCTAAAACAAGCTTTAAATTATCTTCAACAGAAAGTTTTCTAAAAATAGAAGCTTCTTGCGGCAAATAGCCTATTCCTAGTTTTGCTCTTTCGTTCATTGGCATCTTTGTAATATCTTGAAAATTATTTGTGGATTTATCCAAAAGCTTTACTGCTCCTGAATTTGCTTTTACAAGACCTACTATCATATAAAAAGTAGTTGTTTTTCCGGCACCGTTTGGCCCTAAAAGACCTACTACTTCACCTTTGTTTATTTCAAAAGATACATCGTTTACAACAGACCTATCTCCATATATTTTAATCAAATTTTGTGCAACAATTTTCATATACTTTATGCCTTTTCCCTTAAATTTTGGGGTTTTTAGAAGCATTATACTATAAAAAAATTTATGCGGAAAATTTATATTTTACCTTATTTTACTTCTTTTAATTTTTGGATATTTATTTTTGACCTCAAAGAAAATACTAATAAAATTTAAAGTTTGCATTCAAATCCAGGGGGCGAGGAGCAAGGAATGTACCACAGCCAATGGCAGTGCGGGCACTGCGACTAAGTGAAAGGCGACTTTGCCGTTAGGTCCATATAGCGCGAGGAGCAAGAAGCGCACCGAATAGGCAAGAGTACCGTCATAAGCACCTGCGCCCAAGCCTCCACTATTCATACCCATGCTGTAATAACCGCTAGAGCCAATGGTACCCGCCCAAAACCAATTCGGGTAGCAGACGTCAGCCCAGCCCTGTGTGGTATACTTGCTAGCGGCGCCCTTGCAGTATGCTGCATTTGCAATATTGAAATTTTAATAAGTTTCCTTGGTCTGGCAAAATATACTCTACCAGGCGGTATTTACCCGTTTAAAAGGCAAAACTGTATCATTAAAATTAATGACCTTATTTGACGATTTGAATGATGCTATCAAGTACATATTTGTACAAAGACAACTTTCTCTAGCTGCTATAATCCTTGAACCATAGCACTCTTTAGAGTTTTATTTTTTAATAAAATCTTCTTCACCTTTAAGTTCACGGTTCATAAGGCTTAAAAAGATTTCTTTTGAATTTTCTTTTGAATAAACAGCTTTATAAATAGCGCTTGAAATTGGGGTTTCTATGCCTAATTTTTCTGATAATTCGCATACGGCTTTTGATGTTTTTACCCCTTCTGCTACAGAGCCCAAACTGGCTAAAATATCATCAATTTTTTTGCCCTGTGCAAGCATTCTGCCTACAGTATTATTTCTGCTTAGGTGGCTTGAACATGTTGCAATTAAATCGCCCATACCGGATAATCCCCACATAGTAGAAGGATTTGCACCCAGTTGTATTGCAACACGGGCAATTTCTGCCATGCCGCGTGCCAAAAGCGCGCCCTTTGAATTGTCTCCAAAGTTCATTTCATCCAAAAAGCCCGCAGCTATTGCAATAACGTTTTTAAGACTACCGCCAAGTTCCACGCCTATCATATCATTATTTGTATATAATCTGAATTTGTTTTTGACTGTGAGCATTTTTTGCACAGCTTTTGCTGTTTCAAAGTCATCAGAGGCAACACTTGCTGCTGTAGGATACCCCATTAAAACTTCTTTTGCAAGTGTGGGGCCCGATAATACTGCAAATTTTTGATTTGGCAGAACATCTTTTATAACCTCGCTCATCCTTTTTAAAGAAGGCAATTCCAAGCCTTTTGATGTATTTACAAGGATTTGGCTGTCTTTAATTCCTGCTTCTTTTAGTTGTTCGCAAACAATTCTGATAGCAGATGTGGATACTACAAGCAAAATAATATCAGCATCATTAATAGCTTCTTTCATATTGCTTGTGATTTTTACCTTTTTATCAAGTTCGATTTCAAAAGGAATGTCGGTTTTTCCTGTGGTTAAAAGTTTTTCGCTTAAATCTTCTTTTCTTGACCATCCATATACAACATCAAAGTTATCTGTTAATAACTTTGTTAAAACTAACCCCCAGCAGCCAAGACCTATAACGGCAATTTTCATTTAAAATCCTCTAAAACCTTTGAAACGATTTATATAAGGCCCATTTCGTATAATTCTTTTTCGATGCGGGCATCTTTTGTGCTGGCTGTAGCCAAGCGTACAAAAACATCGTTTTGGTCTAATCTGTTTAGTGAAGCTTTATTTACATTGTTTGAAAAGTTTTGTCTATATATACCAAGGCCTTTATATTGATTATTCCTGATTGTATGTATAGCCGATACTTTCATTTAAGCTCCTTTGTAAAACGGGTGCTGTGACTCAAAAACAGGGTGCACAACAAAACAATGATACTACAATTATATAAAAGATGCAATAATTTTAATAATCATCTAGCAATTATACGTTTCATAGAGGATAATTCCTGCTGAAACTGCAAGATTTAAGGATTCTACACCGCTTTTCATAGGTATGGTGTAAGAAATGTCACAAAGCGTTAATAATTCGTTACATAATCCTTCTGCTTCAGAGCCAAACATAATGATATAAGGCTCTTTCAGGTCAAAATTTTTAATCGAATTTTTGGAATTAACAACCGTTGATACCATTTTATGTGATTTTTTAAATTCTATCAATTGCCCAATTGTGGCATGGATAATTGGGGTTTTAAAGATATTTCCTGCGCAGGAACGAATTGTTTTTGGCGAAAATTCGTCTGTGCATTCGCCAAATAATATTATTCCATCCACATTAAAGGCCGATGCACTTCTTATTATGGTGCCTAAATTTCCTGCATCCTTTATTCTATCTAGTAAAATGAGCCTTTTATATTTTTTAAAATTTTCTAGTGCATAATCAGGTTTTTTAACAACTGCAAGAATATTTGGGGCACTTTCTGTAGTTGAAATCTTTTCCATCACCTTGTCTAGTACAAGATATGTCTGAAATTTTTTGTCATATTCTTTAAGCAGGCGAGCATCGGGTGAGAATATATATTTTATTTCAAGACCCGCTTCAAGTGCGCCTTGTAAAGCTTTTTTGCCTTCTGTAATAATATAACCCTCACGATATTTTTTTTGATGGAGTTTTACAACATCTTTTACAATATTATTTGAAACGCTTGTTATTTCATTCATTTTTGCGTCTCCTTTTTAGTTTGGGTGCAGGGTTTTGCGGTTTTTAGTGCGAGGTTTGGCACTTTTTGTAGTTTTGATGACGCTTTTTGCCAGGTTTCAAGCCATTTTTGTTCCTGTTTATTTAACATTGTTTTATCTATCAAATTTTCTTCATAAGGAAATTTTGAAAGAGAAATTTTTTTACCGCAGGGAGTGCAATTTTTATCATAATACACCGTATTTTCTAGCCTGATGCCGAATTTGCCCTCTTGGTACAACCCTGGTTCAATTGTAAAGACCATATTATTTTTTAATTTAGAATTATATTTCGGATTGGGTGTTAATGTAGGCGGGGCTTGGTGTACGGGAATTCCAACCCCATGACCTAATGAATGCGGAAATAGAAAACCTTGTTTTTCATAAGGGTTTAGGATTTTTCTTGCCTTATCATCCATGGATTTTGTATCATCAAAATCTCCAAAATATACATTCAACTGGGCTTTTAATACTGCTGTGTAGATTTTTTTTATTTCGTCTTCATTAGGATTATTTTTTATGTTTCCGCAAAGGAAAACCCTTGTTATATCTGTGGCATAGCCCCCTTCATAAAAGCCTCCGCAATCTAATAATAAAATATCGCCATCTTTTATTATTTTATTTTTATCATAATTTGAATAATGTATAGAGCTTGAATTTTCAGCCACAGCAAGGATGGTTTTAAAGCTTGTGCCCTTTGCGCCGTGGCGGATGAGTTCTTTTTCAAAGATTTCTTTTAATTCAAATTCGCTTTTGCCGGGGACTATTTTGCCTTGAAATGAATAAAGTGCATCATCCAGCCTTTTAAAGGCACTTATATAATGGTTTATTTCCGCCTTTGTTTTTATGGAAGACATTTTTGAAATGTGGTTTGTGCGCATAATGTGCGGGTTTTTAATTAAATTATAATCAAATAGGGTGATAGTATTTTTATCAATTAAAATTTCATCATCAATTTTTGATAAAACATCTTTTAGGGCACTCAGGGGTCTTGTTTCAATCTCATCTAAGATAATATTATCATCAGAAAAAAGGATGGTTTTATCTTTTAAAATCAGTAGTTTTGCTTTTATGCATGATGTGTTTTTTTCTTCAAAACTTCTTAAATTTAAAAGATATGAAACATCCTCAAGGCTTGTTATTAAGATATTTTTTGGGACATTTTTGTTAAGCTTTTTTAAATTACTTAATTTTTCTTTATATTCTTTTCCTGATATATCATTTGAAATATATTCAATTTCTGCTTTTTTCTTTGTTTCATCTTCTGTTTCATAAGGCAGAATGTTTATGCCTTTGAGGTTTTTTTTAAAGGTATTAAAGGTGGATAATTTTGTTGATTTTGACGGGATAAAAAGTGTGTCTTTCTTAATAAGAGTTTTTTTAAGTGCATCAATAAAGCTTGTTTGCATATCAAGCTTTACAACATTTATTTTTTTGTTTTTAGTTTGTTTTTTTCTGGTTTCAAGGTCTGCTTGAATATGATATCTTGGATCCACAAAAAGGGTGATGTTTCCATTTTCATCCTTGATTGCTTCACCTGCTGTGCCTGAAAACCCCGTCTTTAAATAGAGCGGGGTTTTTTTATTGTGTTCTAATGTTAAATCATCTTTGGATTTTAATAAAGTGTATTCCATTTTTTCATTTTAACCTGTTTTTAATTTTTTGTTATGCTATAAATAACGTTGCACAGACTAGTGATACTATGGTCATAAGCTTTATTAAAATATTTAATGAAGGGCCTGATGTATCTTTAAAAGGATCTCCTATTGTATCACCAACAACGCTTGCAGCATGCTGAGCTGAACCTTTTCCGCCAAAGTGTCCTTCTTCAATATATTTTTTAGCGTTATCCCAAGCACCGCCAGTGTTTGCCATCATAATTGCAAGACATACACCTGTTGCAATAGCGCCCATTAGCATTCCGCCAAGAGCTTGTGCGCCAAGTATTTTATCTCCGGCAAGTGCTCCTGTGCCAAGGCCTACAACAAGAGGTGCCCCAATTGCAATTATACCAGGCAGAAGCATTTCTAAAATGGCTGCTTTTGTTGAAATGTCGACACATTTTTTATAGTCAGGTTGTTTTTCACCTGTCATAATGCCAGGATTTTCTTTAAATTGGCGTCTAACTTCATTTACCATTTTGCAAGCAGCACGACCAACTGCACCCATAGTGAGTGAACAGAATAAAAACGGTAGTGATGCTCCAAATAGTACGCCTGCTGTTACAAACGGATTTAAAATGTCAATGTCTGAAAGGTTTATAACTGTTGCATAAGCACATAAAAGAGCAAGAGCAGTAAGAGCTGCTGAACCAATTGCAAAACCTTTGCCAATAGCAGCAGTTGTATTACCTACAGAATCAAGTTTATCGGTTCTTTCTCTTACGGCTTTGTCTAAATCTGCCATTTGTGCAATGCCGCCTGCATTATCTGAAATTGGACCATAAGCATCTACTGCAACTATCATACCAACTGTAGATAGCATACCAACAGCTGCAATGCTTATACCATACACACCAAGTGTATAGCTTTCCATTCCACCTATTACAAGGAATGATGCTATAGTTGCAATGCTTATAATTACCATTGGGAAAAATGTAGATAGCATACCAACATCAAGTCCTGATATAACTGCTGTTGCAGTACCAGTTTCGGTAGATTTTGCAATATTTTTTACAGGAGTGTAATTATATGATGTGAAGTATTCTGTTAAATAACCTATTGCAGAGCCTGCAACTACACCTATTAAAAGAGCAAAGAAAATACCTGGGCCCATTTTATCAAACCATTTCATAATTAAAATGCCTGAGCCTATTAAAGATAGAAGCATCGCAACAGATGTTCCTATTTGAAGGGCTTTCATTGGGTTGCCGTTTTCCTTTGTTCTCACAAAATAAACCGCAATTATTGATGAAAAAATTCCAATGCCTGAAATTACAATTGGCAAAAACGCACCTTGCAGGTTTAGACATAAAGCACCAAGCGTAATTGCGGCAATAATTGAACCAACATAAGATTCGAAAAGGTCTGCGCCCATTCCTGCAACGTCGCCTACATTATCACCAACATTATCTGCAATAACTGCGGGGTTTCTATGGTCATCTTCAGGAATGCCTGCTTCTACTTTGCCTACTAAATCTGCACCAACATCAGCAGCTTTTGTAAAAATGCCACCGCCAACACGTGCAAAAAGGGCAATAGAGCTTGCTCCCAAAGCAAAACCATTTATAATTTCATAATCTTTAAATATATAATATAAAAGTGTCAAGCCAAAAAGCCCAAGGCCGACAACTGTCATACCCATAACCACACCGCCTGAAAAAGCAATTTTGAAGGCTTTGTTTAAAGATTTTTCAGCAGCATGAGCTGTCCTAGCATTTGATTTTGTTGAAACAGACATGCCAATAAAACCTGCAACAGCAGAACAAGCTGCACCGCAAAGAAAACAAATTGATGTTTGAATGCTTATATATGCTGCAATTAACAATGCAACTACAATTACAAATACCGAAAGAATTTTATATTCTCTTTTTAAAAATGCCATAGCACCTGAATATATGTGATTTGACAAGGTGCTCATAGTTTCATTGCCTTGTTTTTTGGACATAATTTTTGCAGTTTTAATTGCTGCAAATAAAAGTGCGCTAATTCCTGCAATCATACCTATAAATATTGATTTTGCACCTGGTGCATATTTTACAAATGACATATACATGCCACAAAGAAGAACTATCCAAAATAGAACTTCCCAAAAAACTTGTCTTTTTTTAGCTTCCATTTTTATTTCCTATCCTAAATTTTATTCATTTTTCAAAGGAAATTATATCATATTAGCCCACTTTGTGTAAATTTGGAATCCATTTATCCTTTATTCTATTGAGTTTTCCGCTTTTGTGCAGATACTCTAATATTTTATTTAATTCTTCTTTTAATTCTTTATTTTCTTTTCCCTGGCGGAGTGCAACAGCATAATATTCTTTTGTATATCTTGCAGGAAGAATTTTATAGCCTTTGTTATCAAGTATGAAGCCATATAAAATACTATCGTCTGCAAGGATTGCGTCTACTTTATCTTCTTTTAGAAGGTTGAATGCATCATTATAATTTTTTTTGCCTATTACCATAGCATTTGGAGCGAGAAGCCTTATTGTTTTTTCACCTGTTGTACCAAGTATAATTCCTACTTTTCTTGTATTTAAGCTTTCAATAGAATTTATTCTTGAAGAATTTTTCAACATCAAAGCCTGACCTGCAACAAAATATGGGTTTGTAAAATCAATAATATGAGTGCGTTTTGGGTTTATACTCATGGTTGCAATTATTATATCCACCTTTTTAGAATTTAAATCTGATATTCTTGATTCAGCTGTGACGGGCACAAATTCTATTAAATCTTCATTTCCTAAAATTCTTTTTGCAATGCTTTTTGCAACATCGACATCAAAGCCTTTAAGTTCATTATTTTCAATGTAGCCAAAAGGTTTTGAATCATTTTTTATACCTATTATAATTTTATTTCTAAGTTTTATTCTTGATAATAAATCTTTATCATTGTTTGTGCAGGCTGTACAAAATAAAGACATTAAAAATATTGATAATATTAAAATACTTACTTTTTTCATTTTTTTATTTTATCATAAAACCATGAATAAAATGAGCAAGGGCTTTTTAAAAACTTTATTTTTAAGATTAATATTTATTACATTTGGATGTTTAATTGCAGCATTTGCGCTTGAATGTGTGCTTATTCCAAGAGATGTGATAGATGGCGGTGTTGTTGGTATTTCAATTATGGCAAGTTATCTTACAAAAATGCCTTTGGGATTATTTTTAATTGTATTTAATCTGCCTTTTGTTGTTATGGCATTTCAAAAATTCGGCAAGATGTTTGTATGCCTGATGTTTTATGGTGTTATTATGCTTTCTTTGTTTTCAGAATTATTTTTAGAAACGGGGATTGTATTTTCAGAAGATACTTTTATTGCATCAATTTTTGGCGGCATTATCCTTGGGGCAGGTGTTGGTATTGTCTTAAAATGTAATGCAGCACTTGATGGGACAGAAATTATGGCGATAAAACTTTCACAGCGTCATCCTTTTGCTGTGGGTGAAATTGTTATGTTCTTTAATGTGTTTATTTTTATTGTTGCAGGTTTTATATATGGTCCAGATAAAGCTATGTATTCTGCTGTTACATATTTTATTGCTGCAAAGGCTATTGATACTGTTTTACAAGGAACAAGCGAAGCAAAATCCGTTTTTATCATGAGTGGAAAATATGAAGAAATTGGCAAAGAAATAATGAAAAATCTTGATAAAAGCGTGACATACCTTGAAGCAGAAGGTGGGTATTCAGGCACAAAATCAAAGATGGTGTATTGCGTTATTACAAAAATTGAAATTCCAAAGATTAAAGATATTGTAAGTGCGATTGATCCAAGCGCTTTTATTGCAATAGAAAATGTACATGAAGTGGATGGAAAAAGGTATAAGAAAAAACATTAGCCTTAATATTCTTTTGGCGGATGGATTTGTTGCAATTTATGTTTATATTATTAATAAATTGTTAAAAAAATCATTATTTTTGCAAAATGAATTTATTATAAAAATATGAAATATAAAGATTATTATGAAATTTTAGGAGTAAGCCGCGATGCAGATGATGCGAAGATAAAATCTGCATACAGAAAGCTTGCAAGAAAATATCACCCTGATGTAAACAAAGAAAAAGGGGCTGAGGAAAAATTTAAAGACATAAATGAAGCCTATGAAGTTTTAGGTGATAAAGAAAAACGCCAAAGATATGACATGCTTGGTTCTGGGTTTCAAAATGGTTCGGATTTTGACCCATCGTCGGGATTTAATGGATTTGATTTTTCACAATTTACCCAAAATGCAGGTGGTGCAAGAGGCGGCAATGCAGGTGGTTTTTCTGATTTTTTCAGTGCAATATTTGGTGATTTAATGTCCGGCGGTGCAAAAACCTCTTATGGTAGAGGTTTTAGCGGAGATATGTTTGGTGGCGGCAGGAATTTTTATTCAAATATGGGGAATATGGGGGCAAACATGGGTTCAGACCCAAGAACTGCTTCTCAAAGACGTGATAATCCAAATAAGGCACAGAAAGAAAATCTTGATATAAATCAAAATTTGGTCTTAAATGTGTCTGATATATTAAATGGCGGTACGAAAAATATTACAATAACTGACTATCAAAAATGCAAATATTGCAATGGAAATATTAGCGGTAGTTTTTGTTCTCATTGTGCAGGTTCAGGTATTGAAAAAAATTCAAAAAACTTATCTGTCAAAATTCCAAAATCTATAAAAGAAGGTCAAAAAATTCGCCTGAAAAATGAAGGCAGGAATGATGATTTTGGAAATAAAGGTGATTTATATTTAACAATAAAAATTAAAGATTCTAATTTTACTGTGGATGGTGATGATTTAATCAAGACCATTGAAATTACGCCACCTGTTGCAGTTTTGGGGGGTAAAAAAGAAATTCAGACCCCTGATGGCAAAGTTACAATCACAATCCCAGAAAAAACAAGCAGTGGCAAAATGCTTCGTTTGAAAGAGCTTGGGTTGCCAAAAAAAGATGGCGGCAGAGGCAATTTGAATGTTAAAATTTCAATTGTGCTTCCAAAAACCATTTCTGATAATGAACTTGAATTGTATAAAAAACTTGCCGCAATGGAGACAAAGTAGTTTTGATTTTGTAATTGAAAAATTCAAAAGTTAGTATATAATATGAATATAGGGGAAAGCCCCAACCAAGTGCAGTTTGATTGCGGTTTTGCATAGTACCCTATGATTACAATTTGTATGCTATTATTAGCGTTGTTAATGCTAGTAATAGCATTATTAATTTGCTAATCATATTTTTGCCCCTTTCCTACCGATTTCTTAGTAAAATACGTGTGCAGGAGAAGGCACGGTACTACCCTTATTTTTCAGGCATCCTATCTTCAAGTTCTTCAATTAATTCATCTAAAACCCGTGTGGCATCTTCCACTATTGCAACATCAGCATTTTCAAATATTGGTGCATGTTCATCATTATTTACTGCAATAATTTTTTTTGCATTATTTATGCCCACAATATGATGTATGGCACCTGATATTCCAAAGGCTATATAAACTCTTGGAGCCACAGTTTTTCCTGTTTGGCCTATTTGATATTCTTTATCAATAAGCCCCATATCAACAGCACCTCTTGAGCCTGCGTATGCAGCACCCATTAAATTTGCAAATCTTTTTAATTTTTCAAAATTTTCTTCTGTTTTTAATCCTTTTCCACCTGCTACAATAATTTGGGCATTTTCTAGCGAAGAAGAGAATTTATTATTATTTTTTTCACGGTTTAAAATTGTAATGGGATCATTAAAGTCTTCAAAATTTGGGTAAAATTCTTCAAATTCTCCATCATTTTTATAAATTTCATCCGTTTTTTTTAAAACTGAAGGACGGACAGTTGCCATTTGCGGGGTTTTTTTGCATAAAATTGATGCCATCAACTGCCCTCCAAATGTTGGTCTTGAAGCTACAAGTTTTTTTTCATCTTTAAAATTTGTAATCTCAAGTTTTGTGCAGTCTGCCGTAAGGCCCGTATCAAGCTTTGAAGATATTAAAGGCGCTATTGTTCTGCCTAAGGTTGTGGCGCCTATCAAAAATATTTCAGGTTTTTTGTTTTCACAAAGTTCTGATATGGCTTTTGCAATTCCTATATGGTTTTTAATTTTTTCATTTTTTATAATATAAACCTTATCTGCACCTTTTTGATATAAGGTTTTTTTGATTTCATCAAAATTATCAATATTTTCTGTAGAACAAAGAACAGATGAAACCTTTAATTTTTTATCATAATGTTTTGATAATTCCTGTGCAGCATTTAAAAGTTCCAAAGTGACAGAATGGAGTATTGTGCCATTATCATGTTTTATAGTTTGGCCAAATACGAAAATTTCTTTTGAAGTTGCGTTTTCAACTTTTGTATTATTTTCAATATTGGTTGCATTATTTGAATTATTGTTCTTTTTTTTCTTCCCCATTTTCTACCTTATTTTCTTCTATAACATGTGATAGGATTTCTTTTGAGAAATTATATTTTACTTTTTTGCACCATCTTTTGATTTCTGGCCGAAATGCTCGCTGTACAAATGTAGGTGAACCTTTTATACCAACATTTTCAGGGTTTGCTTGAATGTCATCAGCGCATAAAACTTTAATTTGTTTCTTTTGTGCTCTTATATAATCATTAATTTTAGGTTCGTTTAAATCTGCGCAATTTTTTAAAACGCAAAGCACACATGGTGTTGTGGTTTTTGCAGTTATTATTTCATCTTCATTTTCATATCTTACAGTGAGGTTATCACTGTCGGCATCTATAATTTTTTTAACATAAGTTAAAACAGGTAAACATAATTGATGTGCAATGGAAGGGCCTGTTTGAGCTGTATCTCCATCTATTGCAAATTGGCCTGTTATTATGATATCAAAATCTTTAATAACATTTTTTATGGCGCAAGCCAAGGTTTTACTTGTGGCAGAAGTGTCTGCCCCTGAAAATTTTTTATCACAAAGATGAATTGCAGAATCTGCACCCATTGCAAGGCCATATTCAAGTACATCTTTTGCGCAGTTTGGTCCCATAGAAAGCAAAATTATTTCGCTATCAGGGCAGATTTTTTTAATATCTAAAGCAGTAGCTATCGCATATTCATCATAAGGATTTATTATATTGATAAGACCTTCTCTTATGATGTTATTTTCTTTGCTCCATTTGACATCATTTGTGTCAGGCACCTGTTTTACGCATACTACAATTTTCAATTTTTCTATCCTAAAAAAGTCTTTCTGTTATTTAATTATATCACATAATATTAATTATTAAGAAATGTTACTATTAGTAAATAATTTTTTAGATTTTGTGTTTATTTATATATATTAAAACGTTTCAAAACGAGGACAATTCATGGTTCAAGGCTTTCAACCGCAAATGCAAAATATATCGTACGGGGCTATAAAAGATGTAGCACCCCAGCAGGTTGTACAAAAATTGCCTGAAAACATCCAAAATTTTGATGCTCAGGATACTTTTGAAAACAATTCCACCGTTCAGATGGTAACATCTAAATCAACGGATTTAAAAACAGGCGCTATGACTGTTGGCATTTGGGGCGGTTTTATCGGCCTTAGAAGCTTATTAGATAAAGTAACCGCAGGCGAGTGGGATAAATCTTTACTTGGTAAAGTTACAAAATTTGGCGATACGTTATCTTCAGGTTTAAATAAAGTTTCATTTGGACTATTAGGCAAGGCTTCTAATGGTTTAAAATCAGGAACAGAAAATGCTGCAAAAATGTTAACAGGCAAATTTGACCTTGCTGCTGCATTTAAAACGCCATTTAAATATGAAAATTCTATGGCTATAAGCCAAGGCAACGGTATGGCAGGCAGATTGTTCAATGATGATATTATGAATGCCGTAAAAAGGTTTGATGAGAAAAAACTTGTTAATCTTTTTGGTAAGTTAGATGATTTTAAGGGCATGAATGCTTCTCAAATAATTGATAAATTCCAAAATATTGCAACAAATCCTTTGGGCAAAGAAAATGCAAAAGTTGTGAATGATATTATGGAAACTTTTGCAAAATCAGGTGAAACATTCAAGATTAGCCATTTCAATCTTCCTTTTGGTATTAAGCTTCCGATGACAGGAAAGTTCAACCCTTTGAGGATTTTTGAAGTTAAAATGCCTGGTTCAAGCATTGCAAATAAATATAAAGCATTGGCGAAAACAAGTTCTGCAAAAACTGCATTAGGAAAGAACTTAACCTATATATCAAGCTCTGCCACAGAAGGGCTTACAAGTTGTGTTGTTGGCGGTAAAGTGGCTCCGTTGATACAGGCTGCAATTGTTGCAAACGCTATTAAAAAGGCAATGGATGCACCAGAGGGGCAAAAACTTTCTACCTTTATGGATGAAATGGTGCCGCAGGCTGCATTCTTTATGACAATGCCATATACTACAAAATCTTTGGCATCAATTGGCGGTAGTTTAAAATATCTTGGTATGTCAGGAGAAGTTGATAAAGAATTCTTAAAACAGGTTGAAAAGAGTCCTGAACTATTGAAAAAACTTGGTTTGGAAGGTAAAGATTTATCTAACCTTGCAAAGGGTGACAGACAGGTTATAAATGTAGAACACTTTAGACAAAGCGTTAAATCACTGAATGATAAAATAAAGGCTGGAGGCCTTGATGGTGTTCAATATCAGGCTGAACTTGGCAACATTAAAAAGATATTTAAAGGAAATTCAAAATGGTATCAAAAACCGTTTAAATTTATTGGTAAAGTTCTTGGCGGCGGCTATAAGGCAGAAACGGTTATGCCATTTATAAAAGAAAATGGAAATAAAATTACAGATACATTATCTAAAGCCAAATATGCATTAAAAACCAAAGGCGGAGGTGCTTTAAGATTTGCAGCGGTTATGTTTGTGATATCTCCTTTAATTGCAAAACCGATAACCGCACTTACCCACAAGATATTTGGGAAACCTTATGATGCTGAGGCTGAAGCTAAGAAGAAGCAGGAAGAAGAAGCCAAAAAAGCGCAAGATGAAGCCATTAAAAATTTAGGTATGACTGAAGAACAGCTGATGGCAAAACTTGAAGCACATCCTGAAATTATACAAGCAATCCAAAGCGATCCTCAAATTATGGCCCAAATTCAACAAAATCCTATACTTTTACTTCAGTTAATTGCATCCATTCCTGACGATGCATCAAATAATGGACAGCAGGCACAGCAAAATACACAAGGCCAAAACAGTATGCAAAACGGGCAAATTCAGACAAAGTCCGGCATGCAGCAAAATGGTACACAAAGCGATTTACTTCAAAAATATATAAATAATCCAAATAACAGAATAAATTCAGGCATGAACCAAAATAGTCAACAAATTTCACAAAATGCACAAAATATCAGCAATGTGAATCAAACCCAAAAAGATGAGCCAAAAGAACCTGTAAGAACATATATACCATCTTCAAAACCGTTTAATTACACTACAGGTGATACATTACAAAACAGCATAAAACCTGAACAAATTACAAATCAAAATGTTATTAATATGTTATCTAAGGCAGACAAAGCAGAAGCAGATGCATGGAAGATTTTATAAACAAAAGCTGTCTTTTTAGACAGCTTTTAAGTTTTTTATTTAAAATTTTTGTTTAACTATTTTGTACTACTAGATTTTGCCGATAATAGTTTTATGCCTGTTTTAAAGATTGGAATTGTGAATCTATCCTTACCATCCACGTTTGGACCTTTTTTGCCATTTGCATCATAATAAATGTATCCGCAAAGATTTTCACCTTTTGTAAGTGCACCTTCAGGAAGTGACACCATTGAATCTCTTGTTGTTTTGCAAGTATTATCGTATGTAAGTCCGAAAATTACACCATTAGATAGTACACCAAATTTGGTCCCTGCAAAATTAGTATTTTCAGGAATGTCTGCTTTATTTATTTCTTTAGCGATGTTTACATATTTTCCATACAAGTCAAAAAGGCAAGATTCATCGCTGCAAATTGTTGTTGTGCTGCCAAGCTTATAAATTCCGCTCATTTTTCTTGTTTTGGAATGATTCATCAATATTTGTGCTGTTGCATCAGAAAAATTTGTAATTGTTTTTTTTGCAAGAACACTAATTTCTGTTTGTGATGTGGTGCTATTTAAATTTTGCAATGTAGGAATTGTCATAGCTGCGCAAATTCCTATGATAGTTAGTGCTATTAATGTTTCAGCTAATGTGAAACCACCTTTTAAACCATATTTAAATCCGCATTTTTTCATAAAAATTAATCTTTCTTAATCAAATATTATACCTGACAGATTTATTATAGGTTATAACATAAGATTTAAGCAAGTAAAATACTATTTATGCTTGATTAATTTTAAGATTTTTGATATTCCTTTTGGAACAAAAAGAATGGAAACTATGCTAAATGCGCCTAGAGCACATAAATTGCTCAAGCTTCCTGCTGTGAAAGATTTTTTATTTGTGGCGGCTGGAAGTTTTGTTTTTGGTTTTTCTATAGATTTTCTATTTAATGAATCCGTTACGGGTGTTTTAGAATGTTTGCTTGGTCCATCCACAACGCCTACATTTAAATGAGGCAATTCTTTGTAATTTTTATCTTGCTTGTTATTTTCCAATGTACTATTTGTTTCATTGTTTTGCCCGTTATTTTGCATAGAGTTTTTGTCATTTTTTATTTCAGGGGCAGGCATTTGCGCATTTAAAGATGAATCAAAAGGCGCATGCAACGCATTTTTTAACGTTTCATCTATTTGTATATTGGAATTTTGTCCTGCGGAATTTTGCCCAACTGAGTTTTGGTTTGTAATGTTTTGTGTATCGGGGTTTTTACCTGTTATATCTTCGGCTCCGGCCAAGCTAAGGCTTTGGGCGGCAGGGTTTTGGGTATCTTGAACCTGCGTATTTTGGATATTTGGCGTTTTTGCATTTATGTTTGTATCTGCCATATTATATTGCGCGCCGTATGCATTTTGTGCACTTAATTTATTTAATTCTTCTAATTGTTTCAATTGATTTGACTGTAAGGCTTGGATTTGTGTGGCAGGCGCCATTTGCGGGCTGAATTGTATATTGTTAGGTTCTTTATATGGCATGCCGGTTTGTGCCTGTTCTAAGGGTTGTGAATAAGGTTGTGTATAAGATGCAGCCTGTGTTTGCGGCATTTGATAAGCTGCCTGCGGCTGGATATTTGAATTTAGGCCCAATGTCCCTAGTGTCATAATTTTTTAACCTTACACTTTTTAAGTTACTTTATATAAAACAAAAAGCCTTTAAAAATTGCCTGAATTCTTTAATATGGTTAAAATTTCATCTTCATCTTTAATTTTTTTAATTCTTGATTCTGATTTAAAGTATGTCAGTTGTCTTTTTGCAAAATTTCTTGTTCTTTGTTTAATTTTTTCAACGCTTTCATCAATGTTTGAATAAATTTTATCTTCAAGTTCAAAAAATTCTTTGTATCCTATAGTGTTTTCTAAAACCTTTGTTCTATCATATTTTGTTTTTATCTTTTTCCATTCATCATAAAGGCCGTTATTTATCATAATATCTACCCTTTGATTTATTCTATTATATAGTTTTGGGCGGTTTTCATTATCTATAAAATCGTTTGCAAACCAAAGGGCATCATATTTTGTGTTTAATTTTCTTTCTATCTTTGAAACCTTACCCCCTGAAATATGCGCCATTTCCAGGGCTCTTATAACACGCTCTTTATTATTTGGGTGAATTTCATCTGCTCTTTTTTTATCAATATTTTCAAGCATCTTCCAAAGGGTATTGTTATCAAAGGTTTCAAGATGCGCACGATAATTTTTATCACTTGAAATTTCAGGCAATTCTTCTTTATCCAATAAACACTTTATATAAAACCATGTGCCCCCTGAAATTATCACAGGTTTACCTTTGCCCTGAATTTCATTTATGCATTTTTTTGCATCGGATACAAAATCACCTGCGCTGTATGGTTCATTTAATGGTTCCATAATATTTATTAGATGATGAGGCACCCCCTGCATTTCATCAGGGGTTGGTTTTGCACTTACAATATCAAGCCCTTTATAAACGCATCTGGAATCTGCTGAAATTATTTCAGCACCAAGCTTTTTTGCAAGGTTAATTGCAAGTGTCGTTTTGCCCGATGCTGTTGGGCCCGTTATTACAATCAATGGCAAGCGCTTTGTTTTCATTAACCTTATTTTCATATAAAGCAAAGATTAATACAACAATGTAGGCTGCAAAATAAATTCTTAAAATCATTGTAATAAAAGATATAATGACATTTTCTATAAAAAATGCCTGCAAAAACATTAATATAAAGTTTACAACCATTAATAAAATAAATATTAAGATTGTTTCATAAAATTTACAGAACATAAGCTTTATAGCATTAAAAGCCGCAGCGATTGGGTTTATGGAATTTTTGCAGTTTAAATAAAGGCTTGATGCCCAGTATAAAAATGCAAGTGTAATAAAACTGCATGCAATGTATGTGAACAAGCTCTTTTTGAATATTACATTCCAAGTTGTATCAGGAAGACTTATAAAATAATTTTTGAATGCAGCAGGGTCATTTGCATATTTTGAAAGATTATACAAAACATCATCAATTTTGCCGAATATTATGTCAGATACATAAGAATGGAGGTACAAAAGTCCAATAAAAACTATAAAACCAATTATTACAGGCAAAATATAACTTGCAACTCCTGAAAAGAAGCCATCTTTTAATTTTATTGCATCGTTTAATTTTTCTTCAGGAGTTTTATCTTTTTTATATGAAATAACAGATGTTTTTATCATATTAAACCATCCTGCTAAAAATGCGCAGGTTAAAAGCATTAAAAGCACAATGATTATTGCAGAAATCAGCATATTTTTACTTAATAGCATTGTTGGGATTATTAAAAATATGGCAATTAAATATAAAACAAAATAAAGCGTTAAAAACGGGCTGTCTTTAATGATATCAAAGGATTTTTTAAATATATTTTGCATTTTTCTATCCAATCTTTTAAATTTGTTTGCAAATATGGATTATTACTATTAATATTATTAACAAAGGGCACCAAAAAACAAGGGTACAAAATGTTAAGATTTAATAAAGACCATGACCTGAAAGGCGTACTAATTTGTGTTGAGGGAATTGACGGATCTGGTAAATCAACCCAGCTTGATTTATTGTACAGTTGGTTAAAATCTAAAAATTTAGATGTAATTTTAACCTGCTGGAACTCTTCAGATTTAATATCAGAAACAACAAAACGTGCCAAAAAGAAAAATCTTTTATCCGGGCGTACATTTTCTCTTCTTCATGCGGTAGATTTTGCTGATAGATTAGAAAAAACAATCATTCCTGCTATGAAAGCAGGGTTTATAGTTTTGGCTGATAGATATGTATACACTGCATTTGCAAGGGATGTTGCAAGGGATGTAGATAAAAAATGGGTAAGAAACATGTATGCTTTTGCAATAAAACCCGATTTAACAGTGTATTTTGATGTGAGTGCAAAAGTATCACTAGAGCGCATTTGCACAAATCGTCAGCCAAAATATTATGAGGCTGGCATGGATTTAAAATTATCTAACAACCCGTATAAAAGCTATGTATTATTTCAAAACAGGGTAATAGAACAATATAAAGATATGGTGGATGAATATGGGCTTGTAAAGATGGATGCAAATGATACTATCCATAAAAAACAGATGTATTTTAGAAAACTTGTGACAGAGCTTTTAAATTCGAAAGGTATAAAGATTTAAATGTATCAAAAACACGGCTATGATGGGCTTTTAATTGTAATAGAAGGAACAGACGGTGCTGGAAAATCCACTCAGGTAAACCTTTTAAAAAAATATATTGAAAATGAATGCTACGGCTGCATGTTATCTGAATGGAAAACATCTCGCCTGATTTCTGATGTAATAAATGAAGCAAAAGAAAGAAATTTATTAAACACTACAACATTTTCCCTGCTTTATGCGGCAGATTATGCAGACAGGCTTGAAAATGTGATAATTCCTGCCCTAAAGGCTGGTTTTGTGGTACTTTTGGATAGATATGTATACACTGCTTTTGTAAGGGATACCGTAAGAGGGCATGACATAAAATGGGTGAAAAAACTTTATGATTTTGCACCTGTGCCTGATATTGTATTTTATCTGAAAATGCCTGTAGATAAGCTCTTAAAGCGTATGATAGGAGCAGGCGGTCTTGATTATTTTGAATCTGGACGTGATATTGGACTTTCAACAGATATTTATAAAAGTTTTGAAATATACCAGCAAAAATGCTTGGAAGAATATGACAGATTGCAGGATGAATACAATTTCATCACGATAGATGGTGAACTTTCCATAAATGAAATCCACCAAAAAATAAAAAATGAGGTGAAAAAAGTTTTAGATATGGGAATTGTGGGATAAACTTGAATATTCCAGGTTTTACCTACCAATGTCATGCTGAACTGACTATTTTTGCCAAAATCTATTGATTTTGTGTAAAAGTGTCCTTTGGACTTGTTTCAGAGTCTTGCCAAAATGGTGTCTAATCTTGAATTTGATACTTTATTAATAAAATTCCAAAACAAAAGATATTAAAGAAAAGGGCACCCAAAGGTTACTTAAAAAAGGTGCCCGAAAAGTTGTTCATCGTTAAATGTATTTATGTCATATCTATATACACAAGCGAAAGAATTGTGAAATTAATTTGTCATTAATTTGTCCATTCAATAGTTACCATGCCCCCCGAACCATTTCCACCTTTGTGTGGTATATTGGAAACAACAGCCCCACCGCCTCCACCGTTACCAATGCCGCTTGCAGCAACTCCTTCGCCACTTGTGATAATTGCTCCTTGGCATTCTCCTGTTATAGTTGAATTACCCCCGCATCCTCCAAAAGCTATTTTTTTAAGTTCGGCAAGTAATGGACACATAATTTCTGTGATGCTTCCTCCCATACCGCCTTCATTGTCGGTTGCACTTTTGCCCGGAGTTGTATTCTCTATTTCAGGTTGGATATTATCAGGGTCATAATTTCCTGAGGAATTCAGCTTTATTCCTCCACCTCTACCGTTTGCCATAATGCCTGCGATACCACCTTTACCTCCTTTTGCAACGGCCTCTTTTTTTTCTTGGTTATCTACTTTAACTACTACGTAAGAATCGCTTCCGTTGTTTCCGTCTTTGCCGAGCTTGCCTTCACTTACTCCGTTTGTTGTAATATCTTTTAATTCTTGGGCTTCTCCCCCTTTGCCAACGTATATCTTGGCAACGGTATTAGGTGTTACCCAGATATTTTGGGAAGTTATTGCTTGTCCTGTGCCCCCGCCGCCACCATTTGCCCCGCCCCATTCTATGTAAACATATCCAGGCGCCCCTTTCCCGCCAAGCCCTGGGGTTCCTCCTGTAACAAATACTCCACCTCCGCCACCTCCACCTGTGCCGTATTTAGTTGCATCTTCGCCTTTAGCGCCTGCACTGCCTGCATTTGCTCCGATTAAATCGTTTCCGTTTCTGTCTATGGTTGAACCTCCATTGCCGCCTGCTGCTTTTGAGACGCTATCCGATGCAAGATGACCCTGTAAACCATTTTGCCCCATCTTAGATTTTAATATTTCAAATTTATCGTTTGATATTTTTGATACATTCCAGTTTTTAAGACCAATGCTTCTGTATCTTTGGCCTTCGCCCGCTGATAATGCAATATCTGAATCATTGGAAACATATTGTCCTCCAAATCCACCTTTTACTATTATTGACCCTACGGAAGTATCTCCACCGTTTCCTCCATTGCCCCCGTAAGCATTTGAAGGTTCTCCGCCTGAGCCTACTTTGATATCAAGGGTAGAATTTGGCGTAACGCTTAATTCGCCAAACCATACCTGGCCTGCCCCGCCTCCACCAGAACCATTGGCAGTTTGGGTGTAGTGGCATTTATATTTTTTTGCTTCAAAAACAATTGTCATTGCACCGCGTTTTCCAGCCTCTGCGGCACCGCCAGCTTTTTCGTGGTTGGTTCCTGCCCCACCGTTGCAGTATATGGTGTTTGTTCCAGCGAGCCAAGGAACTGAGGAAATTTTTCCTGCGTTTTGATGGTTACCGGAATTTCCTCCAAAGCCTCCTCCTCCAGCGCCGCCATTACTGGTTTTAGATGCACCCAAAACGCCGTCTTGTCCGTCATATCCTTTGCTTATTCCTATTATGCTTGTTAATTTTTCAGCTCCGCTCCCCCCTACGCCGTAATTATTATTTGTGCAGAGTCCGGCGCCCAGGCCGCCACCGCCACCGCCGCCACCGCCATAGCCTCCCCCTCCTCCACCGCCACCTGAAGCATCGGCACCATCGCCCCAGCATCCACCCCCGCCACCGCCACCGCCGCCGACTTGGAAAATAATTCCGCTTGTTTGGGCGGTAGAAATTGTTGCTGGGCCGCCACCTCCACCTCCGCCACCCCCTTCCCAGCCACTGCTGCCGCCACCCCCGCCACTCCAAACTCCTCCTGCGCCGCCTTCGCCGCCCCTGGGGGTATTACCGTTACATATTTGACTGGTACCACCACCTCCACCGCTTGTTGTATTGCCGTAACCTGCGTTACCGGCGCTTCCTATTTTTTCGCCACCATTAGCACCTTTGCTGTTTGTTGTACTTGCACCTGGCACATTTAAACTACATAATCCGCCTTTACCTGCGTATGTTCCAGAATAGCCAACACCTCCGCCCCCGCCGCCTGCATAGGCACCTGCTGCAACATTATCAATCCCAAAGCTTCCACCGCCTCCACCGCCAGGGATTTTGATATAGATAGTAGGTTCTGCAGTGGAAACCGTTACATTTTTTGCAAAGCCGCCAGAGCCTCCCCCTCCGCCCATACTATATAAGGTAGATGTTGAGCCTCCCCCTCCCCCGCCACATGCAGAAACTTTAAACACTGATGCTTCAGGTGAGTATTTTTCGGATTCATCATCCACGAGTATCCATTTTTTCTCACCTGAATTGTTGTTACAAAGTTCATATTCCTGAGTAAAAGAGGGAAGTTTTAGGCCTAGAGCTGCAAGATTTAATCTTTTCTCACCCAAAGACTTATCTGTTGCGCTTGATTCATTTGAATATTCGTATCTTGCTGCAGGCGTTGTATAAATTAAATCGCCTGAGCCCATACCTCCGCTTGCTCCTGCACCACCGCCTGCGGTCATAAAGACGCGAATTTTTGTTACTCCTTCAGGAACCTTCCAGTTGGTGTCATTTGTAAATTCTCTGTAGCCAAAACTTGAGCCCCCACCTGCACCGCCACCACCTACGGCTGTTATTTTTATTGCATTAACCCCGTTTGGTACCGCCCATTCGTGGAATTCTTTATTTTTATCGTAGTACCAAGTCCGCCTATAATCGGCGCGCTGTCCGCCAAGAGACGAAATATTCAGGTTTTCATCCATTTTTCTTGTCATTACAGGAGCAAGGGCTGCCATCAGAAGTGATGCGACAAGGAGTGCCATTAATAGTTCCACTAGAGAAAAGGCAGCAGTTTTCTGCCTTTTTGCAGATAATTTTTTTAGAATGAACATTTTTTTCCTTTCAAATACACAGGTTGTATAAAATATGACCAATTTTTTGTCATGGCATGTATATTTATAACCATATTTTTACATATCATGTTAAATTTTGCAATAAAAAATTATCCTGTTAGGTAATTTATTCATGTGCAATAAAAAATTATCCTTGTAATGAAAGGATGATATGTGGTGGATTTAAAAAGTATTGTTGGTGAAAAGATAAAGAGTCTTCGAAAATTAAAAAAATGGACGCAGGCAGAACTTGCAGAAAAGGTGGGGATAGAGCCTGTATCTATTGCTCGTATTGAAACGGGACTAAATTTTCCAAAGGAAGAAAACCTTGTTTCTATTGCAAATGCCTTGAATATTGAAGTTTCTGAACTTTTTTCAAAAGATGAAGCTGTTGATAAAGAAACTATTGTAGGATATATTCAAAGCACGATAACAGGTTTGAATGATAGGGATTTGAATATTTTATACAATATGGTAAAGACTATGTCTTGTTGTTAAATTTATACAATAAAATTTATGCGGAGCAATTAATTCTGCTCCGCATTTTAATATTAAACTATTTTGCTGCTGCACCTGCTGCTATTGCTGCAACAATTACTGTAAAGAATAAAAAGCCCAAAATAAATCCTACAATTGCAAGAACAAGACCAACTATTGCCCAAATTTTTTGCACGCTGTTAAAATGTTCTATGCTATCCCATTGTTTATTCTGCCAGGCCCATTCGTTTCCTTTGATGCCAAACCAAATGCATAAGCCTAAAGGTATAAAACCGCCAATGAACGGGATAAATGCAAGAATTGATGCAAGAAAGATAAACAGTGTGATATAGGTATTATTTCCAAGACCCCATATCCAGTTTAATAAAAATGCACCCCAGTTGAATTTTTTTGCAATAGCTTCAGGCACAACAGCGTCTTTTTGGCCTGAATTGTTTTGAATGTTTTGAACTTCTTCCATAAAATCTCCTTCATTTTTTATTATTTAACTTGCGGATTATAAAATTTGTATGAATTAAGCATAGCCTTCATAATGGTTTTAAAATCAGCATTTTTAGGATTAATTTTTGTATCAATATAAAATTTACCTAAAAGTTCTCCAGTTTTAGAACTATATATTTTTGTTCGGTTTAGTTCTTTTGCTTTTGTGGTATGGATTTTTGGGTTTGCTTTATTTCTTTTATAAGAAGAAAGAGAAGCTGCCATATCAAAAATTTGTTTTTTCTCCTTAAATGAATATTCTGACCAATCTTTTGGTGAAATATAAAATTTATTTTCGTCTCTTTCTATTTTGTAATAATCAAAATGCAAAAGAGCGTATTTTTCTGCAAAATTTACAATATTATTTGCAATGGCTGCTTTTTGGTGTGCAGGGGCTTTTTCAAGTTTTGTAATGCCGACAATTACTGCACCTAAAAGGCTTATAAACAAAGCAATATAAATTAAAGGTAAAACTATAAGTTTTAAAACAATGAATACAATTGTTTGAATTTCCTGTGAACGTCTAAATTTGCTGTCATTTTCCCATTTTTTGTTTTTATATGACCATTCATTTCCTTTGAGTCCGCAAACAATTGCAAACCAAAACCCAGCAGGGGTGAACCATAAAAGCCACATCCAAAGTGTTTTATAAGATTTATTAAAAAGTCCCCAAATCCATGTGCCAAAAAATGCACCCCAGTTGAATTCTTTTATAAAATCATGCGGGTATTTTCCTGTTATTTTGCCTTTTTTAAATAAAAGCACAAGGATAATGATAAAATTTATGGCAGCAATGCTGTAAAATACAACAGGCGGAAGCATTATGCCAAAAAGTGTAATAAATTGTATTAAAGATAATATTGTATTAATAAGATAATTTACACTGCCTGTTATATCGTTTGTGCGCCTTATTATATTTGAAATACGCACAAATGCGGAAAATGTTAAAACAATGATATTTAACACCTTTAAAAATAAGGGTAAATTTGAAAACAATTTTGCAGGATTAAAAGCATCTGCTGCACTTTCCATATTGGATAATATAGAAAGTGTTACAGGAATCATAAAAAGGGCGTCAATTATGCAAATGTATGCAAGATTTAAAAGGTAATCCCTTCTTCCTAAAATGCCTTCAAAACTTATAAATTTATTGTTTAAACGTAATTTATCAATAGTTTCTGCCATATTTTTTATTTCCTAAACAATATTTTGCCCAATAATTTCTTAATTTTAGCATTTTATAGTTTTATAGGATTTATTGTAAAGTTTATTTTATCTTCTTTAAAGAAGATAAGAAATTATTGTGTTCAATATCTCCATCTACAGATGTTAAGAATATTTGGCAATCCTTTTCATCAGCATCAATAGGCGGCAGATTTTTTAATTCTGCTGAATAATAATTAGCATCATTTCTGCTGCTTAAAGGCATCCTATTTGCAAGGCTGTTTAGCGAAATGTTTCTCAAAAAGCCCTTTGCGCCTTTGTTTTTGGTGCTGAATTTTGTATAAATCCTTAAAATTGCATCGCTTGTTTCTAGATTATAGCATCCTACAATATAGCTGCTAAGTCCTTTTGATGCGGATTTTATCTTTAATAAATTTACAAAATTATCTTTTATGTATAATTCGCCTGAAATTTTATCAAAATTTCCTTCAGGAATGTTTACGATATCAGAAAAAATAGATGGGCTAATCATAACGATAGGGTTCCTAAACAAGGCAGCGAATTTCATTAAATATTCAACAAGGCCGATTTTTTGAATTTGACCATTATTTATGGCAAATTTTATCTGGCCGTTTAATTTCATAGAATCATCTGTATTTATTTCAATAAGGCCGCTTGCCTTGCCTGAAATTTCCCTTGGCAGGTTTAAAAGTGTAGTGGACATTAAATCTGAGTTTACATCCTTTATCCCAAGGCGAAGATAGTATTTATGTTTATTTAAATCGCACAAAACTTTTATTGTGGATATGCCTTCTGCTATATCAAATTTATTTGAATGAAGTTTTAAAATATTTTTATCTAGTGTTAAATTTGCAGCCAAATTACCGAATTTTATATCCTTATAAGAACCTTGTTTTAATCTAAATACACATTTTTCGATAATTATATTGTTAAAATCAAATGTTACAGCATTTTCGTCAGGTTCAATCTCATTATTGTCATTAGGTGTATTTTGTGCAACAAGCACAGTATTTTTTTCTTCTGTCTGTATAGTTGTGTTATTTGATGTTGGTTCTGGAGTTTGATTAAATGAATTCATTAATTTTTCAGCATCCAAATTATCCAATTCAAAATCAAGATTTCTAATCACAATAGGGTATTTTATAGCAGATTTAATATCTCCTTTAAATATAAAATTAGAACGCTTAAATCTGCCATTGGATGCTATGTGGATTGTGTCTTTATCTGTGTATAAATCTGCTTTTTTAATAAAAATTCTCTGGGATGGAATTCTTATATCATTGGATGTGATTTTTCCTTTTATAACAGGGGTTTCATTTTCATTTACAACATATAATTTTCCTGAAAATTTACCGCCTTTGAATAATCTTTGGCCTGCAAGCACGTTTAAAAACTCGCTTGGTAAAGGTTTTGGAATTTCAAAGCCAAAAGCCTTCATATCAGGAATTTCTTTTGAAATATCAAAACGGCCTTTTAAGGTTAAAACGGGCTCTATTTGCATTCCGCGTTTAATTTCTGATGCTATGTAATAATTTATATCCCTGATATCAAGAATATTTTTTTCAATATGTAAATCCGCTTTTACGGCTCTATCATAAGTGGTGGGTGTTAGTGAAGCGCCATCTATTAAAATATCATCCCCTTTTGCAAGCTTTGAACCCCAAATGATATCAATTTTGTCATAAATCGATTTTATGACAATTTGTGTGCCGGCTTTTCCTTTCATAGTAAGGGGAATTCCTGCAAGCGGGGAAAGATAATTTTCTGTAAATTCATTGTTTGCGGCAGTTTTAATGGTAATTTCCGTATCACAGGATTTCATATAATCATTTACAGTACCCTCTAATGTTGCTTTATTTTGTGTACTTTTGCCGTAATAGCCGCTAAAGTCCTTTAGTGTTACGGTTTTTGGGTCTATCTTTATTAAGCCATTATTAACTTTTATTGGCATATAATTTAGAGGAACAATTTTTCCATCCGCATTGTTTAATGTGATAGTGCCTTGCATACCTTCTTTTAAAAGGTTAATATCAAGGTCAAAATTTCCTCTTAAATCTTTAAAATATGACATAATTTCATTGCCATTTGGGATGATAAGGTCTGTTTTTATAATATCTGCAATATCTTCAATATTGAATTTCTTTGAAGAAAGGTTAACTTTTATATCTTTTTTTGAAGCATCGGCATTTATATGGATTTTTGAATTATTAATATCAAAAATGCAATCGTTTACATAAAGGTGCTTATTTTTAATTAGAACTTTGTTATTATCTGCTATTTTAAAATGCAAAGGTTTAGAATTTTTCTGTTCAATTTCTGTTTTTATATCAAAATGTACATATCTTTCAAATTTTTGGGTATTATCCACATTTAAATTGTTTGTGGTGATTTTTATATTTGTATTAGGTTTTGGGGAAAATATAAAAAATCCATGTTTAAAATTTAAGATTGAATCATATAAATCTATATCAAAAACTGGTGCATTTTGGCTTTCTTTTTCGTTTTCAGGCGCAAGGGCATCTGTTAATTTATTAATATCTGAAAAAATATAATCAAAGCCAAGATTATTCACAATAATTTTCTTTGAAATTAATCCTTTAAGGTTTAGCCCGATTTCAAGATTATCAATTTCTAAAAGGTTTGAATTATCTTTTGTAATTAAAATTTTTCCTGATTTAAAATCAGTATCTAAATTTATTTTGTTTTTTAATACAGGGCTTTCAATTTTTATATTGAAATCTGCATTTTTATTTACCATTTTACAAATAGAATCTAAAAGTCCTGTTTTTGTGATTAAAAAAGGAATTAAGAATAAATATGCACAAACTGTCATTACAAATAATACTGCTATAAGACTTGCAATTATAGATGTTATTAATATTATCTTCTTTTTCATAAAAAAATATCCAAAAATTCTTCTTTATAAAATAATAATAGCACAAGAAATTTTATGTTATT
>CAJUNK010000007.1 GCA_910587815.1 Candidatus Gastranaerophilales bacterium | reverse complement strand
GCATACACTGGAGGTAAAGGTGCTAATGGTATGGTGGTGATTGAGTGGAGTAATTGATAAATTTTACGATATAAACAACTTTTTGGGCGCTCTTTTAGTAACCTTTAAGCGCCCTTTTCTTTTTTAAATTCTTCATCTTACCCGATTTGGTAATTGTATAGATGGTTAATTGATGTTTCTGATTTACATGTAGAAAATTTGGAGGCAATATGCTTAAATTAAATGAAAAAGACATCATTAAAAGGGTAGAAGTGCTGGGAGAAGCTGTACAAACTGCTCTTGATGCTATTTTAGAAATTCAGGCAGAACAAAAACTTATCAAATATCTTTTGTTTAAACAAGATAAAGATGATGATGAGCTGGCATAATTGCCCGCCCTATTGGAAACTTATTCTTCATTTAGGCTTAAAACTGCCATGAATGCTTCTTGCGGAATATCCACGCGACCAACAGATTTCATACGTTTTTTACCTTTTTTCTGTTTTTCCAAAAGTTTACGTTTACGGCTGATGTCTCCACCGTAACATTTATCCAAGACATTTTTTCTTAAAGCTTTTATGGTTGTTCTTGCAATTACTCTGCCGCCAACAGCAGCCTGAATTGCCACTTCAAACATTTGTCTTGGGATTATTTCTTTTAATTTTGCGGTTAATGTCTGCCCTATTCTATAGGCAGAATCCTTATGGCAGATTACAGAAAGTGCATCAACTACTTCGCCTGAAAGTAAAATATCCATTTTTACAAGGCTGGAGCGTTTATATGAGTGAAAATCGTAATCCATACTTGCATAACCTTTGGAACGGGATTTTAATTGGTCATAAAAATCCGTGATAACTTCACTTAAAGGAATGTGGTATTCAAGATTAACACGGGTTTTATCTAAATATTGCATGTTTATAAAATCGCCTCTTTTGCTTTGGCATAATTCCATAAGGGCGCCTACAAAATCATTTGGCGTAAAAATATTCACTTTTACATAAGGTTCTTCAATGTAATCTCTGTATTGAGGTTCTGGCAGGTTTGCAGGATTATCTATTTCAACCATTGAACCGTCTGTTTTGTAAACCTTATAGATAACAGAAGGTGCTGTTGTGATTAATGATAAATCGTATTCACGTTCTAAACGCTCCTGGGCAATTTCCATATGAAGCATTCCCAAGAACCCGCATCTAAATCCAAAACCAAGTGCAGATGAGGTTTCAGGTTCAAAAGTAATTGAGCTGTCATTCAGTTTTAATTTTTCTAATGCATCTTTTAGGTCATGGTATTGGTCATTATCTACAGGATAAAGCCCTGAAAATACCATAGGTTTTGCTTCTTTATACCCTTCTAAAGGTTTTTCAGCCGGAAATTCGGCGTTTGTGATGGTATCGCCTACAAACCTTGTTATTTCTTTAATTGAGCCTGCAAAATAACCTACTTCACCTGTTTTAAGTTCATTCACCTGAACACGGTTCGGGTTTAAATATCCAAGTTCTACAACCTCAAATTTCTTGCCTGTTGCCATAAACTGCACAGTGTCGCCCATTTTAAGAGAACCATCCATAACTTTGAAAAAGCACAATGTACCAAGGTATTGATCATAAGCGCTGTCAAAAACAAGTGCTCTAAGCGGCTTATCGGATGTATCATCGGGGGCCGGGATATATTTTACAACAGCTTCTAATACATCTTCAATACCAATGCCCTCTTTGGCGCTTACAGGTATTGCCATAGAAGCATCAATCCCGAGTACTTCTTCTATTTCGTTTTTAACTCTTTCTACATCGGCGCTTGGCAAGTCGATTTTATTTATAACAGGAATTATCTCAAGGTTTTGTTCAATTGCAAGATACACATTGGCAAGTGTTTGTGCTTCCACACCTTGGGTTGCATCTACAATTAAAAGCGCTCCTTCGCAAGCAGCCAAAGATCTTGATACTTCATAAGAAAAGTCAACATGTCCTGGAGTATCAATTAAATTTAAAATATATTCTTTGCCATCTTTTGCCTTATATTGCATTTTTGCGGCATTTAATTTTATTGTGATGCCGCGTTCTCTTTCAATATCCATGGTGTCTAAAAGCTGGTCTTGCATGTCACGTTGTGCAATTGTGCCTGTTTTTTCAAGCAGTCTATCTGCAAGCGTGGATTTGCCATGGTCAATATGCGCAATGATGCTAAAATTTCGTATGTTTTCTATTTTTTTCATAAGTGTATTATATTATGAAAAAAATCTGTGTGCTATCTAATTTAATTTTGCGCTAAAATTACTCTACATCGTGTCTGTGCATAATATTTACAGCACCATAGCCCTGCATTTTTGCAATAGTGTTGTATTGCTTGATTGTACTTGATTTTCCAAGGCCTGTGGCTGCAAGAAAATAATTTGCCTCTGCTCTTTGAAGGTTTTTATATTGACCTTCTTCGATATTCTGAGTTCCGCAATTTGGCTGATTTTGATAGTTTTCCATCAATTTTGCGGGATTTACGCCAAAAGGATTTGAAACTCTGCCTTGAATATCAATTGCACTTGTTTTTTCAATCTGAAGGTTAGCCATAATTTTTTACTCTAAAACTCTTAATATCTCCTACATATATATTAAGTATATATAAAGATAAAAATTGCCAAAAGGGTAATTTTTGTTAACAAAAGTTAAAGTAACTTATTAACTTGGTCAACCATCCATATATAGTTATTCTCTACCATAAAGAGCTGTAATAGTTGCGCTTGCAATGGCTCTTTTCTTAATTAATCTTTCTATGCCGTCAGGTGTATATCCAGGATTTGGAATAAAAGCAGCAGTATCAAGAGCATAAATTGTGAAATTGTAATGATGAAGCCCATGGCCCTTTGGAGGGCAGGCACCACCGTATGTTACAGAACCAAAATCATTTTTTAATTGAAGCATTGGAGGGTTTATCTGCTGACCTTGTTTAAGGCTTGTTGTGCTTGTTGGTATGTTTACAATAATCCAGTGATACCATCCTGTTGGTCTTGGTGCATCAGGATCATGCACAATTAAAGCAAAACTTTTAGTTTCTTTTGGAGCACCTTCCCATTTTAAATGTGGAGAGATATTTTTTCCTGTACATCCAAAGTGTCCGTGCACTTGGTTGTTTGGAAGTGTTTGGCCGTTTACAAAAGAATCTGAAGTTATATTAAACCCTTGCGCATTAACATTTTCCATAAAAGCTGCTCCTAAAAAACTAAAAATCATAAATAGTGTTATTGTTTTTAAAAATTTCATAAAATAATCCTTTTAAATATAGATATAATTAATTTCTATAGTGCAAAAACATACAATCGCTAAAATCATACAAAATATAAAGCCTATATTTCTTGCTATATAAAATCTGTACATAAAGTATTCAAGATTTTCTTTCTGTATGATGTCCCAATTTTCCATAGGACCTAAATACCATTTTGGTATAAATTTTAAATCCTTAACATTATTGTAATCATTTAAAGAAATCAGTAACTTAATCGATAAGGGGAGAGTAATTAGCACACTTATTAATGCCCAATATGAAAACTGCATAGTAAATACAAGATATGCAATGATTAGGTATGCAATTAAAATTTCTGTAGCAATCAATGTAAGGGCACGTTTTTTGCTGCCCAAAATTGTACAAAGAGTCTTTTTGTTTGTATTCTTATCGTATTCATAATCCATTAAATTATGCGTATCTTGTAATAGCACTATCATTAGCCCTATTGCTACAGACATTAGTAATAGTTCAGGTGCAAATCTTCCTGTAAGTGCTATATATGTTCCCATTACAAGAAGCGGGCCAAATATTATGCCTACAATGATTTCGCCAAGGCAGAATTTTGAAGAATAAGGATATATAAGGCATAAAAAACCTGTAGCAAGTGCAATTAAAGGTATTCTGATGCCGTAAAAATAGGTGAAAAACCCGCCTATGATAACACCTGTGCCAAATAACGCATATAAAATATATTGCACTTTTTTTAATGAAAATGTACCATTTATAATTAAACAAGCTTTATTCCTTGCCTTTTGTTCAAATTCTATATCATTTAGTGCGCACCCCTTTTTTAATTTTTTCTTTACATCAATATAGTCGTCGAGCAAGTTTACGCCCAAATGAATACATACTACTGCAATAAATGTTAAAAATGTACACAAAAGCTTAAATTTCATATCTGAATAATAGTGTGCAGAAACAGAGGCAGCAGCTGCTGCTACAAACCAAGGTGCAATAGATGTAGGTAGTGTATAGCCTCTAGTTAATTCCATAAACGGGTTTATAGAGTTTTTAAAATCTTGATAAAGTTCAAATAATGATTTCATATTAAAATCCTTTTTTAAATTTTTATTCATTTTAACATTTTAATAGTTGTAATGTTTGTGATTTTTTAATTAAATATAAAACATATTAAAAAATTTACAAAAGTTAATATTTGAACCTAAAAAATCAATAATATCAAATGTTTCAAAGATATAGTCACATGGTTATAAAACTAATATTTAAATAAACAATCAAAGTAAAATAGTAAAAAAATACATTTATAAACCCCAAAACTACTTGCTTTTGAATATTCAACATGTATGATTAAACTTATCTGATAAAAATAAAGGGAAAAAATGTCAAAAGATGTAATTGAATTTGAAGGCACAATATTAGAAGCGATGCCAAATGCAATGTTTAGAGTAGAGCTTGAAAACGGTCATGAAATTCTTGCACATATTTCAGGTAAAATCAGAAAAAACTTTATAAGAATACTTCCAGGCGATAAAGTAAAAGTTGAAATGACACCATACGATTTAACACGTGGAAGAATTACATACAGATTAAAATAAAGTAAAGGAAAAATATAATGAAAGTTAGAGCTTCAGTAAAACCTATTTGCAAAGATTGCAAAATTATTAAAAGAAGAGGTAGAGTAACAGTTGTTTGTAAAAAATACCCTAAACACAAACAAAGACAAGGATAAAATGCGTAAGCCAGGGTGAAGGGCTTGCAATAAGCAAGACCTGCAACCGTTGAATGGCGACGTAGGATGTAAGTCTTGTGAGTGACAGTGTCAGCGAAACGGACAAAAGGCGCAACACCCACAGGAGCTAAAGAAAGAGACTTAATCAAAGGAGAATAAATAAATATGGCAAGATTGTCTGGGGTAGATTTACCTCGTAACAAAAGAATGATTATAGCCTTAACCTATATATATGGTATAGGCCCAACTAGAAGTAAAAAAATATTAGAAGCAGCAGGTGTTAGTGAAGATTTAAGAACTGACGATTTGACTGATGATGATATTAAAAAACTGAGAACAGAAATTTCTCACTATACAGTTGAAGGTGACCTTAAAAGAGAAGAATCCTTAAACATTAAAAGATTATCTGAAATTGGTTCATACAGAGGTCAAAGACATAGAAGAAAACTTCCTGTACGTGGCCAAAGAACAAAAACAAACGCAAGAACAAGAAGGGGTAAAAAGACAGGCCCTGTTGCTAAGAAAAAGTAATAGATGTCATCTATTAAAAATTGCGTAACTAATAAACAAAAATAATAAAAGGAAGAAAATATAATGGCTAAACCAACTAAAACTAAAAAGAAAGAAAGAAAGAATGTATTGCAAGGTGTTGTGCATATACAATCCACCTTTAATAATACTATTGTTACTTCAACTGATACCCAAGGTAATGCTATTGCTTGGGCTTCCGCAGGTGCTTGTGGCTTTAAAGGTGCAAGAAAAGGCACTCCGTTTGCTGCACAATCTGCTGCTGAATTGGTTGCTAAAAAATCAGTTGATCAAGGTATGAAAAAAGTTGAAGTTTATATCAAAGGTCCAGGCTCAGGCCGTGAAACTGCAATAAGAGCAATTCAGGCTGCTGGTTTGGAAATTACATTAATCAAGGACGTTACTCCAATTCCTCATAACGGTTGTCGTCCTCCTAAAAAACGCAGAGTGTAGAGTGCGCAAGCATAGCACTATGATGGCGATAAGGCCTTAGCTGCGTACAAGGTACAGACGCTAAAGATAATGTCATCCCTGCGGGATAGGATGTAAGACTTGTGAGTGACAGCGTGAGCAAAGCGAACAAGAGGCTAAACGTCCACAGGAGCTAAAAACAAAAAAGTAATCACAAAAATAATAAAAGGAGCTAAAAAATTGGCTAAATATAATGGACCAACGAATAAATTATTTAGAAACTATGGTGTTAAGGATTTATCAAATAGAAAATTAACATCTTCTATGAGGCAAAATGCTTCTGGTCAGCATGGTGCCCTTAGAAAGAAGCCTTCTGATTATGCGCTTCAATTGAAAGAAAAACAAAAAATCCGCTTAACATATTTAGTAAGTGAAAAACAATTTGCTAAATATTATGAAAAAGCATCAAGAAAAACTGGCGTAACTGGTACTGTTATGTTACAAACTTTGGAAAGCCGTCTTGATAATGTTTTATTCAGAGCAGGTTTTGCAATTACAAGACGTCAGGCAAGACAAATTGTGAACCATGGACATGTTCTTGTAAATGATAAAAAGGTAGATATTCCTTCATATCTTCTAAAAGAGGGTGATGTAGTTACTATAAAAGAAGCAAGCAAAGGTTATATTAAAGCTGTTATTGAATCAATAGATATGGCATTAAGTTATGCTTGGCTTGCTGTTGATAAAAATGAATACAAAATTACATTCGACAGAGTGCCTAACAGAGAAGAAATGGATCCGGAGTTTAAAGAACAGCTCGTTATTGAGTATTACTCAAAATAGTAATTAGGAGAAATTAACAGTATGGAACTTAAAATTAAAAATGTAAATACAACCACAAGCTCAGATGGTTCTCAATATGGTAAATTTGTTATTGAGCCATTAGAAAGAGGTTTTGGTGCTACAGTTGGTAACTCACTTAGAAGAGTGTTACTGTCTAGTCTTGAAGGTGCTGCTGTAACATCTGTTAGAATTGAAGGAATTACTCATGAATACACTTCAATTCCTGGTATTGTTGAAGATGTAATTGATATTATGCTAAACCTTAAAGGTTTGGTTGTAAAAACAGAAACTGATGAAATCCAGCATTTAAGAATTGATGCTACTAAACCTGGTCCTGTTTTAGCTGCTGATATCCAATTGCCTTCTGGTGTAAAAATAGTTAACCCTGATTGTGTTATTTGTACTATAGCAGAAGGCGGCTCTTTCCACGCTGATATCGTAGTGGAAGTTGGCAAAGGTTATGTTGCAATTGATGCACTCAAGGATCAAAAAAATGGTCTTCCAATAGACATGCTACCGATTGATGCTGCTTTTATGCCTATTAAAAGAGTATCTTATGTTGTAGAACCAGCTCGTGTTGGTGAAGTTATTGATTATGACAAATTAACTCTTGAAATTTGGTCAAACGGTTCAGTTGATGTAAATCTTGCACTTAGCAAAGCTGCCAGCCTTCTTATTGATCATTTTAGACAAATTGCGGCAATTACGGGTCAGCCTGTTGGTGCTGCAACTCTTCAAGAAGACATTAAGGTTGAAGATGAATCAGAACAAACACCATCTTTTACAATTGAAGATCTTGAACTTTCAGTAAGAGCTTACAATTGTCTAAAGAGAGCAAGCATAAATTCTATGGCAGAATTGTTGAAAAAATCTGAGCATGATTTGTTAAATATTAAAAACTTTGGTAAAAAATCTTCTGATGAAGTGATTGAAAAATTGCACGAATTAGGATTGGATCTTCAACCAAATCCTGAAGGCGTGGATGATATGGAATTGATATAATAAAAATAATAAAGGAACAATAAAATGAGACACCAGTGTAAAAAACATCATTTAGGAAAGGCAGCTGACCAAAGAACGGCATTATTACGCTCTTTAGCAACTGAACTATTTCTTCATGGTGAAATTGAAACAACAATGGCAAGAGCAAAAGCCCTAAAGCCTTTCGCTGAAAGTATCATTACCTTTGCTAAAAAAGGTGACTTGGCATCTAGAAGACAAGCTGCAAGACACATTTTTGACAAAGAAACAGATAAGTATATTAATCTTGAAACTGGCGAATTGTATGATGTACAGCCTGAAGGCACTAAACATCCTAAACAAACAGTTTTAAGACAATTGTTTGCTGTAATTGGCAAAAAATATGCAACAAGAAACGGCGGATATACAAGAATTTTCAGGCTAACACCAAGAAGAGGCGATGCTTCTGAAATGGCGTTAATTCAATTAACATAAATTGTATGACAAGATACTTGTTGAGTTTTGAGTATGAAGGAAGAAATTTTTTCGGTTCTCAAAAACAGCCTGATAAAAGAACAGTTCAAGAAGAACTAAATAAAGCAATTTGTACTTTGACAAAAAATAATAACACTAAAATTATTATGGCAGGCAGATTAGATAAAGGTGTTAGTGCCAAATGTCATACTGCACATTTTGATACAGATATCCTGATAGAGCAATTTAGTTTTTTAAATTCTCTAAATGCTATTTTGCCGGATGATATTGCCGCTTTTAAGATTTTGAAAGTTGACAATTTTTTCCATGCTCAAAAAAGTGCCAAATACAGACATTACAGGTATTTAATAAGAAATTCTTTTATTAAACCGGTATTTAATAAAAATAATCTTTTTATTAGAAAACCTCTAAATGTTGATGTTATGAATGAAGCAATTCAAAAAATAATTGGCATACACGATTTTAGTGCGTTTAAGTCCGTCTCTGATAATCCATCGACAGTTTGTGAAATTTATTTTGCAAATGTAACAAAAAAACCTATTGATAAAGAAATTGATGGCAATTATGTAGAGATAAATATTATAGGAAATAGGTTTCTCTATAATATGGTGAGAGCCATAACAGGTACACTGCTTATGATTGAAAAGGATAATTTAAGCCCTGATATTATGACAGACATCCTAAGTTCAAAAGACAGAGCTCTTGCTGGACATAATGTTGAACCTTATGGTTTGACGTTGATAAAAACAGGGTACGAAAATCCTGAAGATTACATTAAAATAATTAACAGAAAGGCAAATAAATGAAGACATTTAGCGCAAAACCGCTTGAAGTTGAAAGAAAATGGCATTTAATTGATGCTGAAGGTGTTCCCTTGGGCAGATTAGCTGTTATTGCTGCAAATCTTCTAAGAGGTAAACATAAACCGCAATACACGCCAAACGTGGATACAGGCGATTTTGTAGTAGTAATAAATGCTGAAAAAGTAATTGTTACTGGTAAAAAAGAAACTGATAAAATGTATTATCATCACACAGGTTTTCCAGGCGGCTTTAGAAGTGCAAGCTTTAGAGAACTTATGGAAAAAGATGCAAGACTTCCTATTGAAAAAGCTGTTAAAGGAATGCTGCCTCATAATACTCTTGGCTCAGAACAGTTTACTAAATTAAAAGTATATGCTGGTTCAAATCATCCGCATGCAGCTCAAAAACCTGTAAAATATGAAATCAAAGGAGAAAATAAATAATGGCAGCTGAAAATAAAAATGAAGTAGTAAAAACTGGCAGAAGAAAATGCTCAATTGCAGTTGCAAAAGTTTCTTCTGGAAAAGGCAGAGTTTTTGTGAATGGTAAAACTTTAAGAGGTTATTTTGGAAATCGCCCTTCTTTGGAAATGACAATTTTCAGGCCCCTAGTTTTAACTGATAATCAAGATAAACTTGATATCAATGTAAAAGCTGTTGGCGGCGGTGTTAGTGCCCAAGCTGATGCTATTAGACATGCAATTTCTCGTGCTCTTTTAGAAATGAACGAAGAATACAAACCTGTTTTGAAACAAGAAGGCATGTTAACTCGTGATGCAAGAATTAAAGAGCGTAAAAAATACGGTAGAAAAAGAGCAAGAAAAAGATTCCAATTTTCAAAAAGATAATTTTTTGCAAGAATTTCTACAATTACAAATATGCAAAATCCTGCTTGTGGAAGCAGGATTTTTTTAATGTTACAATATACATTCAAAAATCAAAATCTAAAGCAAAATTTATCCTGTAATATCTAAATTACCTTCTTTTCTTGCTTGCGAAACCCCTAAATTAAAACCTTTTGTGTATCCATCAATAAAACGTGTAATATTTTTTCTACCGCATGTTGTATATTCTGCAATTGTCCTTATTTCATTTGCAGTATATTTATCATTTTCTTTTTCGCCACCTTGAACAAAAGATCTTCCATCTTCTAATCCTAAATCATGTCCTTGATAATAAGGGTTATCAGGTGTATTTTTTCTTGGAATAGCTGAAAAGTTAATGTTGTTGTTTAAAGTTTGTATTTTCATAATTAATTTTCCTTAAAAGTTTGTATTTCTATAAAACCTCTGTATAAAATTTTTGTTGTGTCTTAAAAAATAATTTTACTTTTTTTAACATAATTGTCTAAAAATTTACAATAATCCTTGCTTTTAGCAATATTTTAAATTTACCGGTTTTGTAGTTTTACTAAAGAGAGTAAGAAATTAAAAAATGAGAGTATCACCAGCTATTTTATCTGCACAAAACACGCATATTTATCGCAAAAATTTTTCTAATATACCAGTTTTGCAGACTCAATCCTTGCAAACATTTAAAGGCAATGAAGCAACGAGAACCGAAGAGCCTAATCTAAATACATATATTCCCTTGATGAGCAACAAAATGAAACTCAATGAAAATTTGAAATTTTTTGTAAATGGCTTGAATAAAATAGATACTGATGAAAAAAGAAAAAAAGAACCTTTGCAAATAGCTGATATTGGCTGTTGCGATGGCGCATTGTCTAGAAGTATAAGCCCTTATTTGCCAAACAGTACAAAATATTTTGGGCTTGATTTATCTCCGGATATGCTTGAAATTGCAAAACAAAAGGATAAAGGAAAAATAGATTCCACCTATGTAGTGGGTAATGCATTTAATCTTCCATATAAAGAAAACAAGATGGATGCTATAATTGCATCCAGCATTATGCATGAACTTTACAGTTATGAATCAAAAGAATACAATGAAAAACCATATTCAAAAGAATCCATTCTGCATTTTATGCAAGGTGCTAATGAATGTTTAAAACCTGGTGGTGTTTTAATTATTAAAGATCCTGCAACAGCAGGCTCTGATGCTTGGGAGATGGTAAAAATTTGCGATGCAAATAAAAATGATGGCGCAACTCCTCCAATTGAAGATGATGAAGAATTGAAAGATGCAGATATAACAAAACTTTGCACTTATGATAAATTAAAACGTTTTGCTATGGATTTTTATCCGGCGCATGGCAATATAGCTTGGGATGAAGATGATAATTGCATTATGCCAAGATGGCTTGTAACTGAATTTGTCCGCCACAGAAAATGGCTTGCCACCCCTGAAAATTGGGCCTATGAAATAAAAGAAAATTATGGTACACTGCGTCCGGATGAAATGGCTGATTTTGCAAAAAAAGCAGGATTTAACGCAATAAAAATTGAAAATATATCAATCCCAAATGAAAATAATATTTATGCAATAAGGCTTGGTGAATTCAAAATCAAGGATATGGAAGATAATGAACTTAGCCTTGAAGATTTTCCAATGTTTTTAGAAGTTGTTCTTAGAAAGCCTAGGCAATAGCTCTAGGTTTTCTAAAACCATTAAAAGGCTTTATGATTTAAAATATTTTAAAATTATATCTGCAATTCTTTTTGATGCAAGTCCATCCCCATAAGGGTTTACGGCTTGTTTCATAGAATTGTAAAATTCTTTATCAGATAAAAGCTTGTTTACTGTTGAAACAATCCTTTCTTTATCTGTGCCCACAAGTTTTACACAACCGCATTCAAGCGCTTCGGGTCTTTCTGTTTCATCCCTTAAAACAAGTACAGGTACACCTAAAGAAGGCGCTTCTTCTTGAACGCCGCCTGAATCTGTTAAAATTATGTGCGCCTTTTTCATTAAAGCACAAAATGGTGCATAGTCTAATGGCTCTATTAATTTTACACGTTCAATTTTATCAAGTTTTCTAAATACTATATCTCTAACATTTGGGTTCAAATGCACAGGATATACCACTTCTATATCTTTATTTTTTTGTACAATATCTAAAATAGCATCACAAATGTTTTCTAAGGGCTCGCCAAAATTTTCCCTTCTGTGAGATGTAAGTAAAATAGTCTTTAGATTTGGATTTAAACCTATAAAAGATAAATCAATATTTTTTTTGATTGTGTATAAAAGTGCATCTATTACAGTGTTTCCGGTCTTATGAATTCTTTTGTCTTTAATAGAATTATCTAAAGCAGAACCGCCTGATGCATTGTCTAGGCTTTCATCTTTTATTCCTGAATTAATTAAATTTTGGATTGAACCTTCTGTTGGCGCAAAATGCAGGTCTGAAACAGAATCTGCAAGTACTCTGTTTATTTCTTCCGGGAATGGATAATCTTTATTAAATGTTCGAAGCCCAGCTTCCACATGGCCTATTTTTACTCTTGCATAAAATGCACTTAATGCTGTTGCAAATGCAGTTGTTGTATCTCCATGTACAAGTACAATATCAGGTTTTGTTTCTTCAAATATTTTTTTTGTTTCCATTAAAATATCTGAAGTTAGGCTCCAAAGGTTTTGGTTTGGTTTCATTAAATTTAAATCATAATCTGGAGTAATATTGAATAATTCTAATACCTGATCTAGCATTTGCCTGTGTTGAGCGGTCACAATTGTAATTGGTTTAAATTCTTCCCTTTTTTGTAATTCTAAAACTAAAGGCGCCATCTTTATGGCTTCAGGTCTTGTGCCAAAAACTATTGCTATTTTAATTTTCTTATCCATAAAAAAATTGTATATCAAACTATTTTAAAAATAAACCGTCGTCAATTAGTTTGTCATGCCCCTTTGTTTATTGTAAAATAATATTATTAAGCATTTATGACGCTTTTTTAGAGGAGTTTAGTTTTGAGTCAGACAAATTTATTTGATCATGGGAAAATTGTCCCGATTAATATACGCGATGAGATGAAAAGGTCTTATATTGATTATGCAATGAGCGTTATTGTTGGTCGTGCGCTTCCAGATGTGCGTGATGGTTTAAAACCTGTTCATAGAAGAATTTTATTTGCCATGAATGAACTTGGCATGGCACCTGATAAACCATTTAAAAAATGCGCAAGAATTGTCGGTGAAGTTCTCGGTAAATATCACCCCCATGGTGATACAGCTGTATATGAAGCCCTTGTCCGTATGGCACAGGATTTTTCAACCAGATATTTAACGGTTGATGGTCATGGAAACTTCGGTTCTGTTGATGGCGACGGTGCCGCTGCGATGAGGTATACAGAAGCAAGGATGCATAAAATTACAACATCTATGCTTGCTGATATTGATTGTGAAACAGTTGAATTTGCACCAAACTTTGATGGTTCTTTAGTTGAGCCTACTGTTCTTCCTGTGCGTCTTCCAATGCTTTTATTGAATGGTGTTTCAGGTATTGCAGTAGGTATGGCAACAAATATTCCGCCTCATAATTTGTGCGAAATAGTTGATGGTACGATTGCCCTGATTGATAATCCGGATATAACTGTGGATGGTTTGATGGAATATGTTAAAGGGCCAGATTTTCCAACCGCAGCTACAATAATTGGAACTTCAGAAATTAAAAAAGCTTATGAAACAGGTCGCGGTTCGATTAAAATGTCTGCGGTGTCTACTATTGAAGAAATCCAAGGCGGTGGCGGCAGGCAATCAAGAACAGCAATTATAGTGACTGAAATTCCATATCAGGTGAATAAAGCTGCATTAATTGAAAAAATTGCAGAACTTGTAAAAGATGGCAAAATAACCGGTATTTCAGATTTAAGAGACGAATCTGATAGGGATGGTATGCGCATCGTGATTGAATTAAAGCGTGATGCAAAACCTGACGTGGTAAGAAATAATCTATATAAACAAACAGCACTTTTAAGTTCATTTGGTGTAAACATGGTGGCTCTTGTGGGTCAGCAGCCAAGGCTTTTAAACCTTTATGAAGTTTTGAATGAATTTGTGGAACATAGGGTTGAAGTTATCACAAGAAGAACTTTATATTTCCTAAAAAAAGCAAAAGCAAGGGCGCATATTTTAGAAGGCTTAATGATTGCTCTGAATGCATTAGATGAAGTTATTGAGCTTATTAAAAAATCTAGAAATACAGAAGAAGCCCGCGAAGGTTTAATTAACCGTTTTGGTCTTGATGTTGATCAAGCTAATGCAATCCTGGAAATGCAATTAAGAAGATTAACAGGCTTGGAACAAGACAAAATTAAGGCTGAATATGATGAATTATTAAGAAAAATTGCAGAATATGAAGCAATTCTTGCAGACAGACAAAGAATCTTGAGTATCATAAAACAAGAACTTCTGGAAGACAAAGAAAAATACGGAGATGATAGAAAAACACAAATTTTGCCTGAACAAGGAGAATTGAACATTGAAGATTTAACTCCAAACACTGCAATGGCTGTGTTTATCACACGTCAAGGATATATTAAAAGGATATCTCTAGATACTTTTGAAAGACAAAACCGTGCAACCCGCGGCAAGGGTGGCATGAAAACAAAGGAAGATGATGATGTGGATCATTTTTTCACCGCTATGATGCATGATAAGGTATTATTCTTCTCATCAAAAGGTATAGTATATAGCCTTAATGTATATGATTTCCCTGAAGGTTCAAGACAATCCAAAGGGTTGCCTATCATAAATGTACTTCCTATTGAACAAAATGAAACAATTACAGCTGTTGTTCCAGTTAAAACGTTTGATGCGAACACTAATTTAATAATGCTTACAAAAGCAGGCTATATTAAACGTATTAGTCTTGATAATTTTGCAAATATTAGAAGAAATGGTATTATCGCAATTGGTTTAGAAGAAAATGATACCCTAAATTGGGTAAAACTGGCACAGGATAATGATGAAATTATAATTGGTACAAGCTGTGGTATGGCAATTAGATTTGCAATATCTGATTTAAGGCCTTTAGGACGTTCTGCTCGCGGTGTAAATTCCATGAAACTTAGAACTGGAGATACTATTGTGGGCTGTGATGTTGTACCAAGGGATTACGATGCGGATTTACTTGTTATGACAAGTGATGGTTTTGGAAAACGTTCCAAACTATCAGAATTTAGACCACAAAATAGAGGCGGTTTGGGCTTAATTGCAACCAAATTTAAATCTGTAAATTCAAGACTTGTAGCGCTTACAATCGTTGAAGAAAAAGATGAAATCATGGTAGTTAGCGCAAATGGTGTTGTAACACGTGTTAGCGCCTCATCTATTTCAAGACAAGGAAGACCTGCCACAGGTGTCAAGGTTCAAAACCTTGCTGAAAATGATTATGTGGTTTCAGTAAATAAAATTGTAGAACCTGATGAGGATGAAAGCGTAGTAAAAGCTTCTTCTGAGACCACCCAAAATGAATCAGATAGCAATATTTCTCAAACTAATTTGAATCTTGAATAGTAGAAAAAACATTTTAAAAACTCCGGATGTATTTTCCGGAGTTTTTTTGTTTCAAATCCAGGACTAGCGCCAAGAGCTGTGCGGCCAAATGCCAAGTCAAAGGCTTTAGGCTAGTATTAAGTGTTCAAAGGGTGCAACTTGCGCACCGAAAAGGCAAGAGTGCCTGAACACATACCGTTACCGCAACTTCCTGGGCCAAATACACCATTGTTGAAGTTGTGGGCGCCATATATATTACTGCCGCTTCGAAGAGTGCTAGCCCACATGTTATTTGGGTAGCAGTTGTCAGCCCATTCGGTACCCGTGGCGGCGCCCTTGCAGCCACCTCCATAATTCGCGCACCGCACAGAGCCGTTGCTTGTGGCGCCATTGCCTTCACAAAGCTGCAATGCTTGAAATTTAGGATGCGGCTGCACCCCACTTTAGCTTAATTCCTCACAGGTAAATTGATTTTATGAAAAATAACCTTCATAAAATGGTATTTACAATTGTAAAAAAAAGTAAACCTTTGTCACAAAATATATAAAAGTGACCCTGTGATGACGATTTGAATACTCCCTTCTGTCAAAATCCGTAAACCTTGGCACTCTAGGGAATTTTAAAGTATTATATCATAAAATTAGCCAAAATACCTTATTATTACAGCATGTCGCCCATGCCAAATGTAAAGAATCCGCCGCTTCTTGAGCCTTTTGTATTTGTAAGCGGTATACCGTAATCAAGGTTAATTGCACCTAGGCCTGGTATAAATATTCTAACACCTGCACCTGCTGATATAGCATATCCGGGTCTGTCGTACAATCTATCCGTAAGCGTTGTGCCAAAAACTTTTCCGCCATCTATAAATGTTGCAAGCCTGATGTTGTTCAGGAATGAATTTGTAGTGATTCTGTCCATAAAAGGAATCGGGAATCTGAATTCTGCACTACCTGACATAAAGCCATTTCCAGTGCCTACATCAGCTATATTGAAGCCTCTTAAAGAATAAGGTCCGCCAAGAGAATATGCCGCAAATTCAGGCAAATCTCCATTTATTTTGCCGCCGCCCCTTGCAGTTAAAACTAAAGAAGATTTTCTTCCAGCAGGTATAAATTTCTTTAAAACACCGCTTAGTTTGCCGTAACTATCTGCATCAGAGAAACTTAAAGCCTCTTCTAAGCTAATTTTTGCAAGCACACCATGTCTTGTGTTGATAATGTTGTCTCTTGTATCATAAATAACAGCCGGAGTAACTTTGGCGTAAAAGCCGCCATCTAGTTGTTTTTCGCGTTCAGACATTGAAATTCCATGCTTATTAAATAATCTTGAAATTTCAAGCCTGTCACCTTCTTTTAGGTGTATGCTTTCAGCACCCAAGCTTAAACTTGTAGATAAATTTTTAGAATTTCTAAATACTCTTGATAATGTGATGTCGCCGCCATATCTTTCTTCAATTGCAAGCGGTACCTGATAGCTGCCAAAATTTCTTACAAAAGCCCTAAAGCCTAGGGATTGATTTTCAGATTTAAAATGCGGTTCTAAAAATGATAATTCAGCTTGCAGGTTTGCACGGTTTACAACGCTTGAATCATGCATTAAAATACCGGTTCCTGCCATTAGGTTTAAATTTAATTTTTGGCCAAGACCTCTAAAATTGTTTTCACCAAAGCCAACAGAACCAAAAAAGCCGGAACTTGAATCTATGCCAACACCTAATGAAATCCTGCCTGTTCTTTGTTCATCCAGGCTGACAATAACATCGTATTGGCCGGTTTCTTCATTTAATTTTATATCCCTTTGTACATCTTTAAATGCTTGTGTACCCATAAGACGCATAATATCGGCGCGCATTAAGTTTTCGTTGTATACTTCGCCAGGCGTTTGCATAATATTTCTTTTAACGATGAAATCGCGTGTTTTATTGTTTCCTTCAACCTTTATATCGCCAATAACGCCTTCATTTATTTTAATTGTTATAAAATTATCAGGATCATCAGAAAGACCCACTACTTTTGCAAGAATATATCCTTTACTTGCATATAATTCATGAATATTTTCTATAGCAGAATTTATTGCAAGTATATTTTGTGGTTTGCCTTCAAGTTCTTTTAAAACCTCCATAATTTCAAAAGTGCTTAAAGCTTTGTTTCCTGTAATGAAAAAACCTTCAATAGGCGGGTTTTCTTCCACAATAATTCTTAATTTAACATTTCCATCATCTAATTTGATAGGTAAAGCTCTGATATTTTGTGTAAAATATCCGGATTTGTAAAGTTTATTTAAGTCATTAGCCACATTTCTTCTGTTGAAGGGATATCCTTCTTTTGAACTTAACTGGCTTTTTATAAAACTTGTTTCAATAAGATTGTTTCCATATATTTCAACATCTTTTATGTGGATAGCACTAAATTCTTCATCATTTGCTTCTGTATTGTTATCATCTTGTATATGCACACTTGCTTCAAGATTTTCTTCTGTTTGTGTATTTTGATTTTGAATTTTTTCAGTTTTTTGCTTGTTTTTTTTAAACGGATTTTTAAATCCAAAAGCAAAAACAGCACCCTCATTTGCTAAAATGGTGCAAGTTAATATAGATATTAATGCAGCTTTATAAAATTTTCTCATCAAATTCCAAAAATTCTTATTCTGATAATATTATACAGTCAAATTATTTAAGATACAATATAGAAAAAATATTATTTTTTATTGAAGATACTATGTTAATAATTTGAAAATTCATGCGAATTTGTGCTTTAATATTAATATAAAAAATAGGTTGGAGTTTTTTATTTTGGACTTAGCTAGTAACCATAGAAAGCTTATAGAAGATATAATCAGGGCTAATGATAGATACTGGGGAAATGAAGATTTGCTTGAGGCCTTTTGTTCTGATGTATATAAAAAATCTTACCTTTTGCTGGATTCTGTTTCAAATGTTGATAATTTAAAGTTTTATCTTGCAAAGGTTGTAGATACTTCAATCTCAAATATTTTAAAGCAAAATGGTAGAGATGATACCCCAAAACCGCGTCCTGATAAAACTGAAATTCAAATAGATATTTTAGATGATGTAAATGTCAAAGAAAAGATTGCAAAAGAGGCCAATATTGCTCCGTCTGATTTAGAGCTTGCAACGAAAATAAGCAGACAAAATGCAAATGGTGGTATTTATCCTATTAAAGAAGAAAAAATTATTTCTTTAAAAATGGATAATCAAAATATTAGAGAATTAAACAAAGATGTTTTTGGGGATATTGAGGATCCCAAGCTTGAATTTCCGGATAATGAAATAAAAGAAACGGCAATAAACCGTATTATGTCTATTGTTTATGATGTGCATACAAGAAACCCTGAAAAATGCTATTTTCAAATATTTTATGCACGGCATGCCAGGTTGAAAAAACAGGCAAGTATTGCAAATGAATTAAAAATTACACAAGGCGAATTAAGCAAACGGTATTTTGAATTAATAAGATTAATAAAAGAACAGTTATAATTTAATAACTGTTCTTTTTATGTTGAAAATATATTAATTATCAAATCTTCATATTTCCTGAACTTGCCCTAAAAACAGGAAAACTATATGTTTTTGTAAAGAATGGCTGGGTCCTTACAGGATAAGTTCCTGTCGGTATGGGTGCCTTTCCTTCATCGGTGTTTTTATCGCTTTGTTTTTTCATATATGCACCAAATGCGTTTCTTACAATTGGAGTTAAAATACATGTAGAAACTACGCCGCCAAGGATTGCTGCTCCTGTTTTCAAATTTCTGCCTAATTTTGCATATTCTGATGAATTTGTTTTGTAATCTAAGATGTGGCCAGCCTCGTTTTTTAATTTTACAAAAGGTTTTCCATGTTTACCAGGCTTTGCCATTTTTTCGGCAGCTTTCATAAGGTTTGTTGTAACAAGGGCATACATGCCGATATTTACAGCACCATCAGCAATTTCTTGCGGAATCAAAAATTTCTTTTCTTCTTTTGTTAAATCTTTATTTGCTGCAAGGCCAACAGTCTGTGCCGCAGAAGCTAAAACCCATCCAAGCGCAGCTGTTACAAATAAAAAGCTAGCATTATTATCTTTATTAAACCAGCTTTGAAAATTTTTCTGCATCTTATTTATTGCGCCCATTGATTACCTCCGTATTTATCTGAGACAATGCGGCTTTAGCTGATGCGGTATTTGTTTCAATGAAAACATTTGTTTTAGATTCAGCATTTGGTACGATGGCTGCATTTGTTATAGTCGATGCTTGCATTGCACTTCTTTCATAGTTTGAAAAAGTAGGTGATGGAGTTTTTATTTCAGGAGAAGGTGCTTGCTTTTGTTCATTATTGGTATTTTTGATATTTTTTTGTGATTTTTTTGTAAACATATTTGTTAATTTGTTTGTTAATGGAACATCTATAATAAAATTTGTAAACACCATAATTCCAAGACCCATAAGCGTTCCAATAACACCTGCGGTATGGCTTTTATCTTTTAGCATATATTTTGGCAGTTTGGAAACTAGATTTTTATTATTTAATAATGCATTTGTACCCAAAATGCAGGCTTCCCTGATTGTAACGCCTGTAACAGTGCAGGCAATAGCTTTTGCTGCACTTCTTTTTGCAGATGTGTTTCTGGTTTCTTCATCTACCCAAGGGTTTAATTTATCCAAAATAGGATGCAGGGCAAGTGCAGATGCTCCAAAAATCAGTCTTTGGCTTGGAGATTGCATTGCGCCGATTTTATCCAGTGTCTTTGCAGCCTTTGGACCAACGGTGAAGCCTCGAAAATTCGGGCTGTTACATGTATTGTTGTTAATTTTTAGCATAGATTTCTATAAACTTAAAAACTAAGTTTTTCCACAAGTTCTATAATGTTTCTAAATTTTAAAAATTGCGCAATTGTATGGTAGTTTTAACAAAATTTAATATTATAAGTGTAGTATTTTATGGCAAAAATTGTTCATGGTACAATTTATTTTATCACATAATTTTATTTTGGGAATAGTTTTGTTATGAAAAGACCATTTTTTTACGATATTACTTTAAGAGACGGCAACCAATCTTTAAAAAAACCCTGGCAGCTTTCAGAAAAAGAGATTATTTTTAATAAACTTCTAGAATTAAATGTGCAGGCTGTGGAAGTTGGGTTTCCGGCATCTTCTGAAATGGATTATGATGCTTGTAAACATTTGGCATCTGTTGCTCCTGAAAATTTAGTGGTTTCAGCCCTTGCAAGATGCATTGAAGGAGATATTTTAAGTGCTGTAAACGCTATTGGACATAGTAAAATTCCAAGAGTTCATACATTTCTAACTTTAAGCCCATTTCACATGAAATATGTTTTAAATAAAGACCCCATGGAAGTGCGTAAAACCGCTATCAATGCTGTTTCTTTTGCTTGTGAACAAATTAAAAAAGTAAATAAAAATGGCGAAGTACAATTTTCTGTAGAACATTTTGGCGATTGCCTTGAAAATCTTGATTTTGTTATAGATACGCTGCAAGAAGTTGTAAAAGCAGGCGCTACAACTATAAATCTGCCTAATACTGTTGAAAGAAAACGTCCTAGAGTTTTTCTTGATATGGTTGAAAAGGTTTATAATGCACTTCCAAAAGACATTGCAATTTCGGCGCACAATCATAATGACCTTGGTATGGCAACTGCCACAACTGTGGAAAGCTATTTTTCAGGCGCTGTACAGTTAGAATGTGCCTTAAATGGTCTTGGGGAGCGTACAGGCAATACTAATTTCTATGAAGTTGCAGTGGCTCTGTATAATTCAGGCGTTGATGTTCCTGTGGATTTATCAAAAATTTATGAAACTGCATTAATTGTGGCACAAATGTCTAAGGTTGAAATTTATGAAAAAGCCCCACTGGTAGGCCCTGATGCCCTTGCACATAGAAGTGGAATTCACCAAGACGGTGCCTTGAAGACAAAAGATATGGAATTTGGTGCCTATAGGCCAATTCACCCATCTTTAATAGGCAGAAAAGATGATGAAAAAATAGGCTTTACAAGCCAATCCGGCAAAACTGCTATTTTTGAAATTATATCAAAAGCAGGTTATCCAATAACTATCCAAGAAGCTATAAGACTTGCTCCATCTGTGAAAGAAGCTGCTGAAAAAGTAGGCGAACTTCCAACAAGAAATATCATAGATATTTACTTTAGAGAAATTTGCAATATTGAAGGACCTTTCAAGCTTTTAAAATTCGACCATGCCGGTGATGGTAAATTTATTCTTGAATTTAAACATAATAATAAAGAATATAGTCTTACTGGAAATGGTAATGGGCCTATTGATGCTTGTATGGATGCACTGAAACAATCAGGCTTTGAGCGCACATTGCTGCATTATAAGCAAATTGCAATGGATGAAGAATTAATGGGTTCAGGTGCTATGGCTATGAGTGTTATTCATCTTGAAGGTGAAAATGGCGCTAAAGTTATCGGCCGTGCTATTCATAAAAATACCGCTGTAGCAAACGTTAAAGCCATATTTAATGCTTATAATTTAATATATAAAAATTAAGGCAGGTATAAAATTTTATGAAAAAACAGTTTTTTCTCTGCATAATTTTCTTTTTACTTGCTTGCAGTGTAATTTTTGGTATATTTCTATATTTTAATTCTTTAACATTTAAAATCCAAAAAGCCTTATGGGGTAAGGATTGCACGGTATCTGCTGCTGTGCTTTCAAAACGTTTTGTATTTGAATTTAATAATAAAAATATACCCCTAATGAGTGTTTTTAAGTATTTTGTTGCAGTTGCGGTTTTAAATAAACTTGAAGATGAAGAAAAATCACTAAATGATAAAGTTCTTGTAAAAGAAGATATGATAATTAGAACCACATATACACCCATGCTGGAAAAATATCCAAAAACCCCATTCTGCATAACAATTGCAGATTTAATGAAATACATGGTTTCAGAAAGTGATAATAATGCAACCGATATTTTGATAAATTATATTGGAGGAATGCAGAAATTACAGATGGAATTAAAACGGTATCACTTCCCGAATATCCGCATTTCTGCTGATGAGAAAATGATGGAAGCTGATTTTAATAATCAATATATAAATACAGCCCCTCCTATGGATGTTATTGAAGCTATGCAGCTATTTCGTGAAAATGCTAGCTATACTTATATTTTACACCCATTACAAACCCATAGTAAAATTTGTTTAACTGATGAACATAAAAAATTTCTTGATAAAATTATGATTGAAACTGTAACAGGCAGCGATAAAATAAAGGCTGGACTGCCTGATAGTGTAATTTTTGGGCATAAAACAGGAAGATCTTCAAGAAAACCTGATGGGGTGAGAATTGCTGATAATGATGCAGGATTTGTAATTTTTCCTGATGGTGAAACATATTATATAGCAATTTTTATATCAGAATCAAAAATGAATGATAATGAAAATGTAAAATTAATTTCTGAAATTTCAAAAATTATCCATAAACATGTAGAAAAAGCCAAAAAAGAAAACAGGAAAAACTTAACGTATATGTTTTTAGGGGTGTAAAAATTCCTTGTGTATTGCTTTTTACTGTTTTCATTATGTTAAAACATTTGTATAGCGGGCTTTTTAACACACAAAAATCCGAATATATCCTCTGTTGATGGATTTTACCATATTTTTTATTAAAAATGGCGAAACATTCTTTGTATCAAGGTTTTAAAGCGTTTAAAAGCTTGGAAACAAAACTGCTGCGCTATAAATAGGAGTAAAAATCTTCTCTAAAACATAAAATGCTTTTAAAAAATAGGCTAAACCCATTGTGTGACAAGCTTTTTACGTGTTATTTTGCCAAAAATACTTCATTTACGGCACTTTTGGCGCTTTGAACAATTTCTTCCATTGTTTTATTGTGATAAAGTTCATGTCCAAGTCCAACAGCCGTTGCACCTTTTTTCAAATATTCTTTAATATCTGAAATTTTAATTGAACCTGTTGGCATAACATTTAAAAATTTCATTGGTCTTAATAATTCTTCAATATACGTTGCGCCGCCAAGGTCTTTAATTGGATAAATTTTTATAACCGGAACCCTTGCTTTCCAGGCAGTATAGGCCTCGTTTGGGGTGGTAGCAGTTAGCATTAAAGGAATTTTATGACCTGATGATAATTTTACTAAATTCATTTGTAAAATTGGAGATACTAAAAGCTTTGCGCCTGCGCGTATTCCATCAATAGCCTGAGATGAAGTAATAACGCCGCCTTGAGCTACATAAACGTCTTCGTTTTTTGCTACTTCTCTTATAGCATCAATTGTAGAGTTAATCTCAATTACTTTTATGCCGCCTTCTATATATGCATTTGCAATTTCTATTGCTTTATTTGTGTCGTCTTCTCTTATGATGCCGTAAATTTTATTTTCTTTTATGGCTTGAATTATGTTTGTCATAGTGCATTTCCTGTTCTTTTGAAGATTTTTGTATTATATTTAATGTCTCTCACATTATTTTCAAGATTAACACTAAGGAAAATATTTTTCAATTTTCTGGGTGCAATAATATTCATTGTTGTTTTATCTTTTAGTTTGCAGTTTATTTTTGAATTTTTGTTTTTTTTCATTAATTCTGCTGATAGTAAAAGTACTGTCCTGCTTGCATCTATGAGGTTTAATTTGCTTAAATCAAAATCAAATTCAAGACATTTTTCTCTATCAAATGCACTTTTTGCTGTTTGAATTTTTTCATCCAGATTTTTAGTATTAAAATTTATACTTATTTTTTTCATAAAGTGTAAGCCATAAAATATTAAGTTTTATTTCTATTTGTTAAGTTTGTCGGATGTTAAAATTCAAACTTTATTAAACCTTGATTCAATTTAAGCTGTTTGGTGTATAATTTTATAAAAATATTTTAAATACCTAATCTTAATGAGAAGCGAGGAAAAACTGGTGCAAGCTATTGTTATGAAAGAAAATGAGCTCATTGAAAGTGCAAAAGAGGTTTTTGATATTGAAGCAAATTCAATCCTAAAACTTAAAGAAAGACAAGGGGAAGAGTTTATTAATGCCATAAATATCCTTTATAATTCAAAAGGAAAAGTAGTGGTGACAGGTATGGGAAAATCCGGCCTGATAGGTAGAAAAATAGCTTCCACATTGTGTTCCACAGGCACCCCTGCTGTGTTTTTGCATCCTGCTGAATCCACCCATGGAGATTCAGGAATAATTACAAGAGATGATGTGGTGATGGGTATTTCAAATAGCGGTGAAACAGCTGAATTGTTAAATCTTCTTCCATTAATAAAAAGGTTTGGTGTACCTTTAATTGGAATAACAGGTAAACTTGAATCTACCCTTGCAAAAAGGAGTGATGTTGTATTGGATATTTCAGTTGAAAGAGAAGCATGTCCTTTAAATAAAGCACCCACTGCAAGCACCACTGTAACACTTGCACTTGGTGATGCACTTGCAGTATGCCTTTTGAAAAAACGCGGGTTTTCTTATGAAGATTTTCTTGTGTTTCATCCATCCGGTGCTCTTGGCAAGGGAATTTTATATAAAGTGTCAGATTTAATGCTGAAAGAAACCGAAAGACTTCCAATTATTGATGAAAATATGAGTTTTATTGAAGCTGTTAAATTAATATCAGATAAAAATTTAGGCTGTGCTTATGTTTTAAATTCCGATAAAACCCTAAAAGGGGTTATTACAGATGGTGATATTAGAAGAATTTTATTAAAACATACAAATATTGAATCTTTGAAGGTAAAAGATGTTATGGTTTTAAACCCAAAATCTGTTTCTGTGGATGATTTAGCCGCAAAAGCACTTTCTATTATGGAAAAATTTTCTATAACATCCCTTGGTGTTGTAGATAATAGTAAGCTTATAGGTATTATACACATTCATGACCTTCTGAAAGCAGGAGTAGCCTAAAATGAAAAATTTAAACTTTAATGATATAGAGCTAAAATACAAGGCACAGAAGATAAAAATTGTCGCCTTTGATGTAGATGGTGTGATGACTGATGGTTCTTTAACATTTTTAGAAGATGGCAGAGAAATTAAAACTTTTAATGCGCATGATGGTCATGGTGTTGTTATGTTAAATAAAGCAGGTTTTAAAACTGCAATAATAACTGCGCGTGATAATGGTACTGTTGCTCATCGGGCAAAAGTTCTTGATATTACAAGACTTTTTATGGGACAGAAAAACAAGCTGAAAGCACTTAATGAATTATGTGAAGAATTTAATGTAAAATATGATGAAATTGCATATATGGGGGACGATTATCCTGATTATTGTGTGATTGAAAGGGTAGGTCTTTCCTGCGCGCCAAATGATGCAATAGATGATATTAAAAATTCAGCATCCTGTGTTTCAAATTATGGCGGCGGAAAAGGTGCTGTTCGTGAATTTTGTGATTTTATTTTAAAATCAAACGGTATTTCCTATTTTGATATTGTAAAAAATAACGAAACCGTAAAACAGTAGCATCTGCTCGTAATTAATGATGTGTAATAATACCTTTTACTGCATCTTTTCCATCATTTGTTTGTATTTTATCCTGTAATCTTCTGGCATGGAGGGCAGGCTTATTGCCTTTTTATAATATTGTATTCCTGCTTGTCTTTGATTTTTGTATAGTTTTATATCCCCTAAAAATGTGTATGCAAGCCATTCATTCGGGAATTTTCTTTTTGCAGTAAGCAAAATTTCTTCTGCTTTTGTATTATTTCCAATATACCCATAGCTTATTGCAAGGGCACAGAGGGTATTGTAATCATTTGGGTTTATTTTAAGCGCTTTTTCAAAATTAACAATTGCTTCATTATAATTTTTTGTCACCTTTAGTGCATTTGCCCCTTGCTGTAAATAATTTCTGTAATTATTTAATTCTGCATTTGTGGCGCAAAAGGCAAAATGAAACAGACCAAAAGATAGGATAAATATGCTAATAAAATAATTTATATATTTTTTCATTAATAAGCTTCCTTGCTAAATTTCTTTTATACTTTTTAAAATTTGAATTGCTTCCGTTTTTTCTTGTTGTGTGAAAGTTTCTTTTTTGTGTGCATAGTGCCCAAAATAAAATCCTCTATTTCCTTTGAAAATTCTGCAAATTTCAGATTCACCCCTGCCTTTTATTTTCCATTCAAAAAAAATTTCATCTGCGGCTGTTCCTTTGGGCGAAGGTATTTTTTGCATATAAAGAGAACTATTTAAACCGTTTGCAGTTTTATTTAAAAGTGTATAAAAACCGTTATAAATTGTTTCATTTGTAAAATTGTAAGCATTTTTATCATAAAAATTAACAGTAACAAGTTTTGTCCATTTATAATTAAGCACATCTTCATTTTTTAGGCCGTATTCTATCATCCATTGTGCATCTGTGCCTTTAAAGTATGCTTTTTTCCATATATTACCGTTTAGATTTGTTGTAATTTTTTCACCTGATGGCGTGCTTGATTTTGCTTCGTATACATTTTGCTCATTAATGAAATTTTGTATAATTTTTTCAAGGCCTACCTTTTTATCATTTGGAAGTGTGGGTGAATTTAAGGCTTTTTTATAATATTCAATGGCAATGGGGGTTTGTTTTTGCTGGTGTTTTATATCGCCTAAAAATGTATATGCCACCCATTCGTCTGGAAATTTTTTAGTTGCAAGGGTTAAGATTTCTTCAGATTTTTTAACATTTCCAATCTGGCCATAGCTCATTCCAAGAAGGCAGTATATTGAATATTCATTTGGATTAAGTTGCAGAGCCTTTTCAAAATCAGACACTGCTGCGCTGTAATTTTTTGTAACGTATAAATTATGTACACCTTGTTTTAGATATATTTTGTAATCATTATTTATGGCGGCCTTTGCATTTATGTTTGTAAAATATAAAAAACCAAAAATAATTGTTAATACTAACGCAATTGATATTAAAATTTTTTTCAAAATAGATTCTCCTAAAATATTTTCATTGTTTTAGAATAGCATTTTTGAACACACTTTGCTTTTTGTAACGATATTTAACAAACCCTTAACATAATGGCAATATTCTTGTTTAAAAAAACTTTATAAATATACATGGAGTTAATTATATTTTAAACTGAGAGTTTTTTATGAATGAACGTGAATTAAATACGCTGTTTAATATTGTAACAGAACCTGCAAAAAATGCTTATTTGCTGGATAGCGCTAAAAAGGTGCGCGAAATCCAAAGAATAATCAGGGTTCTTGAAATATCAAAATCGCAAAGAGAAAGCTTTAAACAAATTTCGGCACGTGGCCTTGTTGCTTTTAAAATGCTTGTAAGCAATAATTAAAGATAGCTTTCATATTCATTAATAAGACCTTCAAGAGTGATAGAGAGTTTGTGGAAACTATATTCTGTAAGATTTAGGCTGAAAGAATTATAACCTTTCTTTTCTGTGCCAAAGAATATTTCTGTTACAATTTCCACCTTTGAAAAACCAGGATAATTTACGGTTAATCTTAGCATCTTATCATTTTTTCTAAGTTCAAAATAAGATTGGTTGAAATCAACTTTTTTATTGATATCAATGAAAAGATTCTGATTTTCTACCTGTATTTTGAACTTTTCAAATACAGGTTTTGTAACAAGCTCGCATTTTTTCTTAAAGGCTTGTCTAAAAAGGCTTGCATTTCTTTCTTCTTCCTCTGTCAAATTATCTAATTCAACATTAACACTTGGAAGACTCGGGTTTAGTGTTTCTTTTAAAATAATCTCATTATCTGTATTTTTTGAATCAATTATTATATTGCTATTTGTGCCTAAACCTGTATTTGCAATGATTTCTTGCATCTTTGCGTTTGTTTCATCAAAATTGAGTAAAGTATCATTTGTAAAATCAGCTCCATTATCTGGTTTTACAAATAAACCGTTTGATGAAGTAAACTTTTCTTTAATGTTTAATCTTCTTTCAATTATATCGCGATGAGCCCCTGCTTCTTGTGCGGAGCGGTCTTGCAGATTATCTGTTAAAATTTCATGTGCTACAAGAATTGTTTTTGAATTATTTTTTGTGTGCTCAAAAGTTTTTTCAAGCATTTGTTTTATTTTATCAAAACCATCTTCTTTGATTTCTGCAACACTTGCATTTACGCTTAAATCAAGTCCTAAATTATTATTTATTCTCTCAAACACAGTATAGGCGCCATTTAATTTTGTTTTTGATAAGAAAATATAATACTTATCATCCTTTCTGATGCCAACTGAATCGTTTAATCTAATTGATTTTTCAATAATTTCATTTATAGATTTCAAGTTTTTTGCAGGGGGAAATTTATTATCAGGTCCAACAAGCATCAGGCATGCGCTGTTTTTGTATTTTATTGCAGAATTAATTTCAGAATTTAAAAATTGTTCTGCATATTCTTCTGTGTAAAAACCGGTTTCATCTTGTATAATACCAAGATTTGTAAGGAAATTATTTTTTGAATTCGTATTAATTGTAATTTCGTTTTTCTGAATGCACCAAATGACTCTAATTAAAAGCTCCCAATCAGCAATTGGTGTTTTTATAATATCGGAAATTCCAGCATCAAAAGCATCTATTAAGAATTCCTTGGTGCATTCTTCGCTATATAAAAGAATAGGAATATCAACTAAAAGATTTGTTCTTTTAATATTTTTTATAGTATTCAAACTGTCTTCGCTGTCGCCTTTTGCATGTATAATAATAACATTTGGCATTGTTTGTTCTAAAAATGAAACTGCATTTTCAAGATTTGTATCGACAATTTTGTCTAAATCCCTTAGTAGAACAAGTTTTGATGAGATTAGATTGATTGCATCAAATTTATCTCCAACAATGGCAATAATATTATTAAAACTCATAAGTTTTTTCTTTAACTCCTAAATTTTTCAAATTTCCTTTTAAAAAGAATACTATTAATTTACAAAAATGACAAATCTATAAAGTTTTGATAAGCTTAATTTTGCTATGAATAAAAAAAGTTTATTGTATTTATTATTAATTTTAGTTTTATCAACACTTTTAAGGCTTTGGAACCTTGATAAACCCGAGGGCATGTGGAATGATGAATTTTTAACATGGAAAATTGCAAGTGCAATGACGCCGACAGAATTTTTTGAAGGGTTAAAAAGTAATTGTCATGCTCCACTTCATTATCTTTATTTGAAGCTTTGGATGTTATTATTTCATGATAATGATACAATTTTGCGTTTATCCTCCGTTATACCAGGTGTTTTAGGGATTATTACCATGTATTTTGCAGCCCTTGAATTTAAAAATAAGGACGGAATAAAAACCGCAATAACTACTGCATTTTTGTGCGGTATAAGTTCTTTTTTAATATATTTTTCGCAAGAAGTAAGAATTTACTCTCTTGTATTTTTTATAACAAGTTTAGTGCTTTTGTATGCATTTAAAATATTTAATAATCCTTCAAAAAAGAATTTTACACTTTATTCAATATTTTGCTTGCTTTTGATTTTAACCCACACAATAGGTTTTGTGTTTGTATTCTATTCAACAGCGGCTCTTCTTGTTTTTGCTGTGCCTAAAAAGAAAGCTAAAGATTTTCTTTTATTTAGCATAGTGGGTGTTTTGATTTTAGCACTTCCTTTTATTCCTTTAATTTCTTCCATTCTTTTTAAAGCTGGATATTTCAGCCAATGGTGGGCACCGTTTAATTTTTCAAGAACACTATTTATTTTTACAGATATATTCTCTCCTGTTTTAACAGATATTGCACACATTTTTAATACGTTTTCAGATGCGTTTTATAAAAATGGTAGTGTAAATTTAGGATATTTCATGTTTGCTGTTATTCCAGCATCAATTGGTATTCTTTGTTTTATAAAAGGGGTATTAAATCCCAAAAAAGTCCAAGGATATTTGCTTTGTGTTTTAATATGTACAATTTTAACTGTTTTGATTGCTGCAATGGCTGGCAAAATAGTTTTTGTTACAAAATATTTAATAGAAATTGTGCCAATATTTATCTTGCTTGCAGCGGATGGTTTTAATTTATTTGAATCAAAAGCATTTAAAATAACTATTGCAACAATCTTTATTGTTTTAAATCTATTTTATATTGTTGTTTCAAATACATCTGCCGTAAATATGGTTAGAAAAGAAGGACAAAGGCTTCCTGTAATAGCTCTTGACGAGATGGGCTTAAAAAAAAACGACAAAATTATATTTCTATACTATTCAAAAGAATGGTTTTATAAATATATTGACCTAAAAAGCCCTGAGGCAAAACCTTATATTAATAGTGTTTGTATTACAAAGCATAATTTTGAATATTTTTTAAGGTTTGATATGCATCCTGGAGAGAGTTTCAAAAAAGGCAGGAAGATGCTGCGAGAAACTCTTACAAAAAAAGAAAACGATTCTCTAGATTTTCGTCTTAATAATGAAATATTTAAAAAGATAAAAAAAGGCGACAGACTTTTTATTGTTGATTTAACATCTGTTAGTTTTTTTCCAATGAATATTGTTCAAAATATTGCATCTGATGATAAACTTTATAACAATACACCGCTTTTATATCTTGCAATGTCTTATATAAAAGATTATGTACTTATTATGGCAGGGCAGGAAATGATATTTGATGGATACAAAGATACCGGTGCGTGGAAAATTTATGTATTTAAAAAGGCTTAATGAATTCATTAAGCCTTAATTTTATTTAATATTTTAATTATTCAGCTTCATTTCTTATGATTTTATCAATAAGCCCGTATTCAAGAGCTTCTTGTGCTGTCATAAAATTATCACGTTCTGTATCTTTTTTAATTCTGTCTACTTTTTGTCCAGTATGTTCTGCTAAAAGTTCATTTAACATTTTTTTCATACGAAGAATTTCCCTGGCTTCAATTTCAATATCTGTAGCCTGACCTTTGGCGCCGCCCAATGGCTGGTGAATCATGATTCTTGAATTTGGAAGTGCCAGCCTTTTTCCTTTTGTGCCGCCTGAAAGCAAAAATGCGCCCATAGATGCTGCATCACCAAGGCAGATTGTTGATACATCAGATTTTATAAGCTTCATAGTGTCGTAAATTGCCATGCCTGCTGTGATAACGCCGCCAGGGCTGTTGATGTATAGCATAATATCTTTTTCTGAATTTTCTGAATCCAACAATAGAAGCTGTGCCACAATTGAATTTGCAACATCATCATCAATTGCGCTTCCTAAAAATATAATTCTTTCGCGAAGCAGTCTTGAAAAAATATCAAAACTTCTTTCGCCTTTTGAAGATGCTTCAATAACGGTAGGTACGTAACTTAAAATTTGATAAGTATTCATAAAAAACTATCCCTTTTAAATATTAATTTTTGTTATCTATTATAAACGAAACTTAATATAATTTATTAAATTTTACTAAATTTTAATACAAAAATACTTCATTTTGTTTAAATTATAAAATGTTTGTATTACAATTAGAAACGGTGTGTTTAAAAAACATTAATTAAAAGGAAAAGATGATATGTACAATGTTGCAATAGTTGGAGCAGGGCCTGCGGGTATTTTTACGGCTTTAGAACTTATAAAATTAAAGCCCGACTGGAAGATTATTTTAATTGAAAAAGGTAATAAAATTGAAAAAAGAGCTTGCCTTCTAAGGAATGGCTATAAATCATGCCCAAGCTGTAAAACATGTGGACTTTTATGCGGGTGGGGCGGTGCCGGCGCATTTTCTGATGGCAAATTAACCTTAACCCCTGAGGTGGGCGGTCATTTGCCGGAATATATGCCATATAAAGATGTTGAGGATTTAATTAAATATTGTGATGATATTTACCTTGAACATGGTGCAACAGACGTTGTTTATGGTGTAAATAGAAGTGAATTTGCAGATATTGAACGTGCTGCATCTTTGGCGGAATTAAAACTTGTGCACTCTCCTGTTCGCCATCTTGGCACAGAAAGGTCTTTGGATGTTTTAAAACACATGCAAGATTACCTGATGGATAAGATTGAGATTGTAAACAATGTATCTGTTGATAGTCTTATTGTTGAAAACAACACAATTAAGGGTTTAAACCTGTCTGATGGCAAAACTATTATGGCAAATTATGTAGTAATTGCTCCAGGCCGTGAAGGCGCAGATTGGCTTACACGTGAATTTGAAAAGAATAATATCTCCATGATAAATAATGCAGTAGATGTGGGTGTTCGTGTAGAATTACCAGCTGATGTTATGGAGCCCATTACATCTCGTCTTTATGAATCAAAATTAATCTACTATTCTCCAACCTTTGGGGATGAAGTTCGTACATTCTGTATGAATCCAAATGGTGAAGTGGTATCTGAAAACTATAACGGTATTCAGACTGTAAATGGTCACAGTTATGCAAATAAAAAGACGCCAAATACAAACTTTGCCCTTCTTGTATCAAAAAAATTCACAGAACCATTTAAGGAGCCTATTAAATATGGTCAACATGTTGCAAGCCTTGCAAACATGTTATCAGGCGGTGTTTTGGTGCAAAGATTTGGTGATTTATTGGATGGAAAACGCTCCACCCCTCAAAGAATTAAAGAAAGCATTATAAAACCAACACTTGAATGCGCCACTCCTGGTGATTTAAGCCTTGTTCTTCCATATAGACAACTTTTATCAATTATTGAAATGCTTTATGCACTTGATAAAATTGCACCAGGTGTTGCATCACGCTATACACTTTTATATGGTGTTGAGGTTAAATTCTACTCTGCAAGGGTGAAATTAACTAATGAACTTGAAACAGAAGGTGTAAAGAATCTATTTACAATAGGTGATGGTGCAGGCGTAACACGTGGTTTGATGCAGGCATCGGCCTCTGGTGTATATTGTGCTAGGGTTATAGGAAAGCGTTAGCCGATATTCCAAAGGAAATACAATTATAAACACCTGGGTTATTTTAAAATGCCCAGGTGTTTAGTTTTATTTTTAAAATGTTTAGAAATATTATGTTGACATGCCCCTCCAAAACCCTTACGATACTTATTATTGGGGAGCATCCTTTATTAAGAACCATAAAGAATTATTAAGTTTTATAAAGAGGTTTTAAAATGGAAATTTGGCATATTTGGGCAATAATAGGTTTTGTATTTTTGTTTATAGAAATGTTTACACCTACAACATTTTTTCTTACCCTTGCAGGTGCCTCCTTTTTTGCAGGAATAGCAGCCTGGTTGTTTCCTGATAATCCTAATTCTACAGCCATTCAAGTGGGTGCTTTTGTAGTTTTTCTACCCATTTTTTATTACGTTGTTCGTCCATTTATAAAGAAAAATGAAACAGATCCATCTGATACTGGCATGGATGCAAAATATATAAATCAAACAGCCATAGTTTCAAAACCAATTGGGGTGCCAAATACAAATGGTATTGGAGAAATTAAAATATATGGAGAGGTTTGGCAGGCAAAATCTTGTGATGGTTCTGAAATTCAACCAAATACAATGGTAAAAATCATAAAAAATGAAAGCCTTATTATGTTTGTAGAAAAATGCCAAGCACAAAAGATTGATAGTAAAGATTAGTTTTTAAGGAGAATATAGAAAAATGCCTATCTTTTTTATTGTAATTTTAATAGTTGCAGCAGCCTTTGCAATTACAGGTTTTAAGATTGTAAATCAGGCTCAGGTGATGATAATTGAAAGGCTTGGCCGCTTTAATCGCATTCTTGGACCAGGGTTGCAATTTATTGTGCCTTTTATTGATACCCCAAGAGGCATTCATTCTAAAAAATCTGTTAGAACAATGACTGGTGAAGTGTATTCAGTATATTCAACGGTTGAAAAAATAGATTTAAGAGAAAGCGTTTTTGATTTTCCAAGGCAAAACGTTATCACAAAAGACAATGTTACAATTTCAATCAATGCGCTTTTGTATTTCCAAATTGTAGAACCAAAAAGCGCTGTTTATGAAATTGAAAATTTGCCTGAAGCTATTGAAAAGCTTACCCAAACCACTTTAAGAAATGTAATTGGTGAAATGGATTTAGATACTACATTTACATCCCGTGATATTATCAACGAAAAACTAAGAACAATCCTGGATGAAGCCACAAATAAATGGGGTGTTAAAATAAACAGAGTTGAATTGCAAGATATCATCCCGCCAAAAGAAATTCAAAATGCTATGGAAAAGCAAATGAAAGCAGAACGTGATAGACGTGCTGCAATTCTAGAAGCTGAAGGTATGAAAAGAGCTGCAATTCTAGAAGCTGAAGGTATTAAGGAATCACAAATAAATAGAGCTGAAGGTGAAAGACAAGCAGCAGTTCTTGTTGCAGAAGGCAACAGGGAAGCGAGAATTAAAGAAGCCGCAGGTGAAGCAGAGGCTATTAAAATGGTTATTGATGCCCTTTCAAATTCAGGTGCACCAGATAAATATTTAATTGCAATGAAATATTTAGAAACCTTAAAAACCATGACAGAAGGCAAAGATAATAAGGTTGTTTATATGCCTTATGAAGCTACAGGAATTTTATCATCTGTTGATGGCATTAAACAAATGTTTGACGGGGCAAAAAAATAATATGAAAAATACAACAAGGCAGGCAAACAAGCGTTTATTAATTGTGGATGATGATGATGAAATCAGAGAACTTCTTGTTTTTGATATTCAATCATCAGGCTATATGGTAGATTCTGCTCGCGACGGCGAAGAAGGGCTTAAAAAGGCTGTAGAAAATAACTACGACCTAATACTTCTTGATGTGATGATGCCAAAGATGAACGGCTATGATGTTTGTAAAAATATTCGCCTTGTAAAGCCAAAAGTTCCAATTTTGATGCTGACAGCAAAAGGTACAATTAATGATAAAACAGAGGGGTTTGATGTTGGCGCAGATGACTATTTGGTAAAACCTTTTGATATTCAGGAAGTTTTGCTTAGAATTCGAGCCCTTTTGAGGCGAAACGATGAAAATGATGCGCAAAATTCTAAAGAAGTTTTAAGGGCGGGCGATATTGAAATTTTGCCCGATTCCCTTGAGGCTCTTGTTTTGGATAAAAAAGTAAAATTAACACCTACAGAATTTGAAATTTTATATTGCCTTTTGCAGCATTTAAATAAAGCTGTTACCCTTGCTACTCTTTTAGATGAAGTATGGGGATATGACAGCGATGAAGATGTGCGAATGGTAAGAGTTCATGTTGGCGGATTAAGGCAGAAAATAGAGGCTGATACAAGAAGGCCTAAATATTTGCATACAGTGACAAATGTGGGGTATAAATTAACGCCTTTTGGCATGCTGGATGCAGATTAATTTTTGGAGGGAAACTTGAAAAGGTTAAAGATAGCTGAACAAATTGTTATAGTATTATTATTAGCGGTGTTGATACCGTTTGTGACAATCGGGCTTATTATTTCTAATATTTCTCAACAGTCTGTCAGAAAAGAACTCATATATTCTGCCAAAATGATTTCAGGACTTGTGGGCGATAATGTACAAAATTACATTAAAAATGCTGATGAAGAGCTGAAACAAATAGCTTCTGCCATAAGTTTTTTCTATTATGAAGAAGATAAAAACGACTTTTTATCTGAAATTCAACAAAAATATGGCAAGTTCAGTAATTTTAATGTATTTGATGTGTATGTAAAGAAAAATAAAGATCTTGTTTTTAACCCTAAAAATCTAACTTTGAAATTATATGCAAATATTGATGAATATAATCTTATTAGTGCAGATTTAAAAATGGCAATTTTGCAAGATGCCCTGGATAAGAAAATTACAAATATCAAATACGATGTCTATATTTTAGATGATGCAGGAAATATTGTTGCTACAAATGACCATGATAATGAAGGTTATAATGATATAGCGGAAAATTTGCCAAAAGAAAGGCAATACAACGAGCCTGTTTTGTTTTCAAAAATAAAAAATCAGCCTCTTGCATATTACCAATTAAAAAATCCAAACTGGACTATTATTGTAAAAACAACTCCTGGCATGGCACAAAAAACAATAGATATACCAAGGCTTAGAATAGTTCTTTCTCTTGTGCTTGCTGCATTGTTTATATTTACTGCTGTGGGTATCTATACCTATTATTTATATTTAAACATAAGGCAATTATTTAAAGGGATAATTGCGATTTCAAAAGGAAGCTATAATAGGAAAATCAGGCTTTTAAAAAGTGTTTTTACACCACATGAAATTGTCTTTTTGGAAAAAGAATTTAACTATATGACAAAAAAAGTAGCAGGTTCTTACGCTGAATTATCAGAAAAAAACCTTGAATTAAAACGTTTAGACGAATTTAGAGCAAGCCTTGTTTCGGCCATAAGTCATGAATTCAGAACTCCTTTGACAAGCATAATAGGTTACTCAAGCCGTCTTTTAAGGTCTGATATTGAAATTGATGAAAATACAAGAAATAAAAGTTTAAAAGTTATAAAACAGCAGGCTCAAAGGCTTTCAAGAATGGTAGATGACCTGCTTGTAATTCCTGAAATTGAAAGTTTTCAATTGCAGATAAATGAAGAAGAATTAAACCTGTCTGAATTGCTTGAACTTTCTGTAACATACGCAAATTCAAATAATTCAAGATTTGAAGTAAATATTTTGCCTGATTTATTACCGGTAAAAGCTGATAAGGATAGGCTGATACAGGTTTTAGTGAATCTTTGCGACAATGCTATTAAATATAATAAAGATAATGAGCCAATTGTGCTTTCTGCGGCAAATGTGGATGGAAAACCTTGCCTTTCTATACTAAATAAATCAGATATTATTCCAAAAGAGATGTTAAATAAACTTTTTGATAAATTTACACGTGTAGATTCAGAACTTACAAGGACAACGCGCGGTACAGGTCTTGGTCTTTTTATCGTAAAAGGTTTGTGCAAGGCTATGAATATCTCTATTGATATTTCAAGCACGCAAAATGGTTTTGAAGTAATTCTTGTATTTAATAATGACCCTTTGCAAAAAGAAAATGAAGATATGGATGACATTGCATCTGTAGAAGAAAATTCTGAAAAATCTATGATGAATGCTAAGAATGAAATAGTTAATACGCTTTTTTCATAAATTTTTAAGGAATTTATAAAATATGCCCAGTTTTTATATGCAAAAATGCATAGAAATTGCAAAAAAATCAAATGATGACATTCCTGTGGGCTGCATCATTGTGCAAAATGGTGAAATTATTTCATCAGCCTTTAATAAAAGGGAAGTGCAAAATTTAGTAGCATCTCATGCTGAAATCTTAGCACTTGAAGAGGCTAATAAAAAAACAGGCAGCTGGCGCCTTGATGATTGTGATTTATATGTAACTCTTGAACCATGCCCGATGTGCGCCTGGGCAATCTTAAATGCAAGAATAAAAAATGTTTATTTTGGCGCATCTGATACAAAATACGGTGCGTTTGGCGGTGCTATAAATTTAAATCATCTGCATAATTTTAAAACTAAAATTTTTGGCGGTATTATGGAAGAAGAATGTGAAAAATTACTTAAAGAATATTTTAAAAAGATAAGAAAATGATTACAAAAGAAAAACAAAATTTAAAAAATGAATTAGATAATCTTTGTGCACTATATGAAAACAAGGATTTTATAAAAGATGACCCTGTGCAATTTATTCATATTTTTAAAAACAGGGAAGATATTGAAATAGCTGGGTTTATAGCATCACTTTTTGCATTTGGAAAAAGGGAAGTTTTTATTAAAAAATTAAACACCCTTTTTAATTTAATGCAAATGCACCCCTATGAATTTATTTTAGATTTCAATCCTGAAAAATATACAGAAGATTTTAATTACCGATTTATAAAACCCTGCGATTTAATTCCATTTTTTTTAGCACTAAAAAAACTTTATAAAAATAATACTTTAGAGAGTTTATTTTTAAAGGGCTTCAGCTGTTCAGAAAATATTATGGATGCGCTTCAATATGTCTGCAATTATTTTTATGAATTTGAAAAAGATTCTCCTGGGTATAAATTTATGCTTTCAAACCCTAAAAATAAAGGTGCAATGAAGCGCATGAATATGTTTTTAAGGTGGATGGTAAGAAAAAATTCACCTGTTGATATTGGTATTTGGGATTTTATAGGTCCTGATAAACTTTTAATTCCCCTGGATGTGCATGTTGGGAATATTTCACGAGGTTTAGGACTTCTTAATAGAGCCCAAAACGATGCGCGCGCCGTTTTTGAATTGACGGAAAAATTAAAAGAATTTGACCCAAAAGACCCTGTGAAGTATGATTTTGCCCTGTTTGGATATGGAGTTAATAATAAATAGTTTTTCATCTGTTTTATGAAAATTTCTATGTCAAAATACTGGCAATAAAAAACAATCACCGGGTTTATAGAATTGTAAAAAGCTTTTTTTATATTAAAATTATATTGTGAAACATTCAAAATACTCAACAGTAATAATAGGTTCAGGCGCCGCAGGTTTATATTTGGCGCTTTGTGTATCAAGATACTGCCGCCCAAAAGACGGCATACTTGTTATTACAAAATCTAAACTTAACGAATGTAATTCACGATTGGCACAAGGCGGTATAGTTTCTGTCATGCCTGAAATTAACGGTGTTGATAATGTAACTTCTCATATTATGGATACAATTAAGGCCGGCTGCGGTTTAAACGATTTTAATGTTGTAAAATTTGTTTCAGAAAATTCTTCACCTGTAATAAATGATTTAATCAATCTTGGTGTTGAGTTTGATAAAAAAGATAACGGAGAACTTTCATTTACTTTAGAGGCTGCTCATTCTGTTCCAAGGATTTTACATGCAGGTGGAGATTCCACAGGCAGGGTAATTGAGGATACTCTTGTAGATTTGGTTCAAAAATCAGAATTTATTGATGTTTATGAAGATGCTTTAGCAGTTGAGCTGCTATGCGATGGTAAAAACGAATGCCGCGGTGTTTTAATATATAATTCTGTTTTAAATTCTTATGAAGCTGTATATTCAAATGCTGTAATTCTTGCCACAGGCGGTATTGGTCAGGTTTATGAATTTACAACAAATCCTGATGTTGCAACTGGGGATGGTATAGCACTTGCACACCTTGCTGGTGCTGAAGTTGCTGATATGGAATTTGTACAATTTCATCCTACTGCTCTGTGTGTTGAAAGGGGCCTTAACATGCCTCTTGTATCTGAAGCAGTGCGTGGCGAAGGTGCTAGGCTTTTAAATATAAATAGACAGCCATTTGCGCATAAATATCATCAAAAAGCTGAGCTTGCGCCAAGGGATGTGGTTGCGCGTGCAATTTTTGATGAGATGGAATTAACTAAATCAAAAAATGTTTTTCTAGATATTTCTCCAATTGGAGTTGAAAAGTTTAAAAAAAGATTTCCATCAATTACATCTATATGTAATGAAGCAGGAATAGATTTAGAAAATAGCCTGATTCCTGTTTCTCCTGCTGCACATTATTTTATGGGCGGTGTGAAAGTAAATTTAAATATGGAAACATCCATTAAAAATCTTTATGCTATAGGCGAAGTTTCAAGAACAGGTTTGCATGGTGCAAACAGACTTGCGTCTAATTCGCTTTTAGAATGCATAGTATGCGCCTATAAACTAGCAGATGTATTATCAATGCGCAATCTTGATGCCCCAAAAAGCTTTGATACAAAGGTAAAGACTATTTTGGAGATGTATGACACTGATTTATCAAACGACATAATAGAAACTGGTATTTTAAGACGCATGCTAAAAAAAGCAATGTGGGAAAATGCTGGAATTATAAGAACAAAAGCAGGGCTTAATAATGCACTTCGTGTAATTGATGATGTGCGCTTAATTACTAGATACTCTAGAGTTTTTTCTACAAAAGCAGGCTATGAACTTCGAAATTCGATTATCACTTCAAAATTAATAGCTGAAGCTGCTTTAAGAAGAGATAATTCGATTGGTGCGCATTTTAGAGAAGATGCACCTGAAATGCCGCAAGTGGCTGTTGATTTAAAAGAGACAGAAATTTTAAATAAAATATAAGTAAAGGTAGAATTATATATTATGGCTAAGTTTTTATTAAATGATTTTATGATTAAAGACCATATTGTATCTGCACTAAAAGAAGATATAGGGTATGGTGATATTTCAACAGATTTTATTACTGCTGGTATAGATAAAAATAAAAAATTTGAAATTTATTTAAGAACAAGAGAAGAAGGTATTTTATGCGGAACTGACCCTTTTAGGCTTGTTTTTGAAATATTGGCTAAAGATGATGTTAAAGTTGAATTTTATAAAGAAGATGGTGATACAATTGTGCCGAATGAACCTGTTGCAAAGATTATGGGTTCTCCAAGGTATATTTTAACTGGCGAAAGACTTTCGTTGAATTATATTCAAAGAATGTCAGGCATTGCGACATTTACTAGGAAGTTTCAGGATGTTGCATCTCCTTATGGCGTAAGGGTTGTGGATACAAGAAAAAACACGCCGAATTTCAGACTTTTTGAAAAATATGCAGTAAAAGTTGGTGGAGGTCATCTTCACAGATTTAATCTTTGTGATTGCGTTATGTTGAAGGATAATCATATTGCACTTATGGGCGGCTCTATTGAAGATGCTGTAAAAAAAGTCAGAGAAAATATTTCTCATGCGCATAAAATTGAAGTTGAATGTGATACCATAGAACAGGTTAAAAAATGTTTATATGCTGGTGCTGATATTATAATGCTTGATAATATGACGCTTGATATGATTAGAGAATGTGTAGCGTTGATTAATAAAAGTGCAATTATTGAAGTTAGCGGCAATGTAAATTTAAAAAATCTTGAAGATATTGCAAAAACTGGTGTAGATATAATTTCTTCAAGTGCAATTGTTGCAAAAGCTCCAACGCTGGATTTAGGGTTTGATTATATAGATTAATTATCTGTCAATTTGTTCTTTTAATTTATATGCAGCGGTTAAAAGCGGGTCTATTGTAGATGAAAATGCTGGCGAATAGGTTAAATCTAAATGTAAAAATTCATTAACGGTTAAATTTGCCTTTAGTGCTGATGTTACGGTATAAATTCTTTTGTCTGCATCGCCTGCACCCACCGCCTGTGCTCCCAAAAGTTCTCCTGTTCTTTTATCTGCCACAAGTTTTACCGTGATGCTTTTTGAATCTGGCATATATCCTGCCTTATCGCGCTTTGTGACAAGTGCTGAAATAGGTTCTATATTTGCGTTTTTGGCGTAAATTTTCGCCTTTGTTTCAGTTAAACCTGTTGCCGACATTGAAAAATCAAAATAGCTTGTAACGGCTGACCCTAAAATTCCATCAAATGTTTCAAACACCCCGCTTGTATCGGTATTCAGGTTTATTCCAACAACTCTTCCCTGCTTATTTGCAATTGTGCCAAGTGCTGCATACATAGGTTTTTTAGTAATGAGACAATTTTCTTCAGTACAATCTCCTGCTGCCCAAATATGTTCTATATTTGTACGCATTCTGTTGTCGGTTTTAATGCCTCCTGTGATGCCAATTTCTACCCCTGCTTCTTTTGCAAGTTCAATGTTTGGAATTACACCTGATGCAATAACGCAAAAGTCTCCTTGAAGATGTTTTCCATTCCTTGTAACAGCACCCTCAAACCCTTTTGTTCCTGTAAATTCTAATATTTCATCATCTAGAATAAAATCTACTTGTTTGCCATCTTTTTGAATAATGTAATTTTTAATTATATCGCTTATTTCAGGGTCGAATTGAGACATTATGTTTTTATTTCTTTCAACCACTGTAACATGCAGCCCATTTTTTACAAAAGCTTCTAAAATCTCCATTGCAATATATCCTCCACCAAGGATTATTGCGCTTTTTGATTTTTCCATTTTTTCTTTGATTTTTATGCCATCATCAAGCACTTTTAGATGAAAAATATTATCTAAATTTATGTTTTTAATCTTTGGGCTATATGGTCTAGACCCTGTGCACAAAACCAATTCGTCATATTGTACACTTTTTGTTTCATAGACGCCATTATTAAAAGTATTAAATATCACAACTTTTTCATTTGGTAAAATTTGAGTGCATTTGTGGTTTAAAAACACCTCTATACCCTGCTTTTTAAAATCTTCAGGTGTTCTTATTATTAAATTTGTATAAGATGGTACCGCCCCTTTGATATAATATGGCATACCACAGGCAGAATACGAAATAACATTTTCCATCGTATATAATTCCACCTTATTTTCAGGGTTTACCCTCTTTGCTTTTGCTGCGGTTTTTGGTCCTGCGGCGCATCCGCCTATAATAACAATTTTTTTCATGGTAACATTCAAAATAGCAAAGGAGGACAAGTTTTGCATTTGACAGGCGGGCAATTTAAAGGAAGAATTGTACCTATGCCATGTGGCGGAGAATATGAACGTACTGTAAAACCTACACTTTCAAAGGTTAGAGAAAGCGTTTTTAATATTTTATCGTCTCATTTTTTGTCTAATCATATAGATTTTTCCAATCTTTCTTTTTTGGATATGTTTTCAGGTTCTGGTATTATGGCGCTTGAAGCATATTCTAGAGGTTTTGAAAAAGTTTTTGCTATTGAAAAAAATCCAAAAACTTATTTTTCTATTCAAAAAACATTCTCTGTGTTTGATAGCAATATTGAATTATTAAAAGGTGATTCATTAAAAATTATTAACAAGCTTGAAGATTTTGACATAATTTATATTGATCCACCTTGGGATTTTGAATATGAATTTATTATAAAAACTGCACATAAAAAACTTTCTAAAAATGGCATTATGATTGTTGAGTATGATAAAAAGGATATTAGAAATCTCAATAAAAAAAGCGCAAAATCATCTTGTCAAAGAAAAGAATTCAATGACATTCAAATTTTGCCCTTTAAAGAAAAGATTTATGGTCGTTGCAAGTTAGATTTTTATACAAAATAGAAAAAATTAAGCATCTTTTTCTATTTCTTTATCAGCAGATGTTTCATAAAAAATACTCATGCCTTTTGCAGTATGTTTTGGAAATTTATCTTTCATTTCTTCAATTTCCTTATCCATTCCATAGGCTGCTATTTCTTCATTTGTTACTCTGCCATCACCGTTTTTATCAATCTCGGAAAAATTATTTAAAACCGTCTCTAAAAGAGTAGAGCTGCCAGATGAATTTGTATAACAAAGTTCACATAATTGTTCGTATGTAAGCCCGTTTCTTGACATTGTATTTGTATAATTTTGTAATTCATCTTTTGAAATAATGCCATCTCCATCTTTATCAATTTTACCGAAATTATTTGTTAAATAATTTACAAAGGTGTAATTCAATTGGTTTTTATCCACATCTTCAGATGGATTTGTTATATTTTCTAGAGAAAGCCCTTTGCCTGATACTCCTGTCATTAGTTGTGCATAATTTCCAACAAGCCCATTTATTGCCTGCAAAAATAAGCTTGAACCGTTTAATCTGTTTGCCATATATATCCTTTTTTTAAAAACTAACCTAACCTTATATTAGTTTAATGATATTTTTTAAAAAGCAACACCATCAAAAAGATGAATGGTTTAAGAATTATGATATTTCTATAAAATCAGGGCTATTTGCTTAAAAAACATAATAGCCCTGAAAAATAAATTTATTTGTTAAATTATAGATTTGCAAATTTTGTATTAAAATCTGTTTCGCGCTCAAAATTGTATGCAGACCTTAAAAGCGGTTCTTCTTGCAAAACCTGGCTGATAAGCTGCATACCGATTGGCATGCCTTCTTTGTCAAAACCTGCTGGAATACTGATTGCGGGTGCTCCAATTAAATTAGCGCAAATTGTGCCAATATCGGTTAAATACATTTTTAGAGGGTCTTCATTTCTAGAACCCAAATCAAATGCGGTCGTAGGACAAGTTGGACTTATTAAAACATCCACTTCCTTAAAAATTCTGTCAAAATCATCTTTGATTAAATGTCTTATCTGTTGTGCTTTTTTATAGTATGCATCATAATATCCGCTTGAAAGTGCGTATGTGCCAAGCATTATACGTCTTTTTACTTCATTACCAAAGCCTTCTTTTCTTGTTTTTGTGTACATCTCCATAAGGTTTTTGGCATCTTGGGTTCTATAGCCATATTTTACGCCATCAAAGCGTGCTAAATTAGAACTTGCTTCAGCAGTTGCAATAATATAATAAACGCCGATTGAGTGTTTTAATAAAGGAAGTGAGACTTCTTTTACTGTTGCGCCAAGCTTTTCGTATATTTTTACAGCATCTTCAATAGATTTTTTAACACAATCTTCAACGCCATCTGTCATTAATTCTTTAATGACACCAAATTTCATACCCTTAATATCGTTTTTAAAGGTTTTTGAAATATCGCCTACAGGCATATTTAATGATGTTGAATCTTTTTCATCATATCCTGCAATTGTTTCATATAAATTTACAATATCTTCTACGCATCTTCCAAAAGGGCCAATTTGATCTAAAGATGATGCAAAAGCAATAAGGCCGTATCTTGAAACCCTGCCATAAGTTGGTTTAAAGCCTGAAATACCGCAAAAGCTGGCAGGAAGCCTGATAGAACCTCCTGTATCAGAGCCAAGTGCAACAGCAGATTCAAGCGCTGCAACAGATGCAGCAGAACCGCCTGATGAGCCGCCAGGAACTTTATTTAAATTGTAAGGATTATGCACCTTTTTAAATGCAGAGTTTTCATTTGATGAACCCATTGCAAATTCATCTAAATTCGCCTTTCCTATGACCGGTACAAGATTTGTTCTTAATTTTTTACTAACGGTTGCATCATAAGGTGATACAAAATTTTCTAAAATTTTGCTTGATGCGGTTGTTTTGTATCCTTTTAAATTTATATTATCTTTAAGTGCAAGTGGTATGCCCGCCATTTTGGGTAAATCTTCTCCTGATGCAATTTTTTTATCCACTTCTTTTGCAATTTCAAGCGCATATTCTTTTGTAAATGAATTAAAAGCTCCAATTTTATCTTCGACATCATTCACTCTTTTATAAGTGGCTTCTGTTAATTCTACCGCCGAAACCTCTTTGTTTAAAAGGGCTTCACGCATTTGAACTGCCGTCTTTTTCAATAATTCCATTTTATTGCTCCATAAACTTTTGGTGTAAGATTATTTTATGTCAAACAAAATTAAAGGTAAATACGGAGAAGATATTGCTGTAAATTATCTTATTAAAAACAAATACAAGATAATTGAACGAAACTATCATTTTTCAAGATATGGTGAAGTGGATATTATTGCGCTGGATAAAAATACACTTTGTTTTATTGAAGTTAAAACCCGCTCTAATGATAAATTTGGTACGCCATTTGAGGCTGTAACAAAAACAAAACTTAATAAAATTTACAAATGTGCAATGTCTTACATTTCAAAACCTGATATTAAAATTAAAAGCTTTAGAATTGATGCAATATCTGTTCTTTTATTTGGTGATGCTGATTCCAAGGCACCTGAAATTGCGCATATTAAAAATATAGAATTTTAAAAATTTAATGTGGCAAAAATATTTATTGACTGTTTTTATATACTGGCTATGCTAAATTTTTTAAAAATAAATCCAAAAATAAATTTTAATTTTGAAAATACAGGCAATAATGTATTGCGCAATACTCAAGCATCAAATAAAGTGACATTTAATGCCGTTAATCTTGCGCCTTTAAAGCAAGACACCATAACATTTTCAGGCAGGTGTTTATCTGTCAATAAAGGAAGCGATACCAAAGATTGCTATAAATCTGACACTGCCATACAAACAAGAGATTCTAAAACATTAGAACGCAAATCTGATATGGGCAGTTGGAAAGTTGCAAACCAAATTTTAAATGAAGAAGATATTGAATTTGCATTTGAAAGGTTTAAGACTGATATATCAAGTATATTTGGTATGCCGGTTATAGATTTTACCGATAAAAAACTTAAAGAAAAACATAAAGAAGAATATGTAACAATGCTTGCTGAAAATATCAATAAAAGCAATCCTATTCTTGCGATTACTGCGAGGAAAAAAGAGGCAGCATCCATAAAAGAAAAAATGGGCTCAAAGCACCTTAGAACAAAAAAAGAAGCCAAAAAACAGCTGACTGATATTTTGGGTGTGAGAATAATTTTATCCGGAACAAATAAGGATTCTGGAAATTATGTTGTAAAAAAATTAACTAAAGCAGTAGAGCAGGGAAAAATTAAAATTACTGAAATAGAAAATTATAGAAACCCTGAATTTAAATATCCAGCCAGATATCAATATGCAAGTGATTCCAAGCTTGAAGAACTTATGAGGGCATCATTAAAGCGTGGTGTTAAAACTTTTAATTATGATATCAAACAAACAGAATCAGGATATACTGCATTACACATGCTGCTCGAATTTCCTGGTGGCATAAAAGGTGAATTGCAAATAGCAGGACTGGATGTTTTACGTCTAAAAGAAGTGGAAGATTTGTGTTTTAAGGCGCTTACAAACAAATCTATATCTCATGAGCACAATTATAAAAAGATTTCTGATTTATTTATTCCAATAAAAGATGATAACGAAAAATACTGCGCTTTTATGGACTATACAAGAAGGGCTTATGCGGCCGAAAGAGCAAAGGAAACTCATCCCTTAGACAAAGATTTGTCTTTTTTGGAATTGCCCGATGATAGCATTCTTGATCCTGTATATGATTTTAATGCTATAGAAAAAATGAAAGATGATATTGATAAAGCAGAACTTGCCAAAATAAAAAAAACAATACCATATACTGCAAGCGACGATTAAAGCTACTGAAATTTTTCTTGAATATTCCTTATATTTGTAGTAAAAGTTTATTGTACTTAGTTCACAAAGTAAGGAATTAATAATGGTTAAAAAACTTATCACAGAAGACACTAGAATGTTCTTAACCGGAAATGAAACCATTGCCTACGCTGCAAATGCTGCAGAAGCTGAGTTTATGTACGGTTATCCGATTACACCGCAAAACGAAATTATGCACACATGGTGCAAATTGCTTCCAAAAACAGAAGCTGGTTTTCTTCAAACTGAAGATGAAATTTCAGCTGGTTTTTCTACAATTGGCGGTATCTTAGCCGGAAAAAGAGCTTTTACTGCAACAGCAGGCCCTGGTAATGTTATCATGCAGGATGCACAAAGCATGGCTGAAATGATGAGAATACCTTTTGTATGCGCAGTTATGCAAAGGGGCGGACCTTCAACTGCTACGGTTATTTATGCTCAACAAGAAACAAGATTAACATGCTTTGGCGGTAACGGCGAAGGATTCAGAATTGTATATTCTACTGCTGGTCACCAAGATTTATATGATTATATGATTAAATCATTTAATACAGCTTGGAAATACAGATTCCCAACATTCATGCTTGCTGATGGTTATCAAGGTAAAATGAGAGAACCTGTTACCCTTTATGATCCAGCTTCACGCGGCATTAAAATGGAACCAACCCCAGCAGTGCTTAGAGCACCTGGCAAAATTGATGTTGATAGAAAAGCAAATCACATCAGAAATACATTCAACCTTGAAGAAGAATTAATGGAAGTTCTTGATTCTTATCAGGCTGAATTTGATAGAATTTCGCCTGAAATTGAAGAATATCTTGAATATAAAGCAGAAGATGCTGAAATTTTAATTATTGCTCACGGCATTGTTGCTCGTTCTGCAATGACTGCGGTTGATGAACTTAGAGCAAAAGGTATTAAAGCAGGTTTATTCAGACCTATCACCTTAAGACCGTTAGCTGTTAAACCTTTAAGAGCAGCAGTTCAAAGAGCAAAACAGGTGTTATTCACCGAATCTGCAAATGGCCAATTGGCCCAAATGGTTTTAGAAAAAATCTATGGTCTTCAAACACCATATTCAACACTATTTAAAATGGGTGTTGGTGTTACAGGTGATGATATTGTTCACAAAGTTGAACAAATGGTTAAAACTCCTGCAACTGTGTAGATAAATTTCTGAAAGTTTTAAGTAATTAAAGAATAAAGAGGAAAAATAAATGGTTCAAACACTTGATGTTACTCCGGATATAGCGAAAGCGCAAAACGCTGAAGCTGGCGCAAGCAAATTCTGCCCGGGATGCGGCCATGGTATGATTTTAAAAACTTTGGCACACACAATTGATGATCTTAATCTTCAAGAAAAAGCAGTATTTGGTTGTGATATCGGTTGTTCGCTATTATCTTGGAATTATATGAATATTGATACAGTTCAAACTCACCATGGTAGAACAACTCCTGTTATTTATGGTGTTACTCGTGCAAATCCAGGCACTGTTGGTATTGCCTATATGGGTGATGGTGGCGGTCTCGCGATTGGTTCGCAGCACCTTGTGAACGCTTCTGTTCGTGGTGAAAATATGTTAATTGTACTTGCAAATAATACAAACTATGGTATGACAGGTGGTCAAATGGCACCAACTACAATGCCTGGTCAAAAAACCGAAACCACACCATACGGTAGAGATTGTTCTGTTACAGGTAAGCCTGCAAAAGGTGCAGAAATGGTTGCTTCAATCGTTGATCCTGAAAAGAGCTATGTTGCAAGAGCTTCTGTTTCAAATTTAAGAAAATTGCGCCAAACGTTTAAAAAAGCATTGAAAAATGTTGAACAAGGCGGATTTTCATTTGTTGAAGTTCTTTCAGTATGCCCTCTAAACTGGAGAACAAATAATGAAGGTACTTGGGACAGATTAAAAACTATGGAAGAATTCTTCGAAGTTAAAGAATTTGTTCAAAGAGAAGGATTGGAGTAAAATTATGGCAAGAACAAGAATAGTATTAGCCGGTGAAGGCGGACAAGGTGTTCAATCTATCGCAAAAATCCTTGTTGAAGCTGGTTATGAAGCTGGCAAAGAAATTTTATACATACCAAACTTTGGTGTAGAACAAAGAGGCGGTGTTTCAATTGCATTTTGCCAAGTTGCTGATGAAAAAATTGGTGAACCAAGATTTTCAAAAGGCGATATTGTAATTATGTTATCTGATAGAGCAATAGATAGATGTTCTGATTATGTAAATGAAAATTCTACAGTAATTTATGATTCTTCTGTATGTTCCAAAAAACCTACTTGCAGTGCAAAAGAAATCATTGCAGTTGAAGCGAACAAAATTGCAAATGAACAATTGAGCGCAAGAGTATTTAACATTATCGTACTTGGCGTATTATTAAGTGCTACTAAGGTTCTAAAATTAGAAGATATCAAAAATGCTATGGAAATGGCATTGGGTAAAAAATTCGATGCTAAACCAGAACTTCGTGAACTTAACTATAAAGCGCTTGAAATGGGTATGGATATGATACAGAAAGCGGGTGTATAATGACAAATAATGTTGAATATAAAGGCTTTAAAGTAGACAATGTTGCAGGCGGCAAAGCAGATTGGTATTGTTTTACTGATTTATGCAAAGGCTGTGGCTTGTGTATTGTTAAATGTCCTAAAAAATGCTTAAAATGGTCAAAGGAAGTTGGTATTTATCAAACTCCTGCTGTTGAGCCAAACCCTGCTGAATGTATTGCATGCGGTATGTGTGCTCTTGTTTGTCCTGATAGCGCTATCAAGGTAAACAAAAAATAAAATCAGGTTTTTTAAAACCAAGTGAAAGATTAAAAAATCCCTTCCTTTTTAAGGAGGGGATTTTATTTTGGTGATGGTTCCATATACCATTTCTCTTGCAAGAGTTTAAAACATTTATCCCATTTTTTCTCTATACCATCTATAGAGTTTTCTTCATACCCTATAACACGGCCTTTTTTGTTAAACATGAGATTTATACTGCTCTTTATGCTGCCATCAGACATTTTTTTATATTTTTCCGTATAGGTATTTGGATTGTTAACCCCAGGAGTGAATGATAAATTTTTCATAAAAAATTCTCTACCATCTGTGTATTTTGCGAGGCTTTCTGTATATCCGTTCAGCGTTTCGCTGCTTATTGTAAAATCCAATCTTCTTGTAAATTTTTCGCAGAAGCTCAGATATTTGCAATCTTCTGCGTAAATATCCATTTTGCCGTTTGGGTTAAAATCAAGCATTTTTTTATAATGTGCATCACCATTGGCACATTCTTTTATGCCTTCAATATATCTGTTTAATTTTCCTTTATATAAAATAACCTCTTTATCATGAAGGCTATCTGTGGCTATTTGTCTCAAATTTTCTTTATAGCTTATTGTTTTATTTTGTGAATTAAATTCGATTAAATTTCTCCTTGTTGCATCAATAAATTCCTCAATAGATTTTGGTGTACCGTTATCAAACGTGCTTACTCTTTTTATTGTGGTGGCATCGTCTGCAAATTCCGTCATAACGTTATTTATGATTTCTACCTTCCTGCCATCAGCAGTTTTGGTGGCATTATTTTTAAACATTTGTTCAACATTGCAAATTGTATCTTCCACCTGTTTACTTGTTTTTAATGCACGTTTTTTACACTCTTTGGCGCTTGTTAACATTTCTTTGGAATTTTCAATAAATTTTTTTGCTCTTGCTTCGGTAGGCGTAATTTCTTTTGGCTCACCTTTTAATAAAGTTGCACTTTCTGATATATCTTGTGTTCTTCCTCTTCCTAGTGCTATTGGTTGCAGTGGCGTTTGAACATCTATTTTTTTATTGCGTTTTATTGCATATATAATTGCTGTTGCAGCCCCTATTATTGCTGCAAGGCCGCCTATTCCAAATGTTATTGCTTTTTTCTTACTTACTTCCTTGCCAAAAAGTGTTACAGTATCTTTATTTAAAGGTTTTAAATTTTCACTGGATAAAGCTTTAGAATCTACACTGGGCTGCATCTGTGCAGCAGGCACATTTGAAGACGTCGGTGCATCTTTTTGCACGGTGTCATTATTTGTGCCTTGATTTAAATCTATTGTGGAGTTTGCAGTGTTTTGGCTGTTTGAAACTCTAGTATTATAGTTGAAATTCATTCCCAATGTTTTAAAATCCTGCTGAAATGTTTTTTATTTCTATATATATTAAAAAATATTTTCATATCCTTTTGTTACTTTATTTTGAAATATAAAATATTTTTTACAAAACTTCACAGTTTAAAGACATATTTAAATATACCTTTAAAAAAATTATAAAATAAATACTAAAAGACGCCCCAAAACAAAGGGGCGTCTTAAAATTTTGTTTAAAGCTTGAGTTAAGCTGCTTTTTCTGGTTCAGGTTTTGCTTTTTGCCATTTTCCATTGTTGTCAGGAACAAATGTTCGTTTAATTTTTTCAGTTCCATCTTGTAATTTTTCAAAACCTTTGATGAATTTTGATGCTTCGCCATCTTTAAATTCAAGACCAAATGCATATTTTTGAATATCATTGCCTTTTTGTTGGATTTTTTCAAAATATCCATCAGCCTTGCCATCTTTAATAAGAATCTTTTTAGCGAATGTCTTGATGCCATCTGAAGTTTTTTCAACATTTTTGGCGTACATTGAAGGGTTGCCATCTTTTGTTGTTACAAGCTCTTGAGCCCATTTTTCAACGCCATCGGCTACTTTTTCGTATTGACCTTTGAATGTTCTTGTTGAATCGCCATTTGATAATGTTATAATATTCTTTTTGTTGTCTTCAAGATATTCAACAATTTTCTTTGGAGAACCACTTTCTAAAGTAGTTTTTCTTATAAGTTTTCCAGCATTGTCAAATTCTTTTATGATATCGCCTTCAATTTTTACATTCTTGTTTGAGCTGCCTGCTGCCAATTTGGAAACTTCCGCAACCGTGCTGTTAACTTTTTCAGAAAGACCAGTTGCTTCGGCAAGCATTTCTTTTGCAGCTTTTGTTGCTTGTCCAATTTTACCTTTTTTGATATGGTTAATTACTGCTACTGTAATGCCGACAATTGTAGCGCCACCAATAATGCCACCTGCTATTACATGTTTTTTCTTAATTTCTTTGCCAAAAAGAGTGACAGTATCACCTTTTGATTCAGGCATTTTGGTGCTGTTGTTTGCTGGGGATGCAGTAGCAGCATTATCTTGCTGAGCGGCTCTGAATGCTATATTTTGGTATCCTCCCAATGCTTTGATATTGGTTACGGTCATTAGAGTTCTCCTATTAAAAGTACTTGCACTTATATAAAAACAGGCCGATTTTTATTTTGTTATTTTGTATTAAAAAAAACGAATTTTTGTTACAAAAATTAATATAATAACATTGAAATATAGTGAAAATGGCATTTTTATAAAATTGCACTGTATAAATATACGTAATTATTTTACCATAAAGTTTTAATTTGAGTAAAAACATTTTTCCTTATGTTTTATTATATATAGATGTGTGTTGTAAAAATTTAATAGTGTTGTGAGGTATAAATATGAGCATTTCTTTAGATTGTATTAATTTTACAGGCCTTAATAAAAGCCATGCGGCTAATAAGGCAGGATATAAAAATCTAAATTCTAATTCTTATCCCTCTTTTGGATGTTTGGATAAAGATACTATAAGTTTTTCAAACCCAGTTAGTACACTTGATTTTGATGAAAAAGAAACAAGGACATCTGAAAGTGTGCCAAAAAATGTTCAGGAATATTTAGGTTGTGATTTAAAACATTTAGATAAAGCGAAAGAAATTTTAAATGATGCAGTCTTTGAATTTAAACTTGATGGTGAAAAATTTGAAGGCACGCTTCAATAATATTTTGAGCACTGTATAATAAACCCGAAAGGTTATCTGCCAAGATGTGAAATATACCATGGTACATCCAAAGAAAATATTGATTCAATGCTGAGCGAAGGACTTGATTACACAAAAACTGTTAGAGAAAAATGTGGTCCTGGCACATATTTTACAGGAGGTATGGGCAGCATATTCAGCTATGGTGGCGCAATGTTAAAAGGTGAATATTGCGGTAAACAAGAGACCATGCCTGTTTTTAGTCCAAATTTCTACACAGCTGTAGTAAATCATCCTGAAATAGGAAGGGTTCTAAAAGATGAAATTGGACCATGTAATGCAGGAAGACTCTTAAAGGTTTGCGCTCATGATATTTTAACTGATAATATGGGTATAGATATACTTTATGCTTCAGGCGGCCGTTCAGAAGGGTGCTTTGTTGTTTTGAATGATGATTGTATGCATTTATCAAAATAAAATAATAACTTTATAAAAATATCCCCTTCTTGTTTGAAGAAGGGGATATTTTGGTTAATTCTTCTTTTAAAATCCTTTAGGCGCTGAATGCAGATACTATTGGTGCACTTATGCTGTTGTCGGATAAGGTTTTGTTGATGTACATAAATGTCCAAGAAAACATAATGATTGTCATAATCAGCAAGCCTGCAAGAAGAAAGTTCACCACTTTTGCTTCGCTCATAAAACTCCATCTTTCTTTTGCTTGCGGTCTAACACTATTTAAAGATTTTCAATTGAGAGAGAGATGAAATCTTTAAAATAAATCAAACCGGATAATTACTTAAACCAGGTCAAATTAATTAAATGTTAAGGTCCAGTTTATCACCGTGCATGCTTGAATCTTGCATAAGATTTGCATTCATGCCGGCAACTCCTGTTAAATCCTGAAGGTCTTGTTTTTCACGTTTTTCTTCAAAATTGCCTAATGATGCTGAAGATACGCCTGATGATCCTGTTAAACTGCCGAATGATACACCGTTCATTTTTACTACTCCTTTGTTCTTTGCAAAATAAAACTTTTTTTAATTTGCTCCTCGCATATATATAAAAACGATATACTTTTTATGATTTCACAAAGAAGATTTTTTGTTACAATACTTTACATTGAATATTTTTGACGATATGATTTTTGCTAGAAAACCCTTTATTTGAAAGATTTTATAACCATTTCGCAATTTTTACAATCAAAAATAAGACGATATTTTGCACCCATATCATCTATTAAAAACAACTCTTCATTTGACAGGCTTTTGCTGTCTTTTTTAAAACACATATTAAGTGCGTATCTTATGCAGTGTTTTGTTCGCATTAATTCAATGTTGCCATGGTTTGCGCTAGATTCAGGGGAATATTCTAACACCTTACAATTGCAAGCATTATAAAATTTTTCAGCCATTTTATTATGTACATTCAGCTTGTAATCGCCTTCTTTTTCTAGATATTGTGCAGGATTTATCTTGTTTTGTGTCTCTATTGTATAATTATTTATTCTGAAATTCATTAATTTATCTAATATTTCGCGTCTTAATTCATTAATTTTAGCAATGGGCAGAAAATAAATATTTTCCGTTAAAAATTCAATATTTTCTATATAAAAATTGCTCTCTCCGCTTTTTTGAAGGGCCTTTTTCCAGTTTTCTTTTGCCATATTGGGGTTTTTTGCAATTTCATTTGCAAAAAATTCAAGATTTATTTTGTTATTATCTTCATCAATACATTCAATATATCTATCATATACCTTAAAAATTCCCCGAATCTTTCTTTTTGTTTTTGAGTTTTTTAAAATATTTTCAAAATTAAAATCTTTATTGCGGTAAATTTTTGTACCAGCTGAAAAATTTTGCGCAATATTTGGATAAATCTTACCTGTTTTTTTGTCAATTGAATTGATTAAAAAACCTTGCAGAAAACTTTCTCCTGCTTTTTTTGCAATATAACAAAGCCCATCCTGCGGGTTTAAATTTTGCGCAGCTTTGCTATCAATGGTGAAAAACTGCTGCCTGCCTGCGTTTTGCACGCTTAATATTTTCCCTATGTATTCGCCCTTTGAATTTGGCGCATCAAAATTATAAATATTTTCGCCATCTAAAAATTTTCTGCCATCTAAAAAATATTCGCAAAAACCCCTGTTAAAGCTTTTTGTTAAATCCGGCGTAAAATCAAAGAAAATTTTCCCAGATGAACTTTTTTGATATAATGGTTCATCCGCTTTTTTTGCAAGATTTTTTTCATCAATTATCTTATCAAAAAGTTTTCTATAATGTGCTACAGTATTTTTTATATAATTTTCATCTTTTAGTCTGCCTTCTATTTTAAACGATGTAACACCGGCATCTATTAATTCTCTCAGCCTGTTTGCTGCCATAAAATCTTTCATAGAAAGCAAATGTTTATCTTTTGCTAAAATTTTTCCATTATTATTTATTAGTGTGTATTTTTTTCTGCAAGCTTGTGCGCATTCTCCTCTGTTTGCACTTCTTCCGCCTATTTTATGGCTAAGATAACATTGGCCTGAATATGAAACACAAAGCGCACCATGGATAAATGTTTCAATTTCACAAGTTGTATTTTTGCAGATATTTTTAATTTGCTCTATTGAGAGTTCCCGTGCCAAAATTACCTTTTTTATACCTATGTTTTCAAAAAAATTCACCTTTTCAATACTGCGGTTATTGCATTGTGTGCTTGCAATAAGTTTTATGTTTGGTAATTTGCCATCCATTGCAAGTTCTATAATTCCCATATCCTGAAAAATTATTCCATCAGCTCCTATTTTGTGTAGATTTTCAATGATTTTTTGCGCTTCATTTAATTCGTCGTCATCTAAAATTGTATTCAATGTGATATAAATTTTCACATTAAATTTATGTGCATAATCTATAATATCTTTAATATCATCCAAAGAATTTGCGGCGTTTTTCCTTGCACCATAAAGATTTGCACCTATATAAATACTATCTGCACCATAATTTATTGCAGCAAATGCACATTCTTTGTTTTGTGCTGGTGCTAAAAGTTCTAATTTTTTGATTTCTTTTCCCACTTATTTTCTCGTTTTAAATTGTACCTGCAAATGGTCTGAATAAAAACTTGCACAATATAGAGTTTCTAATTAAAATATTAATATGTCAATTTTAGATTTTAAATCAGATACAGATATTTTATTCGACCCCGGGTATTCTGCTTCAGTGGCAAGAGTATCAGGAAATATTGAGTATATGTATTCGGCTTTTTCTGCAATACCATCTTTGAAGCAGAAAAAATTCCAATTTTCTATAATTTATCCTAAATTTTTAAAGGCAATTAATTTAAATGCGGCGTTTTATTTAGGGTGTATGCTTTGGGGTGTATATTTAAAATCTTTGGAAGATAAAAATATAGTGAACAACCCCTGCCTTGGTGCAGATTTTGACGATGAGGCTTTTTATGAAATCGATTTTCTTTTAGATTTTGTAAAAACTGGGTTAAATCGGGATGTGAAGTATTATTTAAATAAAACTTATTCTGCAAATCCTTTGCATATTGAAATTTTAGAAAAATACAGAGAATTTTTAGAGGAAAATAAAGGTTTTGTCGATGTTAAAAAAACTTCTGATATAAAAATTCCAAAATCTCTAAAAACCCCTAATGATAACGATTTAAAAGAAATTCATAACACTATTTTAGAAGCTGTTCAAAATGATGATTTAGAGATTTTGTTCAAAGTTTCTGATAAGATATTGTAAGAATAATGTATAAAAAAGAAAAACCTAAAAAAATTAATATAAATATAAATAATATGGGCATTGACATAGATAAAAATGAATTCAGAGAGATTGTTCTTTCAAATACAAATCGCCCGGAAGCTTGTCATATCAAGGAATATTTTAAGAAAAATGGAAGATAAAAAAGAACAGTTTGAGTTATTATCAAGAGAACTTTTGGGTAGATTAAATGACGTAAATCGCCAATCTGACCTATTCTTTCCATTTGGGTATGTTTTGCCTTCTGAAATTGAAGAAAAATATTTTTCAAGAGGTTCTGTTTTGCGCGGCATTATGATTAAAAATATGGTGCTTGTGGATAATTCCTTTAAAAAATTTAAAATTTTCCCCACCCATGATGTAATGGTGGCTTATGTTGAAACGCAAAAAGAGCTGCTTGACACGTGGAAAAAAGAGGCTGTAAAAAGCTATATTTCAACCTATAAAGAAGATGGCGAAAAACTGGATGAATTTAAAAAATGTATATCAAAAATTGTGGCTGATATTAATAAAGCTTCAATGGATGCTATAAAAACCGTTGCAAGTTCTGATGAAGCTAAGGAATTAGATAAAGAATATAATCCATCAGGTCATACCAGTTTTTCAGAATTTATCCAAAATGCCGTTATGAATTTATTTAAATAATAATTTTTTAAAGTGGGTGCATTATACCAATTTTAAAACCATGCTAATTCTGCTTGTGGTGCCGTTTTCAGCCCTGTATGAAAACAATATGTCATTATCTTTATATGTTTCAAACTGGCTGATATCAATGGTTTTCACCCCTTCTTCAATTAATTGCTGCGCGTTAATTCCAGCTAAATTAGGATATACCTTATCATCTTTAAATTGAAAAAGCTCATGTTCCTTGTTTTGCGGGTTTTTTGACGTAAATTCAAGAGTGTTTTTCAGTGCTTCATATACTTCATAACCTGTTTCAAAATCCCTTTGCCCAATACATGGGCCAATTGCGGCGATTATATTTTCAGGTTTTGAATTAAATTTTTCTTTCATTAAATTTACACCAAGTCTTGAAATGGCGCCAGCTGTACCTCTCCAGCCTGCATGTAGTCCTGCTGCAATATTATTTTTTGGGTCATATAAAATAACAGGTGTGCAGTCTGCAAAGTTTAAAATCGTTGCACTACCTGGATTATAGAGTATTACACCGTCTGTATCATTCGTTGTGCCAATACTTTTGTGCCAAATTTTAATATTTGTACTGTGTGTTTGTTTTATTTCAAATAAATTTTCAGATTCTATTTTTATATAGTCTAAAATTAGCTCCCTGTTTGCATTTGCAATATTTATAAAATTAGATTCTTCTGTTTTAATAAAACTTTCTTTTGTGGTAAAAAAGTGCTTCAGATGTGCGTCAAATTTAGAAAGTTCGTCACTTTTGAGGATTTTTTTATTTTTAATAGCGTCAAAATAAAACATTTAAACCTTAAAATCCTTATATGGTGGCTATTTTAGCTTCTTAACGTCTCAAATATTTGCAAAAAGGATGGGAAAGAGGTTTCTATCCACTCAAAATCGTTAATACGAGAGGGTTTTGCGCTAATTAAACCTGCAATATATCCCATCATCGCAATTCTGTGGTCATGGTAACATTCTACCTCTGCACCTTCTTGAAATAGCCCTTTGCCGCCATTTTTGCCCTCAATTATAAACCCGTCATCTGTGGGTTCAATCTTTGCGCCAAATTTAGCCAATTCCTTTGCAACACAAAGAATTCGATCTGATTCTTTATTTTTTAAATCCGCAGCACCTGAAATTACGGTTTTGCCTTCTGCCTGGGTTGCAAGCAGCGCTATGATTGGGATTTCATCGATTAATCTTGGTATAATTTCTCCTCCAATTTTTATTCCTTTTAAATCTGGAGAATATTTTATTCTAACATCTGCAATTTCTTCGTTAGAAATTAAATCTTTGTTCAAAATTTCTATTTTGGCACCCATAGAATTTAAAACATCAATAATTCCTGCTCGGGTAGGATTTATTCCAACATTTCTTAAAATTATATCCGAATCCTTAATGATAGAGGCTGTAACCATAATAAAGGCGGCACTTGAGATATCCCCAACCACGTTTAAATCCTTTGGTATCAAGGGTGTATGTCTTACTGTTACCCCAAAAAGTTCGTCCTTTTGGCATGTTTTGATGTCTGCACCAAAATATTTTAGCATTCTTTCTGTATGGTCGCGCGAAAGATGAGGTTCATACACTGTTGTTGCCTCATTTGGAATTTGCAAGCCCGCAAGAAGTATGCTGGATTTGACTTGCGCGGAAGCTATTGGGCTGTTGTATGTAATTCCATTGAGTTTTGCTTGTTTAATAACAAGTGGGGCTTTGCCATCATTGCTTTTTATGCTTGCACCCATTTTTGTCAATGGTTCTATAATTCTTTTCATTGGCCGTTTTGAAAGACTGATATCTCCTGATAATGTGCATTTTACCCCTGCACCTGCAAGTAAACCCGCCATAAGTCTCATTGTAGTGCCTGAATTACCGCAGTACAGTTCTGATTTTGGCTCTATGTATACATTTTTAGCGTTTAAAACAATTGTATTTTCATCCAAAAATTCTACACTACATCCAAGCTGTTTTAAAATTTCAAGCGTAGCAAGGCAATCGGCACTGTTTAGGAAATTTGAAACCTTGATTTTACCCTTTGTGAGAGAACCTATTATAAGACTTCTATGAGACATAGATTTATCAGGCGGGACGCTAATCTCACCTTTTAAGGGTGTGCAAAAACCTTGTGTAGTTACGATTTTACGCATCTTCTGCAATTTTCCTTACAAAATTTGGAACACAAAAAACTGCCTTATGTAAATCTGTATTATAAAGTTTTGCATTTTTTTCAATTTCTTTTGCTCTTTGAATATCCTGTATTTCAGGTGTATCAATGGTTTCAGAGCAAAATGCCCAACTCCAGTATCCGCCCGGATAGGTTGGAATTGGCCCTGCATAAGGCTTTACATTTTTAAACACCTTGTGAAGCAATCTGTACATCATTCTCATCTCTTTCTTGTTTGCAAATGGTGATTCTGACTGTGCCACAACGATTCCGCCTTCTTTTAGGCTATTTTTAACATTAGTATAAAATTCTTCTGTGAAAAGCCCTTCTCCAGGCCCCATTGGGTCTGTTGAATCTATTAAAACAACATCATAGCAAGCTTTTTTGTCTTTTATATATTCAATCGCATCTTCTACATGGATTGAAACACGCTCATCATCTAGTTTTCCGGCAATTGTAGGCAAAAATTTCTTGCTTGCTTCTATTACAAGTCCGTCAATTTCGCACAACTCAACACTTTTAACCGTTTTATGATGTAAAGCCTCACGCACTGTGCCGCCATCGCCTCCTCCAATGACTAAAACACGCTCTGGACAAGGATGTGAGCACATTGGAATATGGGAAATCATTTCATGGTAGAAAAATTCATCCTCAACGGTTGTCATCATAAGGTCATCCAGGGTTAAAATGTTTCCCAATCCTTTAGATGATAGGATTTCCACCTTTTGAAAATCGCTTTGTGCGCTGTATAAAGGTTTTTCATCCGTTTCTATTGCTATGCCATATCCATTTGGTGTAATTTCTTTGTACATGTATTCCCTCTAAATCCTCTGTTTATAATACTCACAAGGCTATTTTTAAATTTTTAATCAAATGTAAAATTCGCCTAAAAATATTATACAAAAAACTTTATTTTTTGGTATAATTTAGAAGAATTTTAGGAAGCTTTTGATGAGAAATATAATTTTAAAATCATTTGAAACCTTTATAGCACAGCCACTTTCGCTTTTAAAAAATAAAATTATCAGAATTACAAATCTAAAAAGCGATTTTTTAACTTCAAATGCAATAAATGTAAATATTTTGGATGATTCTGTGCAGATTGATGTTGTTAATTCTGAAAAAGCCTACAATCTTCTTTCCGCGGTGGTTTACAAAAGAAAAATGAATGAATTAAGACAAGTTAAGATAAATGAAAATCAAGCAAGCACAATTCTTAATTAGCGCGCCGAACCTTGCACAGTGTCCCGCTTTGGGGCTTAGTGAGTTTGCTCTTTTGGGGCGTTCTAATGTTGGAAAATCTACATTTATAAATACTATTGTAAATAATTCAAAAATGGCCAAAACCTCTAATACCCCTGGAAAAACGCGTCTTATTAATCTTTTTAAAATAATGTCTGATAAAGGTGATTTTGTAATCTCCGACCTTCCGGGTTATGGATATGCAAAAGTGTCTAAAACTGAACAGGCAAGGTGGCAAAAAAGCCTGGAAGAATACCTTTTAAAACGTAACACATTGAAATGCTGCATTCAATTTGTTGATGCAAGACATGAAATCCAAAAAAATGATGTACAAATGTTTGATTGGCTGAGAATTAATAATATCGCATCAATTACGGTTTTAAATAAGTGTGATTATGTATCAAAAAATGAAGTTTATAAAAAAATAAAGGAAACCGAAAGATTTTTTAAAACTCCGGTATATCCTTTCTCTTCAAAAGTTTCTGCCTATAAAGATGGTATTATAAAGTTTTTTGAAGAAAATATTGTTTAATATTTTGCCACTTTGTGCGCAAAATGATAGAATTCTTATATGGAATTTTTAAGCCCTTTTCAAGATGGTTTTTTGGATAAGGAATTTGCTCCTATAATCAGGCAGGCCAAGGATAGGCAGCTTAATTATTCTATTGAAAAGATTAAAGAATTTAATTTTTTGGATGATAGAATTATTGATGAAATAATGCCTGATGACACCCCTGAAATCCTTTTAAAAAGGCGCTGTGACATTAAAAACAAGATTTACAATGGAAATAAAAGAATTTAGATATCAATTAAAATTAACCAAGCTCAATGAATTGAAATTTTTATCCCACCTGGATTGGCAAAATTTGATTTTAAAGACGTTAAGGCGTGTTGGGGTGCATTTTGCTTTAACAGAAGGTTTTAATAAGGTGCCTAAAATTTCTTTTTCGCCGGCACTTCCATTATTTATAGAATCTGTGTGTGAAATTGTAAATTTTATTACTGTAAAACCCCTTGAGCCAAGCTTTTTAGATGATTTTAAAAATTCTACATCATCAAATTTAAAAATATTGAGTTTAATTGAAATGCCAAATGACGGCAGACGCATGCCTTCATTGGATAATCTTGTGCAGTGGGCTCTTTATGAAGCCGAATTACCCGAAAACAATATAGTAAACAAAACGTTGGGTATTTTAAATTTTGAAGATTTAATATATACTGTAGAAAAATGTTTATCTTCAAATGAATTATTCATAGAGAAGAAAACGAAAAAAGGTATTATAAAACAAATCAATTACAGGGATTCAATAAAAAGTGCCGAAATTAAAAACGGTAAATTCACTTTTATCCTAAAAACAGGCCAAAATGATACTGTGCCTGCTTTTCGTGCTGATGAGTTTTTGAAATATCTGTTTGATAAAGAAGCTATATTTGAAATTAAAAGACTGTCTTTTTTTGATGAAAATATGACAGAAATTTAATAAAAATTTAAAAAAGTTTAAAGGAAAAAGTTTATGACAAAAAAAATTGTAATATCTGAAAAAGATAACATTGGTGCTGTTTTAGAAGATAATAAAGTTAGTGAATTTTTTGTATCAAAAGGTGATGTTTTATTAGGGGACGTTTATTTATCAGTTGTGGATAATATTTTACCTTCAATTGATGCTGCTTTTGTAGATGTTGGCATGCCAGATAAAATGGGCTTTATCCACACTGATGATATTATGGGAAAAGGTCCTTTGAAAGAAAAAGTTAAGCCTAAACAAAAATTAATTGTTCAGGTTGTAAAAGAGCCTACAGGTCATAAAGGCCCAAGGGTAACAACTGCACTTAGCCTTCCTGGCAGATTTTTGGTACTTTTGCCTGATGAAAAGGGCGTAAATGTTTCAAGAAAAATTGTCTCAAGCAAAGAAAGAGCAAGACTGAAATCAATTGTTAGCCTTCTAAAGCCCGTAGGTGTTGGTGTTATAGTTAGAACTGAAGCTGAAGGTCAATCAGAGGCTGAAATTCAAGAAGATTTAGAAATTTTATTAGAAAAATGGAATTCTATTGTAAATGCCGCAGATACGGCAAATCCGCCATGCCTTTTGCATCGTGACCAGGAATTATTATATAAAGTAATACGTGAAGCATGCACAGAAGATGTGGATGAAATTATTGTAGATACTGCCTTTGCGCTGCATCGTACTACTCAATTGCTGCAACATTGGAATATGAAAGTAAAAGTTTCTATGCACAAAGGAACTGAACCATTATTGGTTGCAACTGGCATAAATAAAGAAATTCAAAATGCCTTGCAAACAAAGGTAAATTTACCTTTGGGCGGATATCTTTTTATTCAGCAAACAGAAGCATTAACTGTTGTGGATGTAAACTCTGGTAAATTTACAAGTTCATCTTCTCAGGCTGAAACCATTCTGAAAACAAATTTGGAAGCTGCTGATGAAATTGCAAGACAGTTAAAATTAAGAAACATAGGCGGCATGGTTATTGTTGATTTTATTGATATGATATCCCGTATGGATAAATTAAAAGTTTTAGAATATTTTGAACTTGCACTTGAAAAGGATAAAGCAAAACCACAAATTGGCCAGCTGTCTGATTTAGGTTTGGTTGAACTTACCCGTCATAGACAAGGACAGAGTTTGTCTGAAATTTTTACTAAAAAATGTGATAAATGCGGCGGTCAAGGATTTGTAATTGAAGATTTAAAACTGCTAAGTTCTAATGCTCAAGGTGAAATTAGGGCAAAAATTAATAAAATTAAGGGTCCTTTTGGAAATGCCTCATCTTATAATAACCATAATCAACAAAATGGTAATCAGGGCGGACAAAATAATAACCAAAATGGGCAGAATAATAATCAGGGAAGAAATAATTTCAAAAATAAAAATAAAAAGTTTAATAGAAATGACAACCAGCAAAATAACTTTGAAAACAGAGAAAATCAGCAAAATGAATCTCAAAACTTTGAAGTGTCTGAAATTCAAAATTCTGAAAAAGTCTTGAATAATGATATTAAAAATACAGAAGCAAAAAAACCTGAAGTTAAAAAGACGGAAGATTTTGTTAATGATATTGTAGATACAATTTTTGAAGAAGACAAACAAAGACAAGAAAATAAAGCTGCTGAAACTAATGTGCAAAGCAATACTGAAGCACTTGAAAATAAAGAGGAAGCTTTGCAAGAAAAACCAAAAAAAGTTTCACGAAAAACTAAAAAAACTATGAAAAAACAAGAAGCAAAGGCGAATGAAAATGTCGAAAATATGACAGCAGAAGCACCAGCAGCATCTGAAACACCTGCTGAATCTGTTTCAAAAGAAGCCCCCGCTCCAAAGAAAAGAGGCAGGAAGCCTTCTTCAAAAGCTTCAACTAAAAAATCCGTTTCAAAGGATGATTCAAAGTCGGATTCAACAGCTGCATTATCCGCAGCAAAGGAGTAATAAATGAAGATATGCAATAATAATTTTGCAAAATTATCACTGTTTATTTTAATGCTGATTTTTGGCTTTAATATTCAGGTTTTGGCCGAAAATCCGCCGCTTCCCGATGTTTCTGTGATTCAAAGCGAAACAAATGCTGATGCATCAAACAAGGTGCAGCTAAAGGCGCCAGCCCCTGTTGAACTTACAGAGGAAGAAAAAGCAAAAGCAGAACAGGAAGCAAAAATAAAAGAGGAGCTCACAAAAGAACAAAAACAACTTGGTGAAGCAGCTCCGCTGAAGGTGGAAGATAAAGATTTTGATCCAAATGTAAATGAGGAATTAACTAAGTCTGTAATACCAAATACAGGACTTGAATTAATGAAATTAATATCTATGTTTGGAAAAGTAATGTTTGCAGTTATTTTAGCTTCAATTATTATTTATTTTCTGCTTTTGTTTGTTAGAAAATATTTTCATCCGCCTTTGCCTCAAAAAACAGAAGAAGATTTTGATATCAGAGACTTAAATTCACCAAAAAATACTGATGAAGCTTTAAAATCTTTTTTAGACAGAACAGGTGAGTGAGGAAAATTGCGTCAAAACACAAAATACCTAGTGTTTTGGAAAATTAATTTTTGTAAATAAATGTTAACTATGCAGCATTGATATTTTGTATGTGCGCCAAGGCATCTTTTATAAGTTTTAAATCAGGCTCTCCTTGTTTTTTGAGGAGGGCTTTGACTATTTTTGGCATCTGGCAGATGAATGAATAATTTGAACGATTTATTGAACATTTTGTACAATCACAATTAATTGAATAGCATTCATAAGCCTGTAGGGTCCAATTTTGAACAATGGAATCGGATATTTCGCCATTTGTCTGTGGCAAGAAGATTTCTGAGCCTTTAAAATTTGATTTTTTTAGCATTGTTTATCTCCCTTTTAAAAATTGAAAATCCCTATATATTATTATATTAACCTTTGTTTTTTGCTTTTTTATCCGTTAAATAAACTAGAAGCGTAAAGAAACTTAAACTTTTTAAATTTTTAATATGTTTTATGCTAATATATCTATGTTAAAATACCGTATAGGGATATTTTAGGGGGTTTTAAGGAATAGCTGATGAAAGATAGGATTTCGCTTGTTTTAATAATGTGCTTTCTTTTGGCTTTTTTGGTTATTTTCCAAAATTATTTTGATACTTTTTGGGCAATTATTTTTCTAATATCTTTTATGTCTGCATATATGTTTTATATGTATATAGCAATAAAACACCAAAAAAGAAAATTAAGAAAGAATCCGCCAAGCTGCGAATGTCTTTACAAGCCCTTTGTTTCAATAATGGTGCCTTGTCATAATGAAGAAGATGTTATAGAAGATACTGTAAAAAATATTTCAGCTCTTGATTATTCTGATTTTGAAATCATATTGATTGATGATAGATCCACTGACAGTACTCCTGAAATAATAAAAAAACTTGAAGAAAAATTTGATAAGGTAAAAATTTTATTAAGAAAAGAGGGAGATTTTCCGGGCAAATCTGCTGTTTTGAATGATGCAATGAAAATAGCAAAAGGTGATGCTATTCTTGTTTTTGATGCTGATGCTAAAATTCAGCCAGATTTTTTAAAGAAAATGATTATAAAGCTGGAACCAAAAGATGTAGGTGCGGTTCAGGCAAGAAAGAATATTATAAATGCAAAGCAAAATTTTTTAACAGCATGCCAATATAATGAATATGTTATGGATACGCATCTTCAAATAGGTAGAGACGCTGTGCGTGGTGCTGTTGAACTTCGCGGCAATGGTGAAATTATAAAAAGAGAGGCTCTGGAAGATATAAACGGTTGGAACAATGAAACCATAACTGATGACCTTGATATGTCGACAAGACTTCATGTTAAAGGCTGGGATATTAGATTTTGCCCGGATGCCATTGTTTATGAAGAAGGCGTTGTTACATTTCCTGCGCTTATCCGTCAAAGAAGAAGATGGGTGGAGGGCTCTATTCGCCGTTATCTTGAATATGCAGGCGATGTTTTGTTTACAAAAGATATGAATTTGCGTGTAGGGTTTGATTTAATAGCTTATATTTCTGAATTTTTATTGCCATTTTGGCTTGTTTCTGAAATTATTATTCAGGCTTTCAGGTTTGTTAAAGGATATTCAAATGATATTTTGTCATCCTTAATTTTAGTCTTCTGCACGGCCGTATTTTTTGCATCAGGCCTCATTTATAGTCTTAGAAAATACAGTCATTACGGATTTTTTAGAGCAATTTATGAAGCTTTAATTACAGCAATTTATGTTGTTGCAATTTGGTTTCCGATTGTTTTATTTATAATTTTAAAAATTGTCTTCACTAAGAAAACTATGGATTGGGGTAAAACACAGCATGGTGTTTCAAATGTTACATTGAAGGAGGCTGTGTAAATGCCATTTGGTAGCTTACCTTTTATTCAAGAATTTGACAGTATTAAAAAAGGTGATAAATTTCATTTTATTGCAATGGGTGGTGTAGGCCAAAGTGCTCTTGCAAAGATTTTAATTAGACGTGGTTATGATGTTTCAGGCTCTGATATATCTGATTCAAAATATTTAAAAGAATTAAAAGCGCTTGGCGCAAAAGTATTTATTGGTCACAATGCAGATAATATTCCTTCCGATGCACCTGAAATGACATATATTGTTGCATCTTCTGCTATAAAGGAAGATAATCCTGAAATTATTCGTGCAAAAGAATTAAATATGAAAATCTTGCATCGCTCTGACATGCTTTTGGCATTGACCAAGGAATTTCCTTCAACCATAGGTTTTGCGGGAACTCACGGTAAAACAACAACTTCCGGGCTTTGTGCTTATGTTTTATCAAAAATGAAGAAACTTCCTGCATACGCCATAGGTGGAATAATTCCTGAATTAAATACAAATGCTGAAGCTGCCAAAGATTCTAAATTTTTTATTGCCGAACTTGATGAAAGCGATGGAACAATTGTTAAGTATAGTCCTGAATTTTTTATCATAAATAATCTTGAAGCTGACCATTTGGATTTTTATAAAAATGGACTAGCAGATGTTTTGCATACATTTAAAAATGTGGTCGATAAACTTTCTTCTGATGCGAAAATTATTGTAAATGCTGATGATAAAGGTGTTTTAGAATTACTAAAAAGCATAGATAATGATAAAAACATATTAAAATTTTCAGTTTCAAACTTGGATAATGCAGATATCTTTGCACATAATGTTGTTTTTAATGGGTCAGGAGCAGATTTTGACGTTACCTATAGAGGTGAAAAGCTGGGTAAAATTTCAACCTCTCTAAAAGGAATGCATAATGTTTATAACACCCTTGCTGTAATTTCTGCCCTAGTTGTCGCAGGTTTTAATTTTAGTGAATTTGCTCCGCATTTTAAAGGCTTTACAGGCATGAGTCGTAGATTTCAGCAAGTTTATAAAAATGATGATATTGAAATTATAGATGATTATGCCCACCACCCAAGCGAAATTAAAGCTACCTTGAATGCGGCATCAGAATATAAGTTAAAAACCGGAAAAAAACGTGTTGTTGCCATATTTCAGCCGCACAGATACACTAGATTGAAGGCTTTATTCGACGAATTCTTAACTTCATTTGATAATTGCGATGTTCTTTTAGTTTTAGATGTTTTTAGTGCAGGAGATATGCATGATTGTGAATTTAATTCTGAAAATTTCGCAAGAGCAATGCAAAGTACTGATAAAGATGTTATTTATATCCCTGGTAAAATTTCCGAAATTACGGATGAGGTTTTAAAATGTATCAAGAAAGATGATTTGATTTTAACGCTTGGTGCAGGAGATGTTACAAAACTTGGCAAACTGCTTGGTGATGTGTTTGTGCAAAAAAAATGGCAAAAATGAGAAATAAACAGGCAAAAGAGGCTTTATATGAAAGAAATTGAACATAGAATAAACTATGACCTGAAATCATTTAGTACACTTAGAATTTCATCTATTGCAGATGATGTTTATCTGCCAAAAAATATTGATGAAATGACACTTTTGCTTGCAAATTTGAATGACCCTGTAATTGTTGGCAATGGTTCAAATATTTTGTTTTCATCATCAGGCATTAAAAGACCTGTTATTGTTACAAAACATTTAGATAAAATTGATGTGAAACCTCCCTATATAGTGGCAGATGCTGGTGTTGGCGCGCCAAAATTATCCAATATGGCTTTTGAATTAAAATTATCTGGTTTTGAGTTTTTAATAGGTCTTCCAGCAACAATTGGCGGCGCTATTGTTATGAATGCAGGTGCTAATAGCCAGGCAGTGTCTGATTATTTAGTATCTGTAAAAGTATATGATACAAGAGAAGACAAAATAATCGAATTCACACGCGATGAGATGGAATTTGGGTACAGAACATCAATTATAAAAAATAATTCTGACAGGTATGTAGTTTTATCGGCAAAGTTTGAATTATTGCCGGCGGATAGCTATATTGCAATAAAAGAAACCATGAACAAAGCTTTAGAAAAAAGGAAAAATACACAGCCTTCATTGGGCGAACCGAATTTAGGATGTGTGTTTAAAAACCCTGTAAATAAAGATGGCGAGACGCTTTCTGCGGGTAAATTGATTGATGAAGCTGGCCTAAAGGGACATTTAATAGGCGGGGCGCTTGTTTATTATAATCATGCAAATTTTGTAATCAATTTTAATAATGCAACAAGTATGGATTATATTAATATAATGCGTGATATACAGATGAATGTTTTTGATAAATTTAATATTATGCTAAAGCCTGAAATTATATATATAGGCTCTGATAAGAAGGAATTGGAATTATGGAATACGCTAATAAAAGGGTAGATAGTTTAATAAAAAAAGATGCTAAAATTGCCGTTTTGTGCGGCGGCATGTCAAATGAAAGAGAAGTATCACTGCGAAGCGGAAAGAATGTTTTAGCTGCCTTAAAAAGACTTGGATATCAAAATACTGAAATTGTTGATGCAACACGCGATTCTGTGAAAGCTTTAAGTGAGGGCAATTTTGAATATGCATATAATACGCTTCATGGTAAATATGGTGAAGATGGTTGTATTCAGGGTTTGTTGGAAATTTTAGGTATAAAATATACAGGTTGCAAGGTAAAATCTAGTGCCATTTGTATGGATAAAGAAATGACAAAAAATCTTCTTTATGCAAATGGGTTAAATATTATAAAATCAGTTTGCATCAAGTATAATGAAAATCTTGATATTAAAAAAGCTGTTTCTGGTTTAAATTTTCCTATAATGGTGAAACCATCAGCAGAAGGTTCCAGCATTGGGATGAGCAAGGTAGATACTCTTGAGGAATTAGAAAGAGCATTAAAAATAGCCCAAAAATCTGATAAAAAAATTCTTTTAGAGGAATATCTGCAAGGTACAAGTATTACAGTGGGAGTTTTAGAAGATGTTAAAAAGGCTCAAATTTTTGCAACTCCTATTTTAGAATTTAGAACAAAAACTCTTTGGTATGATTATGAGGCAAAATACACTGAAGGCATGACTGAGTTTATTCTTCCTGCTGAACTTGATGAAACATTAACTTGTAAAATTCAAGAAATGGCAATAAAAGCACATAAAGCTTGTGATTGCACCGGGGTGAGCAGGGTAGATTTTCTGATTTACAATAATATTCCATACGTTCTAGAAATCAATACAAATCCTGGCATGACAGATTTATCTGATCTTCCAGCACAGGCTGGCGCAATGGGTATAGATTATGATAATTTAGTTCAATTAGTTTTAAATACTGCCCTTATTGATTAATTTTAATACTGATGATAAATAACAACAATGAACAGCAGCAATATTATTACAGGCGGAAGCTTCGTGCAAACAAGATGCGCCGCAGAATTATTTCTGCAAAAAATTCTATTAGAAATCTAAGGGCGTTAATCAGGGTTGGGCTTATTTTTGCCATAGTTTATTTTGGTATTTGGACGCTGAAATTGCCCCAATGGTTTATTGATAAACATCTGCTTGCGGTGGCCGATGAATCTGTAGTAAAAATTGAAGGTAATTTAATTACCCCAAAATACAAAATTATTGACCTTGTAAAACAGACAGAGCTGCCTTATACGCAGGTTTTTAGATTAGATACAAGAGAGCTTGAACGAAATATTGGTCAATTACAGCCAATAAAAAAGGTATATGTTCGTCGCTATTGGCTTCCTGCAAGGTTAAACATTTTGGTGGAAGAACGCGTTCCTGTATTTTTAATTGCTCCAAATCTTGAAACAGAGCCGATTTCTGCAATCACAATTGATGGTGTTTTTATAGATAGAGAATATATGCCGATTCCTGATAAATTTAATGCTACAAAAATTTTAACCTACGGCCTTGCAGGTGATGATTATGAGCAGTGGGATAAAAAACGGGTGGATGAAATTTTAAAACTAATAAAAACAATCGAAGCTTATTCAAAGCAGGATGTAAAATATGTTGATTTAAGAAATCCTAAAGATGTATATGTGCAAATTGGCGATATTATGCTGCGTTTAGGGGAAATAAACGAATCCATTTATAACAGGACAAAGTGGATTGCAACAATTTTGCCTGAAGCGCAAAGTAAATATGGCAGAAAAATTAAATATATTGACCTTCGCTGGGAAGATGCAAGATATATAAAATTAGATAATAACTCAAAGCATGTTGAAGGGAATGCAAAAAGAGATTTTTCAGATGATGATGAAAAAACATTGGATGAAGAAGAAATTTTTGAATATGAAGATTGATTTTTTCAATTTTAAAAAAATTACTAATATTATCAATTTGAAAAATAGCTTGTTATAAGTGCTTTTAGGTTTTCATTCTGTACTTTAGTTATAATTGCATCTTTATTTACAATATCAAGTTTTCCAAAAACCTTCAGCGTTCTGATTCCTTCTGCTATAACGTCTTCAAAAACAGAAACCTCAATAGTTTTAGCAATTTGTGGTGCAAAATTTGTCTTGCCGAAGTTTAAAATAACATCAAATGTTTCAAGTATTTGTTCTTTGTTATTTGAATAAAGTTCATTTTCTAAACCTTCAAACAAATCAATATCGCTTGTATTTATAAAATTGCTGATTGAACTTATTTCTTTTTTAATTTGTTTGTTTAAATCAAAAGTATAAATGTCTTCTCTTGAAATAAGATTAAATTTATATTTGGTTTTCAAGAGCAATCTTTTTATAAAAGAATTATTTTCAATTTGAATTTGGTTCATTAAATATTTAATAAAATCAAAAACTTCAAAATCAATTATTGTATCTAAAGAAATTTCTTCAGGATATGCGCCAATTAAAACATCGAAAATATTTAAAGCATCTTCTTTATTTGTTTTGATTAATTCTGAAAAGTTTGTTAAGTATAAAATATTTGATGCAGCAAAACTTTTTGTAAATGTATGTTTTAAATAGTATATCAATGTATCTAGCGCGCTAATTTCTCCAAATGATGTTAAAAAATTTACGTATTTATATTTTTCAAAATCATCAATCGATTCATTTTTTATGATTTCAATTGCTTTGTTGTATAGGTATTTGTCATTAAACTGCTTTAATGTTCTTGCACAATTCTGGGCTAAGGGTTCAAATTCTGAAAAAGCATAATTATTTAAATATTCAATAGCAAGCGGGTCGTTTATGTGATAAAAATAAGCAGCAGCGTATGTTTTTTGTTCGTTTGTGCCATTTTCAAAAAGTTCTAGAATTTTATCTGTTAAATCTTCATCTGCAAAATTTATCCAAGATTGCACAATGAAATCTTCGAAATCCTGATTGTATATTTTTGTGAAGTTAAATGTGTTTGAAAGATTTTTGGAATTTACTGCAAAACAAAGATTTTGGATGATTTTTTCTTTAATAAAATCAAATATAAAATCAGATTTTTCACACAATATTTTAAAGGTTTCAATGTCAGAATTGTTAACAACAAGGTTTGCAGCACTGCGTGCCGTATTTTTATCCTTTGATATTAAATTATTTGCATTTTGTGTACCGAAATCCATAATATTACTTTATACAAAAATAATAGGCATGCCAAGCATTTTTTAGTATAATAATTTTAAATAGTATGGATAAAGTGCAATTTATTTATGAAAAAAGATTTGAAATATAAAAAAATATTGTTAAAAATCAGTGGTGAAGCCCTTCTTGGAGAGCAAGAATTCGGGATTGACCCAAAACCCGTTGAGATGATTGCAACAGAAATTAAAAAAGCGCATGAGCTTGGTGTACAAGTTGCAGTTGTTGTTGGGGGTGGCAATATTTTCAGGGGAATGAAAAATTCTTCAAAACTTGGTATGGATAGAGCAAGTGGTGATTATGTAGGGATGCTTGCAACTGTTATGAATGCTATTGCCCTGCAATCAGAACTCAGAAAACTCGGTGTTTCTTGTCGTGTTCAATCTGCGATTACAATGAACAAAATTGCTGAACCATATATCAGGTTTAAGGCTATTCGTCATCTTGAAAAAAACCGTGTGGTGATTTTTGCTGCTGGTACGGGAAATCCTTTCTTTACAACTGATACTGCTGCTGCACTTAGGGCTGCTGAAATTGGGGCCGAAGCTATGCTTATGGCAAAAAATGGCGTAGATGGCGTTTATTCCGATGACCCCAGAATCAATCCAAAAGCCGTGAAATTTGACAGAATTTCTTATGATGATGTAATCATTAAAGGCTTAAAAGTGATGGATCAAACAAGTTGTTCATTATGTAAACAAAATAAAATACCTATTGTGGTATTTGATTTTGCACTACCAAATAGTATAATTAAGATTCTTGATGATGAAAAAGTCGGCACCCTTGTAGATGGTGAATAAGCTTTTTAGAACAGTGAATAATAAAAATATCAATAGGAGATTTATAAATGAGTACTGATGAAATTAAAAAAACTGGCACAGAAAAAATGGAAAAGTGTATCAGCCAATTAAAAAAAGAACTTACTACTATTAGAACAGGCAGAGCAAATCCGCTTATTTTGGATAAAGTTTTGGTTGATTATTATGGCGCCCCTACTAAATTAAATCAAATGGCGCAGGTTTCAGTGCAAGACGGTACAACCATTGTTATAACTCCATTTGATAAAACTATTGTAAAAGAAATTGAGAAAGCATTAATTAAAGCTGATTTGGGTATTACTCCAAACTCTGACGGTATTGTAGTTCGCCTTGTATTTCCTCCTTTGACGGCAGATAGAAGGAAGGAGTTATCAAAAGAAGTAAAAGCAATGGGCGAAACGGCAAAAGTTGCAATTAGAAATGTACGCCGTGATTTAGGAGATGAAATCAAAAAGGTGGAAAAAGCTGAAAATCTTCCCGAAGATGCTGTTCGCGATGCGCAAGATTCTATTCAAAAATTAACTGACAAATATATAAAAATTATTGATGAAACAGTAACTGAAAAAGAAAAAGAGGTTATGACAGTTTAATGGAACAAAATTCCCATGAACTAAATAAAAAAACCAAGATAACAAGAGTTGTCACAGGGTTTGTTATATCCATAGTGGCGCTTGCCTGTTTTTTAGCAGGTGGTGTTGCCTTGTTTTTCTTTTTGATGGTAACTTTGTTTCTTGCTACAAGAGAATATGTGCACATATTAAGAAATAAAGGTTTTCATCCAAGTTTATCTTTAATATGTGCAACAAGTTTTGTTTTTGGGCTTTTAATATTTTTTAGAAGATTTGACTTAGTGCCTTGTGTTTTAGCTTTTGCAATAATGGCATCGTTTTTAGTGGTGCTTTTTATGGGGCGTCAGCCTTATATTGCAAATGTTGCCACAACATCATTAGGCTTTATGTATGGTGGTTGGCTTCCTTGTCATATTTTACTTTTAAGACAAATGGGCTCTAATCATGTAAATTTCTTTGTACCTGGCTTAAATGATGGGCTTTATTATCTTCTGTATACTTTTTTGATTGTTGTTGCAACAGATATTGGCGCCTATTATTTCGGCTCAAAATTTGGTAAAAGACAATTATCAAAAGTTATTAGTCCTAAAAAAACGATTGAAGGTGCTATAGGAGGCGGACTTTTTGCAATATTTATTGCTGCATTTGGAGTTTTTTACACAAATTTAACTCTTTTAGAGGCTGTGGTTGGAGGTTTTTTAATCACCCTTTTTGCCCAGCTTGGCGATTTGTCTGAATCTTTAATTAAAAGAGATGCTGGTGTTAAAGATTCAAGTAATATACTACCAGGCCATGGCGGTCTTTTAGATAGAACTGATTCTTACGTTTTTGCACTTCCTGTTGCATATTACTATCTTTCTTGTTTTACTGGCGGAAACAATATAATTCTAGATTTATTTCAAAGTGTGTATAATGGATATTTCGGCTGATAGAAAAAAAGAGCTTGAAGCTTTTATAAAAAGATTTGGTTTAGAGTTTGATGATTATGAACTTTTAAACAGAGCTTTTGTGCACACATCTTATACTAATGAAAATAATATTGATGTGCTTGAATCCTATGAAAGACTTGAATTTTTAGGGGATGCAGTTTTAAAGATTGCAATTAGCGATTTTTTGTTTAAAAAATTTCCAAACTATCGCGAAGGCGATCTTACAAAGCATCGCTCCTGGGTTGTTTCCGATAAAGAATTATCTGTCTTGGCTTCAAAAATAAATCTTGCTGATTTAATTTTGCTTGGAAAAAACGAAGAATCCCATGGCGGCAGAAATAAGTCTTCAATTGTTGCATGTGCTTTTGAAGCGTTTTTGGGCGCTATTTTTTTAGAATATAAACAGCTTGGTTTAAAGGCTGTTTATGATTTTTTAATAGATAATTTTGAATCTGATATTTTAAATTCAAAATTACATAATTACAAAGCAATTTTGCAAGAGCACACCCAAGGCGAAACACACAAGCTTCCTGTTTATAAAATTTTAGATGAATTTGGGCTTGCGCATGATAAAACATACCGTGTTGGTGCTTATTATAATGATGTTTTAATAGCACAGGGTGAAGGCAAATCTAAAAAAGATGCAGAACAAGCTGCTGCAAAAAATGCTCTTGAATTTTTAAAGATTGAGGTTGTGTGAATATGGGAAATATTGTCTCTCCATCAATTCTTTCGGCAGATTTTGCAAATTTGCAGACAGAAATTGAAAGAACGGAAAATTATGGTGCAAAGTGGTGTCATATTGATGTTATGGATGGGCATTTTGTGCCAAATATAACTATTGGCGCTCCTGTTGTAAAGTCTTTGAAAAATGCCGTTAAATCAAAGCTTGATGTTCATTTAATGATAGAAAATCCTGATATTTATATTCCTGATTTTATAAAAGCAGGAGCTGATATTATAACTTTTCATATTGAAGCCTGTAAGGCTCCTGGGGTGGCTGAAAAATGTATCAAAATGATCAAAGAGGCAGGAATTATAGCGGGAATTTCTATAAAACCAAAAACTCCAGTATCTGATATTGAAAAGTACATCTCTCTTTTGGATATGGTGCTTGTAATGACAGTAGAGCCAGGGTTTTCTGGGCAAAAATTTATGGAAGATGCAGCACAAAAAATAAACGATGTGCAAAAAATTGCAAAAAATAAAGGCAAGCAAAACTTTATAATTCAGGTGGATGGTGGTATAAACGCTGAAACGGCAAAAATTTGTACTTCTTTTGGTGCAAATTGTTTTGTTGCGGGAAATTATGTTTATAAAAATCCTGATATCAAAGGTGCAATTCAATCATTACTCCAAGTGTATTAATGCGGTAAAAATTATGAAATTGTTTAAACATATTGAATCAGAACTTAACAAATATACAGAAATTAAATATCAAAAGTTTTCTTCATCTTTGATACCAGGTGTAAATAACATTTTAGGGATAAGAATACCAAATCTTAGAAAAATAGCAAAAAATATTGCAAGCGGTGATTGGCAAAAATTCTTGTGTGATTATAAAGAAGAATATATGGAAGAGACAATGTTAAAAGGTCTTGTTATCACACTTTTAGAAGAAGATTTAAATTTTATGCTTGATGTAATCTCAAACTTTATCCCAAAAATCAATAATTGGGCAGTTTGTGATACTTTTTCTATGGGGTTGAAATGTTTTGCAAAAAATAAAAAAGAAACTTTTGATTTTTTAATGCCATATTTGAATTCTGATAAAGAATACGAGATGCGTTTTGGTGTAGTTATGCTTTTGGCACATTTTATTGATGCACAGTATATAGATAGGGTTTTAAAAATACTATATACCCTAAACCCTAAAAAGTATTGTGATTATTATTATGTAAAAATGGCTATAGCATGGGCGATTTCTGTGTGCTATGTAAAATTTCCCGATAAAACTTTTGAATATATAGAAAACAATACACTTGATAATTTTACCCATAATAAATCTATCTCTAAGATTATTGAATCATATAGAGTGTCGAAAGAAGACAAAGCTAGATTAAAACTTTTAAAAAGAAAAAATTAATTTTCAGAAATATCCCCCATTTCTTCTTTTGGTTTTCTTATTGAAAATTTGCAGCCACAATAAGTTTGTTTATACATATTGTTGAAATTTGCAATTTTTTGCGTAATATTAAAGCCGTTATTTTTCTTAAAATCGTACGGCAAAAATTCAATTCCTTCTTCTTTTGCAATTTTAAAAGCTTCTTTGAATATATTCTCTGAAACTTTATGTGGGCTGACACTTAACGTTGTTGTGAATTTTTTAAAGCCCAATTCTTTTGCTTTTCTTGCCGTTTTTCTTAATCTTAATTCAAAACACTTATTGCATCTTTCGCCTTTTTCAGGCTCCAGTTCAAGTCCTTTAGTTGCGTTATAAAAATCATCAGGTTGAAATTCTTCTGTTATGCATTCAAACTCATATTTTTTGCAATATTTTTCTAATTCATTACATCTTCTATCATGTTCTTCTTTTGGGTGAATGTTTGGATTGTAAAAATATGCGGTTGGAATATACCCAAGCATCTTTAAAAACTGTGAAGGATAACCGAAACACACAGCACAACAGCAATGCACAAAGACTTTCTTGTCTTCTTCTGCTAAATCTTTTTTATCAAACAGAGTTTTTATTTTTTTGTAAAATTCCGTCATTATTTTTCATGCCTATGTCTATTTCTTGCTTGGTGTACAAAAGTTTTCATTTGATAGTATGGGAGTGCTGTTTTGTGCTCAATTTCATCAATTACAATTGTTGGTGTGCCATTTATTCCAAAATTCATAGCTTTTTCTATTTGTTTCATTAAATCATTTTGAACATCATCTGAATATGCATCATTGTGTAGCTTGTTTTTGTCTATTTGAAGTTTATCTGCTAAATTTAATATTTCTTCTTCAGAATTTGGCAAATTGTCATATATTGCACTCACCATATCCCAATATGCACCCTGTCTTTCTGCTGCAAGTGCATATTTTGCAAGCATGCAAGCCCCAGGGTGAATTTTCATAGACAATGCAGGGTTGCATTCATTATCTAAAGGAAAATTCATGTGATATACAACTATGTCTTTTTCTTCTTTTGCAAGTTTGTGAATCATTGTATTTGTTACCTTGCAAAATGGACACAAGAAATCACTGTACACATAAATTATAATTTTGCCATCAGGATTGCCAAGAGTATTTCCCTTTATTGCATAAATATTTGTTTTTAAATTTTGAAATTCTTCAAATGATTTTTGCAGCTTTGAAGATTCTGAAACCAAAATTTCTGATTTTTGCATATATGTCAAAAACCCAATTCCAAGTCCGCAAACTATTATAAATAATATAAAATATTTTTTCACACCATCTAGAAAATCTAAAACTGTGTTTTTAATATCTTGAATAAAAAATTTATCTTCTCTTGCAACAATTGCGATAGCTAAATCTATAAAATATGTAATAAAACAAAGATAACAAATTTTTTGAATTTCAAATATTGAAATGCCAGCTAAAACCATAGAACAGCAGAATGAAAATAATCCAAGTGTTGCAATATAGCATGATGGTTTTTTAAATACATTTAATAATTTTATATTTAGTTTTTCATTGATTTTATCAACAAACGTCAGGAACAATAACAATGCATATAAAATTGTTCCCCATATAGCAAGAGGCAAGCCAAAAATTAGCGAATATTTTGTTTTTGCAACGCCATCGCAATCGATTAAGCTGTTTATGGTGCAAAAGCTGGGTGAGGTATCTGTTCCAAAATTTACCTTAAAATAAATGTGAATCAAATCAATTGTTACAATTAATCCAAATATTATAAGGGCTGTAAGTATTATTCTTTTATTTTTGTTCATTGTCTCAATCATTATTAATATGCTCCAAAATATATCTAAAATACTGCATATTGCAGACTTTTACCATTGTATAACTTATTAAAAAAATGGGCAATTTTATTGTATTTTTTAACTTTGTAAACTAATGTAACATTACGACTTTAAATCCTAAAGTTCCTTGCCTTATAGACGATATTCATTATGTAATCTCAGCTTCTAATATATACAGGAAGGTAAAGGTTAAGAAATGTAACAATATATACTTAATATGAATTTAGTATATAAAAAATGTTTTTATTAATGTGTAAGTGAAAACAACGATAATAATATAAGTAAAAGGTGGTATAAAAAATGGGACTAGCAGCAAGCCAAGGCAGATTACTGTTATTGACAGCAAGAAAAAGTGACCTTGAATTACAAGCTCAAACAATTTCACAAGATCGCTTGCTATTGTCAATTCAGCAAGAACATATTGCAACAGAATATTCTGATGCTGTAAACAACCAAATCTATCAAATAAGATTGGATGACAATCAGGATTGGCAAGCACTTTCCATTGGTGCCCTAAATGCATTTTATGGTAACGGTGAAACTGATGATTCCGGTACAAACTATCGCATTTGGGACACAAGAAAAGGTAAAGCAGTTGATTTAAAGAAAATACGTGAAGCTGATGGCGATAGCGATACCCCGGACAGCACATTGCAACGCATGTTAACTAGTGGTATGTGGTTAATACAAACAGTTAACCGCGATAGTGATAATAATATTATCACTGATGACAAGGGTAAATCTACATTTACATCAATATCAACTGCTGGGCAATCATCATTTAGACAACAATATTACACAGAAGATGATGCAGCTGCCAAAGCCCAATACGATGCTGCTATGGCTCGCGTACAACGTTTAGATAAACAATTAGAAATTAAACTGAATCAGGTAGAAACACAACATAAAGCAGTTGAAACCGAAGTTGAATCAGTTGATAAGATTATTTCTAACAACATTGAAAGTTCATTTAAATATTTTAGCTAATAAGAAAGGACAAAATAATTTACAAATAAAACCGGCTCTAAAGAAGAAAAGCCGGTTTTATTGTGCCTTATAAATATAATGTAGATTTAAATTTTTCTTGTTTCTATGCCAAATTTTGAAAGTTCACCTTTTAATTTTTTTATAGGTAGTGTATCAAAATGAAATATTGAAGCAGCAAGTGCGGCATCAACGCTTGTTTTATTAAATATATCTGCAAAATGTGTGCTATCTGCGCCAGCACCACCCGAAGCTATAACTGGAATGTTTACATTTGAAGAAACCAGTGAATTCATTGGAATATCAAAGCCTTTTTGTGTACCATCAAAATCCATAGATGTTAAAAGAATTTCGCCAGCACCTCTTTGTTCTGCTTCTTTTGCCCAATCTAATAATTTAATTCCTGTATTTTTTTTACCAGCATTAATGTGAACGTAATATTCACCATCAATTTTTTTTGCATCAATAGCAACCACTATGCATTGGGAACCAAAATAATTTGCGCAATTATTTATAATATCAGGATTTTTAACAGCAGCAGAATTAAATGAAATCTTATCTGCCCCTGCGGCTAAAATTGCCCTGATATCTTCAATATCAGAAATTCCGCCGCCAACGGTAAAAGGAATAAAAACCTCATGTGCAACTTTTTCGACAAGTTCAATGATTGTTTTTCTTTTTTCATTAGTTGCTGTGATATCTAGAAAAACAAGCTCGTCTGCACCATCATTAGAATATTTTTTTGCTAAATCAACAGGGTCTCCTGCGTATTTTAAATTTTCAAAGTTTATACCTTTTACAGTTTGTCCGTCTTTTACATCAAGACATGGAATTATTCTTTTTGTAAGCATTTTTCATTAAAATTCCAAATTCATCTTTGAAAATTGTACAATTTGGTTTTTACCGCGTTTTTTAGCGCTGTATAGGGCATGTTCTGCATATCTGATTATTGTATTTGAATTTTCTTCTACATTTTCTAAGAATGGATACGCCGAAATACCACCTGATATTGTAATTGGGTGTCTTTCTTCTTCTGATGCTGGAATAAATTCCATTTTTTCTATATCGCGACGAAAACGTTCTGCAAATATAAATGCCTGTTCTTCTGATGTATTTGGAAGAACAAGAATAAATTCTTCATCACCATAGCGTGTTAAAATATCTTCTTTTCTAATCAGTGCTTCAAGCATTTGGGCAATTTTCTTTAATAAAACATCACCCCAATCGTATCCGTACATATCGTTTACAGTTTTAAAGAAATCTATATCAATTAAAACACAAGAAAGACTTGTGCCATATCTTTTTGCACGGGAAATTTCAGCATCCAGCCTTGAATGCAGGTATTTTCTATTATATAAACCTGTTAATTCATCTGTAATTGCAATGGTTTTCAAGTTGTGCTTATACTTCATAACCTTACCCAAAGCATTTACCCTTGTTATTAATTCGGTACCATTAACCGGTCTTTTGATATAATCAAAAGCTTCTGCTCTAACGGTCATATTTTCAGGTATTTCATCCGTTACAATCAATAGTCCTGAATCAAATTTTGCAACAGCGCAAGCTTCTTTCACCTTTTCCATAGGAAGGTCAAAAATCATAACAGAAGGATTTACTTCTTTATAATTTGAAATCTCGTTTGAAGAGAATTTTCTTACTGCAAATTCATCGTTCATTGAAAGAATTTCTTCGAGTTCGCTTTTTTGATTGTCGCTATAGATGATAACGTTCATATTTTTATCCTTTATATATCTTTGTTTTAAATCAGTATATCATATTTTCGGCTAAAAGGTTTATATTTTTCTAATATTTTTCATACATTTGCATTATTAATTTTAATATGTATTTTTGTAAACTATTAATATAATACTAGGAGTTTTAAAATCCATTGCCCCAACCGTTAAGAAAAAATAATTATTATAGCAGAAATTATTATGCTGCCCAAAACTACGCCTATGATTATGCGAATTCAGGTTGTAATACTGGGTATGCAAATCCTTTTGCAAGGCCAAATATAAATAATAATCCATATTCTAATAATGTGGTGATGCATCCTGCACCAAAAAGAAGGGCAAAAAGAAAGCTAAACCCGATAAAAGCCTTATTTAGTTTTTGTTTCCTGGCTTCTGTTGTTTACTATGTTATTCCATATAATTTTTCTTTATATTTTGAACCGATGATTTTAAATAGGTTTTTGAATAAAAATATAAAACTGAATGCTAAAGAATACATAATGCCTGCAACAAAACATTTTTCAAATGCCGAATTAAATGGCGAGAAAATTTTTGTTCCAATAAGACAAAGTGGAAAACAAATGACACCTTTGGCGCCTTCAGGCAGAATGCTTAATTTGGAATCAGAATTAATAGATTTATCTTCAAAATACCCGCATCTGAAGCCTTCAATTTATGTTTGGGATTTTACAAGTTCAAGAAGTGCTGAAATAAATTCAACAGAAACCTATCCTTCTGCAAGTATAATAAAATTACCTATACTAATAGAATTATTTAGAAAATCTGAATCTTTAAAAAAAGCTGGTGAAAAGCCCATAGATTTGAATTCCAAACTTCTTTTTGATGAAATTCATAGAACATCAGGCTCTGGCGGTCTTCAATATTCAAAAGCAGGCGGATATTATACAATAGATTATCTTGCAAAAATTATGATTCAATCCTCCGATAATTCTGCAACAAATATGCTTTTAGAAGAAATTGGCGGAATGGATGCCCTGAATTCTGCATCAAGAAAATGGGGGCTTTCATCCACTCAAATGTCAAATTGGCTGCCTGATTTAAAAGGCACAAATACAGTAAGTACAAAAGATATGGCAACGCTTTTGTATAATATTGATAATCCAAAATTTTTAAATGAAAAATCAAAATATATGATAAAACAGTATATGTCAAATGTGCATAATAATACACTATTGCATGCTGGTCTTCCAAAAAAGGCTGAAATTTTGCACAAAACCGGAGATATTGGAACAATGCTTGGAGATGCAGGAATTATCTATGCTCCAAATGGTAGAAAATATATTGCTGTTGTTATGGTGAAACGGCCTTTTAATGATTATTCTGCGCGCGATTTTATTCAGCAATCATCAAAAATTATCTATGATAATATTGTAAACAATGATTTTGATTACTAAAAAACCTCCCAATTTTAAAAGGGAGGTTTTTAAGGTTTGTTTCTAAATCTTATTATTTCTTTACACCTGCGGTTTTATAGGGTTTCTAAGCCTGATGTGAAGCTCCCTTAATTGTTCTTCACTTGCAATTCCTGGTGCGTTTGTCATAAGGTCTTTTGCTTGTGAATTCTTAGGAAATGCAATAACGTCTCTGATTGAATTTGAACGTGTTAAAAGTGCTACAAGCCTGTCTAAACCTAATGCTAAGCCGCCATGAGGAGGAGTGCCGTATTGGAATGCATTTACAAGGAATTCAAATTTTTCCTGAATGTCTTCTTCTGTTAGGCCAAGCGCTCTAAAAATTTTTTCCTGAATTTCTGCATCATGAATTCTGATGGAGCCGCCACCAAGCTCATTTCCGTTGTATACAACATCATAAGCAATAGATTTTACATTGCCTTTGTCATTTTCTAGTTTATCAATGTCTTCAAATGCAGGCATTGTAAATGGATGGTGAACAGAAACAAATCTATCATCTTCTTCGGAATATTCAAATAGTGGGAAATCAACCACCCAAAGAAGATCGTGCTGGTTTTTATCAATCAAACCAAGCTTTTCGCCAAAGTATAATCTAAATCTTCCTAAAACATCAAAAACAACCTTTGGTTTATCGGCTACAAAAAATACAATGTCACCTTTTTCAGCCTGTGCTCTTGTTTGAATTTCATTAATTTGTTCTTCATTTAAGAATTTAAATACAGGTGATTTTACACTGCCATCTTCAAGGTATGTCACCCAAGCAAGGCCTTTTGCTCCGAATTTAATTGCAAGATTGCGGACATCATCCATATCCTTTCTTGAATATCCTGCAATACCTGGAATTTTAATAGCACGAACGGTTCCGCCTGCATTTATTACATTTTTAAATGCATCAAAAGTAGATGCTGCCATAATATCTGTTACATCAAAAAGTTCTAATCCAAACCTTGTATCGGGCTTATCTGAACCGTATTTTTCCATAGCCTCTTTCCAAGTTAGACGTTTAAATGGAGTTTGGATTTCAACACCTGCTGCCTTAAAGGCATCCTTTAAAAGGCCTTCAGTCATCTTTAGAACATCTTCTTGTTCTACAAAGCTCATTTCAATATCAACCTGTGTGAATTCAGGCTGTCTGTCAGACCTTAAATCTTCATCTCTGAAGCATTTTGCTATTTGGTAATATTTTTCAACCCCACCAACCATCAATAATTGTTTAAAAATTTGCGGAGATTGTGGTAGTGCAAAGAATTTTCCATCAAAAACACGGCTAGGTACAAGATAATCCCTGGCACCTTCTGGTGTAGTTTTGATTAAAATTGGTGTTTCTACTTCAAGGAAATCCAAATTATTAAGATAATTTCTGATTGAAGTTACAATTTTGTGTCTTAATTTTAAATTGTTAAGCATCTTTTCAGAACGCAAATCTAAATATCTGTATTTTAACCTTATATCTTCTGAAACAGTTTCATCTTCAAGTACAAAAGGCAAAGCTTTTGAAGTTGATAAAATTTTAATTTCATTTGGATAAATTTCAATTGTACCAGTTTTTAACCTGTCGTTTATAGTGTCATCAGGTCTTTTTGAAACAATCCCTTTAACCTGAACTACAAATTCACTTCTTAATTTGCCAAAAGTTTCGTATACTTCAGGGTTTACTTTAGGGTCTGCAACAACCTGGAAAAGGCCGCTTCTGTCTCTTATTTCAACAAAAATAATGCCGCCAAGGTCACGCACGGTTGAAACCCAGCCTGCTAAAGTGCATTCTTTTCCAATAAAATCTTCCGTTATTTCAGTACAATTTTGTTTCTTATAGGTTAATTCCATAATTTTCCTCTTGATAAAATCGTTTTTATTCAGATTAATTATAAAATAAAAAAAACAATTTATCCAAATAATTTTATTTTCTATTTGATATTTTATATTGTTGGAATTAATATTATGTGTGCGGAAGTATTATAGTTAGGAATTTGAAAGGAACAAAAGCATGGATGAAAAAGCTTTAAAAATTTTTGGTACGATATTGGTAATTTTTCTTGGCGTAATTGCAAGTTTAATTGCTTGGTGTCTTGGCGGTAAAGACTTAGAAGGTAATGCAAGGGAAACAATTAGGCAAATGTTGAATTTTGAAATCAGTCTTATTATTTTATCTTTGCTTTCAATAATTCCATTTGTGGGCCTTGTGGTTGGTTTGGTTGTTTTAATTACAAATATTGTTTTTGGTATTAAATCATTTATTGCAATTAATAATGATGCTCCATTTAAAGCTCCAGGTTATGAATTTGTAAAATAATAGCTTTAATTAAAATATGATTTAAATATATGGGCTAAGTTTTAGTCCATATATTTTTATAAATAAAATTTACTTTGTGTTGATTAAAATATTCCTTGTTTTCTGCTAATTTTGTAATAAAATGTTTTTGATATACAAATTTTATAGTAAAAGGCCGGGTCGGAATTAAAAACCTTACCGGCTAAAATAGAAATTAAGGAGAGAAAAATGGCACTTAAAAACTTTTTATTCACATCAGAATCTGTTACAGAAGGGCATCCTGATAAAGTATGCGACCAAATTTCTGATGCAATATTGGATGAATTTTTAACAAAAGACCCAAATTCAAGGGTTGCAGCAGAAACTACCGTAACAACTGGTATGGCACTTGTTTGCGGTGAAATTTCATCAAATTGTTATGTGGATATTCCATCAGTTGTAAGGAATACAATTAAATTAATAGGTTATAAAGGCGAAGAAGGCGGCGGTTTTGATTATAAGACATGTGCTGTTTTAACAAGCATTGATGAACAATCAACTGATATTGCCGGTGGTGTAAATAAAGCGCTTGAAACAAGGGCTGACAATTCAGATACATCAACAAGTGAAACAGAAGATATAGGCGCAGGTGACCAAGGTATTATGTTTGGCTATGCATGTAATGAAACACCTGAATTAATGCCGCTTCCAATTTCTTTGGCACATAAATTATCTTATAAATTAGCTGAAATCAGAAAAAATCATGTTGTAAATTATCTTCGTCCGGATGGAAAATCTCAAGTAACTGTTGAATATAAGGACGGCAAGCCGTTTAGAATTGATACAGTTGTATTATCCACTCAGCATGATCCTGAAATAAATGGTATTTCTGATAATAAAAAAATGCAGGAAATAATCAGGGAAGATTTGATAAAATATGTAATTGAACCTGTTTTTGCACAATGTGATATAAAACCAGACTCTAATACAAAATATTTAATTAATCCGTCTGGTAGGTTTGTAATCGGTGGTCCTCAAGGGGATGCAGGCCTTACAGGCAGAAAAATTATCGTTGATACTTATGGCGGCTATGCTCGTCATGGCGGCGGGGCATTTTCAGGAAAAGACCCAACCAAGGTAGATAGAAGTGCTGCCTATGCTGCAAGATGGGTTGCAAAGAATATTGTTGCTGCGGGCCTTGCTGAGAAATGCGAAATAGAACTTGCTTATGCAATTGGTGTAAGTCGTCCGGTTTCAGTATTAGTAGATACTTTTGGCACAGGTAAGATTTCTGATGAAGCTTTAAGTAAAATTGTAGAGAGAAATTTTGATTTAAGACCAAATGCAATTATTAAACAATTTGATTTAAGAAACCTTCCTGCTAAAAATGGCGGCAAATTTTATTCAAAACTTGCAGCCTATGGCCATATTGGTAGAGTGGATTTTAATGTGCCTTGGGAAGAAACACAAATGGCGAAAAAGCTTGAAAGTGAAGCTTTGGCACTAAAAGCTTAGTTTATAAGGCTAAAATCCAAATCTAGATATGTCAAATAAAGAATTTTCCAAAATTTCTGATATTTTAAATGAGTCTGTCTTTGCAAATAAAAAGCATGGGCAGACTCTTGAAAAGGGCATATCTTTTGGTATGTCCTTTGGCATGTTTTTTAGTTTTTGGAAAAATATAGTTGGAAAAAAATTTGAAAAATTGTCGATTCCATACGATGTAAAGGGCACAACGCTTTTTGTATCTGTTATAAGCCCTGTAGTTATGCAAGAGCTTACATTTTTTAAGGCTGATATTATTAAAAAAGCCGCCCCTTATGCTGAGGGTTTGAATTTTAAAATTAATGATATTAAATTTGATTATAAAAATTGGCAAAGCATAAAAAATGGAACAAATAATAAAAATTCTTCAAAAATATTTGATACTGATGTTCCAAACTATTATACAGATGAAGATTTCGAAACGATTGGTTTAGATAATAATGAAGAAAAAGAGTTCGAAAATCTAAGGAAAACCATTAATAATATTGAATTCTTGCCTGCAAGTGTAAAAATAAATATGTATAAAAATGCGCTAAATCAATACAAAGCGCAAAAATTAAGAAAACATAGTGGAAAAAATAATAAAAATTTATTAGAATAGATTTAAATGTAAATAAAAGCGGAGTAAAAAAATTGCCAGGTGAAAAAAAGGTAGTTTCTTTTGGAAAGAAACAAAATAAAAAAGATAAAGATGTTCAACATTTAGAATATTGCAGTTTTTGTAAACGGCCAAATACAGAAGTGCCAAAAATGGTAAAAGGGCCTGATGTTAATATATGTTCTGAATGTGTTTTAATTGCTGTTCAATATTTAATCTTGCAGGATGGTGCATTGTCTAATCAAGCTCAAAAAATTCTTGAACTTTTATGGGATATAAAAGATAAATAAATTTATGACAGATTCTAAAATTCAACAGAGAGCACAAATATTGCAGGAAATATTTAAATTAAAATCTCTTCCTGCTGTATCTGACGATGATATTGAAAAATGCATAAAAAGTTTATCTGATATTTCAGATAAGACATTCTTGTGCACCACTATTTTAAAAGAAATAGATGGTTCAATGGTTTATTTTGATGGAGTTTTAGCAATTTTGGCTCTAAATCTTGCAAGAGATGTTTTGGAAAAGTGTGTATTTAATTTTTTAGATAAGCCAAGTGTAACAGATGAAAAGAAGTTATTTTTAATCAATCTCCTAAATCAGGCGGGTGCAGCGCTTGATCCTAATATGATTCATTTATATGTTAAAAATGCTGACAAGGTTATAGATTTAGAAACTGAAAAATTTTTGCAAATGGCCGAGGTAAATCCTGAGGCACAGATTGATTTTTTAGATTTTTATTTTGGTATTGATGAAAAAGATAAAAACATTCTTCTTGATTCAATTGTTAATGATTATTCTGGTGATATACTTGCAAATATTCTAACCCCTCTAATTTATTCAATACAGGACGAGGATGCGTTAAAAATGTGCATAAAGGGTCTCTTAAATTCCAAATCCTATCTTGCTTATGCACCTTTAGAATGGCTTATTAAGGCATCAAATAATCCAAAAATTGTCTCTATTGCAAAGAAGACAAAAAATGAACTGAAAATTGCAGGTTTAAGAAAAAACATTACAACATTTGAATATTATAAAGAATTGTTTAAAAATTCTAAACCGCTTGATTGTTATGCATCCTCAATAGATGGCGGGTCAAATTTTTCTCTTGTGTTTTCAAGAATTTATGAAAATGGCGCTATTTCAACATTTTTTGCTGTTTTTAATTTGGAAATTGGCCCTATATCCTGTTTTGGCCTTTCTAATATTTCAAAAGCGGAATACAATAATGTTTTATTGAGATTTTTTAAAGATGTAGATAAAGTTCCTTTGGATATGTCTTTTGCAAAAACTTTAATAGATTATTTTTCTAATTTTGCATTTGATAATAAAGAAATTATTCCTTATGAATTTTTATGCTGGCGTCAATTAACGTACGATATAATGCCATTAGATGGTTTACTTGAGGATATAATAAGGTCAAAGTTGGTTGAAACAAAATTAAACGCTATTGATTTAAAAAGGGCGATAAATTCAGAATGTGGTTCTAGGTGGTTCTTTTCTTATTCAAAAAAATATCCTGATTTTATGAAGCTAATTGATAATATTTGTGCGCTAGATGAGAATGAACTTATAAATTTTGATGATATGGTAAAATCTTTTATTGAAAAAAGTCAAAATTCCCCACTTTATGAATATTTGAGGAAAAGATTTTTATACCAGGCTTATTTTTTTAAAAAATTGGATTTTAAAAATTTATCATCTCTTTTTTATTCAATAAATTTGAATGATAATATGTTTTTTGAATTTTATAAATATTCCATTAAAAAAAGTGTTTATGAATTTTTCTTGAATTTGCAAAACCTAAAAGATTCAACTGATAAAAATAATATTTTTGCAAAGCAAAGAAAAATTAAATTTTTTGATTTTAATGCAAAAAAAATGTTAGAATTAATTGAGAAAAAATGGATAAATTAAATAGAATAATGGCATTGGATATTGGAGACAAACGCATAGGGGTTGCACTTAGCGATCCTTTTGGTTTGTTTGTATCACAAACAGAACTTGTAATTAGAAAAAACGACAAAGAAGCATTAAGTGAAATTGAAGCATTATGCAAGCTTTATAGTGTTAATGAAATTTTGATTGGTGTGCCTTATAATATGGATGGTACATTTGGTTTTCAAGCTCAAAAAAATGTTGATTTTATAGCACCATTGCTAGATAAATATAAAATTATCTATAGGGATGAAAGACTAACTTCTTTTGAAGCAGAAGAAAAATTGAAAAAAGAAAATGTTAAATATACAAAAAACAAAGGGCTTGTTGATATAGAAAGTGCCTGTATAATTTTAGAAGATTACTTAGGAGAATAATAGTTATGAACAGATTTGATGATATGGATAATAGAGAATTGCAGGTTATTAAAACAGTTGGTGAAAATGGTGAAGAAATAAGCCTCAAGCTTTTGGATATAGTAACTGTAAATGATTTTGACTACGCGCTTTTGCTTCCTGTTGATGAAGATATACAAGATGGTTCAAAAGAAGAAGCTGAAGTTATTTTAATGCGCTTGAAGCAAGATGCTTCAGAATATGTTTTTGAAACAATTGATGATGATGAAGAATTTAATCTTGTATCAGAAGCAATATTATCAGAAGAAGGCTATGAAGATATAGATGAATACGATGCAGAATAAGCTTTATTCTGATTATTTTCTTTTATACTAAGGGTGCGTTTTTTGCGGTATAACATATCGCAAAAAGCTTCCAGCCTTGTTACAAATCCTGCTTCGCCTGTGTGTTCATCAATTGTTAAATTTAGTAAAGGTTTATTAAAATTCTTAGATTTTCTTTTAATATCTTCAATCATAAGAGAATCTGGTCCGCAGCCAAAAGCTGTAATGGTGATTAAACCGTCTATTGAATCACTTTTTAGATAATGTCCAGCTGCACCAGTCATTTCTAGTTGGTTTGCCCAATACAATTCTGCTTCGAGTGTATTTATGCCATCCTTTAACTGTTCATCGGTTAATTGAAGTGCGCTGTATACATTCACACCTAAATCTTTCAATTTCTTAAATACATCCATGCATACGCGCTTATCATAAATATTGTATCCATGTGCTATAAGTGCGACATTTATGCCAGCATTATCTTCTTTTGTAGAATTAATTACAACTTTTCCATCTTTTGCATTTTTTAATGCATTATCAAAAGTTAAATTATGCTGCATCATAACTCTGAAATTGTTATGTAATACAAAACCTGCGCGCAGGGCGTCTTTAATTTTGCTCTCATTTGTAATTCCAAAAGGTTTAACTGCCTCTTTTAAAAATTCCATAAGACCAAGATTTTTTTCAGATTTATCAAGTGTTGTTTCAATTAAATTATAATCTCCCTTAACAACGTTTCTAATTAAATCAGGAAGACCTCTTATTTTTGAGCAATTGTAAATCTTTGGCGCTATAGACTGAATAGATGGAGTAAAAATATTTTTCACTCCTTTTTCAATTAGATTTATAACATGCCCTACATATACCTTAATAGGTAAACAGGTTTCTGTGACAACTAATGAAGCGCCATCTACCAAAGTTTTTTTGGTGGTGGGGTCTGAAAGTATAATTTTAAAACCAAGATTTGTAAAAAAGCCATATAAAAAAGGAAAATAATTATAATATGTAAGTGCCCTTGGCATACCCAGTGTTTTATCTTTTAGTATCATTTTTACCTCTTGCTATTTTTAAAAGGGCTTAAAACTTTTCTTCTAAGCTCTAACTATTTTACTTTAAACATTGGAAAAATACATGTTAAATATTAACTTTAGTGCTTAAAAAAGCTTAATAATATTTTCCTATTTTATGCAATATTTTCAATCTCTGTGGTTTTATTAAATAAGTAATTATGACAAATTTTGCATATAATACTTCCAATATGTATCCAAATGCTGCATATAATCCGTACATGCAGCAAATGAATGCTGCGCATGCGCAACAAAATATGCCTCAACCCCAATATCAAACAGTGCCATATCAATTATCAAATTATTTTTACCAAAACATAAATCCTGCCATTGTGCAAAATAATGGTGCAAATTCTCTTGCGGGTTCTTCAAATATATATAATAGCGCTGTAGTAAATCCAAATATGCCGGTTTCATATAGTTTTTTAGGTGTAGAAAAAACCCCTTATGGTGATGATATATACCTTTATATGCTTCAAAATGGCCAAAGGGTTGCAATAATGCCAAAGCAAGGTTCTACAATAGTAAAAACTTTTGTAAATTCTGGCTCTATGAATGAAACAGATAAAATAAGGGGCATTAGTCATTTTATAGAACATAATCTTTTTAATGGAAGTAAAAATCTGGCACCAGGGGAATTTTTTAAAGAAGTAAGCAAGATGGGTTCTTCCACTAATGCATCTACAGATTATGCATTAACTGATTATTATATTGAATCTGCCATTATGTCTGATAAGGATTTAGAAAAAACTATTGGCATGCATGCTGATATGATTACTCATCCCTTGTTTCCAAATGATATGATTGAAAAAGAAAAAGGGCCTGTAACATCTGAAATCAGCATGGTGAATGATGATATGATATCTGTTGCGGCAAATGATGTAATAAGGAATTTATTCCAAATAAAATCTAATTCAAGCAATTTGGTTGCAGGTTCTATTCAAACTGTAAATGCATTAGATAGAAATAATGTTGTGGATTATTGGCAAAGACACTATACGCCTGATAATCTTTGCACAGTTGTTGTAGGTGATGTTGATCCTGCAAAAACTATGGAATTGATTTCAAAAAATTTCACGCAAAAAGCGGTTTTAAATCCTGAACAAAATAGAATAACTGAAACACTTACACCTATAAATTCTTCTGTTCGTGTAGATTATAAATCGCCAAATTATAATTGTACATCCGTGCTTCTTGCGTTTAGCGGTCCTTTAGCAGGCGATTTTAAGGGTAATATAGCTTCGCAAGCATTGGGTGTATTTTTAACGGGCGGTATAAATGCAAGGCTTGCAAATGCTCTTGAAAAAATAAATGGTTACACAGATTTTCAAATGCAAAAGGTGGGCTTAAAGCAAACTGATCCACAGGCATTTTTGTTTCAAATGGTGGCTCCATCAGGTAAAGAACAAGAAGCATTGGATGTTTTTTATTCAACTATAGAAAATCTTGCAACAAATCCTCCTACAGAACAAGAGATGAGGATTTTAAAAAACAATCTTATAAAATCTGTTGCAATTTCTTTTCAAGATTCTGCATCCATTTGTGATACTATAGGTACAAGCCTTATGGATGGAGATTTTGCGTCGATTTCAGATTATAAGGAGGCTATAAATTCTCTTACTCCATACGATATACAAATGGCAGCAAAGAATTTTGTAGATTTAAATAAAGCTTCTATCGCAGTTGTGCATCCTTCAAATGTTTCAGATGAGGCTATTAATAATAATTATAAAAAAAGTAAATATTCGCTCTATTCTTTGAATAGTAATCGCATCAATGCGCAAAATAACTATTATTTGAAAAATAATGCAAATGGTGTTTATCCTCAAAATACATTAGGACAACAAATTTCATTTGGTTCTGGCAATATCACTACAACGGATGTCAGAGAAGCTGTTTTACCGGATAATACCCATGTTGTTTTAAATGATTATCCAACTGAACCATGTTTTATGGAATGGCGTCTGACATCCAAAGGTTCTGTGCCAAAAAACCCAGCGACAGCATATATGTTGACAGAATTACTAAACAATGGAAGTGCATACAGAAACAGGGATAAATTTACATCAGATGCAGAAACAAATGGTATTTCATTTGTTGCAGATGCAAATGGATTTCAAATTTCCCTTGCAGCAGATTGTTTGGAAAACGGCGTAGGTAAATCTATTGATACCATGAAAGAGGCATTGTATGCGCCAAGGTTTACCAAATCTGATTTTGAAAAATCAAAAGCTGATTTGATTGCATATTTTGAATCTATAAGTAAAGATGCATCTGATAATATTTTAGATCAACTATTTGGTAATTATTTTTCAAAGCCGAAACAAATTCTAGAAGGGCTCAAGACCTTAACTTTAGATGATGTTAAAAAACATTATAATGATATGATAGCAAATTCTACATCTGCATTTATTATCAGTGCTCCATTTGAAAAAAATCCTGCTTTAAAAAATGAAGTCTTTTCAAAAATAAATACACCAAATATGAAATTTCAACAGCTAATGCCTGCATATACGCCAATTTATAATAATTTTAAGGCAAACGATATGGCAAAAGTTATTATTGATACAGAAGAAAGAAATCAGGCGCAGATTACAAAAACTTATTCATTTAAAATGAGCGGTAATATTCAGGATGAAGTTAAGTTTGAGCTTTTAAACACAATTCTTGGCGGTTCTCCTTCATCAAGACTTTTTCAAGATTTGAGGGAGAAACAAAAACTTGCTTATAGGGTGTCAAGTTCTGTTCAATCTTTTGAAGATACAGGTATTTTAACCATGTCTATTTTATCCACAACTGATGATAAAAAACAAAATGATATAAAATATGATAATCTTCAAAAATCCTTAGATGGTTTTAGCGAGCATGCATCAAAATTGATGAATGAAATGGTTACAGAAGATGAATTAAACAGCGCTAAGATGATTTTAAAGCAAAAATATGCAAGACAGGTAGAATTGCCTGCTTCAAAAACAGCTCTTTTAGCAATGAACCTTCACCAGCCTTATGGAATTAAAAGGATGGATGAATATATAAAAGCTATTGATAAAATGACCCCTTCGGATATTATGGCAGCAGCAAGACATATTTTTGCTAATAAACCGCTATATTCAATACTTGCAAGCAGCGATACTATTAATAATCAGGCAAGCTATCTTAATTCTCTTGGTCAAGTTATTGATCCAAATCAAGCAAATTCTCATACCACAGCAGCATAGATTTAATTGGTTTGATTGTTTATATTATTTGTACTGCCATCATTTTGAAATTTAAGTGTTTTTATTGATTTTGGATTAGTGATAAGCCCGCTAATTGTTACTTGGAAATTTTTTGTATTTTCAGTTTCATTTGTAGATAGTGGTGGTATATTTGCAATGTCGCTTGTTTGGATGTTTCCAAATAGTGGATTTATTTTTTCTTTTACCATTGAAGTTACAATTTGGCCTGTAGTCTGTTGACTTTTGAGCTCATTTTCTTCTGAAGTATTATCATTGGCTGAATTATTAGAGCCATTTTTCAAGTTTCCAAGTATTGCAAGGCCTGCTTGTACAGCTTTATTATCTGAATATTTTTCAACTGCTTTATTTATCGCATTTTCTGCCATATTTGAAACTTTTTCAATTTTTGTCTGTAGTTTATTTGTGCCAAGGTCTCCAAGTGTGCTTGCCACTTTAGAAGAAACTTTCCCGGTTACTTTTAAATTTGCATTATTATTTAAAAGATTATAGGTGCCATTTGCATAAAGGCTCATATTTGGACCTTGGGATTTAAAGCTTGAAACTCCTGCTATACCTTTGTTAAAGGTTAGAATTCCGTTTATATTTTTAAACTCTTGTGTATTAAAAGAGTTAATCTTTGTTGTAACGTTATTTAGTAAATTGCTAAATGCAGTTAAATTTAAAACATTTGCAGCGTTTATAAAGCGTCCAAAACTAATGCTTTCGCCATATTCGCCATCTTTTACTTCAAACGACACTGTACCGTTTAATGTTTTTAATTGTTCTTCAAGCGTAGCACCTGAAAGCGTAACTTTTGCTGTGCCATCCAGTGTGCCGCTTCTTACAATGTCAATCCCGATAAATGCTTTTGCAGCATCTTTCATTGCAATGTTTACAGCTTGCATATCTGCTGCAATTTTGCCGTTAATTATATTATAAGAACAGTTGCCGCTTGCCGTTCCTTGTGCAAATGTTGCAGTTAAATTGTTAAGTTTATAAACATTGTTTAATAATGTGTGTTCATAATTTATGTTTTCAATATTTAATGTGCCAGATTTTAACTTTGTTATTTTTGCCTGTCCGCCATTAATGATAATTCCTAAATCAGCAGATTGTGCACTGTTTGAGTTTACAGTTGCATTTTGTGCAGAAGCTGGCATGGTGGATGCGGCTTTTTCTGCAAGTTTTATTAAGGCATCTGAATCAATGTATCCTGATGAAAAATTTAAGTTATTTATAGTAATTCCATTGTTAAAGTTGGTTGATATTAGCGCATCTCCTGAAAAATCAGAATTTGCAGTTTTGATATTATGTGCTTTTGCACCTAAAATACTTTTATTAAAATTAAGTATAAGGCTCTCAAGCGTGAGGTCAAAATCAGGATATTTTAGCGTATCTATGTTTATATTTCCTGTAATATCTGGTGAAAAAGCTTTGCCTGAAAGCATTATATTGCCCACTATGTTTAAACTTGTTCTATTTAATACAGGAATTACAATATTTGTTTTACTTGGAATGTTTATGTCTATATTTGATAAAAATGGCTCTTTGGCATATATATTTTTTATTTGTCCTTTTATATTTGCAATTTTCACCCCTGAAGATTTTGCAGAAATTTCGTTTAATTCTAAAACATCATTTTTTAATGCTACATCAAGGCTTAATGTGTTTTCTTTGCCTATGGCATCAGGAATTTCAATTATACTAATATAATTTGCAGGGTTTGATATTAAATTTCCCGTAATTTTAATATTATCTACTGCACCTGAAATTAAAGCATTATATGCCATAGAACCTTTTTTATCGATGTTTCCCCTGAATTCTTTTGGAATAAATGCTAAAACCGTATTAGGGTGTACATTTCCGTTTATTTTAATGTCCATTTCAGGTTTTGTCATATAATCTGAAATATCACCTGAAACATTAATTTTTGTACCTTCAAGTGTTGCGCTTAAAGGTTGAATGTTTATATTTTTCATATCAGCAGTAATTTTTGCATTAGGTGCGCTGAATGCAAGTGCCGGTTCTTTCATGTTGGCTTTTATATCTTTAATTTCAATTGCCGCATCGATATTATTTTTGTCTTTTGGCCTTGCAATGATATTTATATCATCAATATTTATGGGCATATTTAAGCTTTTTACTGTCATTTTAAAATTATTTAAATTAATATCTGCTTTTGGCTGGATATTTTTAAAATCTCCTAAAACATTGACAAGCACAGTTAAAGCTCCGTTTTCAAAATTAAAATCAGCAATATCTTTTTTATTGACAATCTTAAATTCTGTTGCAATGTTTATTAAATCCTTGATTTTTAAAGGGTCGGATTTTACGGTTAAATTTACATCTGCATTAGATGCTATTTCACCATTTACACTGAATTTTGCTCCATTTATTGTGGCGCTTGTATCTTTAATATTTAAAGCGTTGTCAGAAAAATCCAAAAATGCTTGCATTTGGTTTATTGCAAGCCCTGCTTTTGAATATCCGATATTTCCCTCAACAAGTTTTAATTCACCATTTGATTTTATTGTTTTAAAATCTGTATCTAAATTAAAATCACCATTGATGTAACCTGCTGCTGTCATACTTTTAATATCATTTTCTATGCAGCAGATATTTAAAATAGCACCAATAATATCTTTTAAGCTCTTAATGGTGATTTTATCTGTTTTGATATTCAAATTTAATTTTGATTTTTTGCCTGTTGTGATGCTGCTTTTTGTTTGTATAAATTCTTCTTTTGCAGCAAAAACCCTGGAATCAATATTAATATCTTTATTTTTAAAGTTTAAATTTAAATAACTGTTTGGAAGCTGGATGTCATCTAGTTTAAGGCTGAATTTATCAATAGTAACATCGCCTTTTGCACTAAAATTTTCAATATTTTTAATATTAAAATCTGCAAAAATATCGCTTCTAAAATTAAAATCATCCAATGTTTTGAATGGATTGAAATTTAATTCAAATTCTTCATCTTCTTTTGTTGCATCTTTGTCAGTATTTTGTGCCAAGGTTTCGAATTTGGGAAGTTTTGTTTTGAAATTTATATCAAAGTTTACAAATTTCTTGTCAGTATTTTCTATCCCAATAAAACCATTGGTTTTTATTGAAAGCGGGCCGTTTAAAGACTTTAATAAAAGTGAAGAATTGTTAAATTGTGTTAAATATGTTTTATTAACATTTTCATCCAAAAGATGCAAAGCAATTTTATCAGCCTTTATATTAACATTTTTAATTTCAATTGGAAAATTAAATTGGCTGACTTCTTCTTTGTTGGCTGCGGTTTCTTCATTTGGTGTTGTGTTTTTTATAATATTATCTGCATATTCCATCACTGTATATTTTTTATCTTTGGTGAAAATTAAATATGCATCAAGTTCATCTGCTTTAATTTTATCTAAATTAATGTGGCCAATTAAAATGGAAGGAAGATTTATTTCAATTTCCGGATTTTTTAAATCAATAAGAGGTGAATTATCTTTGTAATTTAGCTGGAATCTATCTGCCTTTATTTTTGCTCCTAATCTTAATGTTGTGCTTAGCTTTGGCTTGTTAACGGAAATTTTAAAACCGCTGATTTTTTGCACTTCATCAGATATCATCGGCATAAATTTATTTAAATCTATAAGGTGCGGTAAAATCAAAAAAGCAAGATATACTGCGGCAAACAGCCCGCCAATTATAGCACCTGCTATTTTGTATTTTTTATCAATATTAATATTTTTTAATCCCTTAAAATCCATAACTCTACTTCCACTCTTATTTTCTATTTTATATTTCTGTAATTGAAATACTGTTTATTCCTGTATTTCTTGCAGTATCCATTAATTTTACAACAACCCCATGATCACTGTTTCCATTTGCTTCAATCATAAGGCCGCCAAAATTGCCCTCCGTGCTAAGCTCTCTTGTTTTTTCTTTTATTGTTGAAGCCAGCATATTTTCAGATACTTCTGCATCATCTATATAATATTTATTGTCTTCACTTACAACTACAGTTAAAATTTTGTTTTCAGTATTGTCGTTGTCTGATTTTTCAACATAATCGGGAATTGCAAGATTTAAACCCTGTTGGTCAAGCATTGGTGCTATCACCATCATAATAATTAACAATACAAGGAAAATATCTGTTAAAGGTGTGATATTTATTTCATTAAATGTTTGTCTTTTCATATAAATTTCCTAATTTGGATTTTCTAGCTTGGATTTTCTTCATCTTTTATGGAATCGTTTTTGAGTTTTTCCTGTTCTTTTTTGGATAATGGCTCTCCTGCAACAACAAGTTTCTCAAACCCGGCAGCTTGTGCTGCTCTCATTATTTTCATGATTTCAGAGCTTTTTGCCTGTGTATCGGCCTTTACTACAACTTCTTTTTTTTCATTACTGTCTTCAGAATTTTTTATTTTGTTTGCAATTTGAATGAGATTTTCCTCTAAAACGGTTTCATCATTCATTCTTTCCCCGTTTAGAAAAAACTCCCCTTCTTTTGTAAGTGAAACTGTAGCATTTTTTTCTTCAACACTAAGTCCTGAATTTACTTCTGGCATTTTTATATTGTTATCCATTGATTGAAAGCTTGGTGCTATCACCATCATAATAATTAACAATACAAGGAAAATATCTGTTAAAGGTGTGATATTTATTTCATTAAATGTTGATCTTTTCTCGTTTTTGCCTGTTGTTCTAATTGCCATTTTTTATCCTTTTAAATTTTATAAAGAAGACTTTTGCATATTTCATATTAACTATAGAGAAATGCTACCGGCATCAGCCATTTTTACTTCTTCATCAGAATCAATAAAGCTTAAAAATACAAGTTTTATTAGTTTGAAATCAGATTCAAAACGCCCTACTACGCTTTGGAAATAGTTGTATAAAATTACTGCAACAATTGCAACACCAAGACCAAATGCTGTTGCAATTAGGGCTGATGCTATACCTGTTGCAACTGCGGCAGATTGATTACCTTGAACGGCTAAATCTTGGAAAGTGTACAAAATTCTTACAACTGTACCAAACAACCCTAGAAATGGAGCGACTCCGCCAATAGTTCCTAAAATGTTTAATCCTTTTTCAAGTTTTCTTGTGGCAAGAGATGAAGATATGTCATAGGCTCTTGAAAAACCGGATCTTTGTTCTGTATAAATCCTAAGGCCTTCATCCACCATTTCTGATACAATCCCGCCTAACTGTACGGAAATTCTTTGTGCCGCACCAATATTATTTTTTGCAAGTGCTTTTTGCAAGCTTTGAATAAATTCGCCTATATTTCTTTCGTTCTTTTTGTAGTATACAAGCTTGTTTATGGCAACCGCAATAACAAGTATAGAGCATACAAATATCGGGGTTAGAACGGGCCAATCCATTTTAATTGATTCAAATAATAAATCCATAATTTTATCCTTTATATTCTGTTTGTTTTTCTATCTGTTTTTATCTATAGCTTGCACCTAATACGTTGTAATCAAACGTAAATTCAATATCTATACTGCTTCCTTTGAATTCTGGTGGCAGTGGTTTGAATGGTGCCGTAAGTTCTATTGCGGCTTTTGCTGCATCATCGTTAGGAATTGAGCCCGAGCTTTTTCCTATTTTTAAAGATAAAAGTCTGCCGTCTCGTCCTATCTTGAATAGTACAACTACGCGTTTTGAAGCATCGCCCTTTGGAGGGTTCCAGTTTCTTTTAATGCGTCTTTCAAGTTCCCTCATATAAGGTCCCCAATCGGGTGATTTTATTGCATCTATGCCTGGAGGGCCTGAAGGATTTCCAGGGCCTGGATTTCCCATAGAACCTGTACCATATCCTGTTCCTCTGGAACCTGTGCCGCCGGTTCTGCCTGCGGTTGTGCCCCTGGAGCCCGATGCCAAGCCGCTTCCTGTTCCTCTTGAAGTTGATAATTGAGGAGATGGCATAGCATTGCCGCCAGATGGTCTTGCAGTTGAGGTACCCGTGCCTGAAGATGGTCTTGGACCAACAGGGGCATTATTTTTTGGTACCGCTACACTAAATGGGCTTTTTGGTGCGGTTGCAAGCTTTGGCATAGCAGGTTTAGGCATTTCTGTAGATGGTTTATACGCAGGTCTTTGAACAGGTGCTGCTGTTTGGGTCGGTTTTTTAGGTGCAGGCTTCTGTTCGACAGCAGGCTTTGGTTGAACTTGTTGCTGTACTGGTTTTTGAACCTGTTTTGGTGCCGGTGCTGGCGCTGGTGCTTTTGGCTGTGGTGCAGGCGCTGGGCTCGGTGCCGGCGATGGTGCTGGCGAAGGGGATGGACTAGGTTCTGACACCCTTTTGTTTGGGTCATGGATGCCGCCAGCTCTAGAGTTTCTGTCAGAGCGATATTTGGTGTTTTTGTTTATAGGCTCTGCTTCATTTGTTACAATAACAAATTCCAAATCCTTCTTTTTCCAATCAGGACGTTCTGCCTTCATAAAATCAAGTCCTAAAAGAGTTAGAGCTGTTATGGTAAGCCAAATTAAAAGCACACATAAGGGGTGCAATATTAAAGATATAATCAAAGCCTTGACAAGCGACAGCTCATCTTTTGTGTCGTCAAAAGCATTTGGAAGTGCTCTATAGCCATTTGCTGTAGGCTCGTCTAAGTCCTCAAAATCAAATTTACTTCTTAACTGTGTCATATTTTTCCGTATTATTTTAGTCTTTGATTATTATTTATTACATATTATTAACAAATTAAATAGCCAAACTCACTAATTTATTCTGATAGTATAAAATATCTTCATAAATTTAATAATTGTAAACATTTGGCGCAGATACAGTTATTGGTTGGGTGAAATATATATCTAACACTGCATTTGCTGGTATTTCTACATTTTCTCCCTTTTGTCTTGCGGCATTTGCTACCCCAATGCCAGCGCCAACTGCTGTTCCATATACTGCACCTTTACCTACAGAACCACCAGATAAAGCACCCATTGCAGTACCAAGTGCTGCACCAGATGCGGCACCTATTGCTGTATTTTTACCGTAATCTTTTGCGCTATCTAATTTTGTACCGCCCTTTAAAATCCCTGAATTATCATCTGTTTTAAATACGGCATTGATTGCAATATTGTATCCCTGCGGTGTTCTTAAATTATTAAATATAACCTGGATTTGTCCGTTTCTGTTTGCAAAGCCGGCTTTTTTGCATTTTACAACAGTTCCTGTTAATACGCTTCCTGCGGGCGCAACGGTTTTGCCATTATAAGTAATAGCGCTAGGCAAAGTTGTGTTTACTTGCATGCCAACAGCTGCATATTCAGAACTTAATCCGCTTGATAAAATAGCATGTACTGTAATTCCTGCCGGAATGTAAACAACTTGTCCTTGCAGGGTGTTTGCGTTTGTATTTACACTGTTTGAATATGAATAATTTGATGCACTAAATGCAGCATTTGTAATTGCAACGAATGCGCATAAAGATAAAGCAATATATTTTATATTTTTCATATAATTTTCTCCTCCAAACGTATTATATCACATATTATTATTTGTACATTTGTTGTATTTGTATGTCTTCTGATTTGCTGTCATAATCTTGATTTAGCATAATATATACAGGTTCATTTGTAGGTAGTGTAATATGCAGTCCCATTTCATAATCCCCGCTTGGTACATATTGCAATACCCCAGCTCTTTTCCAATACATACCTTCTCTTGGATGGACAGTTTTATTATATGATGCAGGCGGTGTAAGATTTCCGCCTATTTGTGTATTTCCATTTTGAGTTACAGTGGCATCTATTTCTTTTATTGTTCCATCAGGCAAAATAATTTCAGTTATTCTTATTACCATTGCAGCATTTATGCCTTTTATTGGCATTTTTAGCATCTCAATATGTCCTCTAAAATATGTATTTTTTGGAAGTACATTTATTTCATACACCCAAAGGTCAGCTGGATTTATAAAATATACAAAATCTCCTTCATTTAATGCTGCTGTTGATATTGTCTTAACAGGATATGCTTGAATTAACACCCCTTTTGAAATTTTGGTATTATTTTCAAAAGGCACAGCAGCACATTTTGCTTCATTTGGTGTCAAAAGTATTAAATTGCAAAATGTTAACATGAGTATTGTGCAAATCTTAATTAAAATTTTATTTGATATACATATCTTCATACATAATATTTTAAGCTTTTTTTCATTTTTTGCAAAAATTATGAAATATGTTTTATAATCTTTTTATGGGAGAAGAAGATAAGAATACAGCTAAAGCATCAAAAGTAAAAATATTATTCAGGGTTTTAAATATTGTATTTTGCGTGTTTATTGCCCTGGGTCTTATTTTGTATGTTAATTTAGATAAAGTTGTAAATTCATTTTTAAATCCTGAATATATTAAAGAAATTGTAAATAAAAATACTGGCCTTATTTTAGATTTAGGCAAGCCGCAAATTTATGCAACAAAAGATTTTTCAATTAATCTAAAATCTTCAAATGTTGCATTGTGTGAGCCTAATTGCAATAATTGTGCACTTTTTTATATTGAAGATATTGATACAGAAATAAAAATCTTGCCTTTGTTGTTTAAAAAAATAGAATTCAAAAAACTTGTTGCCAAGGATTTAAAGTTAAACGTAGAACGTGATATGAATGGTAAGTTTAATATACAAAAATATTTTAAGGGAAATTCAAAATTTCCATTTGAAATTGAGGCAAAAAATGCATCAATTTTGATTTCTAAATATTTAATAAATGTCATAGATAAAAAAAATGCACTATACTATGAAATTTCGGGTGAAGATTTAGTTTCAACAGAATTTAATCTTGATAATTATGCCGATATTAAAACAAAAGGCAGCATAAAGTTTCAAACTAAAAATAAAACCCAAATTTCTCCATACGCACTTGATGTAAAATTAAAATTTCCTTTGACAAAAAATATCGATTTCAAAGATTACAAACTTCAATTGAGTGTTCTAAATCTTGATTTTTCATATTTTGAACCTTATATAAAAGAATTTATATCAAAGAATACACTGGATATAAAAACCATAAAAGGCAAGGGCTCTATTACAATTCTCCCATCAGATAGTATTAAAGATTCACTTTTAATTAAATCGGATATTGAAAACCTTTTTCTTGTAATATTTAGAAATAACCATAATAATATTATAGATATTGGAGGCAAAAGTACTGTAGAAACTGTTTTGCGCTTTAAAAAAGATGAAATTCTAATAAATGATTTTAATTTTAAAAAAGAAAAAATCAATTTAAAAGCGAATGGCAGTTTAAAAAATATTTCAAATATTAAAAAATTAAATCCTGATATTGATATTGAAATTACAAATACATCATTAAAAGATGCCCTAAAAATTGCTCCTGATTATTTAATTAAATTGCAGCAGCCATATATTCCTAATCTAAAAAAATATAATGCAAATGCACTTGTAAACGGAAAATTTAAAATAAAAGACAGATTTCGTTTTCCAAATATGTATGGCGAAATTAATTTGGACGATGTTTATTTGATTGAAAAACCAAACACTTCTAAAACATCAAATGTAAAAGTTATCTTTAATGGCTCTGATGTTGACATTAACGTAATTGCGAATTGCCCAAATAATCAAAAAGTTATTGTAAAAGGGCAAACTGAAATTAAAGAATTGCCTGTGGCAAAATTTGATATTCAGTCTACTCCTGCTATTGATATGGAATTTGCTCATAAAATCTTGATTCCTATACATAAAATCTTTGGTTTTCAGCTTGGACCATTACCCTTTATGAAAATAAAAGGAACAGGCGAGATTTCCCTTAAAACTAAAGGCACAAGGGAAAGTGCCAGTCTGAATGGATATTTTAGAACAAAAAATGGCACAGCATCTTTGTATGGTTTAAATACAGTTCTCTATAATGGAAATTTGAATCTTTTATTTAAAGATAAAAAAATAATTTTTGATAATACAACAGGTATTGTTGAAGGCGCAAAAATCAAGGTAGATGGTAGTTCCGATATAGAAGGAAAACTTGATTTGTATGTGAAAGTTTTTGATGTAGATGCAATAAAGGCACTGGATGTTGTTAAAACAAGTGAAATGGTACTTTCTCTTTTGGGCGGCGGCAGCTTTTTGGATGCATATACAAATCCTAAAGGTAAACTTGATTTTAATATGCACCTGTGGGGAAAAGCTTCTGAAATCGGTGATACCATGACATTTGAACCATCGGATACCATGTTTTCAAAAGGTTCTATTATATTTAAAAATAATTCACTTGATATCTTTCCTGAAATAAAAGCTTCTAAAATAAATGGTACGCTTGATTTTTCAGATTTTGTTACATTAAATTTAAACGCTGATATTTATTCTTCGCCATTTACTTTAAACGGCACAATAAAACCTGATACAAAAGCATCCAAAATAAGGACCGAACAGCCGCAGATGGTGGATTTAATCTTTAATTCAAAATCTGCAAATTCTTTTGATTTATATAAATTTTTCTATGATAACCAAGAAGGTTTTCAGGCTAAAAATAAAATAAGCAAAGAACTTTATGATTTTTTAAATAAAATCAACTTTAAATTTGCAGCAAATATTCGTGCTAAAGGTAAAATTGACCCTAAAGATACGATGATTGATATGAAAAAATTTACCTTAGATGGTTGGGCTGTAGGATTGAATCATAAAGAATCAGACGTTTTGTTTAATTCTGGTAGCGTAAAATTCAAAGGTCAAAAACTCTTGTTTAAAGATTTGAATACGATACTTTGGGGCGCAAATGTAGTATCCAATGGTGAAATTGATAAAATCTTTGATGATTATTTTATTCCAAACATGCACTTTAAATTACTCTCCTTTCCTTTTTCAAAACTAGAAGATTTATCATCTGTGACTAATGATAAGAATGTAAAAAAAGTTTTAGGAGATTTTAATGAATTTAAGGGAAATCTGAATGGCGATTTTTACTATAATTCAAAAGGTTTTGATGGAAATGCAAATTTCAATCAGGTTTCTTTGTTTGATAAAAAGCGCGATTTACCCGTATTTTTAAATAGTGGCGATTTAAGGTTTTCGAATACTCAGATTAAACTAAATGCTCTAAACATGTCTTATGGACATACACCAGTTTATATTGATGCTGTTTTAGATGATTTTAATACAAATAAACCAAGGTTTAATGCATTTGTATCTACAAATTTAAACGAAGAAAGTTTAGATAAACTTCTTAATCCTAATTTGCAATTCCCACTTAAAACTAAAGGCGAATTTAACCTGAAGGGTAGACTGCGCGGTCAACTGGATGATTATTCAATCTTTGCTACAGTAATTTTAAACCCTGGTACAGATTTATATTATATGGGTGCAAATCTTGGAGATGTGCAAAATAAACGCGAAATCAATTCAAGAATTGATTTTAAGAATGATGAAGTAAATATAAGAAATATTAAATATCAAAAATATATTCTTTCTCAAAACAATAAACAAACCCCTTATGAAATGCTGAAGCTTTCAGGTGCCCTGCATACTGATGGAAACAATTTGCTGTTAGATAATTTTAAAATGGAAACTCCAAACCCTGCACCCGCAAGGCTTTTAAATCCGGTATTTAAAAAATCAGTCCTAAAACAAGGAACGTTTAATGCGGATATTTTACTAAACGGCCCCGTTATGGAACCAAAAGCAAAGGGCAAGGTTAAATTTTCAAATGTAGATATACCACTCTATGATACACAAGTGAAAGATGTTGATTTAATCTTGGATGAAAAACTTATAAAGGCTGCATTTGAAGGCACGGGCATGAAATCTGATGTAAAAGTCTTGGCTGAAATTGTGAATAAACCGGCATTACCCGTTGTTGTTAATAAGGCTGAAATAACCTCAAAAATTGTTGACCTAAACAGGTTTTTAGAAGGTCTTACAGATTTTTCAAAGGTGCAAAAAACAACTGATCCTGCTCAAAAACAGGCTATGGTTCTGTCTCCTCTTGATATTGAAATAAAAGATGGTATATTTAGCGCAGATGAAATACATTATAATAATTTAAAGGCGCAAAACTTTAAAGGCAGATTTAAGCACACTAAAGACGGCAGATTTATATTTAATGATATAGTTTTTGATACCGCAGGCGGAAAAATTAAAACCAGTGGCAGTTATGAATTTGATTCTACGAAAATAAATATAAATTCTGAAATTAAAGATTGTGATGCTAATACGCTTGTAACAGACCTTTTTGGGGTAAAAAATCAAATCTTTGGTAAAACAAATGGTAAAATAAATCTTTCAGGACATCAATTAAATACGGTTGATGGTATTAACAACATAAAAGCTGATGTGGATTTTGCAATATATGATGGCAAAATGCCTAAATTGGGGTCTCTTGAATATCTCTTAAGAGCCGGAAATCTTTTAAAAAGTGGAATTTTGGGCTTTACTATAAACAATGTAATAGAAGTTTTAATACCATACAAAACGGGCGAGTTTAAGCGTATATCGGGTGATTTTATTGTAGAAGACGGTAAAATTAGCAAATTAAATATATACTCCAAAGGAGACAATTTAAGCATCTATACAACCGGTACCTATGACATTGCAACAAATGTTGGTGATTTTGATGTATTTGGAAAGCTTTCTACAAAAATATCTAATCTTTTGGGTCCAATAGGAAATGCTTCCGTTTATTCAATTTTAAATATCTTTACAAATGATAAGCTTGATAAAAAGGTAAAAGAAAATATGATAAAGGATGTGGAAAAAATCCCTGATATTGCAGGCGCCTCTTCCGATTTTAGGCTTTTTGCGGTTGAAATTTTGGGCGATTTGAATGCGGATAGTTTTGTAAAAAGTTTTAACTGGTTAAATTAGCCACATCTTTAGTTGCACTCATTTAATGTTTTGGGTATTATATTTAAATAAATATCTAAATTAGACTTGAGGTTATAATAATTTTAGGGAGAAATTATGAGGAAGCTTTTAATTTTCTTAGCCGTTTTATTTGTAAGTGTGATGTCTAGTGCATGTATAAATAATTTTGCAATTCAGGAATTAAATACAAAAGCGAAAGAATATCTTGATAAAGGTGATTATGATGAAGCTGTAAAAAGGCTGGAATCAAGTGTAGATTTAGATGGCAGTGTTTTTGAAACAAGATACAATCTTGCTGTTGCTTATGTAAATAAAGAAGAATTTAAAAGCGCCATAAATCAATTAAATGAAGCAATTAAAATAAACCCTGAAAGTGCAGATGCCTATTATACTTTGGGTGTAGCATTAGAAGGGGATGGTTATAAAAAATTGAATGACAAAAAAAATATTAAAGATAATGACAGCACTTTGGATGATAAAGAAGTAGATGAAACATCTTTGTTTAATACCAAAGAAGATGCAGATTATGCTATAAAAAGGCTAGAAGAGGCAATTGGCGCATACACAAAATATACAGAAATTGCCCAAAAAGCACAGGATTTAGATAAAGTAAAACAGCATATAAAAGAAATTCAAGAAGATATTGAAGAATATTCAAAACTTGAATTCCCTGAAATTAATGATACGATGCAATCAGATAACAAACAATAAAGGGTGAAATTTAAATGCCCTTTTCTATAGTCTTAAAAGCCCCCTCGGCTGTAGCTTTTAATATTTTTGGTTTTGATATTCGTTATTATGGCATAATGCTTTTTTTGGGGATGGTTTTTGGGCTTTTTGTCACATATAATATTGCAAAAAAGTATTACAAAAACGTGAATTTGGACATTTTGCTAGATTTTTTTCCATGGCTTATTGTTATTTCGTTAATTTCTGCAAGGTTATATTACGTTTTGTTAAGCTTAGATTTTTATTCAAAATACCCTTCTGAAATTTTTGCGCTTTGGCATGGCGGAATCTCAATCCATGGAGCAATTTTGGGGGGATTTATTGCAGGCTTTGTGTATTTTAAAATAATTAAAAAAACATCCCTAATGCCTTATGCGGATGCGGTTTCATACGGTTTAGCGCTAGGGCAGGCTATTGGCAGGTGGGGAAATTTCTTCAACCAAGAAGCTTTTGGAATTCCTTCTGATTTGCCCTTGAAACTTTATATAGAGCCTGTTTTTAGGCCAAATCAATTTATAAATTACGAATATTTTCACCCTGCATTTTTATATGAATCTTTATGGGATATATTTGTATTTATAATATTATGTTTTTTGTTAAAAAAATATCCAGCAAAACCAAATGGTGTGGCATTTTTTACATATCTTGCGCTATATTCTTTTGGCAGGATTTTTATTGAAAAGATTAGAGTGGATAGTGTTTTAGATGTTAATAATTGGCCAATTGCACTTTTAATAAGCGTTTTGTGCCTTTTGGCATCACTTATTGCGCTTATTTTTATAACGTATAAGAATAAAAAAGGCTTGAAAACCTGATATATTCTTTATTAGATTGTATGAATTATGTTGAAAGGCCTGATTTTACTATAAAAAATACCCGCAAAAAGTTTATTTTGCGGGCAAAGCTTGTTTTTGAATGATATTGAAAAATCCCCAATTAATGTACTATCATTGATTTTCCAGTCATTTCATCGGGCTGTTTAATTTTCATTAAATCAAGTACGGTTGGCGCTATATCGCAAAGTGCACCAGTGTCTTTCAGCTCATAGTGCTTATTATCAACTATTATAAATGGCACAATGTTTGTGGTGTGGGCAGTTTGGGGTGCTTTGGTTTGTTCGTTATACATCCATTCTGCATTTCCATGATCTGCTGTTATAATCATAGAAACCCCTTTGTCTAGGGCTTTTTGGGCAATTTTACCAACACAATCGTCCACAGCTTCCACAGCCTTGACAGCGGCTTCCATTACCCCTGTATGCCCTACCATATCAGGGTTTGCAAAGTTTACTAATATAAATCCGTAATTTTCATCATCAAGTGCTTCCAAAACATTTTCACAAACTTCATAAGCGCTCATTTCAGGCTTCATATCGTATGTTGCAACCTTTGGAGAGGCTACAAGTCTTCTGGTTTCTAGCTTTCCTGGCTCTTCAACTCCGCCATTAAAGAAAAATGTAATGTGGGCGTATTTTTCTGTTTCTGCTGTTCTAAATTGTTTAATGTTGTTGGCGTCAAATACTTCTCCTAAAATGTTTTTCAGGTGTTGAGGTCTGAAAGCTACTGCTAAATCGAAGTTTTCATCGTATTGAGTCATGCAAACATAGAAAATGTTTTTCAATACCTTTTTACGGTTGAAACCATCGAAATCACTGAATGTTAGCGCTTTTGTTATCTCTCTTGCCCTATCAGGTCTATAATTAAAGAATATAACGGCATCTCCATCTTTAATTCTTTCTCCGCCAATCACCGTAGGTTCAACAAATTCGTCACTTATGTCCTTATTGTACGAGTTTCTAATAGCATCTAAAGCGCTTTCAGCCTTATTACCTTCCCCTAAAACAAGACAGTTGTATGCTTTTTCGACTCTATCCCACCTTGTATCTCTGTCCATGACATAGTATCGGCCTATTACACTTGCAACTGGTGGCAGCCCCTTTTCTTTAAGTGTCTTTTCTACTTCTGCAACGTATGTTTCAGCGCTTCTTGGGGGGGTATCGCGCCCGTCTAAGAAGGCATGAACGTATACTTTGTCTACCGAATTATCCGCCGCAAGCTTAATTAATGCGTCTAAATGTTTCATGGAACTATGTACGCCACCGTTTGAAACAAGACCCATTATGTGCAAAGCCCCGCCTGTAGCCTTTATATGTTCTATTGCACGGGTGAATTCTGCATTTTTAAAGAATTCCCCCTCATCTATTGCCTTGTTGATTCTTGTTAATTCTTGATACACCACTCTTCCTGCGCCAATATTTAAATGACCCACTTCGGAATTTCCCATTTGCCCTTCAGGAAGGCCAACATTTAATCCATCAGCATGGATTATAGTATTTGACATATCCTTTAAAAAACTGTCGTAATTTGGCGTATGGGCAGCCTTTATGGCGTTATATTTTTCATCTTTTGAAATGCCCCATCCATCTAAAATGCAAAGTAAAACTCTGTTGCTCATTTTTATCCTCTCTTTTTTAAAATTTTTCGCTCTATAAAAGCTTTTATAGCCAATATATCACAAAAATGTTAGAATAATATTATGCAAAATTCCATCAAAAATATTCAAAATAAAAAACTTCAAAATCCGCTTTTAAAGGATGCTTTGGGGGTAACTTCTCCTATTTTATATAATTCAAGTTTGGAAATTTCACAAAAACAAATTGAAATTTTAGAGGATGCAATCCAGCGCTATGAGCGTCTTGAGGATATAAAAAAGTTTTCAAAACTGGTGTTTGAAGATATTGATGCAGAAAATGCTGATTTTATAACAGAAGAAGACATAAAAAGGGCATTAGAGGTCGAAAAAATGGTCTCAATTGAAGATGAAAAGGCGGTTTTAGCACTTATTCAAAATGAAGGCTTTTTAAATGACCTTGAAAGCGCTGATTTTTCGGCATTTTTAAATAAAAATTGTACCAATGATGAAGAAAATGAAAACTATTATGACGATTTAGAGAATGATTTTTCTGATTTTGACCTGGAATAGAGCTGTTATGCAATAAGGTTCAAGTTTACAAATGTTAACATTTGCCCTAAAAATAAATGCTTTCAAAGCTAAAATTTTAAGTAATGTAAAGAAATTTTTCTATTTAAAAATATTAGGCAAAAAATACTACAGAAAGGGCGAATGCCTGAAATGCGGCAGATGTTGCAAAAATATCTATGTAAAGCATGGCAAAAAATTTATTTCTGATGAAAAACTTTTCAGCAAGCTAAAACCCTTGCACCCCTTTTATTTTGACCTTGAAATTATAGGAAAAGATGATATGGGTCTTGTTTTTGCGTGCAAAAATTTGGATGAAAAAACAAAAATGTGCAAAATCCATAAAAAAAGAGAGAAAATCTGCAAAGATTATCCAATGGAAGAAATTTTGAAAATGGGCGGTACACTTGCTGATGGGTGCGGTTTTAGGTTTGAACCGATTGAAAAATTCTCTGATGTTTTGAATAACATATCAAAATTCCGCCAAAAAGGTGTCAAAAAATATAAAAAAGCTAAATAATCATACGGGTTAAATCCAGCATCTGTCTTGTTTTTAATACATCATGTACCCTTATAATATCAACACCCTTTATGGCTAAAAATAAACTAGCTCCTGATGTTAAAAAATCCAAAGTATCAAAATCTGTACATTTATTTTCTGTGGCATTTTTATCTTGCCTGGTATTAAAAATTGCTGTTTTATCAAGGCTTTTTATAAATCTTTTTCGTGAAAGCCCCGCAAGCAAAGGATATCCCATACTTTTGAATTCTTCAATTTTGGATAGTATTTCAAAATTTTGCTCATTGTTTTTTGCAAAACCAAACCCTGGGTCAATTATTATTTGACTGGGCAAAATTCCTTTATTTAGTGCATATTGCACTCTTTCTTGAAGTTCAAAATAAATTTCATCCACAGTATTTTTATAGCAGGCTAAATTATCCATATCTTTTGGCGTGCCTCTAGAGTGCATTATGACTATTTTTACGCCTGTTTCTTTAATAATATCTGCCATTTTTTCATCAAATGCAAGTCCTGAAACATCATTTATTATATCAGCGCCAAATTCGGCCATTTTCCTTGCGGTTTCAGCATTTCTGGTATCAATGCTGATTTTAATATCCATGCAGGCAAGGTTTTGCCTCAATTCTTTAATTACCGGGCTTATACGTTCAATTTCTATCTCGGGCGGAATAATATCAGCTCCAGGCTTTGTGCTTTCTGCCCCTATATCAATAATTCTAGCCCCATCTTCAATCATTTTATAGGCATGTTCTATTGCAATGTTGGGGTTTAAAAATCTTCCGCCATCTGAAAAAGAATTTTCTGTAATGTTTAAAATGCCCATAATATCTGGTATTTTAGATGTGTCTTCAAGAAAAATTTCAGCTTGTTTTAAAATTTCATCTGCAACTTTTGGCATTGAGAATTGTTGTTTTTTTAATTTTTCACAAACCGTCCGTATTTGCGCTATGCTGCCTGATAAAATTACGTCGCTTTTTTGTATACTATGGTCTAAAACTCCCCTGTGCACTGCAACATCTGCCCCCAAGGAAAGAGCTGTTTGTTTTAAAATGGTTGCAGCCTCAGGTTTTAGGTTATAAATTTTAATATTTAGAAACTGGTGTTTTAATATCCCAAAATCAAGATATGATGGGCTAAAACCGGTTTTTTGAATTTCATCTTTAATGTTTTTAGGTAAAATTCTTCTTACTTTAAATTGCATTTTACTATTTTACAAATATAATAATAAAAAGCAATAGTTATAATAATAAAAAATGGAGATAAAAATGAGCGAACAAACAATCGTAAAAATTGAAGCAAGTGACAGAGTGCAAGATAAAAATCCGCGTCAGTTGAGAGCAGAAGGTCTTCTTCCTGCAACTGTTTATGGCAAAGGTATGGAATCAAAAAGCATTCAAATTAATGCTCATGAATTTAAAATGGCATATAAAAATGCTCAAGATGCAGTTTATGAAATTAGCCTTGGCAAAGATACTTATAAGACTGTTGTTCAAGAAGCACAAATCCAATATTCTGACAATACAGTTTTAAACGTTGAATTTAAATTAGTTTAAATTTTTTATTGAATTTTTCTATGCCGGATTTTTATCATCAGAACTATCGAATGATGAAGAATAAAATTCGGCATATTCATTTAAAGAATCTACAAAATGGTCGTATCTTTCCATCCTAAGTTTCAGCCACCCCAGCATTGAATTTGAGCCCATAATTTTTACAATTCTTGTTTGGGCAAAACATTTTCTTGCAGCGCTGTATTTTTCTTCAAAAAATGTCTGACATTTGCAATTTAATTCGTCTGCAAGGTCGTAAAGTGTTTTGAGCCAGGCGCTTTGTACGCTTGCTTCATCAATTCTAAATTCTAAAACCGTGTTTTCTGCCATAATTTGTGCCTCTTTTATTTTTAATAATAATTTGCATTTAAAACGGCCGCCTTGCGGGAAATTTGAAAACTTTGGGGATGACTTTATAAGGACACTTGTAGTATGCTTATGGTATGTTTTAATTATATCAAAGTTTTCAGGTTTTTAAAGGGATAGCAATGAGGTTTTGTAAAGTTTTGTTAAATGGTGATGTGCTTTTTGAAAGGGCAAGAGTAATGAATTCTTTTTTTGAAAGAATGTCAGGTCTTATGTTTAAAAAAGAAATAGATGCTGATGCCCTTGTGTTCAAGGATACATGCTGGATTCATTCGTTTTTTTGTGTCATTCCTTTTAATGTTTTATTTATCGGCAAAGATTTTAAAATCTTGAATCATTTCACAAAAATTAATAAAAATAAAATTTTGCCGCCCGTTTGGAATGCAAAATATACAATAGAATATTTAGGTGGACCTTTAAAAATTTCATTAGATGATAAAATAGAAATTATAAAAGCCTAATTTTAAAAACACCCAAGAAAACGTTTATTAAATTATACTGAATTTCTGTGTGGCGAGGTTTTAAGGTGGCAAAAGAAAATGTATCAAAATTTGTATTAGAACAAGTCAAGATGATGCCCAAACTGCCTGGGTGTTATCAATATTTTGATGCAAAAGGTGAAATAATATATGTTGGCAAGGCAAAAAACTTATCTAACCGCGTGAAAAGCTATTTTACATCAAATGATTCGATAAAAGTGAATGTTATGGTGCCAAAAATAGCAAAAATTGAATGCATTGTGGTGGATAGTGAAGTTGAAGCGCTGATTTTAGAAGCAGAACTTATTAAAAAATACAAACCCCGCTATAATATTTTATTAAAGGATGACAAAAAATTTCCATATTTTCTTGTGACAGAAGAAGAATATCCAAGAATTACAGTGGTGAGAAAAGCAAATAAAAATCCGCAAAAGGGTAAATATTTTGGCCCCTATACTGATTCAAGAGCTATGTGGGCAACGCTTGAACTTTTAGGAAAAATTTTTCCTCTAAAAAAATGCAAAACCCCAAAATTTAATTCACGTCCCTGTCTTTATTATGATATTGGACAATGCACCGCCCCTTGTCAAAAAATGATAGCACCAGAAGAATATAAAAAAATTTTAAAAGATGCGCAGATGTTTCTATCTGGCAGACAAAATGAACTTTTAAATGCACTAGAAGAACAGATGAAAAAATGTGCTAAAAATTTAGAATTTGAAAAGGCTGCAAGGTATAGAAATTCTTATCTGGATGTTAAAAAGACAATGGAAAAACAAAAAATCGTCTCTGAAAATTCTAAAATAAATCAGGATTTTATTGGCATTGTAAAAGAAAATAATCTCTATTCCGTGAGTATTTTAGAAATCCGCGAAGGGCGCCTTATAAACAAAAAAGATTTTGATTTTTCAAAATATTCTGGTGAATTTTCTGATGATTCAACAGAAGTTTCAAAAGCTGTGATGCGTGAATACTATTCAATTTTAAATGATTCTGAAATTCCAAAGAATATAATTTTAACAACCCCTCCTGATGATAAAGATATTTATGAAAAATGGCTGACAGCAAGGATGGGTAAAAAGGTTACACTTTGTACTCCAAAGAATAAAAAGGAAGAGGAAATCCTTGCTCTTGCACAAAAAAATGCAGAGTTTAATTTGCAGCAATTAAAATTAAAAGAATTTGCCCAGCTTCAAAATGATTACAATGAAGTTGGTGCCTATATTCAAGATAAACTTTCACTCTCAAAGTTTCCACATATTATTGAATGTTATGATATATCTCATATTCAAGGTACAAATACTGTTGCAAGCCGCGTTACGTTTGAAAATGGAATGCCTAAGAAATCCAAATATCGCCGCTATAAACTCCGCACCATAAAAAAAGGCGAAGTTGATGATTTTAAAAGTATGCGCGAAATTTTATCCCGTCGTTTTAAAAGAATAACAAATGGGGATGATCCAGCGCCTGATTTAATCATAATAGATGGTGGAAAAGGCCAGCTGTCAAGTGTTAATGAAATTATGAAAGAATTTGATTTAAAAATCGATTTAGTTTCTCTTGCAAAAAGAGAGGAAGAAGTTTTTAAACCAAATGAGTCAAAACCAGTAATATTTCCAATAAAATCTCCTGCTTTGCATCTTTTTCAACGCATCAGAGATGAAGCTCACCGTTTTGCAATTACATATCATAAAAAGCTTCGCAGTAAAAATATGCTGGAATAAATTTTTTGCAAAAAATTTTTGTCACAAGTTTTGTATCAGCCTATCAATAAAAGGGTTTGAATTATGATTTCATTTGGCGCAAGATGCATTAGTGATACCACTGTACAGAAAATTGATAAAGGCCAGGCTTCAAGGGTGGATATTCCGGTCTCATTTGTGGAATTAAACCCTTTTTGTGAAAGTGATTTAGCTGTTGTATCAAACGTGGGTAAAAGATGGCGCAGTGATGTAGGCTATGGCGCCTGTATTGCAAACTGCATGAAATATTGCAGCGGCCCTGGTGCTGAAACCGAGGCGCCCAATTTAAATTTTTATGCCATTACAAGGCAAAATTCTGATTTTGAAAATCTATCTGATGAGGATATTTTGGCCCTTGCACAGGTATCTTCTGAAAATGACGGCGAAAAGAAGATAGAATATCTAGAGGTAGATCCTGATAATAGTCATAAATCAAAGGCTGATATCCGCTACGCCCATGCGGGCTCTGCAATGCTGAATGCCCTGAAGGCTTTATATTGTGGTGAAAAAATATTTTTGTATTCTACAATAGATGCGGTTAAATTTTATGAAAATAATCATTTTAATACATCAGATGCTCTGACAAAAGAAATGTATTTTTGCTAATCCCTTGTGGCAGTTTGGCGGTTTCTCACTCTATAAGTTGATTGTAGTATTCAATGTTTAGCCCGGAACATGAAAGCATCAGCCGTGTGTGAAGCCCGGTAAAGACAGGCGTATAGCCTGGCCGTGAGGGCGAAAACCTTACGATGACGACGAGGCCTTAGCTGTTAGGTTGTGCAAAGCAGAACCTATACAGATAAAGTCATCCCTGCGGGATAGGATAATTGGTATCTCTAACGCAGTAAGGATTTATCGTCTTTTTAGTTGATTGTAGTATTCAATGTGCAGCTCGGAACATTATAATCTGGTGCGAAGGAAATTTAACCATCAAGGTTATGCAGGGATTAAAGTTAATGATTGAGCTTGACAA